>DATAOK010000037.1:0-70890 GCA_036265735.1 Gaiellaceae bacterium
AGATCGGAAAGTCAGACGGTGTTGTGAACGAAACCGCAAGCGGCTCGGCGAATCCTATTTAACGGCTCGCCGGCGACCGCTTCGCTGCACTGTGCTTTGCTCGCCGGCTCGGACGCGCGCACGCTTCGCGTGCGGGCGGAAACCGCACCTCGTGGCGTGTGTGGGCCGCGCCCGCGCTGGTCGGGCGCGGCGGCAAGAGGGTCGGGCTCAGGCGCCGAGGATCGTGCGGACGAGCGAGGCCAGCGGAACACCGTTCACATCTCGGTAGACCGCGCGGTACGTGAGGGGGCGTGTCGGCGGGAGATCCGTGAGCGTGAACGTCCCGTCGGCTGCGAGGGGGACGGTCGTCAGAAGCTCCTGGCCCTGTCCGGTCTCACGGTCGATCTCGACGCTTCCGCCGGCAGGCGCGCCGGTCACCGCCCCGGTGAGGACGAAGGAGGCGCCGTCGACCGCCGCCGAGAGCGTCACGCGAGCGGTCGGCGCGGTGGGGGAGCGGTACCAGGAGACGCCGGCGGCGTCGAGGAGCAGGTACTGGCGGCCGCCGCCGGCCTCGGCCGCGTAGCCCTCGAGGTCGCCGTCAAGCTCGACGGGCGTACCGGCCGGCGACAGGACGAGGCCGGCATAGACCGTTCGGGCGCCGAGGAGGTCGACGTAGTCGTCGGCGGCCACCTCGGGGCCGGCTTGAGTGGTTGCGAGGCCGACGACGAACGCGTGGGTGTCGAGGATCGTCGTGTGGTCGGCGTTCGTGTTCTGCGCCAGGAGCACGTGACTCTCGCCGGCGCTCGTGTAGAGCTCCGTCCAGGTGCTCCACGCGTCGCCGGCCGGGTTCGGGACGGCCCGCGCGACCCCGGCGGGCTGGGCGAGGCCGTTGGAGAAGAGGAACTGGCCGATCCATTTGCCGTTCTTCGCGCGCGCCCATTCGATCGTGGCGCCTGAGTAGGCCTCGACGATCCGCACCTTTCCGCTCGGCAGGACGGTGGGCGCGACGGTGGGGAGGTCACTCGAGGACGGGAAGCCGAGCTTGGTGATCGCCTCGGTCGAGAGCTTCCCGGCCGCGTTCTCGCGGACGAGCTTGAGCGCCGTCTTACGTGAGGAGAGAAGCGAGGCATACGCGATCACGGGCCGTCCGGCGAGGTCGGTCGCGAGGCCGCCGAAGCCCAGGGCGCCCGCAACCGGCGCGTTCGCGATCACGCGGCTCGTCCAGGCGCCGTTCCGCTGCTCCACGAGGACGAGCCGGCTGCCGTTCGTCGCCTCTGCGAGGAGCGCGGCGCCAGTCGCGGTCTGGGCGAGCCCGACGAGCGCAGGCGCGGACGCGAGCTTGGGCAAAGCGAGCGTCTGCGACGTCCAGGCGCCGCCGGCGCTGCGTGAAACGAGAACGACGCTGCTGTCGGCGGCGACGTACGCGACGAGCGGAGTGCCGTCGCTCCGGAGCGCGAGCAGCGAGTCCCGCGCGCCGGTCGTGCCTGGGATCAACTCCGCCCGCGCAAGCCCCGGAGCAGCCAACGCAGCGATCACAGCGGCCCCGAGCAGAAGGCGCCTCACAGCCGTGAGCCTAGCGAGGGGGCGGATCGTTTCCAGTCCAACTTGACATAACGCCCATTCCCGTGCACGCGCGATGTGGCTTTCCCGTAGCGAACTGTCGGGCCGATCCCGATGCCGGGCGCTCCCGATCGGTGCAGGCTTTTCCGCGTCGGTGACGATGCTCGATATGCACATGACCGGGTCGACGCAGACCCTGCGCCAGGCAAGCCCGGTCGCTGGGACAGCGGTGCCGCCGGCCTGGCCTTCGGCAATGACAGGCCGCTGGGGCCTCCGGTCAGCGCCTGACCTGCCCGCGCTGGGCACTTGATTTAGGGCGGACTGAAGTGTTTGGGTTGGGTGAAGGCGAGGGAATGAGTGCATGGGGCAAATCTCTGACCAGGGGGACGATGGTGACCGTTGAGATCGAGTCGATCCTCGTTAACGAGGAGCTTGCGGCACTGCTCGAGACGGCCGAGTCCAGCGGCCAGCTGCGTCACCAGGAATTGATCGAGCTGCTCGAGCCGATGGAGCTCGATCCGCTCGAGATCGAGTCGGTCTATGCGGAGCTCGACCGCCGCGGCATCGAGCTGCTCGCGGAGGAGCCCGAAGAGAAAGAGCCCGAGCCCGCGCCGCCCCCGGCGGCCGTCCAGCCGGTCGAGACGACGACCGACGCCCTGCAGCTCTTCCTCCGCGAGGCTGGGAAGCACGCGCTCCTGACCGCGGCGCAAGAGGTCGAGCTCGCGAAGAAGATCGAGCGCGGCGACATGAACGCGAAGCAGCACATGATCCAGTCGAATCTCCGCCTCGTTGTTTCAATCGCCAAGAACTATCGAAATCAGGGTCTCCCCTTCCTCGACCTGATCCAGGAAGGCACGCTCGGCCTGATCCGCGCCGTCGAGAAGTTCGACTGGCGCCGCGGCTACAAGTTCTCGACGTACGCGACCTGGTGGATCCGCCAGGCCGTCGCGCGTGCGCTCGCCGACAAGGCGCGCACGATCCGGATGCCGGTCCACATCGTCGAGCGCATGCAGAAGATGAATCGCGCCGAGCGCACGCTGTGGATGGAGCTTGGCCGTGAGCCGACGCTCGACGAGATCGCCGACGAGGCGTCGCTGCCGATCGAGCAGGCACGCGAGGTGAAAGCAGCAGCACGCGCGTCCGCGTCACTCGACCAGCCGGTCGGCGAGCAAGAGGATGCCGTGTTCGGCGACTTCGTCGCCGGCGACGAGCCGCTGCCCGAAGACCGTGTCGAGACGTCGCTGCGCAGCCAGGCCCTTGCGGTCGCACTGCAGGCGCTGCCGGACCGCGAGCGGCACGTGCTCGTTTTGCGTTACGGCCTCGTCGACGAGGAGCCGAAGACGCTCGAGGAGATCGGCAAGCGTCTCGGCCTGACGCGCGAGCGCGTGCGGCAGATCGAGCTCGAGTCGTTACGCCGCCTCGCCGGCCTGCGTGAAATGCAAATGATGGCGTCCGCGTAAGCGGGCGCTATTCCTGGCGCAGATACAGCTCGAGATCGGGCGCTGCCAGGCGCAGTTCCCGCAACGCGCGTGACTCGAGCTGACGCACGCGCTCGCGCGTGATGCCGAGCCCTGCGCCGACTTCTTCGAGCGTCTGCGGGGTCTCGCCGTCGAGCCCGAAACGAAGCGCGAGGACGCGGCGCATCCGTGGGTTCAGGTGCGCGAGCGCACGCGCGAGCTCGTTCGAGCGTGACCGCTGTGCGGTCGTCTCGTCCGGCGTCTCGGTGTGCGTGTCCTCGATCAGATCGCCGTAGAGGCTCTCGCCGTCACCGACAGGCGTCTCGAGCGACACAGGGACCTCGACGAGATCGAGCAGATCCTGCACGCGCTTCTCCTCCAAAGCCGACTCCTTCGCGAGCTCCGCGATCGTCGGCTCGCGGTTCAGCTTCTGCGCGAGCTGCCGGCGCGTCCGCAGCAACCGCCGCACCTGCTCGGCGACATGCACCGGCAGGCGAATCGTCCGGCCCTGATCGGCGAGCGCACGCGTCACGGCCTGGCGGATCCACCACGTCGCATACGTCGAGAGCTTGTAGCCCATGCGGTAGTCGAACTTCTCGACCGCGCGGATCAGGCCGAGGTTGCCCTCCTGAATCAAATCCAGCAGCGGGACGCCCGCCTTCGTGTAGTTACGCGTGATCGACATGACAAGCCGGAGGTTCGACTCGATCAGCTTGCGCTTTGCGGCCTCGTCGCCCATGTCCTTGAGGCGCGCGAGCTCGCGCTCCTCCGCGCGTGTCAGCAGCGGGCCGCCGCCGATCGAGCGCACGTAGAGCTTCAGCGGATCCTGAGCCTGCACGGCTTGCTCGAGCGCCTCGAGCTCAGCCGACTCCGGCTCCTCCCTGTCCTCGGTTTCCTCGACCTCTTCCGTCTCGGCCTCGGCGGCGTCCGGGTCGTCGAGCGCCGGCACGAGCTCGAGCCGGGGCTCGGTCGAGTCCTCGGCAGGCTGCTGATCGCCGGATGGGTCGTCTGTGAGCGGCCGCGGCTCCATCGCGGTCGTTATCGGCGCAACCGTCGTATCCCTTGATAGTCACAAGGAAGATTCGCGATAGGTACCCGCCGAGAGCCTCGCTAACTTGGGGATAAAGATTCGCGGCGATACTGACGAGGGTCTTTCCGAGGACACCACCTGAACCATGTGCGGCATCGCGGGATACAGCCTCTCTGTGCGCAGTTCGGTCGACCGGACGCTCGCGGCTCAATCCCTGCTCGCGGGGATCGCAGAGCGCGGCGCAGATGCGGTCGGCTACGCCTTCCGCAGCCCTGCTCATGCCTACCCAGTCGTCGCGAAGCAGCGCACGCCGGCGAGCCAGCTGCTCGACCGCATCTCGGTGCCGCAAACCGCGACGGAGGTCCTCGTCCACGTCCGCGACTACACAAAGGGGCATCCGTCGATCCCCGCGAACAACCACCCGGTCCGGCACGGCCCGGTCGTCGGGATCCACAACGGGATCATCCTGAACGACGACGAGCTCCTCGCACCGCACAGTTGTGCGCGCTGCGAGCCGCGCATGACGGTCGACTCCGAAGCGATCTTTTGCCTCGCAGCGCATTCTGAGAACGACCCGCGTGCGCTCGAGGAGCTGACCGGGTCCTTTGCGACGGCGTGGCTCGACGAGCGCGTCGCCGGAACCGTGTTCGTGGCGCGCGGAGCCGGCCGGCCGCTCTGGCTCGGGGCCGGCAAGCACGAGGTCTTCTTCGCGTCGACGAAGATGGCGCTCGAGGTCGTCGAGCAGTACACGTGCGTGAAGCTACGCAAGCGCGAGGTGAAGATGGGCACGTTCCTCGCGCTCCACGACGCAAAGATCGTGCGCGACGAGCGCTTCCGTCCGGATCTCTCGTACACGGATCCGGTCGCTCTTCCCGCAGTCCGCGCACCGCAGGAGGGTCTCTCCTGCCTCGAGCGCCTAGCGGTGCTTGCGGCCGTCTAGAAGCTTCCCGTCCGTGGACACGCGAACGCCCTGCTCGTCGAGGCGCTCGCGCACGAGGAACTGGAACGTCGACCAGGCGCCTCGCCTCGCGTCGAGCATTCGATAGACCTGCCACTCCGTGAGGAGCGACTCGTCGGTTCTCCGCGCCTCCGCCCAGTCTGCGAACTTCGGCAGCCGGCCGAGCCTCCGCGCGAGCGCTGTCCCCTGCTCGATCGCGCGCTCGAGCCGCTCCTCCCCCACCGGCACGTCGAACCCGGCGTCGCGGAGTGCATTCGTGAGCGATCCGAACGTGTGCCAGTAGAGCGACTTCGACGGCATGCGGCCTTTGTGCTCGTCGATGTCGCGGGCGGTCGGCGGCCGGCCCAGCTCCTCCCCCAGGGCCTTCAGGAGCCCGAGCAGCTCGTCGCGCGTCGCAAACCGCCGCGGCACGAGCCCCGCGGCACGCTTCGCGGCGTTCCACGAGCCGTAGTGCTCGATCACCGTCTGGGGATGCACGGACGTTTGCTTGTCGTCCGAGAACTCGCGCATCGTCGGCGACCGGCCGAGCCGCTCTGCGCAGTCACGCAGCTCGGCGAGGATCTGGTCGTCGGAGTAGCGCTTGCGGATCCCGGCCTGAAACTCCGCGAGCTTCGCGGGATCGATGTCTGCGACCGCCCGGAAGCGGCGCTTCTGGGGCATGCCAAGAATGGTAGAGCAGGTTAGAAAAAGCGCAAGTACGGGCTAAGAGACCCGGACGAGCTTCGGCCGCGTCGGCGGATCGAGGCGCGGGACCTGGCCGACGACGGCGTCGAGCGGGAGAATCCGCTCGAGGGCGCCGACGCACCGCGGGCAGAACTGGGTGCCGGCCTTCTCCTTCACCTCGGAGAGCGCCTCGTTCACGGGCCGGGCAGCGCGGTAGATGCGCGTCGTCAGCATCGAGTCGAGGGCGTCTGCGACGTGGATGATCCGGGCGCCGAGCGGGATCTCCTCGCCGGAGATCCGCTCCGGGTAGCCGGTGCCGTCGAAGCGCTCGTGGTGGTGGCGAATCGCGGGGACGGCGTCCTGGAGGAAGCCGAGGCGGTCGATGATCCGCGCGCCCTCCTCGGCGTGGCGCTGCATGAGCGCCCACTCGGCGCCGGTCAGGCTCGCCGGCTTGAGAAGGATCGCGTCGGGAATCGCGAGCTTGCCGATGTCGTGGAAGAGCGCGGCGTGGCCGAGCAGGTCGAGCTCGGCCTGCGAGAGCCCGAGCTCCCGGCCGATCGCGAGCGAGAGCTGCTGCACACGGCGCGAGTGGCCGGCGGTGTACGAGTCGCGCGCGTCGACGGTCGCCGAGAGCGACTCCATGGCCGCCGTCGAGCGCTCGCGGAGCAGCTTGTTCGCCTGCTCGAGCGACACGTTCTGCGACTGGATCGTCTCTGCCGCCTCGCGCAGCTTCTGCGCAGAGCGCTGCGTGTGCTTGAGGTACGCCTCCTGCGTCTTGCGCATCAGCAGCAGGGGCACCGCGAAGACCGCGAGGCCGTAGAGGCCGACGGCGTCGTAGCCGATGCCCATGACCGCGGCGATGCCGCCGTACACGACGTAGTGCGGGAGCAGCCATGCGAACCGCTCGTGGAACACCGCCCACGGGGACTCGTGGCCCTCGACGCCCGACGCGAAGCTGAGGAGCCCCATGTTGACGCCGAAGTAGACGGCGCCTGCGAGCGGGCCGAGCCCGAAGACGACGACGAGCCGGCCGATGTTCCCGACGCCCGAATAGATCGTGAAGACCGATGCCGCCGCGAGGGACGACAGCGCCATCGTCCCGACGTTGTAGACGACGGTGTGGAGCGAGTTGCGCCGTGCGCTCCAGTCGACGACCGCGATCGTCACCGCGAGCGGCAGCGCCGCGCGGTAATCGAAGAGCGCTGCGCCTGCAAGCGAGCCGACGACGCTGACGGATAGCGAGCCCTCCACCTCGGCGAGCTCGAAGGAGAGCGCCTGGCCCGCACCGACGAGCGCCAGCACCGCGAGCAGTCCGACGTAGTCGTGGCTGCCGCCCCAGATCAGGCCGGCCGCGCCGGCGCCGATCCCGATCACGCTCACGGACGCAACGACGAGCGCGAGGCGCGTCGACAGCTGGAAGAAGGTCGGGCCGTGCAGCGTGCGCGGTTTCGGCGTCCGCCGGTCCTCCTGCGCTTCGATCCGATCGACAGTCGGCAGCGGCGTGACGTGCTCGCCGTCCTCTGCAACCGCGCGCAGCTTCGCGCCGCGCTCGGAGGCCATCAGGAGCGGCTCCGTGCTCGCGCCCAGGACGCGGTTGCGACCTTGGAGCTTCGCGCGATAGACCGCGAGGTCGGCCTGGTGGATCAGCTCGTTCGCGTCAAGCCCGTCCTTCGGGAAGCCGGCGACGCCGATCGAGACCGTGGCACGGATCGGCTCGGCGGCCGTCTCCACCTCAAAGCCGCGTTCCGCTACCGCACGGCGGATGCGCTCGGCGATCTCGAACGCCTGCTCCGGCGGCGTCTCCGGCAAGAGGATCGAGAACTCCTCGCCGCCGAACCGCGCCGGCACGTCGTAGTGGCGCAGCTCTTGGCGGAAGACCTCCGCAATACCCTTCAGCACGGCGTCGCCCGCGAGGTGCCCATAGGTGTTGTTGATGTCGCGCAGCAGATCGAGGTCGGCCATGATCAGCGACATCGGCCGCTCGAAGCGCGACGCACGCGCGATCTCGGCCGCGAGCGTCGTCGCGAAGTAGCGTGCGTTGTAGAGGCCGGTCTTCGGGTCGACGCGCGCCTCGGCCTGGAGCTTGGGGACGCTGAGCGAGCGGTGGACGACGACGAGTGGCGCGAGCGCCGCGAAGATGAGCCACGGGTTCCAGTGCCAGAAGGCGGCGAGCGACACGCCGAGGATCGTGTTGACGAGGTCGACCGAGATCGCCTCGGCGCCGAAGAGGTCCGACTCGCGGAAGCTGTGGCCGCGGCCGAGCTTGAGGATCGTCGCGACGAGCACGTGGTTGGCTGTCACGAACGCGATGGACGCGGCGAGGCCGGCCGCGGCGAAACGCGCGTCGTAGTTCGGGATCGCGCCGCCTGCGTGGTGAAGGATGAGGTCCGCCACCCCCCACGCCGCGAGCGCGTTGAGCGTGTAGTTCGCGATGTTGAAGCACTCGATCGGCCACGGCGTCCGGTCCTTCAGCCACTCGGGAATCGTCTGCACGAGCGGGACGAGCACGAGGAGCTCGGGCGGCAGCAGCAGGGCGGCCGCGACGAGGAAGAGCACCGACGTGTGGTACATCGCGTTCGGCGGCGACTTGACCGGGAACGTGTGGGCGAGCGTCGCCGCCGCTGCAAGCGCGACGAACTCCCACCAACCGTGCTTGACGTCCGGCGCGCCGAGATAGAACTTGCCGGCCGCTGCGAGCGCGCCGACGCCGAGCAGTGCGAGATAGATCTTCGCCGCGCGCGGCAATCCGGTTCCGCGGACGGAAGGCTCTTCCGGGAGCGGCGCCTCATGCAGCCCCGCGCCGACCGTCTGCTCGGGCGCGGCGCTCATCGCATCGTGTGGTCGAGCAGCGGAATTCGCGGCCGCAGAGCCATGACGAAATTGTCGGAGCGATAGCGCTCCGCGGCGTCACCCGTTCGGAGGATTCGCTCCGCTTGACCAAGCGAAAAACGGGCCCCGTTCGCCGGGGCCCGTTTCGCAGGTGCAGGGTAGATCGGCCGGCTGCCTAGGGCAGCAGCCCGTTGGTGAGGCTCGTGACGGTGCTCGTCACGGTGCTTGTCGTGGTCGAGACGGTGGTCGAGAGTCCGCCGCAGTCGGCGATCGTCGGGTCGCAGTCGCCGTTGACGATCCCGAGATCTGCGAGCGCAGCACTCATCTCGTCGGTCGACGCCGGAACTGCATCGGACGTATCGTCGTCGCCCTTGGCGTTGTCGGCCCAGGCCGCATCGCTCCAGGCAGCGTCACTCCAGGCAGCGTCGCTCCAGGCCGCGGTGCCCCAGGCAACGGACGCCCAGGCAACCGATGCCCACGCCGCGTCGCTCCAGGCTGCCGACGACCAGGCAGCGTCGCTCCAGGCTGCATCCGACCAGGCGGCCGCGTCCCATGCCTTATTGGCGAGGGCGGCCTGCTGCCACGCGGTCGCGTTGAAGCTCCGCGTGCCGTCCCCCGTGGTGACGAGGAACTGCTCCAGCGCCGCGTTCGGGTTCGGAGGAGTCGGGTGAGGCTTCGCGTACTGGCGAGCAGCCGCGATGTTCACGTCTCCGACGCCGAGCGACCCAGGAGCCGCCTTCGGCTCGGGCGTCGCGGTCACCATCAGTGCGCCCTTGATCTGGTCAGGGCCCCACTGCGGATGCTGGACGATCATCTGAGCCGCCGCCGCCGCCACGATCGGGGCAGCGAACGACGTGCCGCTCAGCATCATGTAGCCGTTGACCGGATCGGTCACGTTCGCCGGCTTCATCTGCGTGAGCGTCGAGCCCGCCGGAACAGCGCCGATCATGTAGCGACCCGGCGCCGCGATGTCCGGCTTCGAGAAACCGTCTGGCGTGTACCCCCAGGCGGAGAAGGGAGCTGCGACGTCGTCGTTCGAGCCGAGCGTCGTGCCGATGTCCGTCGCGCCGACGGTGATCACGAACGGGTCGTTGCCCGGCGCAAACTGCACGCCGCTCGGTCCATCCGCGGAGCCGTAGTTGCCCGCCGCCGCGACGACCGTGACGCCGTTCAGCCAGAGCTTCTCGACCGCCGCGTCAAGCGGGTCGAACAGAACGCTCGCCTTGTTGACGGCGTGGAGCGAGAAGTTCGCGACCTTGATGTTGTACTGGCCCTTGTTCGCCAGGATCCAGTCGGCAGCCTTGATCACGTCCGAGACCGACGCTTGACCCTGATCGTTCATGACGTCGAGCGAGAGGATCCCCGCCCGCGGCGCCGCGCCCGCGTACTGCGGTGCAGACCCGGCCGCGATGCTCGACACGAACGTGCCGTGGCCGTAACCGTCACCGGGCGAGTTCGTCGCCGAGACCGGCGTGATGTTGATCTGACCGAGGAAGTGTCCGGCGAAGTCGATCCGGTTGCCCTGGACGCCGGAGTCGACGACCGCGATCGTCGCGGCGTCGGGGCTCTGCTTCGTCCAGTCGACCGGAGCGCCCGTCGCGTACGGCCAGAGCTGCGAGCTCGTAATCGGCAGCGCCGTCCCTGACATCGTCACGCTCTCGTTCGCGATGATCGACGTGACGTAGGAGCGCTTGCCGAGTGCGAGGATCTGATTCCCCGTCAGGCTCGCCTCCACGCCGACGATCGTGCTGAACTGCGTGCGGACGTTGCTGCTGTAGTTGTCGCCAACGAGCTGCTTGTAGAAGCCTTTGCTCGTGCCCTTCTTGTCACCTTGGACGATGACGTCGAACGTCTGCGAGGGGTTCTGCTGGATCGCGCTCAGGAGGTCGCCGGAAACGTGCGCTTTCAGGTCGTATCCGCCGCCCTTGTCGTTCTGGCTCGTGATCCCTGCGGCGGCAACCGACGCCATCGCAAAGACCGCAACCATGACAACTGCCGCGCCGGCCCGACGGCCGCCGCGACCCCAGAGCGCATTCGAGCGCGACTCGCCACGCGAGCCACGTCCCCAAAGCGCGTTCGAGCGATCACCATAATTCGCTCGAGAATGCCGCATCTACCCTGACCTCTCTCCTCGTTTTCGTGTGCCCGCCGGTGATCCGCCGGGGCCGCAAATACACGTCAAGCCGGTTGAACGTAGGACGAGGTGGGGGACGCAACCTCCCCCGGATGGGTCACGGTTGAGGAGATTCACTCGAACGAGGTACCCCGGACCTGGCGTACGCTCGGGCCATGCTCACGACGGTCGAGATCGCGGCGGCGAAGGCGGTTGCGGGCCTTTCGCGGCGTCTGGGGCGCGGCGCCGGAATGACGGTGCCGGGGAAGCTGCTGTCGAAGCTCGACCCCGGCGCGATCGACCGCCTCGCGTCGCGCCTTCCGGCCGGCGCGGCTGTGATCTCCGCGACGAACGGGAAGACGACGACGACCGCGATGGCGGCGGAGATCCTGCGGCCCCGGTTCCGTCTCGCGCACAACCATTCCGGCGCGAACCTCGTGTCCGGCGTCGCGTCCACCCTGCTCGCGGCGGGCGGCGCCGAGCTCGGTTTGCTCGAGGTCGACGAAGGGGCGCTCCCGGAGGTGCTGCGGCGCGTCCGGCCCCGCGCCGTCTGCCTGGGCAATCTCTTCCGCGACCAGCTCGACCGCTACGGCGAGCTCGAGCTGATCGCCGAGCGGTGGCGCGCCGCGGTCGCCGCCCTCCCCGAGGCGACGGTGCTCGTGCTGAACGGCGACGACCCGCAGGTAGGGTCGCTCGGCTCCGGCGTCGTCTACGGCGTCGACGACCCCTCCGTCGCGCGGCCGTCCCTGCAGCACGCCGCCGACTCCAAGTACTGCATCCGCTGCGGGACGCCATACGACTACCACGCGGCCTACGTCGGCCACCTCGGCGATTACGCGTGCCCGAACTGCGGTCATTGCCGCCCGGCGCTCGACGTCGCCGCTCGTGCGGTCGAGCTGCACGGCCTCGAGCGTGCGGCATTCGATCTCGTCACGCGCGACGGGGCGCGGCGCGTCGAGCTTCAGGTGCCCGGGCTCTACAACGTGTACAACGCGCTCGGCGCTGCGACGCTCGCACTGTCGCTCGGCGTTCCGCTCGACGACGTCGCCGCGGGACTATCTCGGTTCAGTGCTGCATTCGGTCGCTTCGAGCGAATCGCGGTCGACGACAAGCGGTTGCTGCTTCTGCTGATCAAGAATCCCGCCGGCGCGAACGAAGCCGTGCGCACGCTCGTCGACGGCGGCGCACCGACAGTCGCAGTGATCGCGTTGAACGACGCAATCGCGGACGGTCGTGATGTGTCGTGGATCTGGGACGTCGACTTCGAGCCGCTGCTCGACGGGCTCGAGACGGTCGTCGCGACCGGATCGCGAGCCGCCGAGCTCGGGCTGCGCTTGAAGTACGGCGGCCTCGACGAGGCAAGGATCGTCGTCGAGCCGGAGCTGGCGACCGCGCTCGACCGCGGGCTGTCGCTGACACCGGGCGGCGGCGAGCTCATCGTCTTGCCGACGTACACCGCCATGCTCGAGCTGCAGGACATCGTCGCGGAGCGCGGCCTGGCAAAGCGGTACTGGGAACGGGCTGCATGAAGATCCGCGTCGGCCATCTCTATCCGGACTACCTCAACATCTACGCCGACCGCGGGAACATCGCCGTGCTCGCGCGACGCGCGGCGTGGCGCGGGCACGAGGTCGACGTCGACGCGATCGGCATGGATGACCCGATCGTCCCGGGGGCGCACGATCTCTATTACGTCGGCGGCGGCCAGGACCGCGAGCAGCTGCTCGTCGCGGAGAACCTCGCGGCGAAGGCGCCGCCGCTGATCGAGGCGGTGGTCGACGGCGGTGCCGCCCTGCTGGCGGTGTGCGGGGGCTACCAGCTGCTCGGCCGCGGCTACCGCGGTTTCCATGGCGAGGACATGCCCGGAGTCGGCCTGCTCCCGCTCGAGACGTTCGCAGGCGAGCGCCGGATGATCGGCGACGTCCTCCTCGAGTGCCAGCTCGAGCCGGGCAAGCCCCGAACGCTCGCCGGCTTCGAGAACCACGGGGGCCGGACGCGGCTCGACCCGGGGGCCGAGCCGCTCGGACGCGTCGTCGCAGGCTTTGGGAACGACGGCGAGAGCGGTCACGAGGGTTGCCGGCTCGGCCGCGCCGTCGGGACGTATCTCCACGGTCCGCTGCTCCCGCGGAACCCGTGGCTTGCGGACTGGCTCCTCGAACAGGCGCTCGCACACCGGAACGGCGGCGAGCCGTCCGAGCTTGCTCCACTCGAGGACGGGCTCGAGGCGCGTGCGCATGAGGTCTCCGCGGAGCGAGCCCGTGCCCGCGGCGGTCGCTACTGAGGGAGGTGAGGCCGGATGTTCAGGGCGCGCGTCGGCGCGATCCGATGACATTCGCTCTGTGTGTGACGCCAACAGCCAGATGAGATCATGACCGAGGTGGCGACCCGCGAACGGTTCGAGAGAGCTGCAACCTGGCCAGTCAAGCGCGTCGTATCTGCAACCGTCGAGACCGGTGAACGGCCGCGCTCCTTGGAGGAAGCGCTGTTGGTTCCCGCGTATCTGGAATTTCCAGACGGCAGCTTCAGAGCGCTCGCCGACTCCAACGATGACGATGTCGCACGCGCGATCGAGCATGAGCGCGACCTCGCGGAGTCGAGTCCGCATGCGATTGACCGCGAGTTATCTCGATACCGCGCAACGGGGTTCGCAGCCGTTCACGCAATACTCGCCGAAGGGCACGCGATTCGCGTCTACGGGCCGGGAGGCTTGCCGGCGGACTAGATCCGAGGTGCTTTGCGAATTGCGGGATGGGCTGTCCGTTGCTGGACGCGCACCCGATTCTGCGGATCGCAAGCTGGTTTAGCTAGGCCTCGCGCGCCGCGAGGATCCGGGCGCGGAGCTTGTCGATGTCGTCGATCAGGCGCGCCAGCTTCTGGTGGTCTTGCTGTGCGCGTAGCAGTTGGAGCAGTTCTTCACACTTGGCTAGCAGGCGTTCCCGGTCTTCGGCGAGGATGGACGGCGCAACTCCGCCGGCGTGTCTCCAGGTCGGCGGGTCGACTTTGGCTGCTTCGAGCAGCGGTGCGACCTCGCGGTCGGTGAAGTCGACGCTCTTCTCGTACCGGAAACGTTCCCAAAGGGCTTCGCTGATCCGCACGGCCGCGGTCGCCGCGCCGGGCGTGATCCCGAGCGTCCAGAGGCGGTTGCGGATCAGACCGGCGGAGTGCAGGGAGACGTGGGCCTGGCGGCCGTCGGGAAGCGCGAAAAGCAACGAATCCGTCGGGTTCTCCTCCCGTCGCTCCATCGTGCCGGGGGGTCCTCAAGAACCTCAGACCCGTGGTTCTCAGAGAGAGGGCACAGAAGGGCGCCTCGGCACGAATCGACTACCCCGAAAGCCACAAAAACGAACCCAGCGGCTCTACACTTCGTGGTAGCCGAAGCGGGCCTCCACGAGTGCCCCCCAAAGCATCCGCCGTTTGTCGCGGAGTGCGCGCGGTCTTCCTCTTCGGGAGTGAACGTCACCGAGGAGGACTAGTGCCGGATGACCCCAAACTGCGTGAAGTGCGCCTCGCAGAGAACCAGGTGCTCTACCGCAACGTCAACGAACGAATCGAGGACATGAACGAGGTCTTCGCAGAGATCACTTCGGCCGCTGGCGAATGGATCTGCGAATGCGCCGACACCAACTGCACGACATCGGTTAAGGCGACGCTCGCCGAGTACGAGGCGATACGCGCGAACCCGCGCACGTTCATCGTTGCTCCAGACCACATCTTCCCCGAGATCGAGCGAGTCGTGAGCGGAAACGGACGCTTCGCGGTGGTCGAGAAGCTCGGTACCGCCGGAGAAGTCGCAGAGGCCAACGACACACGAACCGAGGCGTCGCCGAACACGACATAAAGCCGCCGGGGTGAGTTTGCGAATCGCAGAAGCGCTCGAACCAGTCGATCGGGGCTACTCGACGAGGTAAGGCTTGCGCTGCAACCACCGCAGCGCGTTCTCTCGAATGCCGAACACCTTTGCGTTGAGCCGCGGCGTCTCCGCTAACGCGAGCGCAGCCCGAGAGACTCCGAACGTGGCCGCGTGCGGAGCGAGGATGGCGACCCGACTGCTTCCGAGCTGTGGACCAAGCTGCGTCACGCTCTCGGCCGCTTCGTTTACCTCATCGCCCGTCATTCGTGCCGCCGCGAGGTCGGTGTGATCGAGCAGGACGTTCATGGGGACCCGGAAACGCCGGTCGGCCAAGAGCTCGTCCGTCATGCGGTGGAAGTCGGCCGTGGTCGCGATACCCGAGGTGGTAAGCGTCACATCCTGGGGATCGCTGCCGAATGCGATCAGATAGTCCAAATTGTCCTGGTTCCCCGCCCGACACCGACACTACTCCGCGAGACCGACTGCCACAAGCGAGCGCTCGCTGCGCGTTGACGGAACGCACCACCCAGAAGCGGCGGCAGGTAGTCGGACGTTCCGACGGCGAGTGCGGATTCCAACCACGCTGCCGTGCGCGAGCTATGCTCCGGCCCCCAACGGCGTCTACGTGGCGCCAGCGAGAGGAGGGGCAAGGCGATCAAGGTCTATTGCCACCTTTGCGGCGCGACGCTTCGAAGCCGCGATCAGTACCAGCAGCTCGACGCGCTGTCTCATCAAGACGTGGTCTACGTCTGCCGCGACGAGCGCCGCTGCGAGCTACGTGCCGCACAAGACCCGCTCACCGGCAAGCCGTACCAGGATCCCCGGGCAAAGCTCACACAGCGCAGCAGAACACGCCGGCGCGCCAGTGAAACCGAGCCTGCGCCGACGCGCACGCTCGTTTAGCTGACGAGGCCCAGTGCTTGCGCATTCCGCGGCTGATGTTCCGGCGGCGAACCTGATGGAGGTGTACAGCCATCACTTGCCGTGCCGTGCGGCTTTCACGACCTTCTCGACCGCAACGCGTAGCGGTTCCGGCACAGAGCCGTTGCCGGTGTAGTGCCGATACGCCCTTCGGGGCTTCCGTGCACGTCCGCGCGCACTCACGCCGGAAACCGCCTCGAAGTCGGGCGTCAGCACCACTGTCCGCCGGCGGCCGGCCTCTTCGAGGATCTGCTGGTTGACGACCCGTTCCGAATCGACGGGCCGTTCCCCTTTCGGCGCGTCGCGATCGTGGATGACGACATACGGGATGTCGCACGCGTTGCAGACGCGCGCGAAGAGCGGGATGTTGCCCTTCCCCCCACACTCGAGCACGACGATGCCTTCCTTGTCCGGCTCGATTCCGAGCGCCTCGAAGACGAGCGGGAACGCGAGCTTCTCGGTCCTGCCCTCCACGAGCAGCGCCGCTCGCGCGAGAAACAACTCCGCGCGGTCGCTGTCGAACTCGGACAGCACACGGAACGCCTCCGCCTCCGCGAGTGCGGCCGGCTGGAAGAGTGCCGTGCCGCGCACCGGGTGATGCCGGACGAGCGCGAGCTCCTCCATCCGATCGACGCTGAGGAACACCGGCGCATGCGTCGAGTAGAGGATCTGGTTGCCGTTCTGTGCCAGAGCGCGCAGCACCCGGAAGAGATGCCGCTGCGCGTACGGGCTGAGATACAGCTCGGGCTCCTCGACGAGCAGGACGAAACGGCGCAGATTCGACGCGAGCAAGCGCTCCATCCCCATGACGAGCTGCAGGCCGCCGTCCGCCGCAGACCAGTGATGCTCGGGGATCGGCGCCTCGAAGAGACGCGCGACGTCCGAACCTGCACCGGTCACGGGTGCGAGCAACGTGCGCGAACGCAGATTCGCCGGAAAGAACAAGACGGGAGGCGCGCCCGCGCGATTCAGGTTCAGCGTGGCAGGCGGATTCGCGTCGAGGAAGATCGTGCGTCCACGCTCGACGTCGGCCTCGAGATGGATGCGCCCCGACATGCCGTGCGAGACGTCGTCAATCGTCGGCGGCGGTGCGGCAGCTTCGAGCAGCGTCCAGATGCCCGTCAGGACCGTCGATTTGCCGCTCGACGCCTCGCCGACGAGCGCGCACACGGACCGCGGCTCGAACTCGAGCTCGCGCGCGGCGCGATACCCAGCCATCGAAATGCGTTTGAGCGGAGGCACCGACCTCCTACGGTGCCCAGAGCGAGCCTAGGTACACCGCCGGGTCGCCCGACTCCCACCGCCGGAGGAAACGCTGTATTGGTGGATGCAGCACGACGTCGTCGAGCTCCGCACGGTCGAAGAGCCGGTGGCCGCGCACCGCTGCATCCTGCGAGGTGACCGCCTCGAGCGAGCGGCCGGAAAGGTCGCCGGCGAAGATGATGTGCACGACGTGCTTCGCGATGAAGCCGCGCTGCGGCGCGATCGAGTCGACGATCGCAACCGGCCCCTCGACCGGGATCTCGTCGGAGATGCCGACCTCCTCGCTCAGCTCGCGGTGAAGCGCGTCGGTCAGGCTCTCGCCCGAGTTGACGCCGCCTCCCGGCAGCAGCCAGTAGTCGCCCCGCCCAACCTTCTCGTGCCGGCACAACAGGATGCGGTCCTGCCATCGCAGTACCGCCGACACCCGAATCCGCGGCTCGGCGCCCACTACACCGCCGACGACCCGAAGCCGCGGACGCCTCGCTCGCTCGCGGGCAGCTCGTCGACCTCGACCGGATCGACGGACGGGATCTCGAGCACGACGAGCTGCGCGATGCGCATCCCTGGCTCGACGACGAACGACTCCGCCGCGTCGGTGTTCAGGAGGATGATCTTCAGCTCCCCTCGATAGCCGGAGTCGACGAGGCCCGGTGTGTTCACGATCGTGATGCCATGCTTCGCCGCAAGGCCGGAGCGTGGTTGGACGTAGCCCGCATACCCCTCGGGGATGGCAACCGCGAGGCCGGTGCCGACGGTCGCCCGCTGGCCCGGCGCGAGCTCGACGCGCTCGCACGCCGCGAGATCGAGTCCTGCATCGCCGGAGTACGCGCGCAACGGAACGACGGCATCCTCCCGCAGGCGCTGGATCGGGAGCTCGATCACGCGTCGCCGACGAGATAGGACGCGAACCGGCGGATCTCCCGTCGCGGCAGCCGCGCCACAACGAGCACGCCCTCCCCCGTGTCCTGCCTTTGCTCGATCGGCGCCCCGAGTGCGTACAGCTCGTTCAGCTTGCCGCCCTCCTGGTACGGCAACAGGAGGCGCACCGGCTCGAACCGCTCGGCGAAACGATCCGCGACTCGCTCGCGCAAGTCGTCGACTCCCTCTCCGGCGAGGGCAGAAACCTGCAGCGCGTCGGGATAGCGATTCGCGAGACGGCGGCGCTGCTCCGGCTCGACGGCATCCACCTTGTTCAGGACGAGCTCGCGCGGCAGCTCATCCGCGCCGATCTCGTGCAGCACCGACTCGACCGCGGCAATCTGCTCGACGAGTCGCACCTCGGACGCGGACGCGTCCACGACGTGGAGCACGAGATCCGCGACGAGCGTCTCTTCGAGCGTCGCTGCGAAGCCTTCGACGAGCTGATGCGGCAGTCGCCGTACGAAGCCGACCGTGTCGGTGACGAGATACTTGCGGCCGTCGTACTCGAAGCCGCGCGTCGTCGGGTCGAGCGTTTCGAAGAGGCGGTCGCGCACGGACACCGATGCGTCGGTGAGCGCGTTCAGGAGCGTCGACTTGCCGACGTTCGTGTAGCCGGCAAGTGCGACGGTCGGCGTCTCCGTACGGCGCCGCTCCTTGCGTCGAACGTCGCGCTGCTTCTCGAGCTCTTCGAGCCGCTCCTTCAGCAGCGAGACGCGCCGGCGTGCCAGACGGCGGTCCGTCTCTAGCTGGGACTCACCCGGGCCTCTCGTTCCGACGCCGCCGCCGAGACGCTCGAGGTGCTTCCACATTCCGCGCATGCGCGGCAGGTTGTACTCGAGTTGCGCAAGCTCGACCTGCAGCTTTCCCTCGGCGGTGACCGCGTGCTGCGCGAAGATGTCGAGGATCAGCTCGGCGCGGTCGACGACCCGCGCCTGTAGCTCGTTCTCCAGCAGCCGCTGCTGCGACGGCGTCAGCTCGTCGTCGACGAGCAGCACCTCCGCGCCGGCGTTGTTGTACGCCTGCTTGAGCTCCACGAGCTTGCCCTTGCCGACGAAGGTGCGCGGGTCCGGATGCGGGCGATGCTGCACGAGCCGGCCGACCGGCTCGACGCCGGCCGTGCGCGCGAGCTCCTCGAGCTCGGCGAGCTCGTCGTCGGGCTCTGCGCCCTGGGCGAGAACGGCAAGGACGAACCCGCGCTCGGGCTCCAGGCCCGGTGCGGCTGCGGGCTGTCTGACCGCCATCTGCGGGTCATTCTAGGCGCGATTCGCGAAGCGCTTGGCCTGCCGCCAGGAGCCGCAGACCTGCATATCGGCGATCTTGCCGTCGCGGATCGTCAGGACGGCATGACGCTCGTGGCGCGTTCCCTGCGGGTCTGTCCACGCCGTTCTGCCGACAAGCTTGTCGCCGACCTGAGTGAACGTGGGCTCGAACAGGAACCGGCCCGGGCCGTGCTTCTGGATCTGGAAGGTCAAGACCTCACGGGCCTCGTCGGGCCCGCGTCAGGACGGTGTGTTCCGCCACCAGAGATGGCCGCGCGACACCCCACGCCACTCGGCGTCCTCTGCAAAGAGCGATGCGAACGGTCCGGCGTCTCCTCGATTGAGCGCCTCGACTGCTGCTCGAAGCTCGTCGATCACCGTTCTCAAGTATGCAACGCTGGCTGCTGTCGTGCCCGATCTCGCAGCCAGGACGCTCCAGCTCGTCGACTGCCCTTCGGAGAGCCGCTCCGAGGGCGCACTCGTGGACCTTGTGCGCGAGCTCGTGCCCGGGCCGCCGCGCTACGACGACGGCGAGGTGCTGCTCTACGGGGACGGCCCGGTTGTCCTCGCCGGGCATCTCGACACGATTCCTGCGCAAGGGAACATCCCGGGCCGGATCGAGGACGGCTCCGTCCACGGGCTCGGCGCGAGCGACATGAAGGCCGGCGTCGCCGTGATGATCGAGCTCGCGCGGGCGAGCGTGCCCGGCCGCTACCTCTTCTTCACGCGCGAGGAGGTGCCGGTCGTCGAGAGCCCGCTGCCTGCACTCTTCGAGAGCGGCTTGATCGCGGACGCGGAGCTTGCCGTGGTGCTCGAGCCGACCGATTGCATCCTCCATGCCGGCTGCCTCGGCAACGTGCAGGCGCGCGTCACCTTCCACGGCGAGAGCGCACACTCGGCGCGACCGTGGACCGGTGTGAACGCGATCCACGAGCTCGTCCGCGGACTCCAGGACCTCGTCGACCTCGAGCCGCTCGACGTCGAGCTCGACGGCCTCGTCTTTCGCGAGGTCGTCAGCGCCGTTCGAATCGAGGGTGGAATCGCGACCAACGTGATTCCGGCGCGCGCGAGCGTCGAGTTGAACTTCCGCTACGCGCCGGGTCGGACGCGCGCAGACGCCGAGGCGCGGCTTGCGGAGCTCGTTCCGAGCGGCGAGCTCGAGATCCTCAGCAACTCGCCTTCGGCACCGCCCGCGCTCACGAACCCGGCCGCCGCGCGACTCCGTGAGCTCGTCCCCGACGTGGCGCCGAAGCAGGCCTGGACGCCGGTCGCGCAGTTCGCGGAGCAGGGCATCGACGCAATCAACTACGGCCCCGGCCTCACCGCCTATGCCCACCGGCAGGACGAGCGCGTCCCGGTCGAGAACCTCAACAAGGCATACGACACGCTGCGTACATTCCTCTCGTGATCAACCCGACGCTCGCAGAGATGGCGACGTACCCGTTCGTCCGCCTCGAGGAGGCGCGGCGCGAGCTCCTCGCACAGGGCGTCGAGGTGATCGACTTCGGCAAGGGCGATCCAAACGAGCCGACGGACCCGATGATCCGACGGGCGCTCGTCGACGCGCTCCCGGAGCGGGCGCCGTACCCGCTCGCCGCCGGCCTCCCCGAGCTTCGCGAAGCC
Organism: Gaiellaceae bacterium; assembly: GCA_036265735.1. Classification (GTDB taxonomy): domain Bacteria; phylum Actinomycetota; class Thermoleophilia; order Gaiellales; family Gaiellaceae; genus Palsa-739. The sequence goes on from DATAOK010000037.1 coordinate 20,427, forward strand.
GCCGCAGGCTGGTGCCGGCGACGCTTCGGCGTCGAGGTCGACCCGGACACGGAGATCATCCCGACCTACGGGTCGAAAGAGGCGATCTTCTCGCTCGCCCAGGTGCTCGATGCGAACGGTCGCACCGTCGTCTACTGCGAGCCGGCGTATCCCGTCTACGAGCGCGCCGCGCTGTTCGCCGGCGCACACGTGCACACGCTGTCGCTCGTGCGCGAACGCGGCTTCCTGCCCGACCTCGACACGATCCCAGACGACACCGCGATCGTCTGGGTCAACTACCCGCACAACCCGACCGGTGCGGTTGCGCCGCTCGCGTTCTACGAGGAGCTCGCCGAGCGCGCCGCCGAGCTGGACTTCGTGATCGCATCGGACGAGGCGTATACCGAGCTCTGGTTCGACGAGCCGCCGCCGTCCGCGCTCCAGGTCTCCGATCGCTCACACGTGATCGTCTTCCAGACGCTGAGCAAGCGATCGTCGATGACCGGCTACCGCTCAGGCTTCGTCGCCGCATCGCCGGGTGTGATCGCGGCGCTCAAGGCGTACCGGCCGACGGTCGGGACGGCGCCGCAGGAATTCGTGCAGCGCGCGTCTGTCGTCGCGTGGAACGACGAGCGACACGTCGAGGAGACGCGCGCGAGGTATCGCGCGAAGCGCGACGTGCTGCTTCCGGCGCTCGACCGCAAGGGCTGGGAGGTCGTTGCAAGCGACGCGACAATGTACCTCTGGGTCGTCGCGCCCGACGGAACCGTCGAGCGGCTGCTCGAGCGCGGCGTGATCATCTCGCCCGGCGAGTTCTTCGGCCCGAGCGGCACAGGCTATGTGCGCTTCGCGCTCGTGCCGACGCTCGAGGAATGCAAGCGAGCGGCACAGATTCTGGAGGCCGTGTGAGCACCGAAGAGACGATCGCCGCGCTCGACCGCGGAGAGATACGCGTCGCCGAGAAGCTCGACGGCGAGTGGCGCGTGAACGAGGACGCGAAGGCGGCGATCCTCGACTACTTCCGCATCCGACGGCTGACGCCGATCGAGGTCGGGCCGTACGAGTACCTCGACAAGATCCCGCTCAAGCGGAATTACGCAGAGCTCGGCGTCCGTGTCGTTCCGCCCGCCACCGCGCGTTACGGGTCGTTCCTGTCGAAGGGCGTGGTGATGATGCCGAGCTACGTGAACATCGGCGCCTGGGTCGGCCCGAACACCATGGTCGACACGTGGGCGACGGTGGGCTCGTGCGCGCAAATCGGCGCGGACGTCCACCTTGCGGGCGGCGTCGGCGTCGGCGGCGTGCTCGAGCCCGTCCAGGCGCGACCCGTGATCGTCGAGGACGGCGCGTTCATCGGCTCGCGCTGCATCCTCACGGAGGGCGTGCTGGTCGGCGAGCGGGCCGTGCTCGCGCCGAACGTCTCGCTGACGGGCTCCGTGCCCGTGATCGACGTGACTGGAAGTGAGCCCGTCGAGTACCGCGGCTACGTGCCGCCCTACTCGGTGGTCGTGCCCGGCACGCGGCCGAAGGTGTTTCCTGCCGGCACCTACCAGATCGGCTGCGCGCTGATCATCGGCCGTCGCAACGAGCAGACCGATCTCAAGACGTCGCTCAACGACGTGCTGCGCGAGTACGAGATCGGGGCCTAGCGCAACACGTACCGCGCGAGCTCGTCGTGCGCACCGTCGTGCTCGAAGCCGGCCTTCTCGAGCACGCGGCGCGACGCGGTGTTCTCGGGCAGCGTGTGCGCGACCACAGAGGACACGCCCGGCTTCTCGAGCAGCGCAGCCGCGAGCGCGCGCACGAGCTCGGTTCCATGCCCTCGGCCGCGGAACTCCGCGGCAAGGCCGAAGCCGACCTCCACTTCCGGCCCCAACGGCCCGGTCGTGCCGCAGTCGCCGATCACGACTCCGTCCAGCTCGACGAGCCACGCCGATGCGCCGCGCTCGACAAGGCCGACGCCGTCGGCGGTGTCCGCGTGCGGCCAGCCGGCGGCATGCTCGAGCCCGGTCAAATCGCCGGCGACGATGCGCTGGGCCTGCTCGGCCGTCAACGGGACGAGCGCGATCACTCCTGCATGGGCTCGGCCGGCCCGATCAGCGTCGCGCGGCCGTCGCGAATCCGTACCTCGAGGTCGCCGCCGGGGAAATGCACGAGCACCTCTCCCTCTCCGTGCGTCGCCGCGGCGACTGCAACCGCGCTCGAACCGGAGGCCGTCGTCTCCCCCACGCCGCGCTCCCAGACACGCGCAGTCACCTCGCCGGGCGCATCGACGTGCGCGACCTGCACGTTCGTTCGGTTCGGGAAGCGAGGGTGCGTCTCTAGCAGCGGGCCGACCTCGTCGAGCTGCGCGGGATCGCCGATCACGACGGCATGCGGGTTGCCGACGACGACGGGCGTGAACGTGATGCCGTCGACCGTCTCCTCTTCGCCGATCTCGATCTCCCCCATGTCCGACTCGTAGCGCCGCTCGCCGACGCGGCGTACGCGGACAAGGCGCGGACCGACGTGCACGCGCACCTCGTCGGAGCCGTTCCGTTCCATCAGCCAGGCGCCGACGATGCGCGTTCCGTTGCCCGACATCTCGGCGAGCGAGCCGTCCGGGTTCACGATCGCGACCTGCACGTCGTCGCCGTCGATCCGAAGCACGCGGACCGCGCCGTCGAGCCCGGGATCCATGGTGTAGTCGTCGCTCTCAGCGACGAGGTAGACGTTCCCGTGTGCGTGCCAGGTCGACGATGTCATCGGCGATCTCGCCCTCCGGGCGATCGGCAGCGACGATAACGAGGCCGGGAATCCGCCGCATCCACTTGCGCTGGTACGCGGCGTAGCGGCGCGTGCGCACGATGAGCGCCTCGATCGCCGCCTCGCGCGGCAGCTCGGAGATCTCGTCGAGGCCCATCGTCTTCCGCGCGGTCGCCGAGATCGGTCCGGCGAGCGCGCGCTCGACCTCCTCCTCCACGCCCTGCGCGAACATCGCGAGCGTCCGCTCCCTGATTCGCGCCTCGACCACCGGAGGTGGGACGTCGAGGCCGACGAGCACCGTCGGATGGCGCGTCTCCTCGGCCCAGAGCGTGTCCTGCGAGGGGGCGAGCGAGGCGCCGGTCTCCGCCAGCTCGAGCGCGCGGACGACGCGACGCCGGTCGTTCGGATGCACTGCAGCGGCCGCCGACGGGTCGATCGACCGCAGGCGCCCGTGCGCCGCCCCGGGGCCCTCGGCGTCGTAGAACGCCTCCCAGCGCGCTCTTGCGCCTTCGTCCGCCGCAGGCGGCAGGGCGAGTTCGGCGAGGGCCGCCCGGAGGTACAGCCCCGTTCCTCCGACGACGACCGGCGTCTTCCCGGCGGCCAGGATCTCGTCGATCGCAGCGTGTGCGAGCGGCGCGTACTCCCCCACCGAGGCGTTGTGGTCGAGCGGCCAGATCGCGGCCAGCCGGGCGGGCGACTGGTTCGTCAGGACGGGCAGTCCGGCGTAGACCTGCATTGCATCAGCTGACACGAGCTCGGCCGGGATTCGCTCCGCGATTGCCGCAGAAACCCTCGATTTGCCGCTCGCCGTGGGACCAAAGATGCCGATAACCGTCACCGGTGCATTCTCGCGTTCGTTACTACTGGGTGAGGATGACTCGCTTCGCCCTCCGGAGTCACATGGAACGGACGCGGGCCGAGTCGACTGTCTTCGTCGTCGCGAGCACGGTGATCGCGCTCGGGACGCTCACCGCTGTCAGCTGGGTCGCCGGGTTCGACCAGGTCGTCGACCGGCTGCAGGCAGTGGATCCGGTCTGGTTCGCAAGTGCGTTCGGCGCACAGATCCTCGCGTACGTCGGCTACGTCCTCGCATACCGCGAGGTTGCGCGTGTCGAGGAGGGCTACGACATCTCGACGAAAGATGCCGTTGCTGCTGTGACGGCGGGCTTCGGTCCGTTCGTCGCGCGCGGCGGCTTCGCCGTCGACGTGCACGCGTTCAAGCAGGGCGGCCTCTCGGACCGTGAGGTGCGCACGCGCGTCCTCGGCCTCGGTGCGCTCGAGTACGCCATGCTCGCCCCGGCTGCGTGCATCGTCGCGATTCAGCTGCTCGCAGACGGCCACGCGCCGTCGCTCGGCCTCACGCTGCCGTGGGCAATCACCGTGCCGCTCGGCTTCGTCGCGGCGTTGTGGGCAGTTGAGCACCGCGACAGCTTGCGGACGCACCCAGGACGTCGGCGGCACCTGGGCCATGCGCTGGACTCGATCCATGTGCTGAAGTGCCTCTTCGTCCGGCCGCGGCACATCCTTGGCCCGCTCGGTACGGCGATCTACTGGTTCGGCGACATCTTCTGCCTGTGGGCATGTCTCCAGGCGTTCACGCACGGGACGCCGAACATCCCGCTCCTGCTGCTCGGCTACGCGACCGGATATGCACTGACGCGTCGCACCCTGCCGCTCGGCGGCGCAGGCGCCGTCGAGGCGCTCCTGCCGTTCGCGCTGCACTGGTGCGGCATCTCGCTCGCAGCAGCGGTGCTCGCCGTGTTCGCGTACCGCGTCTTCAATCTCTGGCTGCCGATCATCCCGGCGGCTCTCGGCCTGCGGTCGCTGAAAGCCGGCGCGGCTTAGGCAACCGCGACGGCGGCCTGCGTGCCGCCGAGCGTCGTCGACGTCGCGCGGTCGATGCGCACATCGACAAGGTCGCCGGGCGCGGCGTCGCCCGCGAAGTTCACGGTCGTGTTGCGACGCGTGCGGCCGCGGAGCACAGACGCGTCGGTGCGGCTCGGCCCTTCGACGAGGACTTCCTCCGTCGCGCCGATCCGCGACATGTTGCGCTCGGCGGCATTGCGCTGCACGAGCTCGACGAGACGCTCGATGCGTTCGCGCTTGACGTCGTCCGGCACCTGATCGGGCATCTCCGCGGCATCGGTGCCGGCGCGCGGCGAGTAGACGAACGTGAACGCGCCGTCGAACCCCACCTCGTCGACGACCTCCATCGTCTCGCGGAAGTCGTCCTCCGTCTCCCCGGGGAAGCCGACGATGATGTCGGTCGTCAGCGCGAGATCCGGAATCGCGCCGCGCATCTCGCCGACGAGCTTGAGGTAGCGCTCACGCGAGTACGTTCGCCGCATCGCCTTGAGAATGCGCGTCGAGCCCGACTGGAGCGGCAGGTGCGCATGCTCGCAGACGGAATCGCATTCCGCCATCGCCTCGATCACGGGACGCCGGAAATCCTTCGGGTGCGGGCTCGTGAAACGGATCCGCTCGATGCCCTCGACCGCGTCGCACGCACGCAGGAGCTCGCCGAACTCCGTGTGGATATCGGGCAGCAGGTCGCGTCCCCACGAGTTGACGTTCTGCCCGAGCAGCGTCAGTTCGCGTACACCGCTCTGCGCGAGGCGGGTCACCTCCGCGAGGACGTCGCCGGGACGGCGGCTGACCTCACGGCCGCGCACCGCCGGGACGATGCAGTACGAGCACGTCGAGTTGCAGCCCATCGAAATCTGCACCCACGCCTGGAACGGCCGCTCGCGGTGCATCGGGAGCGTCGCGGCAAAGGCGCGCTCGTTTCCTGTCCCCCACGCCCCGCGTGAGACACCGAACCCGCCGGCGCCGAGCCAGTCGGCGAGGTGAGCGATCGTGCCCGGCCCGAAGGCGACGTCGACGTCCGGATAGAGCGCAAAGAGCCGCTCGCGCTGCGCCTCCGCGTAACAGCCTCCGACGGCGATGATCATGTCCGGCCGCTCGCGCTTCCGCGCAGCAGCCTCGCCCATGTACGCCGCGAACTTCGTGTCGGGCTTCTCGCGGATCGTGCACGTGTTGAAGACGACGACGTCCGCTTCGGCCTGCGTCGGCGACTCACCGAGCCCGAGCTCCTCGAGCATGCCCTTGATGCGCTCGCTGTCGTGCGCGTTCATCTGGCAGCCGAACGTGGTCAACCAGTACCGCCGATACATCGGCGCTAAGGGTAGCGGTGGCCGCTCCCTGCCTCAGGTCGCGCGGCTCGTAACCAACCCCATGCCATGCCCGTTTCGAATTTGAAGAAAGGAAAACGGTTAAGCAAGTCGACAACTCATGGAGGTTAGGGATGGAGGGAATTCACAAGTTTTCGCACAAGGTGATCGACTATGCCGAGCGACTTTCCGATGTGGCCGATGCGGCGCAAGGCAAACGCCGCAGTGGACACGGAATGATCCGCCGGTTGGTGCTTCCGGCGTCCGGGGCCGCCCTGCTCGCGCTCGTGCGGAGTGACTTCTTTACACGGCAGGCCAAGGACGCGATCAAAGACGCAAAGGCGCTCGCATCCGATCTTCCTGACGATCTGATGGCGACTGTGCGGCAAAGCGCCTCCGGAAGCGCAGCCAAAGGAGGGTCGAAGCCCACCGCTACGCGGCGTTCGGGTTCCTCCTCCGGATCTCGCAGGACTAGCCGGCCGCGCAAGAGGACGACGGCGTCCAGAAAGCGTACGTCGGCGGCACGCTGAACCGAGCGAGCGCTGCGGCGCGAGCAACGCAACTGAAGGCGAAAGGGGGCGGCTCACCGGTCGCCCTCTTCGCATGGTCACTCCGATGACGATTCGAGCACCTACAACCGCGCTCGCGCTGGCCGGGTATCTCGCAGTCGCAGCTACCGCCGGTGCGGGAGGATCGGCCCGGGCCTTCACTCCGGTCACGGCCTGCACGAAGAGCGAGACGCGCGCTGCCCTCGTGTCCTTCGTCGGGGCGTTCAACGCCGGGAACTACCGACGCCTGGACGCACTGTTCGCCGGCCCGGACTGGTTCCGTTGGTTCTCGTCCGGCACACCGGGGGTGCGCCTCAACCCGCAAGCACAGCAGCGCAGCACACTGATCGCCTACTTCCGCGCCCGCCACGCGCACCGCGATCGCGTCGCGCTCAGCTCATTTCGCTTCACCGGGAACTCTCTCGGCTACGGCAACTTCACCTGGAAGCTGGAGCGGTCTGCCGCCGACTACCGCAGCGGCGCCTCGTTCGTGACTGAAGCGAAGGGCGCCGTCCTCTGCCGCGGCGCGGATGCTCGCTTCATCGTGATGAGCATCGGCTCGCCCGAGTCGTAGACGGAGCGCGACTCGTCGTCAAAACGCGGCGCCGGCCTGTTTGCCCGGGAGGTACCAGCTCGGGCAAACGAACCGGAGCGCGTGCGCGAAGCGCTGCGCCTTTGCGACCTCCGCCTGGTCTCGTGCATGTGCGTCGGCGAGCAGCGGGTCGACGACCTCGGCGAAGTAGGCGTCCGCCGCCGCATGGCGTGCAGCCTCGGTCACGAACTCGTCGCGGATCCGACCAAGCTCGCCGGCGTCGAGGAAGACGCCGCCGCACTCGGGGCATTCGTCGATCGTCACCGCGCGCTTCACGCTCCAGAAGTGGCGCATGAGCACGACGTCGTCGGTGTCGTGCGGGCAGATGTAGCGCTTCTCCGAGTCGACGTGCACGTCGGGATCGCGTGGGATGTCGAGGAGCGACTCGCCTGCCGTCTCGGACTGCTCGTCGAGCTTGCGCAGCTCGAAGTGGTCGAACCAGATTCCCCCGCAGCCGCCCGCGCACACGTCTACGGTGACGTCGCCGGCGGAGCGCGTCGTGAGCTCATGGCTACAGGCTGGGCAGTTCATGCCCCCGGGTATCGGCAGCGGAACTGCCGGGCTGAAGCGGTCAGGCCGCCTGGATCGGCGAGTCGGCCGACGCCGGCTGCTCCGGCTCGAGCTCGCCCGGCGTGCCGTTCCCGTTCTCGACGGCCGCGTGGTTGCGCGCGACGTCGACGGCGCGGCTCTCCCGGATCACGGTCACCTTCACCTGGCCCGGGTACTCGAGCTGGTCCTCGATCTCGCGGGCAATCTCGTGTGAGAGCAACGCGGCCGCCTCATCGTCGAGCTCGTGCGGGCTGACGATGACCCGGATCTCGCGGCCCGCCTGTAGCGCGTACACCTTCTCGACGCCGGACTTCGCGCCGGCGAGCTCCTCGAGCGACTCGAGCCGCTTGATGTAGTGCTCGAGGCTCTCGCCCCGTGCGCCCGGACGTGATGCGGAGATCGCGTCAGCTGCGATCACGAGCACCGCCTCGACCGTCTGCGGCTGCACCTCGTAGTGGTGCGCCTCGATCGCGTGCACGACGTGCTGCGTCTCGCCGTAGCGGCGCGCAAGCTGCCCGGAGATCGCGGCGTGCGAGCCCTCGATCTCGTGCGTCATCGCCTTGCCCAGGTCGTGGAGCATCGCTGCGCGCTTCGTCGTCTTCACGCTTGCCCCGAGCTCCGTCGACATGATCCCGGCGAGATGGACGACCTCGAGCGTGTGCTTGAGGACGTTCTGGCCGTAGCTCGTGCGGAAGCGAAGCCGCCCGAGGATCTTGACGAGCTCCTCGTGGAACGGGCCGCAGTTCGCCTCGAAGACGGCCTGCTCGCCCGCCTGCCGGACGATCTCCTCGAGCTCGGCCTTCGACTGGTAGTACGTCTCCTCGATCCGCGCCGGATGGATCCGGCCGTCCTCGATCAGCTTCGTGAGCGTGAGGCGCGCGGTCTCACGGCGCAGCCCGTCGAACGAGGAGAGGACGACCGCGTGCGGCGTGTCGTCGATGATGAAGTCGACGCCGGTGAGGTGCTCGAGCGCGCGGATGTTGCGACCCTCGCGGCCGATGATCCGCCCCTTCATGTCGTCCGACGGCAGCTCGACGACCGTCACGGTCGTCTCGGATGCGTGGCTCGCCGCGACACGCTGCAGGGCATCTGCGACGAGGTTGCGCGCGCGGCGCTTCGACTCCGCCTTTGCCTCCTCCTCGAGTGTCCTGACCCGCCGGGCTAGCTCGTGGCGAATCAGCTCCTCGCCACGGTCGAGCAGATGCGTTTTCGCCTCCTGCAACGTCAGCCCGCCGATCCGCTCGAGCTCCGTCTGTTGCGCGAGCTTCGTCTGCTTGAGCTCCTCCTGGAGCTGTCGCAGATGCGTCTCGCGGTCGGCGAGGCCCTGGTCGCGGCGTGAAAGCTCGACGAGCTTGCGCTCGATCTCCTCTTCCTTCGCGAGCACGCGCTCTTCGATCTTCAGAACCGCTTCGCGCCGGTCCGCGAGCTCGGCGTCGATTTCGGCGCGCAGGATGACGGATTGCTCTCGCGCTTCGATCTGCGCCTCGCGGCGCACCGCCTCGGCTTCGCGCTCGGCGTCTTCGACGAGCTGGCGGCGCAGCCGACGCGCCTTGCCGACGCCCGTCGCACCGAACACCTGCACCGCGAGCAGCGCGACCGCAACTCCTGCAGCAATTCCGATTGCGACTCCGATGCCGATCAGCACGCGCGGCTCCTCGGTTGGGTTGCCCCATCCGGCACCGGACCCGCATCGCGGCCCCGAACTCGCGTGGTTCCTTCGCACGCGCGCACGCGTGCGCCCAAACAGCGGCGGCGCTACCTCGCCGTGATCCTCCGGTGTCTGGGTGTGGAACCTGTCGTCGTCATGGTTGTCGGTGAACGATGAGCGATTTCGGAAATACGCGTTTATGCAGGCAAAATGTCGGGTGGAACGTGATGCCCGATCGTAGCGCGGTCAGGCTCCGTCCGCAAATCCGGCAACGTCCTCGAGGGTCCCCGCGTCAAAGCCCTTCGCGGCCAGCCAGCGCACGGTTTTGAGCGTTTCGCCGCGTGCGGCGAGCCATCCGCGGGCACGCTCGGCCTCCGGCTCGAGGCCTGACAAAGCCTCGACAACGTCTGCCTCGGGCAGCCCTTCGGCCTCGAGCGCGAACCGGATCGCGGCGTCGCCGTAGCCACGGTCGGCGAGCGCCTGGGCACGCCCCGCTGCGACGCGCGCATCGTCGACGAGCCCGGCCCGTGTGAGCGCCTCGATCGCGTCCTCACGCGCCTCGGCAGGCGTGCCGCGCCGCTCGAGGCGCTGCTCGAGCCGGCGGCGGGATTGGTCGCGGTACCGCAGCGTGTGGAGGGCGACGTCGAGGGCCTCGGACCGCCGCAGCTCGCGCCGGAGCGCCCGCGCGGTCTCGCGGTCGAGCGGGCGGCCGACCGCAAGTCCGCTCCGTACGACGGCATCCGCGGGAACGAGCCGCCACGGAGCGCCGTCGAGGTCGACCTCGACGCGTCCCCGCGGCCGCTCCCGCAAGCCGGTGACGAAACGCACCTACTCCTCCGACGACGCTCCGACCTCGGCCACGGCCGCGGCCGCGGCGGCAGCCTTCGCCGCCTTGCTTTTCGGCTCGCCGTTGCCGTCGGTGTCGCGCCCGAGAGAATCAGACGCTGCCTCTTCGAGCACCGGCAGGAGCCGTGCGGAGACGACCTGCTCGGGGCCGACCTCGAGCTGGATCTGCTGGAGGATCTGCTGCGTCACGTCGGGGTGCTCGCGCAGGAACGCGGTCGCGTTATGCCGGCCCTGGCCGAGCCGCTCGTCACCGAAGCTGAAGTACGAGCCCGACTTCGTCACGACCTTCCGCTCGCTTGCGACGTCGAGCACCGTGCCTTCCCACGAGAAGCCGGTGCCGTACATGATGTCGAACTCCGCCTGCTTGAACGGCGGCGCGACCTTGTTCTTCACAACCTTCACGCGGATGCGGTTGCCGATCGCCTCGACGCCTTCCTTCAGCGTCTCGATGCGACGGATGTCCAGGCGCACCGACGAGTAGAACTTCAGCGCGCGGCCGCCCGGCGTCGTCTCCGGGTTGCCGAACATGACACCGATCTTCTCGCGCAGCTGGTTCGTGAAGAGGCAGATCGTGTCGGTGCGGTTGAGCGTGCCCGCAAGCTTGCGGAGCGCCTGCGACATCAGCCGCGCCTGCAGGCCGACGTGCGAGTCGCCCATCTCTCCTTCGATCTCCGCCTTCGGCGTGAGCGCCGCGACGGAGTCGACGGCGACGACGTCGAGCGCGCCCGAGCGGATGAGGAGCTCGGCGATCTCGAGCGCCTGCTCGCCCGTGTCGGGCTGCGAGACGAGCAGGTTGTCGATGTCGACGCCGATGCGCTTTGCATACGCCGGGTCCATCGCGTGCTCGGCGTCGATGAATGCACAGATGCCGCCGCGCCGTTGCGCCTCCGCGATCACGTGGTAGACGAGCGTCGTCTTACCGGACGACTCCGGCCCGAAGACCTCGACGATGCGGCCTCGTGGAAGACCACCGATCCCTAGTGCGAGATCGAGAGCTAAAGACCCAGTTGACACCGCGCCGATCGAGACCGCGGCGCGGTCGCTCATCTTCATGACCGATCCCTTGCCGAACTGCCGCTCGATCTGGCCGAGCGCCACGTCGAGTGCTTCGTGCTTGTCCACCTCTCAGCCTCCTAAAGCGACAGATTCCAAGACTTCGTACCGCGCCCCGCCGGGGTGCAGTCGTGATAGGTAAGCAGCCGCGTCGGACGGAACAAACGTTCCCATCGGCGGCGGCTCCAGCCGCAGCCGCGGACGCTCCCGGAAGCGGGCGACGGTGACGTGCGGCAGCCAGGGCCGGTCCTCCCGGTCATAGACCCCGAGTGCCTCCAGGCGGCGTTGGACGTCGTCCGCGAGCGCCGTCGCCCCGCCGTCAAGGTCGTCGAGCAAGACCATCGCGACGCTCCGGGTCTCGCGGTACCTGACCGGGCTGAGCCGCGCCCCCGGGTCGGCGTCGCGCGCGGCGGCCCGCAGGGCATCGACGATTCCGTCCAGCTCTTCTGCGGGCCGGTGCCCGAGGAAGGCGAGCGTGATGTGCAGATGCTCCCGCGGCACGACGCGGACATCGCGTAGCTGCGCGGCCTGCCACGAGGCGATCGCGTCGAGGACGTCGGCCGGCAGGCGCAGGCCGAGGAAGAGGCGGAGCCGTTCATCGGCGGTCACGCTACCCGCCGCCGTCACACGCCTTCGTCAGGGCTTTGCAACAACCGGCGAACCAGATGGAGCGCACCGACGACGGAGCGCGCACGGATCGAGGCACGGTCGCCCGGGAACGAGAACTCGCGCCCGCGCGAGCCTTCCGGCGTCTCCGCGTGCAGATAGACGAGCCCGACCGGCTTCTCAGGCGTCCCGCCGTCCGGGCCCGCGATGCCCGTCACGGACACCGCGACATCGACGCCGAGCCGTTCGCGCGCACCGCGCGACATCGCCGCCGCAACCTCCGCGGACACGGCGCCATGCGACGCGAGCGACTCCGACGACACACCGAGCTCGCGCTCCTTGACCTCGTTCGCATACGCGACGACGCCGCCCTGCACGACCGTGCTCGATCCCGGCACCGATGTCAGGCGCGCCGCGACGAGCCCGCCGGTGCACGACTCCGCGGTCGCAAGCGTCCACCCTCGCGCGCGGCAGAGCTCGAGCACGTGCTCCTCCACCCCACGCTCGTCGCGCCCGTAGAGGAACTGCGCGATCGGCGGCAGGAAGCGCGCCTCCAGCGCGTCGGCACGGGCGTCCGCGCCGGGCTCGATGACGACGTCCACGTGGATCTCGAAGTCGCGCGCGCAGATCGTCAGCTCGACACCGTCACCGTCCCCGCCGGCGTCCGCCAAGGCGCGCGCGACCGCCGACTCGCTGACCCCGAAGAAGCGGAGCAGCCGCCGCCCCGGCGGGCTCGTCCGCGCGAGCAGCGCGCGAAAGGCGTCCGTCTCGAGCGCATTCGGCCACAGCCGCTGCAGCTCGAACGGCGGCCCCGGCAGGATCACGACGAGGCGGCCGCCGGCCCGCGGGACGAGCAGCCCGGGCGCCGTGCCGGCGAGCCCGATCGACGCCGCCCCGTCAGGGATCGTCGCCTGCTTCGTCACGCCGGGCGCGAAATCCGCGTAGTTCCGCTTCAATCGCTCGGCCGCGGCGCGGGAGACGCCCTCGATCTGCGACTCGAGCTCGGGAGAGACACGCAGTCCCACGCCCAGCGCGGTGGCGACGAGCTCGACCGTCCGGTCGTCGTGCGTCGGCCCGAGCCCGCCGGACGTAAGGACTGCGTCGCCGTCGTCCAACGCAGCGCGGAGCACGCGCTCCAGCTCCTCCGGCGCGTCACCGACGATGTCGATGCGCGCGACTTCGAGCCCGAGCCGCTCCGCTTCGCGTGCGAGGAACGGCCCGTTCAGATCGGTTCGCTCACCGCGCACGAGCTCGCTGCCCGTGACGACGACGACAGCTTTAGGCCGACTCAAGCGGGAGTACGAACCGTCTTCGTCGGCGTCACGCGCACGCGCAAGTTGTGCCGCGCCGGCAGCGACACCGGCTTGCCGAGCAGCTTGAAGTGAACGCCCGCCGGCCGGCGTACGAGCATCCAGAACTGCTGGCCGACGAGAAACTCTGCGTCGCCCGGCCGCAGTGTTCCCTGGAACAGCACGGGGCCGGTCGACGTGCGCCGTCTGATCTCGAGATACGTCCCCTGCTTGACGCCGATGAACTGCAGCCCCTTCGGCACCGTCTTGTGCGTCTGCGGTGTCAGCACGTTCGGCGTGCCGGAATCGCTCCCGCCGAACTTCCAGGCGGCGATCACGAGCGCCGTGACGGCCGCGATGCACGCGAGCACGAACAACACCATCTTCTTTTCGATCGATCTGTCACGACGCGCGCGCGGCCGGTGCGGCGGCTGCTCGTCGAGGAAGCCGTCGGAGACGTGCCGGGAGTTGTACTCGTCGACGTACAGCTGCCCGTCGAGGCCGAGGAAGTCGGCGTACGAGCGCATGAAGCCCTTGATGTACGTCCCCGAGGGAAGGATCTCGAACTCCTCCTCCTCGAGCGCGCGGATGTACTTCGCGCGAATCTTCGTCGCGAGCTCGACCTGCGAATAGTCGAGCCCCTGGCGCATGCGGGCCTCGCGCAGGCTGTTGCCGATCTCGAACATCAGCCCGGAATACTAGAGCGGATTCGCTCTACTTCTCGAGGCGCAGCAACAACTCGTACAAGCCGACCGCAATCGAGCCCGAAAGCGCGAAGCAGATGCCCGCAATTGCGAGGATCTTGGCGGCGCGGATGCGTCCCACCCCACCTGCGCGCTCCAGGCTCTGGCGAATCCGGCCCCGCGCGCCACGCACGAAGAGCAGCGCGAGGACGCCGCACGCGGCCGCGACAGGGATCGCCCACGCCGCGTCGAGCAGGACAAGCCGTCCGGTCTCGCGTGACGCGATGATCGCCCCCGGAACTGCCACAGTTGCAACGAGGCCGACGAGGACGGCGAACGACGCGCGGTGGTTGCTATGCATGCCGCACGAGGGTAGCGCCTGGAGCCGCTATTGCTTCTTGTACGGCTTGCCGTCGGCCGCGGGCGGCACGGTCCGCCCGATCACGCCGGCGACGGCGACAAGCGTCAGCGCATACGGCAGAACGTTGAAGAGCGTCGCCGCCGACGCCGAGTAGACCTGCAGGCGGAGCGCGACCGCGGTCGAAAAGCCGAAGAGCAGCGCGGCGCCGAACGCGCCCGCCGGTCGCCAGTTGCCGAAGATCAGCGCCGCGAGCGCGATGAACCCACGCCCGTTCGTCATGTTGTCGCCGAACGTCGCGCCGCCGGAGGTGAAGCCGTCCGAGAGATACACGCCGCCGAGCGCGGCGAGGATCCCGGACAGGACGACGCACCCGTAGCGAACCGCGTACACATTGATCCCGACCGTGTCCGCTGCGCGCGGATGCTCACCGCACGCCCGAATGCGCAACCCGATCGGCGTCTTGAAGACGACGATGTACGACACGATCACGAGCGCGAGGCTCGCCCAGATCATGATGTTCAGGTGACCGATGGCCGGTCCGAAGAAGTGGCTGTGCTTGAGGCCCGGGATGTTCACGTTCGGGATCGTCGAGACGCCCGACGGGATGTAGTTGCCGTTATAGAACTGGAAGAAGAAGTACCCGGTGATGCCGAGCGCCAGGAAGTTCACCGCCGTCCCGCCGACGATCTGGTCGGCGCGTAGATGAATCGCGAAGTACGCGTAGACGAGCGCGAGCACGCCCCCGACGCCGGCGCCGACGAGGAGGCCGACAATCCAGCTGCCGCCCTTGTCTGCGCCGTAGACGCCCCAGAACGCCCCCATCAACATCATCCCCTCGAGCCCGATGTTCACGACGCCGCTGCGCTCGGAGAAAAGACCTCCGATGGCTGCGAAGACGAGCGGTGTCGTGAACGCGAAGGTCTGCGCGACGAGGGAGGCATCGAAGACCGCATTGAGGTTGCCCACGCTCGACCGCGTCGCGAGGACGCCCAGCCCGATGCCGATGATTCCTGACGCAACCGCGCCCCAGCCGAGGCGAGCACGGCCGCGCGTCACCGTCCAGATGCCGAATACCACCGCGACGATGCCGACGAAGATCGCCCACATGACGCTTCGCGCCTGAATCGGCGGGATGCAGAGGAAGGCCGCGAACGCGCCGAGGAAGATTCCGGCATAGCCGGTCGTCGACGGGTCCCGCAGGCGAGCGGACACCGGGTTCTCCAGACGGGCCGCCCAGGTGCTCATGCCGCGGCCTCACTCGTTGTCACCTTCGGATGGCCCGGACGGCGCAGCTTCCGCCGTGAGTTCCACACGGCGAGGATCAACAGGTCGGCTCCGATGAAGAGCACGATGAGCCCTTGGATGATGTAGGTCAGATTGCCTGCGAGCTCCGGCTTGATCACGCTCGACGTGAGCCCGTGCGTCGTTCCGAAGAGCAGCGCGCCGAAGAGCAACGCGCTGAGCCCGACGCCGACGGCCGTGTTACGTCCAAGCAGCGCGACCGCGATCCCGAGGAAGCCGACGGAGCTGAATGCGATGTCGCTCTGCGCGTAGTGGTAGAGGTAGCCGAGCATGTCCATCGCGCCTGCGAGGCCGGCGAACGCACCGGAGATCGCCATCGCGCGAATGAGGTTCTTCTTGACGTTGATGCCGCCGTAAGCGGCGGACTCGGGGTTGAAGCCGACCGCGCGCACCTCGTAACCGAGCGTCGTCCGGTTCAGGATTGCCCAGTAGACGACGAGGGCGGCGAGCGCGATGAAGATCCCGATGTGCAGCCCCTGCAGTATCTGCTGGCCCCAGAAGTCCGGCAGCTTCGCGGAGTCGGCGATGTCGTTCGAGATCGGCACCGTCTTGTCGGCCGAGTTCTGCAGCGGCCCGCCGTCGCCGAAGAGCCACGACGCCAAGTAGATCGCGATCCAGTTGAGCATGATCGTCGTGATCACTTCGTGCGCGCCGACCGTCGCCTTGAGGAAGCCGGCGATGCCCGCGAAGAAGGCGCCCGCCAGCGTCGCGGCGACGATGCAGAGCAACACGTGCAGGAACGGGTTCATGCTCGAGAACTCGACGCCGAGCCAGTTCGCGACGATGATGCCGGCGAAGTACTGCCCCTGGCCGCCGATGTTGAACATGCCGCACCGGAACGCGAACGCGACCGCGAGGCCGGTGAGGATCAGGGTCGTCGTCTGGAGCAACGTCTGCGTCAGGTTGTAGGCGGCGGTCGACGTGAGGTCGGTCGTCGGGTGGAAGATCCAGTTGAGCCCGGCGCCGTTGAAGATGTCGCGGTAGGCGATCAGCGGGTTGTGGCCGGTCGCAAGCACGACGATGCCGCTCATCAGGAACGCGATCACGACCGTGATCGCCGGGACGATGATTCCGCCCGCGCGCTGCTTCAGCGCGATGCTCACAGCGATCGTGTTGCGCTCGATCGCCGCCTCTTCGGGCGGCTCGGGCGGGACGTTCTCGGCCTGGCTCATGCGGCCGCAGTCTCCTTCTCGCGCCCGCCGAGCATCTCGAGCCCGACGAGATCCTCCGACACCTCGCCCGTATGCTCGCCGACGATCTCGCCCTCGTAGATCACGAGAATTCTGTCCGAGAGCGAGAAGATCTCCTCGAGCTCGAGCGAGATGAGCAAGATCGCGCGGCCCTCATCCCGCTCGGCGACCAGCCGACGGTGGAGGTACTCGATCGCGCCGACGTCGAGGCCGCGCGTCGGCTGCGCTGCAATCAGCACCTGCGGATCGCGGGCGATCTCCCGCGCGGCGACGACCTTCTGCTGGTTGCCGCCCGAGAGCCCGCCCGCCCGTGTGAGCGGCCCGCCGCCACGGACATCGAATTCCTTGATCAGTCGTGCCGCGCGCGCAACGAGGCGGTGCGGGAACAGCCATCCCCACTTCGCGTCCGGAGGTTCCGCGTAGTCGTGCAGCGCAATGTTCTCGGCGATGCTGAACTCGAGGACGAGGCCGCGGCGCTGCCGGTCCTCGGGGATGTGGCCGACGCCTGCGTCGAGCATGTCGCGCGCGTTCGCGTGAGCGATCTCCTTGCCACCGACGATGATCCGTCCGCTCACGACCTTCTGCAGGCCGGTGATCGCATCGATCAGCTCCGTCTGCCCGTTGCCGTCGACGCCGGCGATGCCGACGATCTCGCCGGCGCGCACCTCGAAGGAGACACCCCGCACCTTCGCGATGCCGCGGTCGTCGTTCACGTGCAAATCCTCGACCGCGAGCAGCACGTCGCCCGGCTGCGCCGGCTTCTTGTCGACGCGGAGCAGCACGTCGCGCCCGACCATCGCCCGCGCGAGGGACGCCTCGGTCGCGCCCGCTGCCGGGACGGTCTCGATCGTCTTGCCGCGCCGGAGGACCGTGATCCGGTCCGCGATCTCCAGCACTTCGTTCAGCTTGTGGCTGATGAAGATGATCGACTTGCCGTCCGCCTGGAGGCTGCGGATGATCGTGAAAAGCTCGCGCGCCTCCTGCGGCGTCAGCACCGCCGTGGGCTCGTCGAGGATCAGCACGTCGGCGCCGCGGTAGAGCGCCTTGAGAATCTCGACGCGCTGCTGCTGCCCGACGGTGATGTCGCTGACGAGCGACGTCGGATCGACGGCGAGGCCGAACTGTTGCGAGAGCTCTCGAACCCGTCTCTCCGCGCCGCGCTCGTCGAGGAGGATGCCCTCGCGCGGCTCGGTGCCGAGAACGATGTTCTCGGCGACCGTCATCACCGGAATGAGCATGAAGTGCTGGTGCACCATGCCGATCCCGGCGTGGATCGCGTCGCGGGCCGAGCCGAACGCGACCGGCTTCCCGCGGAGGCGGATCTCGCCCGCGTCCGGGTGATAGAGCCCGTAAAGGATGTTCATCAGCGTGGACTTGCCCGCGCCGTTCTCGCCGAGCAGGGCATGCACCTCGCCCTTCCGGACGTCGAGCGAGACTTCGTCGTTGGCGACGACGCCGGGGAACACCTTGCGGATGCCGCGCATCTCGAGGACGACGCCCTCGCTCACGGTGCGATCCTAACCCGCTGAACGCCGGAGGGCGGGCACGCGGCCCGCCCTCCCGAACGATCTGTTTCGAGCAACTGCCTTACTTGCCGAGCGAGGCCGGCGGCTTCAGCGTCCCGGCGATGATCTTCGCGCGGTAGCTGTTCATGAGCTTGATCCACGACGCCGGGACGGACGGATGGATCTTGCCGACGCCGACACCGTTGTTCTTGAGGTTCAGCTTCAGGTCGGAGCCGCCCTGGAACTTGCCCGCGGCCGCCTGCGTGACCGCGTCGTACACGCCGACGTCGGTCTTCTTGACCGCGCTCGTGAGGATGTTCTTGGCGACCGAGAACTCGTCGGAGTCGACGCCGATCCCCCAGTTACCAGCGGAGGCGGCGGCCTTCAACGCGCCGATGCCGCAGCCGCCCGCGACCTGGAAGATCACCTTTGCGCCCTGACCCATCTCGTTCTGCGCGACCGTCGCGCACTTGTCCTGCGCGTTGAAGTCGTTCGAGTACTGGACGATCGTCTTCGTACCCGGAACGGCCTTCGCGGCGCAGTACTTGTAGCCGGCGATGTACGAGTCGACCGGCGGGATCTTGATGCCGCCGACGGCGCCGATCGTATTGCCGCCCAGCTTCTGCGCTTCCTTCGCCGCGAGAACGCCGACGAGGCAGCCGCCCTGCTCCGTCGCGTACGTCAAGCCTTCGACGTTCTTGTAGCCGCCCGCGTCCTTGTACGAGTCGTCCGTGATCGCGAAGTCGACGTTCGGGAATTGCTTCGCGTAGGTCTTCATCGTCGGCGCGAGCAGGAAGCCCGCCGCAATGACGACCTTCGCTCCCTTGCGGATCGCCGAGTTGAAGTTCGGCTTATAGTCGCTCGCCGAATGCGAGACGAGCGGGACCGCGGTGCCGCCGACCTTCTTCACGGCCTTGTTCAGACCGACGAGCTGGTTCTTGTTGAAGCCGTTGTCGTTGAACCCGGCGACGTCGCTCACGAGCGAGGCGACGATGCCGGCCTTCGGCGCGGCCGTGCGGCTGGAGCCGCCAAACGCAGCCGTCGCCGCGATCGAGGAAACGAGCGCGACGACCATGGCCAGCGCTATCCAGCGAGAAACCTTCACTTGCCCTCCCTTTACTGTTTACGACCCATACGGGTGCCTCCCATACAGACGCCGATCCTAAGGCCTGGTTAGGGCGAAGTTCCAGCCCTGCGGTTGTAAACGGTCAGCTCGTCCTCGAACCGCGCCCGTGCTTCGCCGCGTTCGACGAGCTCCTCCAGTGCCTCGCGTGCCGGCCGCACACGCCAGCCAAGTGCACCGCCGAGATCTGCGGCCGACACGTCGCCGCATGTCGCGAGCACGGCACGTGCGAGCTCGAGCTGCGGCTCGGTGGAAGGCTGCAGCTTCCAGAGCCGCTCGACGAGGTCGACTCCAATCGCGCCCCATCCCTGAGGCTGCTCGACGAGCCGCGCATTCGTCAGGACGAGCGCACGCTGCAGCCCGACAACCGCCGTGTCGATCGCTTTCTTCTCTGCGCCGGTCAGCTCGCGGAGCTCCGGGCCGGTGCATGGGCCGTGCTGCCGCACCGCGTCGACGACCTCGTCCTGCAACCCGGTGAGCGACGCGCGGCGCTGCGCGGCCGCGGCGTAGGCGGCACCGGCAAGACGCGGCGCGATCACCGCCGCCCAGCGGCCGAAATGCTTGCCGACGAGCGCGAGCCCGCGCTCCGGCAGCTCGTCCTTCCACTGCCAGCAGCGCGCCATCTCGGGCGTGAACTCGAACTTCCCGTCCGCGCGCTGCGTGCCCCAATTCACCTCGCGCGTGCCTGCGACCGCCTCCCAGAGCGACGGCAGCACGAGGTCGGCGCCCGGCAGCAGCGAGCCGACGCCGACGCGGTCTGCCCATGCGCCCGCGCCGCGGACCGTCTTAATCGGACGTGACGTACTGGTGGAACTGGCTCTCGTCGATGAGGACGCGGCGCGGCTTCGAGCCTTCATAGCCGCTGATGATGCCGCGTCGCTCGAGCATGTCGATCAGCCGGCCCGCACGCGTGTAGCCGACGCGCAGGCGGCGCTGCAGGAGCGAGACCGAGGCCGTCTGCGTCTGGACGACGATCTCGATCGCCTTGTCGAGCAGCGGATCCTCGTCGGGGTCGAACTCGCCGTCGCCGTCGTCGTCATCGGACTCGGCGAAGACCTCAGGGAGCTCGAGGTAGCCCTCGTCGAGCTCCTGGTCGCGCTGGCGTGTCTGCTCGACCACGAGCGCGATCTCCTCCTCTGACACGTACGCGCCCTGCACGCGCTGCAGGCGCGACGTCCCGAGCGGCTTGAAGAGCATGTCGCCCTGGCCGAGCAGCGACTCGGCGCCGCCCGTGTCGAGGATGACGCGCGAGTCCGTCTGCGACGACACGGCGAAAGCGATGCGCGAGGGCACATTCGCCTTGATCATCCCGGTGATGACGTCGACCGACGGACGCTGCGTCGCGAGGACGAGATGGATCCCGACGGCGCGAGACTTCTGCGCGAGGCGGATGACCGCATCCTCGACCGCCTGCGGAGCGATCATCATCAGGTCCGCGAGCTCGTCGATGACGACGAGCAGGTACGGGATCGTCGCCTCACCGCGCTGGCGGAAGGCGCGGTTCGCCTCGTTGAGGTTGCGCGCGCGCACCTGCGCGAGCCGCTCGTAGCGGCGCTCCATCTCGGCCGTGCAGTTCGCGAGCACGGCACTCGCCTCCTTCGGGCTCGAGACAACCGGCGTCAGCAGGTGCGGGATCGACTCGTAGTGGTTGAGCTCGATCCGCTTCGGGTCGATGAGGATCATCCGCACCTCGTCCGGCGTCGCGCGGAGCAGGATCGACGTGAGGAGCGTGTTGATGCAGCCGGACTTACCGGAGCCCGTGGTGCCGGCGATCAGCAGGTGCGGCATGCGCGCGAGGTCGGTCCAGACGGCGGCGCCCGAGATGTCCTTGCCAAGCCATACCGAGAGCGGCGAGGCGGTCGCGGGCAGGTCGTCGAAGATGTCGCCGAGCGTGACGAGGTTCGGCGAGAGATTCGGCAACTCGACGCCGACCGCCTGCTTGCCCGGGATCGGCGCGAGGATGCGGATCTCCGTCGTCGCGAGCGCGTAGCTCAGGTCGTCCTTGAGCGCCGCGACCTTCGACACCTTTGTCCCCGGCGCAAGCTGCAGCTCATAGCGCGTGACGCGCGGTCCCGAGATCTGGCCGATCACCGTTGCGTCGATGCCGAAGTGCGACAGCGTCTGCACGAGCAGGTCGGCGACGCGTGCAGCCGTCTCGTTCGACGTGCCCTCCTTCTGCGGCGACACGCGCAGCACGTTCCGATCCGGAAGCTCGTATTCGGGATGCTCGGTCGTGATGTCGTTGAAGACCGTCTCCTCGGTCTGGACGAGCGGCTCGTGCTCGGCGCGGAAGAGCGGCGGCGGCGAGGACTCGACGACGTCGGGGTACCGCTCCTCTGCGTCGACCACAGGCTTCGACATCACCACGGTCGGCTCCGGCTCAGGCCAGACGTCCTCGACGACCTCGCGCGTGACGCGCCGTGCGCGCGACGCGGCCGTGCGCACGTGGTGGTGCGAATGGCGGAGGATCTGCCCGAGCGAGGCACCGGAAAGAAGGAGCCCGCCGACGACGATCAGCAAGATGCCGAGGATCGTCGAGCCCGTGGCGCCGATCGCGATGCCGACAGCGCCGCCGAGCATCTGGCCGAGGTACCCGCCCTGATCCTTCCCGAGCGTGAGCATCAGCCCGAACGTGAGCACGACGAGGCCGGTGCGGAACGGGCGCACGTCGACAAGCGCGCTCCGGAAGACCATGAGGCATCCAATGGCTGCCGACGCGACCGGGACTCCCCAGCATGCTCCCCCGACCAGCGCGTGCAGTCCGTCGGCGATCGCGCCGCCGACGTAGCCGCCGTTCCACCCGGCGTAGATGACACTGCCGAGGAAGAAGCCCAGCGCGACGAGGCCGAGGCCCCAAAGCTCGGGATGCTGAAGCTGGGCCCGTCCGATGTGGGGGCCGCTGCGCGGGCTTCGCCGCTTCTTGACGCGGCTCGGCGTTTTCGGGCGCAGCTTCCTCTTGCGCTTCTGGCGCGGCATGGCCACTCGTTCGCGGGGGCGGAACGGATTCCTACGCCACGATCGCGACGGCCATGCCGTAGTACCCGCTCACGGCGTACGCGAGGAGCTCGGCGCGGCCATGGACCGCTCCCTGGAGCACGAGCAGCTGCCAGAGCGAGTCCGCTTTCGCGTCATCCACGAGATCGACGAGCGGCCGGAAGTCGAGCGGCTCCGCCTTCAGCAGCTCGAGGAAGCGGTTGTCGTAGTGCTCCGCGGCCGAGTGGAAGCCGTACGGCCCGTCCGGATCGTGGGCGTGCCCGTGATCCGCGCTGGCGATCAGCGCGACGTCGCGTCCGCCGGCCGCCTTGGCGATCGCCGCTCCGAGCCGCACGTGCTCTGCGAGCGGCCGGTCGCGCGCCGGAGCCACGACAACGACCTGTTTCGCCTTGACGAAGTTGAGCGGCACCTCAGTCCCCCAGTCGAGCGGCAGCTCGGCCTGGGTCGGGTCGTTGCCGCCGTACGAGACCCGCAGGATCGGGAGGCGGTCTGCACGGGCATGCTCGACGATCGACTCGGCGAGGTCGCGGTCGATCGCGTGCTCTCCGACCTGCGCGGCCGTCGCGACCGCGAAGTGCCCTTCGATGTGCACGTTGTGCGGCGTCACGACGACCGCGGTGTCCGCGGTGCAGCGCCGGCCGAGCTCCTGCATCGCCGCGAGCAGCTCCGGGATGTCCTCGACATCGCCGTGCGGAGCGATCGCGCCGAACGTGATCATCCGAGCGAGGCGATCCTGCCGACGAGGAGGTCGAGGAAGCGCGGTGCGTCGACGTCGACGCCGACGTGCGAGTTGAGCGGGCCGTCGGTCACGTGCCAGATGTCGACGACGGTGCGGCCGTCGCAGTGCTGCGACGCGGTCTCGATTTCGACGTTGCAGTTGACGGTCTCGACCAGCGTCGGGTCGATCACGTGAGCGACGGCCATCGCGTCGTGGATCGGCGCGCCGTCGAAGCGGTAGCGCTGGCGGTGGAAGACGAGGAAGAAGTCCGCCATCTCCGCGACCGCCTTGCCGGCCGGGCCTGTGCCGCGTAGCTGCTCGGCATGCTCGGCGGTGAAGAGCGCCTTGTGCGTGATGTCGAGGCCGATCATCGTCACGGGGATCCCGCTGCCGAAGACGATCGCCGCGGCCTCCGGATCGACGAACGAGTTGAACTCAGCGGCGGGCGTGATGTTCCCCTCGGAGGCGGCGCCGCCCATCCAGACGATCCGCTCGAGGCGCTGTATGACCTCCGGATGCTTCTGCAGGAGCAGCGCGACGTTCGTGAGCGGCCCGGTCGGGACGAGCACGACGCCGGGCTCGATCGACTCGTTGAGGAGGTCGACGGCATGCTTCTCGACCACCTTCGTCGTCGGCGCCGGAAGATCGGGGCCGTCGAGGCCGCTCTCGCCGTGCACATGCGCGGCGGTCCGCAGCTCGCGCGTGAGCGGCGTGTCGGCGCCGGCGGCGACCGGAATGTCGGTGCGGTCGATCAGCTCGAGCACCTTGAGCGCGTTTGCGGTCGTCTTGTCGAGCGTCTGGTTGCCCGCGACCGTCGTGATCGCGCGGAGCTCGACCTCAGGCGACGCGACGGCGAGCATGATCGCGAACGCGTCGTCGTGACCCGGATCGCAGTCGATGACAATTGGGATGCTCATCTTCCCCGCTCCGGCGGCGGCCAAGCCGCCGCCTCCGCTCCTTGAAGTGCTCCGTCGAGCCTACGCACTTAGACCGTCGACCTCCTCAGCGGTTGGCAGTGACGTCTGCGCGCCGAATCGTGACGCAGCGATCGCGCCGGCGGCGCAGGCACGCGTCAGCGCTTCCTCGCGGCTGCGACCTTCGAGCAGCGAGACGACAAGACACGCGGTGAATGCGTCGCCGGCGGCGGTGCCGTCGACCGCGTCCACCTGGGGCGGCGTCGCGCGCGCGACCTCCGCGCCGTCCTCGAGCAGCACGGCGCCTTCCTTGCCGTGCGTCACGGCGATCACGCCGTCGCGATGCTGCAATGCTTCGAGCTCGTAGCGGTTGACGATCGTGACGTCGGCCGCGGGCAGCGAGCCGGTGGCCGCGGGCGCGGCGTTGAGGAAGAACTCGGCGGGTGCGTTGATCGCGGCCGCCTCGACCGTCTCGCGCGGGATCTCGAGCTGGCAGAGGACGGCGGTCGACTCCTCGAGCTCCGGCAGGTCCGACGGCATCAGCGAGTCGTTCGCACCCGGCGCGACGACGATGGTGTTCTCGCCCTGCGCGTCGACGACGATCACCGCGACGCCGGTCTTGTCGCGCGTCGCAAGCTCGAGCGTGACGCCGGCTTCGCGGAGCTCGCGGAGCGCGGCCTCGGCGAAGTCATCGTCGCCGACGCAGGCGACGAGCGTGACGTCGGCGCCGAGCCGGGCGGCAGCGACGGCCTGATTTGCTCCTTTGCCGCCCGGAACCTCGGTGAACGTCGCGCCGGTGAGCGTCTCGCCGGGTCGCGGCAGGCGCTCGGCCCTGGCGACGAGGTCGAGGTTGACCGAGCCGACGATGGTGAGGCGGGCAGGCACGTGCGCGAGACTATCCGCAGTGACCGTCGCGCTCACAGGCAGCAACCTCTCGCTCGACGATGTCGTCGCCGTCGCGCGCGGCGATGTGCCGGTTGAGCTGGCAGCCCCGGTAGCCGACCGGGTCGCACGCGGCCGGGCGATCGTCGAGGACGCGCTCGAGGGAGATCCCGTCTACGGGCTGACGACGGGCGTCGGCGTGCGGAAGCGGACGCGGGTCTCCGCGGGCGAGCTTGCCGAGTTCAACCGGCGGCTGATCCTCGAGCACCGGGTCGGCCAAGGTGAGCCGGCGCCGCGCGACGTCGTGCGTGCGCAGCTGCTGCTCGTGGCGAACGGGTTCGCGCGCGGGACGTCGGGCGTGCGGCGCGAGCTCGTGGAGCACCTCGTCTCGGCCTTGAACGCGGGCGTCGTTCCGGAGGTGCGGCTGCTCGGCTCGATCGGGATGGCCGACCTGCCGGCGAATGCGGATCTCGCTTCCGGCGTGCTCGACGGCTTCGAGCTCGCGGCGAAGGAGGGCCTCGCGCTGCTCGGCTCGAACGCGTTCTCGACCGCGCTGGCGGCGCTCGCGTTGGTCGATGCGCTGCGGCTGCTCGACGCGCTGGACGTCGCGGCCGCGCTCGACCTCGAGGCGTTGGCGGGGAACGTCAGCCCGCTGCACGACGATCTCGACTTCGCCGCGCTCCTCGGCGGCAGTTATCTCTGGGATGACGGCGCCGCACGGAACCTCCAGGACCCTCTGAGCTTCCGCTGCATTCCGCAGGTGCGTGCCGCTGCGCGCGCTGCGTTCACATTCGCGCGTGCGCGCGTCGAGCACGAGCTCAACACGTCGCAGGAGAACCCGCTCGTGCTGCTCGACGAGGGACGGCTGATCTCCGTCGGCGGGTTCGACGCGTTGCCGCTTGCGCAGGCGCTCGACCTCGCGCGCATCGGGCTCGCGCCGGTGTTGACGAGTGCAGCGGAGCGGACGATCAAGCTGTTGCAGTCGCCGGTGACGGGGCTCCCCGAAGGCCTCGCCGCCGAAGCCGGGCTTGCCGAGAGCGGGTTGTCGGAATTCGGCGTGCCTGCGCAGGCGCTGGCTGTCGAAGCGAAGCTGCTCGCGCAGCCGGTGTCGGTCGAGACCGGGAGCACAAGCCATCACGAAGGCATCGAGGACCGCATCACTCTCGCGCCGCTCGCAGCCCGCAGGCTTGCGGAGATGGTCGAGCTCGGCGAGCGCCTCGCCGCGATCGAGCTCGTCGTCGCGGCCCAGGCGATCGACCTGCGCGGCCGGCCGCAGCTCGGTGTTGCGACGTCGCGCACATACGACGCAGTGCGCTCAGTGATTTCACCGACCGCGAAAGGCGAGCCCCCGCCGCAGGATCTCGAACCTGTGCGTCGGCTCATTCGCGACGGCAGTGTCCGGCGGGTCGCGGGCGCTCTCCCGCCGTCCTAGACTCGTTGCGTGACAGTCTGCACGAGCTGCGCTCGGGAGCTGCCCGGGGAGTTCCCGTTCTGTCCGTTCTGCGGTGCGCCCGTTGCCGCCGCGCCGGATCAGACAGGCGCGGAGCGCAAGGTGGTCACGTGTCTGTTCTGTGACCTCGTCGGCTTCACGTCCCGTGCGGAGCAGCTCGACCCCGAGGACGTCGAGGCGCTGCTCGGCCCCTACCACGCGAGGGTCCGTGCCCAACTCGAGCGGCACGGTGGAACGGTTGAGAAGTTCATCGGCGACGCGGTGATGGCGGTGTTCGGGGCGCCGCTCGCGCACGAGGACGACCCGGAGCGGGCTGTGCGCGCCGCACTCGCGATTCGCGCAGACGCGCGCCGGGAGGGCGTCGAGCTACGGATCGGTATCGCGACGGGCGAGGCGCTTGTCCGCCTCGGGGCGCGCCCCGCGGAAGGTCAGGGAATGGCGTCGGGCGATGTCGTGAACACCGCGGCCCGGCTTCAAACCGCTGCACCGGTGTACGGCGTCGTGGTCGGCGAGGCTACGTATCGCTCGACGCGGCGCAGCATCACGTACCGCGAGGTCGCTCCGGTCGCAGCGAAGGGGAAAGCCGAGCCGGTTCCGGCGTGGGAAGCGGTCGAGGCGCGTGCGCGCTTCGGCACCGAGGTCCTCGATCACCAGGCGGGGGCGCTCGTCGGGCGGGAACGCGAGGTCGACCTTCTGCGGGACGCGCTCGACCGTGTTCGCGGCGGGCGCTCGTCGCAGCTCGTCACGCTCGTCGGCGTGCCCGGAATCGGCAAGAGCAGGCTCGTGTACGAGCTGTCTCGGCTCGCCGATGCCGACCCGGAGCTGATCACCTGGCGGCAAGGCCGATGCCTCGCGTACGGGGAGGGCGTGACGTTCTGGGCACTGGCCGAGATCGTCAAGGCACAGGCCGGCATCCTCGAGGACGACACCGACGAGGCGGCGGCGGCGAAGCTCCACGGCGCCGTAACCGACGTGATCGCGGACGCGCATGAAGCAACGTGGATCGAGGCGCGCCTTCGGCCGCTCGCCGGTCTCGACGCGGAAGCGGAGATCGTCGGCGATCGCAGCAGCGAATCGTTCGCAGCGTGGCGACGGTTCTTCGAAGCCCTCGCCGACCAATACCCGCTGATCGCAGTCTTCGAGGATTTGCAGTGGGCGGACGACGGCCTACTCGACTTCATCGACGAGCTCGCCGACTGGGCGACGAGCGTGCCACTGCTCCTGCTCTGCACCGCGCGGCCGGAGCTGCTCAGCAGGCGGCCGAGCTGGGGCGGCGGCAAGCTGAACGCCGCGACCGTCGCGCTCTCACCGCTCTCCGACACCGAGACGGCACTCCTGATCGCGCACGTGCTCGAGCGCTCCGTGCTCCCTGCCGACACGCAGCAGAGCCTGCTCGAGCGAGCCGAGGGAAACCCGCTGTACGCGGAGCAGTTCGCGCTGCTCTATGCGGAGCGCGGGTCCGCCGACGAGCTGCCCCTGCCCGAGAATCTGCAGGGGATCGTCGCCGCCCGGCTCGACGGGCTCCCGCCGGCAGAGAAGGCGCTCCTCCAGGACGCTTCCGTCATCGGCAAGGTCTTCTGGACCGGCTGCCTGCACCGCGAAGCGCAGGAGTCCGAGCACCTGTTGCGCGAGCTGGCGCGCAAGGGCTTCGTCCGCCGGCAGCTGCGATCCTCCGTCGCCGGCGAGGACGAGCACACATTCGCCCATGTGCTCGTCCGTGACGTCGCCTACGGGCAGATCCCGCGGGGCGCGCGCTCGCAGAAGCACGGGCTCGTCGCCCGGTGGATCGAGTCGCTCGGGCGGCCCGAGGATCACGCGGAGATGATCGCCCACCACTGGCGCTCCGCCTACGAGCTCGCCCTCGCGGCAGGACTGGACGGCGACGATCTTGCCGACCGGACCAGGGTCGCGCTCCGTGACGCCGGCGACCGCGCGTATGGGCTGAGCGCCTACCCGGCGGCCGCGGGCTACTACGGCGAAGCGCTCGAGCTGTGGCCGACCGCAGACCCCTCACGCGCCGACGTCCTGTTTCGACGGGCGCGGTCGCTGCACCTCGCGACCGACGACCGCCGTGAGCAGGCCCTCGTCGAGGCACACGACGCGCTGCTCGCAGTCGGCGACAATGCGCAGGCGGCGGAGGCGTCCTCCTTTCTGGCGCGCATTGCCTGGTACCAAGGCGGCCAGGACGCCGCGCTCCGCCACCTCGAGGTTGCAGAACAGCTGATCGCCGGGATGCCTCCGTCCGGCAGCAAGACGCGGGTGCTCGCCCAATCGGCGAGGCACCGAATCCTCGGGGGCGATACGGAAAATGGAATCCAGCTCGCGAACGCCGCACTCGAAATGGCAAGGGAGCTCGGCCTCCCCGAGCTGGAAGCGCATGCTCTTGGGACGATTGGGACAGCGCGCCTGAACGAGGGCGAAGGCGGACGAAACGAGCTGGCGCGCGCCGTTGAAATTGCGTTGGAGATCAACTCGCCTGTGGCGGGAACGCTCCTTGTCAATCTGGGCGTCGAGGCCGGATTCGCCGGCAACATCCCGAGAGAGGACGAGCTGTTTGCCGAGGCCCAACGCGTCGCCGAGCGTTTTGGAGATCGCGACACCGTCCGCTTCACCCGCGGCGACCGCGTCTGGACTCGGTGGGCGCTCGGCCATTGGGACGAAGCGACTGCAATGGCCGACGCGTTCATCGCGGAATGCGCCGAGTCGCCCCACTATCTCGAGAGCCATACCCGCATGGTCCGCGCGTGGATGCGGCACGGTCGCGGCGACCTGATCGGCGCATCAGAGGACGCCGAGCGCGCGCTCGAGCTCGGCCGTCGAGCCGGCGACCCGCAAGCGCTGCTGCCGTCACTCGTCCAATGCTCGTATTTCGAAGCCATGTCGTCCCGGTTGGAGCGCGCGCGGTCATTGGCCCGGGAGGCGATCGACTTCATCCGTGCGCATCCCGACAACGGGATGATCCTGGAGGTCCTGACGCCCGTGGTGGGCCGCCTCGGTTTGCGCGACGAGGTTGCCGAACTGCTCGCGCGGGCGCCGGACAGCATGTTCGAAGACGCGGGCAGTGCGGCAGTCGCCGGCGATCACGCGCGCGCAGCCGAGATCTTCGCCGCTGCGGGCGCACCGACGCACGAGGCATTCCAACGGCTCGCCGCAGCGGAGTCGCTCATCAACGCCGGCCGACTCGAGGAGGGAGAGGTCGAGCTCGAGCGCGCGCTCGCCTTCTACCGGAGCGTCGGGGCGACGGCGTACATCGACCGCGGGACCGCGCTTCGCGTTTCCGCGACGCTGTCGGATACGACCGGCGTCGGCTGAGCCCGACGCCGCTTCCTACGGGAGAGGGACTCGTCCTTCGCCGTCGACGCAATCAGCGAGGTAGAGCGCAGTCCCGGGATCACCCGTCCAGAGCGTGTAGCGGCCGCGGCCGTCGGTCGAGCGGTTGCGCTCGACCTGGCAGAGCGCATGCATGGCAAACGCACGCGCGCGCTCGAGCCAGCGTTCGTCACCGGTTCGCTCGAAGAGCGCGAGAAACGCATAGCCGTTTCCCGCCGTGCCGTGGCAGAGACCCGGGCCCTTGCGGAGCGGTCCCGCAGCCCAGGTCAGCTCGCCTCCGGCGGCGCCGACCTCGACGTCGAGAAGAGGAGCAAGCGTTGCGACGATGCCCGGCGCGCCGTGGCACCACTGCGTTCGAATCTGCCCGTCGCGATGGGCGACGAGGCTCTGCATGTCCGCGTAGGGCAGCCAGTTGACGAGGCCGTCTGCTTCGACCGCGAACGGTGCGAGCGTCTCCGTCACCGCGTCGGCCGTGCCGCCGAGCGCGAGCATGCACCCCGCGAAGCCGTGTGCCGGCCCCAGGCAGCGGCTTCGCTGCCCGTTGAGGTCCTGCGTCCAGAGGCCCTCGTCGTCGCGTCGCCCGCGTAGCCAGTCGACGCTCGCGCCGACGTCGAGCCCGAGCTCACGTCCGACGAGAATCGTGCCGGGGCTGCCCCACATGAGCTCGCGCCGCGGGTCGCGCTCGTTCGCCGCGATCAGCTCGGCGAGGCGCTCGAGATTCGCGCGGGACGGTTGGAGCCGTTCCAGCACAAGTCGAATCCCGGTCTCCCCCATCCAGAAGCTGCGCTGCGGATCCTCGTCCGGGTAATCGGGCGCGGCGTCGATCGAGCGCTCGAGATACGGCACGTAGCTACGCCGCAGCTCCGTGAATCCGCGACTCGCGAGCCGACGCAACGCATCGACGACGCCGGCGCCGCCTTCGTACAGCGTCCGTTTGCGGACTCCAGGCGCCTCGCCCTCGAGGAGATCGCGTGCGTGCGGGAGCCAGCCGTCGTCGAACGCGTCCTCGGTGTCGGCGACGATCGCATGAATCGCGCGCCGAGCTCGGTCCGCGGACCAGGGCTCGTCCACGAGCGGCTCGTGTGACTCAGGCGTGAACAGCACGAGTGCTCAGTCGAAGCCGAGCGCGCTCGCAGCCGCCGCGACGCACTCCTCGTCCTCGGCCGCCGTCCCGCCGCTCGCGCCGACCGCCCCGACGAGCTCGTCCTCGACGAGCAGCGGAATGCCGCCCGCGTACACGACGATGCGCTCGTCGGTCGTGTTCCAGCCCCAGTCGTCGCCGCCCGGCTGCGTGCTGCCGCCGAACTCTCCCGTCGGCGTCGCCCATGACGCGGCCGTGAATGCCTTCCCGACTGCGAGCCGCATCGCACCGAGCGCGGCGCCGTCCATCCGCTGGCTCGCCAGGACATGGCCGGCGCTGTCGACGACCGCCGCGGCCAGCGCCAGGTCGCGCGCCTCCGCCTCCTCGCGCACCCGCGCCAACAGCGCGAGAGCAAGCTCGAGCGAGAGCTGCCTGCGTGAGATCAGCCCGTCCACCGGGCGATCCTACGCCGTCGGTCAGGGCTGGACGTTCGCCTCGAGCAGTCGCCACGGCCCGTGATACCCGTCCCGGACGGCCGTGACGAATCGCCCCAACCGGTTCGCGACGCCGGGCCGGCCGCGCAGGTTGAAGGCGACGACGAAGAGGCGATGCAGCTTGGGATCGCGCTTGTCGAGATCCGAGCGTCGCCACTGCTTCATCGCGGCGACCGTCGCATGCCTTGACGACTGCACCCACCAGCGAACTGCCGCCTGCGGCGTCGTGAACGTCGGCTCGTGGGCCGCCTGGGGACGGAAGATCCGCAGCAGCCAGTGCGTGGAGCGCGTCACCGGGGCACCGGCCCGTTCACGCAAGAGCACCGGATAGATGCCCCGCAACGCGGGCCGCGGGAGCTCGACCACCCAGGCCTGCCCCTGCCTGCGCGCGACGCGCCACCCGAGCAGCCGCCCGGCGCGATCGGTCGCCCCTGAGAGCGAGACCTCCAGATGCGCCTCGCGCCATCCTGCGACGAGCAAGGACGCGCGCCCGCCCAGCACGACGGTCGCCGGCTCGAGCGACACGTGCGGCGTCAACGTGACCGGCGGGGCCGCGGCGCTGCCCGTCCCTGCGCCCGCGAGGACTGCTCCCGCCACCAGGCCGACACACACACCGCGCTTGGCTCCCATCGCCGACTCCTTCCCTTCTGGGTGCATGGAACACCCTGCAGCGGACGAGTGCCACCCGGCTAGCCAGGCAGTGGCTGGGCGCCACACCGGTATCGAACGGTAAAAGGCGAGGCCGCGCCCGCACCGAGACGCGGGCGCAGCCTCCGAGCACGGGCCTTAGGCGAGCCCGTTCGCCTTCAGAAACGCTGAGGCAACCGCCTTCGGCGTCTGCTTGTTGTTCACGACCGCGCTGTTCATCGCGAGGATCGCTTTCTGCGTCAGCTTCGCGTCGACCTTGTTCAGCGTGCTCTTGAAGAGCGCCGCCTTCGAGCCGAGCGCCGTCAGCAGCTTGTTCGACACCTCGGGCGCGACGTTCTGCACGCCGAAGATGAGCTTCGGGTCCTTGAGGACGACGTACTTGCCGCTCGCAAGCTGCGGGTCCGTTGAGAAGACGTTGATGCAGAAGACCTTCTTCTGATCGAGCGCCTGATACGTCAGACCCTGGTCGAGCGAGACGTACTTCAACTTTGTCAGCCCGTACACGTCCTGCATGCCCTTGAAGCCCTCTTCGCGGTCCTTGAACTCCGGCCGTGCGCCGACGGACGCGTTCGGGACCTTCTTCAGGTCTGCGACCGTGTGCAGGCCGTACTTCGCCGCGTCCGCCTTGCGAACCGCGATCGCATCGACGTCAAAGAACGGCGTTGCGTTGAGAACTGTGATGCCGCGCTTCTTGTTCAGCTTGACCGCAAGCTGCCACCAGCCCTTGGCCGTCTTCGGCAGCGTCTTCTGATGGAAGACGGTCTGGTCGATCTCGCCGACGTATTCGGGATAGACGTTGATCTTCCCGGTCGTCAGCGCGGTGTCGATCACCTCAGTCGCACCGATCGACTGCTTGTACTGCACGCTGAATCCGGCGGCCTTCAGCGCCTGCGAGTACAGCTCACCGAGGACGTACTCCTCCGTGAAGTTCTTCGACCCGACGATCACTGTCGGACCTGCCTTCGGTGCTGCGCCTGCAGTCGTCGCCAGCATGAGCGCGCTAGTCAACGACGCGAGCAGCCCGACGATCACGACGGAACGCCACTTCTTCCTACTCATTGTTCCCTTCCTCCCTCGTTGATTGCGATCACGTCGCCGCCGCCTCGAACACGACGGGTGGCTCCTCCTCACGTCCCTGCTTCGCTTCAGCATGGCGAAGGCCGCGTGGTGTGAGCAAGCGTTCTAGTAACGCAAACAAGAAATAGGCCGCAAAAGCCAACAAAGAGACCAGCAAGGCGGCCCCGACGACCCCTGAGAGGAAGTACGTCGGTTGGTTGAAGATGATGTCGCCGAGCGACCCCCCGCCGACGACACCGGCCAGCGTCGCGGTCGCGACGACGTAGACCGCCGCCGTCCGGACGCCGGCGAAGATGAGCGGCAGCGCGAGCGGCAGCTCGACGCGCAGCAAGATCTGCAGCGGCGTCAGCCCCATCCCGCGCGCGGCCTCGACCACGTCGGCGTCGACGCTGTCGACCGCGACATACGAGTTCGTGAGGATCAGCGGCGCACCGAGCACGACGAGCGCGATCACGACCACGGTATGCCCGATGCCGAGCACCGGGAGAAAGATCGAGATCACCGCGAGACTCGGCAGCGCACGCAAGAGGTTCGACCCGTTGATCGCCGCGAACGAGCCGCGATGGATGTGCCCGAGCCAGACGCCGATCGGCAGCGCAATCGCCGCCGCGATCCCGACCGAGACCGCGGAGAGCCCGACGTGCTCGAGCACCTTCTGCCCGACGAAGCTGCGGTCGTCCCAGATGAACTTGAACGCATCGATGAACGTGTGACCGTTGAGCGTCGCCCCGACGATCATGCGCGCGCCCTCCGCCACGGCGTCAGCGCGCGCTGCACGAGCACGAGCGCACCGTCGGCAATCAGCGCGAGCCCGATCGCGAGGACGCCCGAGATGACGTACTCCGTGTGGTAGTTGATCTGCAGGCCGTCGAAGATCGGCTTGCCGAGCCCGTACGGCGTGATGTACGCGGCCACCGTCGCGAGGCTGATCGTCGTCACGACGGCGATGCGAATCCCCGCCGAGATCGCCGGCAGCGCAAGCGGCAGCTCAACGCGACGCAGCACCTGCAGCCGCGTCAGCCCCATCCCCCGCGCCGCCTCGATCACGTCGGGCGGGACGCTGCGCAGCCCCGCGAGCGTGTTGCCGAAGAGGATCAGCAGCGTGTATCCGACGAGCCCGATCTCGATCGTCGTGACCGTGATCCCGGTCAGCGGCACGAGCACCTGGAAGAGCGCGATTGACGGCACCGTGTAGAGGAACGCGGTGAACGCGCTGATCGGCGGAACGAGCCAGTTGAACCGGTGCGCGACGAGTGACAGCACGAACGCGATCGCGAAGCCGATGCCGACCGCGATCGCGGTCAGCCAGATGTGCTGGATCAGTGCGGGCTGCAGCGTGTCCGACCAGTGCTGGTGGATCCACTTCGTGCAGAAGAACGAGTTGTTGTCGACGATGCAGCCGGTGGCCTTCCCGTAGTTCGGGATAACGGGGCCGCCCGCGACGATATGCGTCACGCAGTCACCTGTTCACGCAGCAGGTCGCTGACGCGCTGGAGCGACAGCATCCCGACGGGCTCTCCGCCGTCGTCGCAGACGACGATCTCGTGCGAGCCTTCCGTCAGCATGAGCGACAGCGCGTCGCGCAGCGTCGTCGTCTCCTTGCAGCGCGGAGCGTCGGCGGCTGCGCTCGAGGCGGGCTCGAGCTCGACATCGCGCATCCGCCGCAGCGAGAGCCGCTTGAGACCGCGGTCGGCGCCGACGAACCGCTCGACGAACTCGCTTGCCGGGTTCGCGAGGATCTCGTCCGGCGTGTCGTACTGCGCGAGGATCCCGCCCGAATGCAGGATCGCGATGCGGTCGCCCATCTTGATCGCCTCGTCGATGTCGTGCGTCACGAAGATGACCGTCTTCCGGAGCTCGCGGTGCAGCCGCAGGAACTCATCCTGCAGGTGCTCGCGCGTGATCGGGTCGATCGCGCCGAACGGCTCGTCCATCAGCATCAACGGGGGGTTCGCGGCAAGTGCCCTCGCGAGCCCGACGCGCTGGCGCTGTCCGCCCGACAGCTGCGCCGGGTAACGCTTCGCATCGGCCGCCTCGAGACCGACGAGCTCGAGGAGCTCGACGGCTCGGTCGCGGATGCGTTTCTTCGGCCAGCCGAGCAGCTTCGGCACGGTGCCGATGTTGTCGCCGACCGAGAGATGCGGGAAGAGCCCGACCTGCTGGATCACGTAGCCGATGCCGCGGCGCAACTCGGTCAGATCGAGCGAGCGCACGCTGGTCCCGTCGATAGTGATGTCGCCCTCGGTGATCGAGATCAGCCGGTTGACCATCTTCATCGCGGTCGTCTTCCCGCCGCCCGACGGGCCGACGAGGACGCAGATCTCGCCCGCGGGGATCGTGAGGGAAAGCTCAGTGACGGCAGGCTGCGGCCGTCCCGGATAGCGCTTCGTAGCCCGGTCGAAGACGATCTCGGCAGCGGTGGCGGACGCGCTCAGCGGGTCCACGCTACACGCTTCACCCCGCCCTCGGAAGGGAGGGACGGCAGAATGCACGCGTGGACGAGCGGGCGAGGCGGATCGGCGAGAACGAGGCGCTCTACCGGTCGGTGAACGAGAAGATCGAGGCGTTGAGCGCGGCGTTCGGCGTGATCACGGAGACGATGTCCGTCGTCTGCGAGTGCGGTAACGCGAGCTGCGCGGAGCAGATCGAAGTGTCGATCCCCGTCTATGAGCGCATCCGCTCGGACCCCACGCTCTTCATCATCCGCCCCGGCCACGAGATCCCCGACGTCGAAGAAGTCGCCGAGAAGCACGACGCGTTCCACGTCGTCAGGAAGGTCGAGGGCGACGCGGCGAACCTCGCGCGCGAGACCGACCCGCGGAGCAGTTAGCCGAAGCTCAGGAAGCGCAGGTCTTCGAGCGCCTGCCCGAGCAGGTTGTCGCGCAGGTCGAAGAGGCCTGCCCAGAGCGCCGCGCGGTCGGGGGTCGCCTCGACCATCGCCGTCGCCGTCAGCCCCTCGAGCGCGCGCACGAGCACCGCGAGCTCGAGATACACCTGCGCGACGCGCTCCGTCGGGACGTGGACGCCGGCGCGCGTCAGGACCGGCTCCCAGTCGAGCAGCTCGGCGCTCGAGGGGCCGCCGTACCACGATCGTCCTTCGAGCACCTCCGCTTCGAGCTCCAGGAGGTAGCGCTTCAGCGGCTCCTCGAGCCCGGTCAGCGCGGTCTCGACGCGCTCGGCGGCGCGGCGCAGCGCCGCCTGCCGCTCACCCGGCGTCGACGGCTGCGCGTCTCCGCGCGCCCACCGTTCGAGGAGGCGGCAGAACGAGAGCGCGGAGACTTCGCATGCGCGCAGCTGCGCGATCAGCCGCTTCGCCGTCGCCGGCTCCGCCGCGCACTCGTCGAGAACGTCGGCCCAGGTCGGTGCTTGAAAGACGCTCATGCCCGCTCACGGCGCCGGCAAAGCCGGCGCCTCCGCTCCTTGATGAGCTCCGTCGAGCCTACGCTCATACTTCCACCAGGACCGGGAGGATCATGGGACGCCGCTGGGTGCGGTCGTAGACGAGACCGCCGAGCGCATCGTGGACGTGCTCCTGGAGCAGCTTGATCTCGGTGACATCATCCGCGAGCAGCTCCTCGAGCACCTGCTGCGCCTCCGCGCGCAGCTCGTCGAGCAGCGGCTCGGCCGCCTCGCCGAAGCCTCGCGCGATCAGCTCGGGCGCCGCGGTGAGCGCGCCGCGCCCGTTCGAGCCGGCGAGTGTGGCGACGACGATCAGCACGCCGTCTTCGGCGAGCCGGCGCCGGTCGCGGAGCGCAACGTCGTGCACGTCGCCGACGCCGAGCCCGTCGACGAACGTCATGCCGGCTTCGACGCGGTCGACGATGCGCACGCCGTCCTTCGAGAGCTCGACGACCGAGCCGTTCTCCGCGAGCACGATCCCCTCCTCCGGAATGCCGCCCTCACGCGCGATCTGCGCGTGCGCCGCAAGCATCCGGAACTCGCCGTGGACCGGCATGACTGCGCGCGGGCGCACGAGGCTGATGATCGTCCGCAGCTCCTCCGCCCTCCCGTGGCCGGAGACGTGCACCGGCGCGTTGTCCTCGTGCAGGACTTCGGCACCGGCCTTCGCGAGCCTGTTGATCGCGTCGTGCACGCGCAGCTCGTTGCCGGGAATCGGCTTCGCCGAGATGATCACCGTGTCGCCCGGTGAGACCTGGACGCCGGGATGGTCGTTGTAGGCAATGCGGGTCATGGCCGACATCGGCTCGCCCTGGCTGCCCGTGCAGAGGATCAATTGCTCGGACGGCGGCAGCTCCGCGAGCTCGTGCGGCCGCAGGACGAGATCGTCGGGCACCGACATGTAGCCGAGATTGCGCGCGATGTTCGCGTTCTTGCGCATCGAGCGGCCGACGAACGCGACCTTGCGGTTGCATTCCATCGCGACGTCGATCGCCTGCTGCATGCGGTGCACGTTCGACGCGAAGGACGACACGAGCACCTTGCCGGTGCGGTGCGGGATGATCTGGCGGAAGGCCTCGCCGACCACGCGCTCGGACTGGGTGACGCCCGGACGCTCGGCGTTCGTCGAGTCGCCGAGCAGCAGGCTGACGCCGCGGTTGCCGATGTCGGCGAGCTTGCCGACGTCCGTCCGCTGGCCGTCGACGGGCGTGTGGTCGAGCTTGTAGTCGCCGGTGTGCACGACGCGGCCGCCGGGCGTCTCGAGCACGACGGCGACGGCGTCGGGGATCGAGTGCGCCATGCGCACGAACTCGATGCGGAACGGGCCGAGGTCGAACGGCTCGTCGTACGGCGAGACCTCACGCAAATCCGCGTCCCGCAGCAGGCCGTGCTCGTCGAGCTTCGACTTGACGAGGCCGAGCGTGAGCCTCGTCGCGACGACCACGGGCACGCGGCATTCGCGCATGAGAAACGGCAGCGAGCCGACGTGATCCTCGTGGCCGTGCGTGAGCACGACGCCGCGGATCATGTCCTGGCGCTCGCGCAGATACGTGAAGTCCGGCAGGACGAGGTCGACACCGAGGTGCTCGTCGCGCGGGAACGCGAGGCCGGCGTCGACGACGACGATCGAGCCGTCGGCCTCGTAGACCGTCATGTTCTTCCCGACCTCGCCGAGCCCGCCGAGCGGGATGATCCTGCAGATGCCCATAGGAACCTGCGAAGTCTAGGCCGACGCGCCCGTCAGCACGCCGCTGCGCTCGAGGCAGCCGCGGATCTCGTCGACCTCGTGCTCCGACGGCTCGACCATCGGCAGGCGGTGGCCGCCGACCTCGTGGCCGAGCAGGTTGAGCGCCGCCTTGATCGCGATCGGGTTCGTCTGCACCTTCAACAGGTCGTACGACGGCTGGAGCTCCTCGTGGAGCTGCCTCGCGCCGTCGGCGTCCCCCGCACGGAAGCGACGGATCAGCTCCTTGATCTGCGTGCCCCAGACGTGCGCCGTCACGGACACGACGCCCACGCCACCGACCTCGAGGAACGCGAGCGTGACCGGATCGTCGCCGGAGTAGAGCTCGAGCGGCGTCTCCTCCGCGATGAAGCGCGCCTCGTCGATGTCGCCGTGCGCCTGCTTGACGGCGGTGACGTTGTCGATCTCGGCGAGCCGCGCGATCGTCTGCGGCTCGATGTTGATCACGACGCGGGACGGGATGTTGTACGCGACGATCGGCTTGTCGGTGCGCGCGGCTATCTCCTCGAAATGCCTGACGATCGCGCGCTGCGGCGGCTTGTTGTAGTACGGCGTAACGACGAGGAAGCCGTCGACGCCGAGCGGGTCGGCGCGCTCCGTCATGTGCGCGGAGTGGCGCGTGTCGTACGTGCCCGTACCTGCGATGACCGTCGCGCGAGAGCCGACCGCGTCGACCGCGGCGGCAAAGAGCTCGAGCTTCTCGTCGTCCGAGAGCGTCGGGCTCTCACCGGTCGTGCCGGCGACGACGATCCCGTCGGAGCCGTTGTCCACGAGGTGGATCGCAAGCTCGCGGAACTTCTCGACGTTCACCGACCCGTCCGCGTTGAACGGCGTGACGATCGCCGTGAGGACTTCGCCGAGCACCAGGCGGAATTGTACGGCCTACAGCAAGTCGACGAGCTCGCGGAGCGCGAAGAAGATCGCCTCGGAGAACGTCGGGTATGGCTGGATCGTGTCGACGAGGACGTCGACGGGCGTCGCGCTCCGGACGGCGAGCGTCAACTGCCCGAGCCACTCGGTCGCCTGCGGACCGACCGCGACGGCGCCGACGAGGATGCGTTGCTCCTTGTCCGCGAAGAGGCGGACGAACCCGTCGCGCTTCGGCCGTTCGTAGGTGGAGAGGCGCGGCGTCGCGGTCAGCTCCCAGCGGGCGGAGACACCGTCCGTCGTCCCGACCGTCGCGACCTCGGGGTCCGTGAAGATGCCGGCCGGGATCGCGCGGTAGTCCGCGGTCGCGTTGTGACCGACAAGATCGCTCGCGGCGACGCGCGCTT
Organism: Gaiellaceae bacterium; assembly: GCA_036265735.1. Lineage (GTDB taxonomy): Bacteria > Actinomycetota > Thermoleophilia > Gaiellales > Gaiellaceae > Palsa-739. The sequence goes on from DATAOK010000037.1 coordinate 59,621, forward strand.
GGTACTTGCCGACGTGCGTGAAGAGCGCGATCCCGGTGACGTCTCCGATCGCCCACACGTTCTCCGCAGCGCGTAGGTGCTCGTCGACCTCCACCCCGCGCTGACCGACCGAGACCCCGAGGTGCTCCAGCCCGAGTCCGTCGGTGTTCGGGCGCCGCCCGGTCGCGACGAGCAGGCGCTCCGCCTCGACCGTTGCGCCGTCGCCGAGCGTCAGGACGACGCCTGGGTGGGCGCGCTCGACCGCGACACCGGTGCGGACATCGATGCCGTCCTCGCCGAAGACGGTGCCGATCAGGTCGCCTGCCTCTTCGTGCACGCGCCCGAGGAGGCGCGGGCCGTGCTCGACGATCGTGACCGTGGAGCCCATGCGAGCGAAGAACTGCGCGAGCTCCGACCCCACCGGCCCGCCGCCCATGATCGCGATCGACCCCGGAATCTCGTGTGTCGAGGTTGCCTCGATGTTCGTCCAGTACTCGACGCCGTCGAGCCCCTCGACCGGCGGGACGGCGGGACGCGACCCGGTCGCGACGACCAGCTTGTCGTAGGCGAGCTCGTGCCCGTCGACTTCCACGACGCCGGGGCGCGCGACGCGCGCCTCGCCGCGCACGAACTCGCACCGCTGTTCCGCGAGCCAGTCGAGCTGGCCGCTGTCGTCCCAGTCGCTCGTCACCCAGTCACGCCACGACCAGACCCCGTCTGCGCGTGGACGCTCGGGATCCATGCTCGGTGCGCGATCGAGCGACGACGACAGCTCAGCCGAGCGGAGCATTGTCTTCGTCGGCATGCACGCGTAGTACGAGCACTCGCCGCCGACGAGCCGACTCTCGACGAGCGTGATCTCGCAGTCGCCGTCCAGCCGGCGCAGCGCGCCGACGAAGTGCTCGCCCGTGGAGCCCCCGCCGAGGACCAAGACCTTCATCCGCCGACCTCGACGGTGACGTGCTGTCGATAGAACGCAACGTGACCCGCGATGAACGCGGCTGCGGCAATCGGCTCCGGGTAGTACCAGATCGCATTCGGAATGCCGGGGAGCGACCAATAGCTGGCGTCGCCTTTGCGCGGGCAGTGGGTGTGATGATCGGACGGCTCGAGCAGGTCGCGACGCACGTCGGCCTCCGGGATGTAGTAGACCGGCTCGTGCCCGATCTCGTAGAGGACGCTCGCGTGCACGGTGTCCGCAATCGTCTCACTCCCGGCAAGAACTCGCACGCGCACCCCCGCAGGCTCCCAGCGGAGTATGGGTTGACCAAACGCGACGTCGTGGCCGTCCGGATCGGTGACGCCGAACTCGCGCATGCCGTGCGGCGCGTCGTAGAGCTCGTAGTCGATCTCGCTGCCGCGCTTCTGCACCTCCTCGTAGTACGCATCGACGTGATCGACGCGAACGTAGGCGTTCCACATCTTCTCGACGACGTGCCAGTGCGGCACGATCTCGGCTTCCGTACGTGCGAGGAAGATCGACTGCCCGTCGCGCGAGACGATCGCGAAATCGTCGCCGTAGCGCTCGCCCGTGAAACCGAGTTCTTGCTCGTAGAACGCGATCGACCGCTCGAGGTCGGACGAGAGCAGAACGGGCGAAACGCCGGTGAACCTCACAGCAGCCGGTCGAGGCCGACGGTCACGCCCGGTTGCAGCGAGTCGAGCCTTTCGAGCGCGAGTAGGACGCCGTCCGCGAACGATTCACGCGCCGTCGTGTCGTGACGGATCGTGAGCAGCTGGCCTTCGCTGCCGAAGATGACCTCCTGGTGCGCGACGAGCCCGGGCAGCCGCACCGAGTGGATCACAGGCTCGCCGCCGATCAGGTCGGCCGTCGCACGCGCCGTGCCCGACGGCGCATCCTTCTTCGCCTCGTTGTGCAGCTCGATCACCTCGGCGCGCGGGAAGTACTGCGCAGCCTGCTCGGCGAAGCGCATCATCAGTACCGCGCCGATCGAGAAGTTCGGTGCGACGAACACGCGCAACCCGCGCTCGCGCGCGAGCGCATCGAGCGAGTGCGGGTCCCACCCCGTCGTCCCGATCACGCACGAGACGCCCTGCTCGAGTGCTGCGCGCGTGTTCTCGGGCGCGGCATCCGGCGTCGTGAAATCGACGACAGCGTCGAGACCCGCGACGTCGGGCTTCTCGCCGATCTCGATCCGGCGTACCTCGTGGCCGGCGCGCTCGAGCACCGGGACGAGCGCGCGGCCGACCTTGCCCTCCGCGCCGAAGAACGCGAGCTTCATGCCGCTGCGCGAGCGACAAGCGAGGCGTTCGCGTGCTCGACGGCGCGGCGGAAGCGCTCCTCGTCCGGCCCGACGCCGGACGCCGACAGCCGCTCGGGTGGCAGCAGCACGCCTGCGAGCTCCGCAAGCTCGTCGGCGGTGACGGCGTCGATCTCCGCGAAGATGCGGTCGAACGTCAGCAGCTCGGTGTCGGAGATGAGCGACTTGCCGAGCCGCGTCATCCGGTTCGACGTCGACTCCATCGAGAGCATGATGCGACCCTTCAGGCTCTCCTTCGCACGCTCGAGCTCGCCGTCACGCAGCTTGCCCGCCGCGATCTCGTTGATCTGCTCGACGCAGATCTCGATACAGGCCGGCAGGTTCTCCTCGCGTGTGCCGACGTAGACGCCGACGAGACCGGTGTCCGTGTACTGCGAGGCGAAGCTGTACACCGAGTACGCCATCCCGCGCTTCTCGCGAATCTCCTGGAAGAGGCGCGAGGACGCCGAGCCGCCGAGGATCGAGTCGAGGAGCGACGCTGCGAAGCGGCGCCGGTCGGAGCGCGAGATGCCCGGCGCGCCAAGGCAGACGTGGTACTGCTCGGTCTCCTTGCGCTGGAAGCGCAGCCCGGTCGGCGGCTCGGTGACGAGCGGGCGGCGCGGACGCGGGCGCGCGGCCGACGTCTGGCGCTCGAAGCGTTGCAGCAGCCCGATCAACCGGTCATGCGTGATGTTTCCCGCCGCGCTGACCACGATGTTCGCTCCCGCGTAGGCCGAGCGGTGGTACGCCGCGATCGCGCGCCGGCTGATCGTGGAGATCACCTCGGCCGTCCCGATCACGGGGCGACCTAGCGCATGCGAGCCGAAGACCGCCTGCGAGAAGAGATCGTGCACGAGCTCCTGCGGTGTGTCCTCGTACATCGCGATCTCCTCGAGGACGACCTCTCGCTCCTGGTCGAGGTCGGCGAATGCGGGTGCGAAAACCATGTCGGTCATCACCTGCACCGCCTCCTCGACGTGGCGGTCGGGCACGCGCGAGTAGACGACCGTGTGCTCGCGCGACGTCGCGGCGTTGAGCTCGGCACCCATCGCGTCGAACGTCTCGGCGATCTGCTGTGCGTCGTACGACTGCGAGCCCTTGAAAAGCAGGTGCTCGATGAAGTGCGACACCCCGGCGCGGTCGTCGCGCTCGTCCCGCGAGCCTGCTCCGATCCAGAACCCGAGCGACACCGAGCGGACGCTCGGAACCTTCTCCGAGATCACCCGCTCGCCGCTGTCGAGCTCGGAAAGGACGTATTTCTGCACCGCGGGATCCTATCCGCCGCAAGATTTGGCGCCCTGGGGCGTCTCAGAGGGGGTGAGGCTCCTCCCGCCGCCGCCCTCCGACACCTCGGCTAGGCTCCCGCGGATTTGGATCGCTCACCCGCTTGGGGGAACGGGATTGTGGCAGATCTGACGAAGACCGTCATACAAGTCCGCAAACACGGGTGCCGCATGGGGTCAACGCCCGTAGGAGGTTCCGCATGAAGACCAGAAGTGTGCCCGCGGGTCGCGTCGCCCTGACCGCCGCGTTCGTAGTTCTCGTTCTCGCGATCGTCCCCGTTGCGCTCGCCGGTAAGCCCAGCGGCGGTGGCGGCGGCGGCGGTGGCGGAAAGCACGGCGGGGGTGGCACCGGCTCGACATCGAGCACTGTCTCGCTCGTGATGGTGACCGATCAGAACGGCAATGGACTGCCGAACTGGAACGACATGATCACGTTCAACATCTCGACGACAGCGACCGCCTACCCGTACCTGAGCGTGCGGTGTTACCAGAACGGGACGCTCGTCTACTCGGCCGACGCCGGGTTCTACCCGAGCTATCCGTGGCCGGGGGCGCAGATGATGCCCCTTTACTCACCCTCGTGGACGGGCGGAGCAGCAACGTGCACTGCCGTTCTCAACGACGGGCTTGCCACGCTCAACTTCAACGTAGCCGCGTAACCCTCGCCGACAGCAGGCTCGATGATGCGAGGCCCCGGCATTCGCCGGGGCCTCGCATTGGTTCACCAGCCGACGGACGTCGGCGTTACGGCGAGACCGTGAACGCCGGCGTGGTGGTCTCGCAGGCGTCGCTTGGGCTCGTCAGGTTGTTGTCTACGTAGTGCACCTTCCACGACCACGCAGTTTCGTCGTTCGCCGACGTGACGAAGAACGCCGTGTTGGTGGTCGAGACATATCGGTCGTTGGCCGTCGGCGCCGGGTTGGCGTCGGCGTCGGTCACGACGTTCCTCGTGACCGTGTATTGCGACGTTCCGGTGCCCGCGCCGCACGTCGCGTCGTTGTAGAGCGTGAACGTGACCGACCCGGCCAAGGTGGTTCCGCTCTGGCTCGTGATGTGCGCCGTGTCGTTCGGAAGCCACCGCTGCGCGGTCGCGAGCGACGCGGAGCCGCTAACGGTCACGCTCTCGTCGCCGTCATTCGCTCCGGGCGGGCACGATCCCGCGGCGCCCAACGTGTTGCCGGACGTGTCGGGCGTGTACGTGGCAACGAACGTGTACGTGCCGATTGCCGTCGGGGTTGCGCTGACGGGGCCGTACGTGTTGTCACCGCTGACAGTGGCCGGTGTCCCGGTCACGGTTAGCCCAGAGGCGGTGCAGTTGCCCGGGCCATTGACCACCCACCCGATCGAGCCGCCGGCGTTTGCCTGAGTGCCGGCGGTCGCGTTGATCGTTCCGCCTGGCCCGATGCCATCGGTGCCGGGCTGCTTCGCCGTCCCACTGAGCGTGGCCGTGTCGGTGATCGCAGTGCCGAGAGTCACGTCGCTCCCGGCCGTCGTCGACAGCGTTGCCGTTACCGGCTGAACCTTGAAGCACTCGGTTGTGCTCGTCGCGTTCGCCGGATCCGTCGATGCAGGCACGCCCTTTGCGCTGTCGCCCGAGTACTCCGCTCGCCAGCAGTAACGGCCGACCTTAGTCAGCGTCGCACCAACGGAGTTGACAGTGGCGGTGCCACCTGAACCGGTCACCGTCTCACCTGCGGCGGCTCCGATCTGGACGCCGCCTGTCTGGCAGTTCGAGGTGCTCGTCAGCGCCAGTGGGCCGCAGAGGAAGAACTTCACGGTCCCGCCGAAGGTCGAGGCTCCCCCGACCTGGATCAGATCCTGGTCACGTACGCCGACGCGCGCGGCAGTCCCAATCGAGAGGTCGCTCGTGATGTTGCTGTAGGTCGTGCCGTCCGCGTTCAGCTTCTGCGGCGTCGTGCCTGAGCCGGTCGTGCAGTTGCCGAAGTTCGAGAGCACGAAGTCCTTCAACACCGCCGACGTCGAGTCCGACGATCGGCTTTCGGCAAGCGAAGACGAGAAGCATTCCGTGCCGATCCCCAGCTTGCTGAGGTTGACGCCGGCCTCGTAGAACTCACCCTGCTGGAAGGCCGTGTGGTTTGTCTTGTCGTGGAACGCCCACGGTGACGTCGTGCCGTCAGTCGGGTTGACTTCGCCGCAGAAGGCGGCGGTCGCTGCCGACGTGGCGCAGTTGGCCGCGGTCGACTTACCCTGGAGTCGAAGGTTGACCGCTGGGCAGCCACCGACCGGTACCGAGTCCTCGGAGCCCGAGGCGGCCTTCGTGCAAGTGGTGTCCCAGAAGTACGCCTTGATCGTCGAGGTCGTTCCGCCGTTGGAGAAGCTGCTGATGATCAGCAGGTCACCGTTCTTGTGGTGGCCGCTGAATTGGAAACCACCGCCCGAGGAGATGTTCGTCGTTTGGATCTTGTTCTGGAAGAACCAGAAGCCGAGCTGCGAGTCGCCCGCGTTGTCGAAGCGGTCGGACCCGAAGAAGATCACCTCGCACGTCGGGTCCCCGTTGCTCGGGCACGTGGTTGCGCTCGGTGTCAGCGAGTACCGGGCCGAAAAGGCATGCAGGATCGTGTCCTTGTCCGGGACGGTGTCCGCCGGCTTCCAGAGCCACGAATCCTGCGTGTCGTTGAAGTCCTTCGACCCGCCTCCTGTGTAGATCTCGAGTGAGTTCGATGAATCCGTCCACGAGACGGCTGTCGCGCCGTTCGTGTTCGTGGTCGTCGAGCAGTCACTGCCGACCACCTGATGGCAGACGCGGTCCCAGTCATCCGGCGCACCTGTGCCGGAATGTGATGTGACGGCGTTGCCGTCGAGCTCGAACGCGCCCGTGTTGTTCACTGCCTGCGCGCCGACCGTCATCAACAAGGTGACGGCCACAGCCGCGATGAACGGAACGAGCAACGTCCAGCGCCGCCGCTTGCTTCGCGGCGGTCCAATAACTCGTGTCATGCGTGAGCCTCCTTTGATGTGAAGGAGAGCCCGCGTGCGTGGTTCAGTGCGACGCGACGCGATCCGTCACGCTGCCCGCCAGAGCCGTCTGCCACGCTGCTCACCCCTTTCTCCCCAGCCCTGCCGAGAAATCCCCAGCCTGTGGAGAACGCTAGATCGCGGCCGTCCGACTTCCAATCGTCGTTCGACGTATCTCTGACGTACGTCCTCCGACGTACGTCGGCGTGCGATGAAAGCGCTGCGACACCTGAGCGCAGCGAACGCTCACAAACCTGTTGAAACGCGCTAAGACCTGACGGAAGGGAGGTAAGGCGATTACTGCGGCTGGTCAGACGGTGCTGGTGGTGGACGACGATCCGGGGTTCCGGAAGCTCGTCCGGACGCTCTGCGAGCGCGCCGGACTCCGTGTCGAGGAGGCCGCCGACATCAACGGAGCCCTCCTCGCTTCGGAAGAGGCGCCGCCAGACCTCGTTCTGCTCGACGTGCGGCTGCCGGGGGCGAGCGGCTACGAGGTCTTCCGTGAGCTGCACGACCGCGATTCCGGGCTCCCGATCATCTTCGTCTCCGGTGACCGGGTCGACGTATACGACCGGACGGTCGGCCTTCTCCTGGGGGCCGACGACTACATCGTCAAGCCGTTCGACCCGGACGACCTGATCGCCCGCGTTCGCCGTTCGATCCGGCGGCGGAAGGGGCGCAAGCCCGATCGTGACGACGGGCTCGCAGAGCTCACGCCGCGCGAGCGAGAGGTGCTCGCGCTCCTGGCTTCAGGCCGGAGCTCGAAAGAAATCGCGTGCAGGCTGGTCATCAGCCCGCGGACGGTCAGCACCCACGTGCAGCACATCCTGGCGAAGCTGGACGTCAGCTCTCGCGCGAGGGCGATCGCGCTCGCACACCGTGCCGGTCTCGTCGACCAGGCCGAGGTCGAGGCGCACGCCGCGAATGTGAACGCGGCCTAGGCGACGAACTGCAAGCCGCTGCCGTTCCGCTTCGCCTCGTACAGGGCGGTGTCCGCGAGGCGGAAGAGCGTCTGCGTATCGCGTGCGTGATCGGGGCACGACGCGACGCCGAAGCTTGCACGCACGGTCGTGAGCTGCGCCTGCACCCGGCCGATTACCTCACGCGCATCCTCTTCGGTGGCCTCCGCGAGTAGCAGCGCGAACTCGTCGCCGCCGATCCGGAACGCCTCGTCTCCACCGCGGAGCGCACTGTGCAGCACGCGAGCGAATGTCTGCAGCGCATCGTCGCCGGCGGGATGGCCGAGCCGGTCGTTCAGCTCCTTGAACGCGTCGAGGTCGCAGACGACGAGCGAGAACGAGCGGTCGTACCGGAGCGCGCGGGCGACCTCGCCGTCGAGATGCTCGACGAACGCGCGCCGGTTCAGCAGCCGCGTGAGCGGGTCATGGTCCGCGAGGAAGCGCAGCTCGCGCAGATGCGCCGACGTGACGATCGCGGCCGACGCCTGGTTCGCGAAGACGCGCAGTGCCTGGAGCGCATCGCCTGACGGGAGGAGCCGGTCCTCGGGCTCGTCGGCCCAGAGGATCCCGATCACCTCGCCGACGCTGTCGTAGAGCGGGACGAGCAGCCAGTGGTGATTCCAGGCCCACGGCCCGCTTCCGTTCAGGTCGGTCGTGTGCCGTGGGCGGCGAAGCACCCGCTTGCGTGCTTCGTCGCTCGGCAGCAGAAAGCAGCCCTCGGTCTCGAACTCCGGGTCGAGGAGCCCTTCGATGTCGCGCATGAAGACGGGCTCGGAGCGCTGGACGTCTTCGAGCACCCACCCGACCGCTGCGCGCGGCTCGAGCTGCCCGTACGGATCGCGCAGCACCGCGAGCACGTTGCGAAACCCGAGCGCGTCGTGGATGCCCGCGCAGACTGCGGCGAGGATCTCATCGGCCACAGGTTCGGCGGGCAGCCGCGCCGACACCGAGAGCAGCCGTTCGAGTGCGACCTTGTGCTGCGCGGCGACCGCAGCCTCCTGTGCCGACTGCACTGCGAGGGCGGCATGGTCTGCGAGCACGACCAGCGCGTCGAGCTCCTCGTCGGTCGGGCGACGCCGGCTGACCGGCTCGTCGACCGAGAGCACGCCGAGCAGGTAGCCGTCGGTGTGGCGGAGCGGGACGAACAGCGCGTCCTCGGGGTCCCAGGCGTCCGCCCCGATGCCGGGCGCGAGCGGCGGCACGTATCCGGCGTCGTCGTCGCCCCAGTCGTATTCACCTGCCGGCAGGACGTACGCGCCGCGCCGGAGGAAGTCGTCGTCGAGCAGCCGGTTCCAGACCTCGGTGCCTTGCGTCAGCCCGAGCAGCGTCTCGCGCGCCTCTTCGCTCCCGTGCACCGTCGTCACCTCGAAGTCGTCCCAGGCCGGCCGGTAGAGGTTGATCACGACCGCCTCGTAACCGAGCGACTCGGAGATTGTCCGTGCGATAGCAGCCAGTAGCTCGAAGAGGTCGCCGCCGGCGCGCACGCGCGCGGTGACCTCGAGGAGGCCCCGGAGGGGCGAAACAGGTGGAAGACGCCGACTGTCCACAGGCACACACGAGCAACGAGCTCTCTTGCGAGAACTCATCGTCCGTTCGCGAGCCGCGGCGTACCCCCGAAGGGTTACGGCTTCAAGGCAAACGCATCGCGTTCCGACAGCGTCGCCGTGACGAGCTCCTGCTGGAAGCTCGTCGAGTTCACGCCGATCCAGACCGGATGTGCGCTGCCGTTGCCCGCCGTCACCGCCGGATAGAAGCCGTTTGCACCCGCGAGGTCGGTGAAGAGGTCATTGACGTCTGTCGGCGTGGCGGCCGCGCGCTCCGGCGGCGTCCAGCGACGTCCGTCGCGCGACGCGGAGCATGTGAACCACGCGCGATGCGCGTTGGGGTCGAACGTCGTGTCGTACCAGCAGGCCCACAGCACGCCGGTCTGCGCGTCGAGGGCGGCTGCGGGGAAGAACTGCTGCGTCTTTCCCTTGTCCGGAGGTGGGATGGTCGTCGCGAAGCCAGGGCCTGCGGTGACCACGTCCTGTGTGCGGTTGACGCCGGCGTCGTCGTAGACAACGAGCGGGCCGGCCTTGGTGGCGAGCAGCGTCGGGTTGGGCCCGTTGCAGGACGTCTCCTCCTTCGGCAGCGGCTGCTGCGCGGAGGCCGCACACGTGGCCGACGGGTTCGCGCGGAGGTGACCGACCTGCGCAGGCTCCGAGAACGTGCGGCCGTGATCGGTCGACTTCGCGACCCAGATGCCGTGCCGGTTGTCGATCCCGCCGACGTACACGGCTCCGTTCGGCGCGACTGCGAGCGTGGGCAGGTGCGCCTCATTGGCCGCGGGCGCGACGACGACGGGCTTCGACCACGTCTTGCCCTCGTCCTCGCTGCGGCTGACGACGGTTCCTTCCGTGTGCGCCGTGAGGCCGCGGCTCCACACGAGGTACACGAGCTTGCGTGCCGGATCGGCGGCGATCGCGGGCGCGTCGTCGAAGCCGTACTGCCAGGCGGAGGGCAGGATGCGGCGCGCCTCCGTCCAGCGGCCGCTGACACCGTCACGCGTCGAGACGACGAGGTACGGCGTGATGTCGTCGCCACACGGGGTCGACGCGAGGAACGCAAGCACCTGCGTACGGCCGACAACCGCCACGCGCGGCGCGTGCAGCGCGCAGGAGCCGATCGGGAGCTTCGGCGGTGCCGCGCGCTTCCACGTGCGGCCGCCGTTCAGCGACGTGTACGACGTCAGGTCGTTCGCGGCGCCGACAATCGTCGACGGGTGCCTCGGATCGACGGTGAATGACGCTTCGTTCTCGTTCGCAACGTGCCCACCTGTGACGACAACGTTCGCGCCGCCGAGCGGCCGCGTGTTCTTGATCGTCTTGACGACGAAGTGGTAGACGAGGAAGACGCCGAGTGCGAGAAGCCCGATGATGATGACGGCCTCGATGCCGAGCCGCCGCTGGCGGGAGAGGGCGGCCCGAAGGCCGCCCTCGTCGCTGCTTCTAGCTGTCGCCATTCCCTTCGCGACGCGGACCGCGTCCACCGCGGCCCCCGCGCCCGCCGCGACGGTCGTCGCGGCGCGGGCGGTCCTCCTCCGGCGGCCGCGGCGGCGCATCCTTCGCCCGCTCGATCAGCTCCTCCGGCTGGACCAGACCGCCGTTCTCGTGCTTCGCGACGAGCTTGAGGCCGATGCGGCCCCTCGCCTTGTCGACCTCCTGGACGACGACGTCGACGACGTCACCGCGCTGCATGACGTCCTCGATGTGACCGACGCGGCCCGGGCCGACGTTCGAGACGTGCAGCAGGCCGTCGGTGCCCTTCTTCAGCTCGACGAAGGCGCCGAACTGCGTCGTCTTCACGATCTTGCCGGTGTAGGCGTCCCCCACCTCAGGCTCCTTCGTGAGGCTCTGGATCGCGGCGATCGCACCCGCCGCCTTTTCGCCGTCGGTCGCGTAGATGAGGATCGTCCCGTCCTCCTCGATGTCGATCTGAACCTCGTACTCCGACTCGAGGCCGCGGATCGTCTCGCCGCCCTTGCCGATGACGAGGCCGATCTGCTCCGGATTGATCTTGATCGACGTAATGCGCGGCGCGTTCGCGGCGAGCTCGGTGCGAGCCTCCGGGATGACCTCGAGCATCTTGTCGAGGATGAAGTCGCGCGCCCGCTTCGCCTGCTCGAGCGCGTCTCGCATGATCTGCTGCGTGACGCCCGTGATCTTGATGTCCATCTGGAGCGCGGTGATGCCGTCACGCGATCCCGCGACCTTGAAGTCCATGTCACCGAGGTGGTCCTCGGCGCCCTGAATGTCGGTCAGGATCACGTAGTC
>DATAOK010000038.1:0-20361 GCA_036265735.1 Gaiellaceae bacterium
GAACGCGTACGGACGCACAGCTGATCCGCTTCGGCGAGCGGCAGGCACGAATCGCGGTGAAGGGGTTGCGCGGGACAGTGCCGCTCGAGGTCGAGGTGACCCTCGAGACCGGCGTCGGCAAGAAAGCGAAGCTCAACGGGGCGCCGCTGAGGGCTGCCGAGCAGCTGCGGTCGGAGGCGGCGACGCTCGTCTTCACACCCGACCGGCTCGGCGTGATCAAAGGCGCTCCTGCGGCGCGGCGCGCGTACTTCGACCGAACGTTCGGCCGACTCGCACCGGCACGGGCGCAACTGCCGGCCGACTACGGCGGCGCCGTCGCGCAGCGGAACGCCGCCCTTCGCCGCGTGTCCGCGGGCTTCTCGACACGAGAGGCACTCGAGCCGTGGACGCTCCAGGTCGCCGAGCTCGGCTCCGCGCTCGTCGCAGCGCGCAAGGAGACGCTCGAGCTTCTGGCACCTGCCTTCGCCGAGCGCGCCGGCGAGCTCGGCCTCGCGGATGCCGAGCTGCGCTACGACGGCGAGCCGCCGACACTCGCGGCGCTCGAGGCACGCCTCGACCGCGACCTCGACCGCGGCGTCACCGGTGTCGGCCCGCACCTCGACGACATCGTGATCGCGTCCGGCACGCGCGACCTGCGCAGCTTCGGTTCACAGGGCGAGCAGCGGCTGGCCGTGCTCGCGCTCCTGCTCGCCGAGGCGGAGCTCCTCGCGGAGCGCCGCGGCTCGCCGCCGCTGCTCCTGCTCGACGACGTGCTCTCCGAGCTCGACCCTGAGCGCCGGCGCATCCTCGCCGCTCGCGTCGCCGCGACAGGGCAGGCGCTGATCACCGCGACGGACGCCGCCATGCTTCCCGCAGAGCCCGACCAGCTCGTGGAGGTGACCCCTGGAACCGCTCGGTGACGAGCTGCGGCGAGAGCTGCGGCGCCACGGGCCGAATGCGGCCATGGGAGACGTCCTCACGGCCTGGGAGGACGCGGTCGGCCCGGAGATCGCCCGGAACGCCCAGCCCGCGAGATTCCAGCGTGACGGCACGCTGATCGTGCACGCAAAGGACTCGGTGTGGGCGTTCGAGCTCCAGAACCAGGCTCCCCAGATCAGCGCGCGCCTGCCCGAACGCCCATCGCTGAAGTTCGTCCCGGGGCCGCTGCCCGAGCCGGGCTTCGAGCCGTCACCGCCGACCCCACAGGGCCTGCCCCCCATTACCCTGGAGGCGAAGCAGAAGGCCGCTGAGATCGCCTCCGTCGTCGAGGACCCTGAGCTGCGAGAGCTCATCCACAGGGCCATCGAACGCTCCCTCGGCTAGCCGCGGCTTCTGATACAGTATTACTTGCCCGCAAATGCCGAATTTGCAGGCTTTTTTATGGCCGAAACGTCCTATACAGCAAAAGACATCCAGGTTCTCGAGGGCCTCGAGCCCGTCCGGCTGCGGCCGGGCATGTACATCGGCTCGACCGGTCTCCGAGGCCTCCACCACCTCGTCTACGAGGTCGTCGACAACTCCGTCGACGAGGCCCTTGCGGGCTTCAACGACCGCATCGAGGTCACCCTCCACCCCGACCACTCCGTCACGGTCCGGGACTGGGGCCGCGGCATGCCGGTCGACACGATGGAGGACCAGGGCGGCGACTCCGCCCTGACGGTGATCCTGACGAAGCTCCACGCCGGCGGGAAGTTCGGCGGCGACGGGTACAAGGTCTCCGGCGGCCTGCACGGCGTCGGCGCATCCGTCGTGAACGCGCTCTCCGAGCGCCTAGTCGCCGAAGTGCGGCGCGACGGGAAGCTCCACCGCCAGCAGTTCGAACGCGGCACGCCGCTCGGCCCGGTCGAGATCGTCGGGGACGTCGACAAGGGCGATACCGGCACGACGATCAGCTTCCTGCCCGACGCAGAGATCTTCGAGGAGCTCGACATGAACGCCGACACGCTCACGCAGCGGTTGCGCGAGACGGCGTTCCTCACCAAGGGACTTCTCATCCGCTTCGTCGACGAGCGCGCGGAGGGCAAGACCGTCGAGTTCCACTACGAGGGCGGCATCAGGGACTTCGTCAAGTACATCAACGAGGCGAAGGACCCGATCCACAAGCACATCGTCTACTTCGAGGGCGAGACCGAGCAGGGCCAGGTCGAGGTGTCGATGCAGTGGAACAACTCCTACCAGGAGTCGATCTTCACCTTCGCCAACAACATCAACACGATCGAGGGCGGTTCCCACCTCTCCGGTTTCCGCAGCGCGCTGACGTCGACGCTCAACCGAAAGGCGACCGACCTGAAGCTCCTGAAGAAGGACGAGAAGCTCGAGGGCGAGGACGTCCGCGAGGGTCTCGCCGCGGTCGTGTCCGTGAAGTTGCGCAACCCGCAGTTCGAGGGCCAGACGAAGGCGAAGCTCGGCAACCCCGGCATCGAAGGTCTTGTGCAAACGACCGTGAACGCGAACCTCGCGCAGTTCCTCGAGGAGAACCCCCAGGACGCGCGCCAGATCGCGAACAAGGCGATCGCGGCGATGCGTGCACGGCTCGCGGCGCGGAAGGCACGCGAGTTGACGCGACGCAAGTCCGCGCTCGACAGCTCCTCGCTGCCGGGCAAGCTCGCCGACTGTTCGATCCGCGATCCGGAGTCGGCCGAGCTCTTCATCGTCGAGGGGGACAGTGCCGGCGGGTCCGCGAAGACCGGCCGCGACCGGACGTACCAGGCGATCCTGCCGCTGCGCGGGAAGATCATCAACAGCGAGAAGAACCGCATCAACAAGGTGCTCTCGAACAACGAGATCCAGGCGATGATCACCGCAATCGGCACCGGCATCGGCGACGAGTTCGACATCTCGGCGCTGCGGTATCACCGCGTGATCGTCATGACCGACGCCGACGTCGACGGCTCGCATATCCGCACGCTCGTGCTGACGTTCCTCTACCGCCACATGCGCGAGCTCTTCGAGCGCGGCCACGTATACATCGCCGTCGCGCCGCTGTACAAGGTGAAGCTCGGCAACCAGGAGTTCTATTTCGAGAAGGAGTCGCAGCTCGAGGATCTGCTCGTGCGCGAACGGTTCGGAGACCTCGAGGTTCGTGACCGCAGCGGCGCCGAGGTGAAGCTGACCGAGGCGAAGTGGAAGCGCTTCAGCGGCGCGCTCGCAGAGTTCGAGGGCTGGTCTGCGCGGTTGCGCGCCGACTTCGGCCACCACGCGTCCGAGCTCGTCATCGCACACCGGCTGCTCGAGCTCGACGCGTTGACGCCGGCCGCGGTCGAGAAGGCGCTCGCGAAGCATCCGTCGAACGGCTACACGCTCTCCGTGTTGGAGCGCGACGACGCAGGCCTGCGGGTCAAGGTCGTCGAGGAGGAGACGTCCGCGGCGCAGATGATCGCGCTGTCGGCGGAGCTGCTTGCATCGCCGATCTACGCGAACCTGCGGAAGTCGTACGCAAAGCTCGTCGAGGTCGTCGGGCCGCCGCCGTTCACGCTCGCGCTCGGGAAGAAGTCCGCCGATGCGCACACGCTGTCGGAGCTGCGCTCGACCGCGCTCGACCTCTCGAAGGAGACCGGCATCCAGCTGTCGCGCTTCAAGGGGCTCGGCGAGATGAACGCGGACCAGCTGTGGGAGACGACGATGGACCCGGCGAAGCGGTTGCTCATCCGCGTCGATGTCGAGGACGCGCATGCCGCCGACCAGCTCTTCTCGATGCTGATGGGCGACCAGGTCGAGCCGCGCCGCGTCTTCATCGAGACGAACGCACGCGACGTCAAGGTCCTGGATGTCTGAGCTGGACACGGGCGCACTCGGCCCGGGCAGGATCGAACCACGCGAGCTCGAGCAGGAGATGCGCTCGAGCTTCCTCGACTACGCGATGTCCGTCATCGTCTCGCGCGCGCTGCCGGATGTGCGCGACGGGCTGAAGCCGGTGCACCGGCGCGTGCTGTACGGCATGCACGAGGCGGGGCTGCAACCGAATCGGCCGTACAAGAAGTCCGCGGCGACCGTCGGCGACGTGATGGGGAAGTACCACCCGCACGGCGACTCGGCGATCTACGACACGCTCGTCCGGATGGCGCAGCCGTTCTCGCTGCGCTACCCGCTCGTGGACGGCCAGGGGAACTTCGGCTCGATCGACGACGACCCGGCCGCCGCGATGCGCTACACCGAAGCACGCCTCTCTCGCATCGCGACCGAGCTCTTGCGCGACATCGACGCGAACACCGTCGACTTCGAGCCGAACTACGACGAGTCGCGCCGGCAGCCGTCCGTGCTCCCGTCACGCTTCCCGAACCTGCTCGTCAACGGCTCGACCGGGATTGCGGTCGGCATGGCGACGAACATGCCGCCGCACCAGCTCGGCGAGACGATCGACGCGGTCGTTGCGATGATCGACAACCCGGCCATCGACGTCGAAGGCCTGATGAAGCACATCAAAGGCCCCGACTTCCCGACCGGCTCCTTCATCGTCGGGCGCAGCGGCATCCGCGACGCGTATCGCACCGGCCGCGGACGCATCGTCATGCGCGCGCGTGCGCACATCGAGGAGTTGCGCGGCGGTAAGTCGGCGATCGTGATCAGCGAGCTGCCGTACGGTGTGAAGAAGGGCGGCGACACGGGTGTGATCCGCAAGATCGCCGACCTCGTGCAGGAGAAGGTGATCACCGAGGTCTCGGACCTTGCCGACCATTCCGACCGCACCGGCATGCGCATCCAGGTCGAGCTGAAGCGCGACGCGGTGCCGCAGGTCGCACTCAACAAGCTCTTCAAGCACACGCCGCTGCAGACGACGTTCGGCTACAACGCTGTCGCGCTCGTCGACGGTGTGCCGCGCACGCTGTCGCTGCTCGAGCTCGTCACGCACTACCTCGACTTCCAGCGCGAGATCGTCACGCGGCGCTCGAAGGACGAGCTGCAGAAGAAGGAGCAGCGCGCGCACGTTCTCGAGGGCTACCTCATCGCGCTCGACAACATCGACGAGATCGTCGCGCTGATCCGTGCAGCTGCGGATGTCGACGAGGCGCGGACGCAGCTGATCGACCGCTTCTCGCTGACCGAGATCCAGGCGCAGGCGATCCTCGACCTGCGGCTCGCGCGCCTCACCGGGCTTGCGCGCAAGGAGATCGAGGAGGAGTACAAGGATCTGAAGGAGCGCATCGCGGAGCTGCGCGACATCCTTGGGGATCCCGCGAAGATCGACGCGCTCATCCGTGAAGAGCTGCTCGAGATCAAGCAGGTGTACGGCCGCAACGACGACCGGCGTACCGAGATCGTGCACGCGGAGGAGGAGCTCGAGCTCGAGGACCTGATCGCGGAAGAGGACATGGTGATCGCGATCACGCAGTCCGGCTACATCAAGCGGCTACCGGTGTCCGCGTACAAGGAGCAGAAGCGCGGCGGCATCGGCGTGATGGGGATGGAGCTGAAGGACGAGGACTACATCGAGCATCTCTTCGTCGCGTCGACGCACGACTACATCCTGTTCTTCACGAACGTCGGCAAGGTCTACCGGCTGAAGGTGCACGAGCTGCCGCTCGGGTCACGCCAGTCCAAGGGCCGCGCGATCGTCAACCTGCTGCCGTTCAGGCAGGGCGAGACTGTGCGCGCGGTTGTGCAGACGCGTGACTTCGGCGAGGCGAAGTACCTCGTGTTCGGGACGAAGAACGGCATCGTCAAGAAGACGGAGCTCGGCGCGTACAACACGTCGCTGAAGGCCGACGGGATCATCGCGATCAAGATGCGGGACGGCGACGAGCTTGTCGCGGTTCGGCACTCGTCAGGCGACGACGACATCCTCATGGTGTCGAAGCTCGGCCAGGCGATCCGCTTCAACGAGAAGGACGTGCGCGCGATGGGCCGCGATGCGTCGGGCGTCCAGGGCATGAAGATGCGGAAGGACGACGAGGTGATCTCGCTCAACATCGCGCAGGACGACGCGGATCTGCTCGTCGTGACCGAGAACGGCTACGGCAAGCGCACGCGGGTCGCCGATTACCCGCGCAAGGGCCGCGGCGGCATGGGCGTGAAGACGGTTCAGCTCACCGAGTCGAAGGGGACGCTCGCCGGGGCGCGCGTCGTTCGCGACGGCTACCAGGTGATGCTGATCTCGACGGGCGGCACGGTGATCCGGATGCCGGTCGACGAGATCAAGCGGCTGGGCCGCTCGACGCAGGGCGTGATCGTCGTGCGGCTGCGCGGCGACGAGCGCGTGTCGGCGCTCGCGCCGGTGGTGGACTCCGACGGCGAGGACGACGAGCCGCCGGCTGACCCCGCCGAGTAGGGCCTCCCGCCCTCGCCTGTCAAAAGGCGGAGATTTCGGGAGATTGCCCTTCCCAAATACAACTTTCCAGCGTATAACTCTCCAATCGAGGGGTCGCCGGTTCCGATTTCAAACGAGGGACGATATGGCCATCAGCAGACAAGTTGACCTTCTAGAGCCCATCAACCTCGCGGAGCATCTCGACAAGGTTGAGCTCTATCTCGGTCAGGTGTGCCAGATCGCCGGCATTTCGAAGATGCAGCTCGACTACTGGACGAACAAGGCCCAGATCCCGACGAAGGGCAAGAAGCAGCGCATCTACGACATGGACGCCCTCGAGACGGTGATGCTCATCAAGCAGGCGAAGGACAAGGGCCTGAATCTCGGCGCCGCGATCGAAGCTGCACGCCGCTTCCGCGAGAAGCCCGCGGAAGTCATCGAGCACCTCTAGTTCGTCTTAGCCGCTGTTCTTCTCGATGAACGGCCGGAGGATGTCGATCGGCGCCGGGAAGACGATCGTCGTCGACTGCGAGGAGCCGAGCTCGAGCAGCGTCTGCAGGTAGCGGAGCTGCAGGGCGGTCGGGTGGCCCTCGATCACGAGCGCGGCGTCCTTCAGCCGTTCGGACGCCTGGAACTCGCCCTCCGCATTGATGATCTTCGCCCGGCGTTCGCGCTCGGCCTCTGCCTGTCGCGCCATGGCGCGCTGCATGCCGGCCGGGATCTCGACGTCCTTCACCTCGACGATCGCGACCTTGATGCCCCACGGTGCAGTCGACTCGTCGATGATCCCCTGCAGGATCGCGTTGATCTTTTCGCGCTCCGACAGCAGCTCGTCGAGCTGGTGCTGGCCGAGCACCGACCGCAGCGTCGTCTGCGCGATCTGCGACGTCGCGACCATGAAGTTCTCGACCTGCACGATCGCGTTCTTCGGGTCGACGATCCGGAAGTACGCGACGGCGTTCACGCGCACCGGCACGTTGTCCTTCGTGATCACCTCTTGCGGCGGGATCGTCAGCGTGATCGTGCGCAGGTCGACCTTCACCATCCGGTCGACGATCGGGATCAGGATGAAGAGCCCGGGCCCCTTCGGCTCGGGGAACAGCCGGCCGAGCCGGAAGACGATCCCCCGCTCGTACTCCCGCGCGACCTTGATCGCCGAGATGAGGAACAGCACAACGAGGAACAGGACGACGACGACGGCAACGAGGGCGGCGGTCATAACTGGACTATCGCACCGTCAGCTCGAGCCCGTCGACCGATACCACCTGCACGCGGTCGCCCGGGCGCAGCTCCGCCCCGTCGTCACGGTGTGCCCGCCACAGCTCGCCGGCGACAAACACCTGGCCCGGCGCCCGCACGACGCCGTCCTCGCCGACGACCCGGTTCGGCCCGACGGTCACCGGCCGCCGGCGCACCTGCACGGCCTTCGACATCGCGAACACCCAGAAAAGCGCCAGCGGCACCGTCACCGAGACGACGAGCCATGCCGACGTGTGGTACGGCGCCGGCGCGTTGTGGAACAGCAGCAGCATCCCGACGATCAGGCTGACAAGGCCGGAGATCGTCAGCGCCCCGTGACTCACGACGTGCGCGTCGATCACGAACAGCACGACGCCGAGCACGATCAGCAGCAGCCCGGTCCACGAGATCGGCAGCACCGAGAACCCGAACAGCGCTGTCAACAACGCAACGGCGCCCAAGGCACCCGGCAGGACGACCCCGGGGTGGAACACCTCGAAGCCGATCCCGATGATTCCCGCGAGGAAGAGCAGGCTCAGGATGTTCGGGTCGATGATCGCGTTGAGCACGCGCGTGAAGAGCCCGGGTGACACGTTGTCGATGTGCGCGCCGGCGAGATCGAGCGTGTACGGACGCTCGGCGTCCTTCGTCGTGTAGCCCTGCAGCTTGTCGAGCAGCGCGGGCAGCGACGGCGCGACCACGTCGATCACGTTCATCTTCAACGCCTGTTGCGCGGTCAGGTTGGAGGCGACGCGCACCGCACGGCCCGGCCACGTCGTGTTCCGTTTGTGCGACGCCGCGAGCGCCGTCAGCGACGCCGCGGCGTCGTTGATCACCTTCCGCCGCAGGTCCGAGCCGAGGTTCTGGCCGCTCGAGTCGATCGGCGTCGAGGAGCCGATGTTCGTCGTCGGAGCCATCGCAAGGACGTCCGCCGCCTCGGAGATCCACACGCCGGCCGACGCAGCCCGCGCGCCGTCGGGCGAGACGTACACGATCACCGGGAGCTTCGCGTTCAGCTCCGCCGTGTAGATCTTCTTCATCGAGGTCGAGAGCCCGCCGGGTGTGTCGAGCAGGATGACGGCGGCGTCGTAATGATCGTTCGCCGCCTTCGTGAGCTTGCTCGTGAGGTAGTCCTGCGTGACCGGGTTGACCTCGAGGTCAGGCCCGAACTTGATCGCGAGAACGCGCTTGCCCGAGGTTGCCGCACCCGCCGAGGCGGCGACCACGAGGGCCAAGCCCAGCGTGGCGAGAAGCGCACGCACAGTCCTGAAAGCTTAGCTTCGAGCGTGTTCTGCGAGCCAGGCGCCGTAGCCGTTCTCGAGCTCGGCGAGCACCAAGGCGAGAAGCGGCGCACGCTCGACCTCGCGGCCGAGCTCGATCCGTACCGACGTCGGCGGCTTCACCGTCTCGACCGGCAGCTCGTCAACCGACTGGTTCACGTTCATGCCGACACCGAGCACGACCCGGCCGGGACTCGCCTCCGGCAGCACGCCGACGAGCTTCCGCCCCGCAACGACGACGTCGTTTGGATGCCGCAGGGACGCGTCGACCGCGATGTCGCGCAGAGCGCGGGCAACCGCTTCCCCCGCGACGAGCGACAGCTCCGGCCAGAGCGCCATCGGCACCGCAGGCCGCAGGAGCAGCGAGAAGAGGAGTGAGCGGCCCGGGACGTCCTCCCACGTGCGGCCGAGTCGGCCGCGGCCCTCCGTCTGATGGTCGGTCGCGACGACCGTTCCCTCCGCATCGTCGTCCGCCAGCAGCCGCTGCGTCGAAGGGCACTCCGGCACGAAACGGTACGGCTTGCCGAAGCGTCCCTGTAACAACAGCTCGACCGTCTCCGGTGTCAGATCGGACACCCCGACTAGACTAGCCCCGTGAAACGGCGCCGCCCGATCACGCTCGAGCTGCGTCAGCCTGCCGCGCTCGCCTACGAGAAGCTCAGCGATCCGGTGCTGATCCAGCGTGCCAAGGACGGCGACGCTCGTGCGCTCGACGCGTTGCTCGCGCGTCATCGGCCCACCGTGGAACGGCTCGCGCTCCGGGTGCTCCGCGACCCGGAGGACGCCGACGACGCGACGCAGGAGGCGCTTGCGAAGGTGTGCGTCCGCCTGAAGCAGTTCAACGGGAGCGCCCAGTTCTCGACGTGGCTGCACCGGCTCGTCTTCAACACCTGCCTCGACGCGGCGGAGCGCCGCAAGGCGCGTAGCCACGAGCCGCTCGGCGATCACCTCGCCTCGGTGGACGATCCCGCGCGCGACGCACGCAACTCCGAGCTGCGGCGCGAGCTCTGTGACGCCCTCGCCGACGTCTCGCCGCAACAGGCGCAGGTCGTGCTGCTCAAGGACGCGCTCGGCTACTCGTTCGAGGAGATCGCCGAGGCCGCGGGCATGCCGGTCGGAACGGCGAAGTGCCACGCGCACCGCGGCCGCGCGCGCTTGAGCGAGCGGCTTGAAGACCACGCGGCATGAGCACCATCACTGCTCCTTTCGGCCGCGACGTGATCGAGTCGCTGATTCCGCACCGTCCGCCGTTCCTGCTCGTCGACGAGATCCTCGAGCTCGAGCCCGGCAAGCGCGTCGTCGGCCGCCGCGTGATTCGCGCCGACGACTGGTGGTTCCCCGGGCACTTTCCTGAGCGGCCGGTGATGCCCGGCGTGCTTACGATCGAGGCGATCGCGCAGGCAGGCGCCGTTGCAGTCCTTGCGCATGCCGACAACGCCGGCAAGATCCCGTTCTTCGCCGGTATCGACGACTGCCGCTTCAAGCGCGTCGTCGAGCCGGGTGACGTGCTCACGCTCGAGTGCGAGTTCGTCCGCGTGCGTGGCCCGATCGCGAAAGGCCAGGGACGCGCGACCGTCGACGGCGAGCTCGCCGCCGAGGCAATGCTCACGGTGTTCGTCGCGGAATGATCGGCGAGACGAAGGCAGGTCTGGACGTCTCGATCACGGGGCTCGGAGTGCATGTGCCGGATCGCGTGATCACGAACGACGAGCTGTCGCAGTGGGTCGACACCTCCGACGAGTGGATCGTCGCGCGTACCGGCATCCGCGAGCGCCGCTTTGCCGACAAGAGCGAAGCGCTCTCCGACGTCTCGCTCCCAGCCTGCAAGGACGCGCTCGAGCAGGCCGGCGCCGACGCCAAGGACGTCGACCTCCTGATCGTCGCGACCGTGACGCCTGACATGGCGTTCCCGTCGACCGGCGCGATCCTCGCCGACAGGCTCGGCGCGCGCGACGCGGCCGCCTATGACCTGAGCGCCGGCTGCACCGGCTTCATGTATGCGCTCGCTCAGGCGTACGGCATGCTCGCGGGCGGCCTCGCGAAGAAGGCGCTCGTCGTCGGCGGCGACCTCCTCTCGCGCATCCTCGACTTCGAGGACCGCTCGACGCTCGTCCTCTTCGGCGACGGGGCCGGCGCGGTCGTGCTCGAGGTCGTCGGTGAGCGGGGCTTTCTCGGCTTCGAGCTCGGCGCCGACGGCGGCGGCGGGGAGAACCTCTGGCTCCCGGGCAGCGGCTCGCGGATCTTCGACGGTCCCGACCGCTACGTGAAGATGAACGGCCGGGAGGTCTTCAAGTTCGCCACCCGGATCTTGGTTCAGTCGGCCGAAGACGTCATGCGCCGCTGCGGCGTCACGATCGACGACGTCGACGTCTACGTTCCGCACCAGGCGAATGTCCGGATCATCGACCACGCAACCAAGAAGCTGGGCGTCCCGTCTGAGAAGGTTGTGATCAACGTTGACCGTTATGGGAACACCTCCTCGGGATCGATTCCGCTGGCGCTCGCCGATGCAGCAGGTGACGGAAGGCTCAAACCTGGAAAACTTGTGCTCATGACTGGGATGGGAGCCGGGCTGACCTGGGGATCGGCGCTGATCCGGTGGACGGCGTGATCGCGTTCTGCTTCCCGGGCCAGGGCTCGGTCGAGGCCGGGATGGGCCGCGACATCGCCGAGGCGATGTCGAGCGCCCGCGACGTCTTCGAGCGCGGCAGCGCCGCGTCCGGTCTCGACCTCGAGCGGCTCTGCTTCCACGCCAACGCGGAGGAGCTCGTCGACACCGCCGTGCAGCAGCCTGCGCTCGTCGCGACGTCGCTCGCGATGCTCGCCGCGATTCGTGAGCGCGGAATCGTGCCGGACTTCGTCGTCGGCCACTCCGTCGGCGAGTTCGCGGCGCTTGCCGCGGCGGATGCAATGTCGGTCGAGGACTCGATCGCGCTCGTCCGTGAGCGCGGCGTCGCGATGGCGGAGGCGGCGGCGAAGCACCCCGGCGCGATGGCTGCGATCCTCGGGCTCGAGGACGAGGTCGTGGAGCGGCTCTGCCGGCAGATCCTCGGCGTGTGGCCGGCGAACTACAACTGCCCCGGCCAGATCGTCGTGTCGGGCGAGCACGACGCCGTCGACGAGTGCATCGAGCGTGCGCAGGAGCAAGGCGCACGGCGCGTCGTGAAGCTCAAGGTCAGCGGCGCGTTCCACTCGCCGCTCGTCGCGCGCGCCGCCGACCGGTTGCGCCCGGCGATCGAGCGCGTGAAGTTCCAGGAGCCCGTCGCTCCGTTCATGTCGACGGTCACGGCTCGCCTCGAGTCCGCGCAGCGCATGGCGCCGCTCCTCGTCGACCAGCTCACTGCGCCGGTTCGCTTCACGCAGGCGGCGTCCGAGTTGATGCGCGGCGGCGTGAAGACGTTCGTCGAGGTCGGCCCCGGCAACGTCCTCTCAGGTCTCGTGAAGCGCATCGATCGCAGCGCGAAGGCGATCTCGGTCAATAGCCTCGCGGCGCTCGACAAGCTGCACGACTCGCTCGCCGAGACGTGAGCTTCGCCTCGCTGGAAGGGAAGTCGGCGCTCGTCACCGGAGCGTCGCGCGGGATCGGGCGCGCGATCGCAGTGGAGCTCGCGCGCGCCGGTGCCTCCGTTGTGATCGGCTACCGCACGGGTGCGGAGGAGGCGCAGGCTCTCGCCGAGGAGATCGGCGCGCGTGCCGTGCAGGCCGACGTGTCGCAGGCCGGCGAGGCAGCGCGGCTCGTCGAGGAAGCCGGCGACGTCGACATTCTCGTCAACAACGCGGGTCTGACCCGTGACGGGCTGCTCGCCCGCATGTCCGACGACGACTGGCGGACGGTGATCGAGACGAACCTGTCGTCGGTGTTCTACACCTGCCGCGCGGTGACGCGGCCGATGATGAAGAAGCGAGGCGGGTCGATTGTCAACATCTCGTCGATCGTCGGCGTGCACGGCAACTGGGGCCAGACGAACTACGGCGCCTCGAAGGCCGGGATCATCGGCTTCACGAAGTCACTCGCCCGCGAGCTCGGCAGCCGCGGGGTGCGTGCGAATGTCGTCGCACCGGGGTATGTCAAGACGCAGCTCACCGACGTGCTACCGGAGGAGGCGACGAAGGCGATGCTCGACAACACGCCGCTCGGTCGTCTCGGCGATCCGGAGGACGTCGCAGGGGCGGTACGCTTCCTCTGCTCCGACGAGGCCTCGTTCATCACGGGCGAGGTGCTGCTCGTCGACGGCGGGCTGGGAATGTAGACATGAACGGATCTCTCAACGGACGCAGACGCGTCGTCGTCACCGGCCTGGGCGCGGTCTCGCCGCTCGGCAACGATGTCGAGACGTCGTGGAGCGAGCTGCTCGCAGGCAAGTCAGGGGCGGCCGAGATCACGCAGTTCGACCACACCGACTACAAGGTGCACTTCGCCTGCGAGGTGAAGGACCTCGATCCGACGAACTGGATCGAACGTAAGGAAGCGCGACGCATGGACCGCTTCGCGCATCTCGTGCTGGCCGCCGCCTTCCAGGCGCAGGAGGACGCGAAGCTCGACATCCGTGCAGATGCCGATCGGATCGGCGCGTCGATCGCGACGGGCATCGGCGGGCTGCGCTCGTTCCAGGAGTGCTACGACACGCTCATCACCAAGGGCCCGGACCGCGTGAATCCGTTTTCGATCCCGTCGATCATCCCGAACCTCGGCGCCGGCTGGGTGTCGATCATGCTCGGGACGCGCGGCCCGCTGAGCGCGCAGTGCACTGCCTGCGCGGCGTCGAACATGGCGATCGGCGACGGCCTTGACGCGATCAGGCTCGGCCGCGCCGACGTGATGCTGTGCGGAGGCACCGAAGCGGCCGTGAACGAGGTCGGTATCGCCGGCTTCGCTGCGATGCGCGCTCTTTCACAGCGGAACGACGATCCGCCGGCAGCGTCGCGCCCGTTCGATGCGGAACGCGACGGCTTCGTCATGGGCGAGGCAGGCGCGGTCGTCGTGCTCGAGGAGCTCGAGCGCGCGAAGTCGCGCGGCGCGAAGATTTATGCCGAGGTCTCCGGCTACGGGCTCTCCTCCGACGCGAATCACATCACCGAGCCTGACCCGACGGGGCCGGTGCGCGCATTTGAGATGGCGCTTGGCGACGCCGGCGTTGCAAAGGACTCGATCGACTACATCAACGCGCACGCGACGTCGACGCCGATCGGCGACGCTTCGGAGACGAAGATGCTCAAGCTCGCGATCGGCGAAGAGAACGCGCGCGCGACACCGGTGTCGGGCACGAAGGGCGCGACCGGCCATTGCCTCGGCGCGGCCGGTGCGATCGAGGCGACGTTCACGATCCTGGCGATCCGCGACGGCAAGCTGCCACCGACGATCAACTATGAGAACGAGGATCCCGAATGCGACCTCGACTACGTCCCGAATGTCGCCCGCGACGCGAGGGTGGACGTCGCCGTGAGCAATTCGTTCGGCTTCGGCGGTCACAACGCATGCGTCGTGTTCAAGCGTTTCGCCGAGTAAGCACCGTCTGATCGCGTTACTAGCGTTTTCTGCGTGGACGAACTCATCGAGGTGCGTCGGTCGCGGCGTGCCCGACGTTGGACGCTGTCGATCCCGTGGGGTGCGCCGCCGCTTCTGACCGTGCCGACCTGGATGCCGGACGACGAGATCGACCAGATCATTCAGGCACATCGGCAGTGGATCGTCGCCGAACGTGCGAGGCAGCGGCCGAAGCTGCGGCTCGATCCGCGCGGGATCTCGGAGATCGAGGCGCGCCGCGCGGTGCGCGAGCTCGTCTCCATGCTGATCGAGGAGGAGGCGCCGGAGCTCGGCGTCGCGCCGAAACGGATCCAGATTCGCGACCAGCGCTCACGCTGGGGCTCCTGCTCGACGTCCGGCACGTTGTCCTTCAACTGGCGGCTCGTGCTCGCACCGTTCGACGTGCTCGACTACGTCGTCGTGCACGAGCTGTGTCACCTGCGCGTGCCGAACCATTCGCGCCGGTTCTGGACGCTCGTCGAGAATCGCCGGCCCGACTGGCGCGAGCAGCGCGACTGGCTCCACGAGCACGGGCCCGAGCTACTCGCGTTCCGCCCCGCCGCGTAGATACGCATCCTCGCCGCTGAGCCAGTCGGCGCGCGGCGGCGTGAAGACATCGACGTCGAGTGTGTCCTCGAGCGCCTCCGCCTTGTGCGGCAAATGCGGTGGGATCGTCAGCACCTCGCCGGCGCCGATCTCGATCTCCTCGTCTTCGTCCTCGCCGAACCAGAACCGCAGGCGTCCTTCGAGGATGTACGTCACCTGCTCGTTGTGATGCGAGTGCTTCGGCACGATCGCGCCCTTCGCGAGGTAGACGTGCGCGATCATCATGTCGGTGCCGGTGATGAGCCGGCGGCCGATCAGCGGGTTGAGCTCCTCGCGCGGAAGATCGTCCCAGCGGTAGTGGGTTGCCCGGTCCGCCATGATGCGCAGTCTATGGAGCGGTGGGCGACATTTGATTGCTACGGCACGCTGATCGACTGGAACGGCGGGATCGGGCGGCAGCTCGAGCGTCTCTTCGGGGCCGAGAACGCGCCGCGCTTGCTTCACGGCTACCACGAGCTCGAGCGCGCATACGAGCGAGAGCGGCCGACCGCGAGCTATCGCGAGGTTCTGACCGTCGCGCTCGTGCAGCTCGCCGAGCGTGAGGCCCTGCCGCTCGCCGCTGCCGAGCAGGACGCGCTCGCACGCTCCCTGCCGGAGTGGGAGCCGTTCCCCGAGGTGCCCGCCGCGCTCGAGGATGCCCGCGCACGCGGCTGGAACCTCGCGATTCTCTCCAACACCGATCGCGACTACATCGACGCGTCGCTCGAGCGGATCGGAGTCCCGTTCGAGCTTGCGATCGTCGCGTCGGAGATCGGCTCGTACAAACCGGGCTTCAAGCACTGGGAGACGTTCGAGCAACGGACAGGCGTCCCGCCCGAGTCCCACGTGCATGTCGGCGCGAGTCTCTACCACGATGTCGCGCCGGCGACGCGACTCGGGTTGCGCACGGTTTGGATCAACCGGTTGGGCGAGGATGCAGACCCGGAGCCGGACATCGAGCTCCACACGCTCACGGGGCTCGGCGAGGCGCTGGACGGCCTGGCATGAACAGCCGTCCGGCGACGACCGACGACTACGACGCGATGCTCGCACTGCTCGTCGCCGACGAGGAGCATTTTCACGGGCGGCCGTCGCAGCTGACCGTCGGCGATCTGCGCGTGTGGCTGTCGCGCACCGAGCTCGCGACGGACTCCTGGCTCTACGAGGAGAACGGCGACCTGTGCGCCCTCGGCTGGTGCGACTCCGTGCCGGGGAACGCGCTCTCGATCGGGATCGGCGTCGTTCACCCGAGCTGGAAGGGCAAAGGCCTGGGGTCGCAGCTTGTGGATCGCTCCGAGGAGCGCGCGCGGGAGCGCGGAGCGGAGCGGCTGCATCAGGTCGCGTTCGGCCCCGACGAAGCGGCGCACAGATTGCTCGCGGGCCACGGCTACCGCGAGGTGCGACGCTTCTACGAGATGGCCGTGCAACTCGAGGCGCCGCCCGAGGTGCCCGACATGGGCATCGAGAGGCTCGATCCCGACGACATCCGCGAGTTCCACGACGCGCTCGACGAGGCGTTCGCCGACCATTGGGAGCATCATCCGCAGCAATTCGAGGAGTGGTGGGAGCGCCACAGGTCGAACCCGAACCTCGATCTCTCGATCTGGTTCCTGATTCGCGAAGGCGGCGAGATGGCCGCGGTGATCCGCAACGAGCCGAACCGCAACGGCGGCGGCTACGTCGGGGCGATCGGCGTGCGCCGCCCGTGGCGCGGCAAGGGTTATGCCAAGGCTCTACTGCTGCATACATTCGCCGAGTTCTACGACCGTGGCATCAAGCGCGTCACGCTCGGGGTCGATGCGCAGAGCCCGACCGGCGCGACGCATCTCTACGAGCGCGTCGGCATGCACGTCGAGCAGGAGCAGGTCGTGTTCGAGAAGTCGTTCACATGAGCGTTCTCCGGGCGAAGTGCCCGACGTGCAGGACGCTGACGGCGGTTGCACTCGGGCCGGACTACGAATGCCATTCGTGCGGTCGCACGTTTGCGGCCGGGCTCGTGCGCGTGCCGCGCGCGTGGGGCGACGGCGGCGAGGGGATGATCGCTGCGGCCGCGCTGCCGGTCGACTATCCCGAGACCGGTGTGATCGAGGAGGACTCGCTGCATGCGCAGACGCTTGCAGTTGCGTCCGACCTGCCGGTGCGACCGCTGATGCTCGGCGGCTGCTGCTGCTCGCACATAGGCGCGGTCGAGGGCCTCGCCGCGCGGCACGATCGCGTCGGTGTGATCTGGTTCGACTCGCACGGCGACCTGAACACACCGGAAACGTCGCCGTCCGGAAACGAGTGGGGGATGCCGCTGCGGATGATCATCGACGGCGGCGCCGTCGACCCGACCGACGTCGCGCTGGTCGGCGCGCGGAACCTCGATCCGCCGGAAGTCGAGTACATCGCCGCCGCCGGAATCCACGACGACGCGGCAGCGGTGCTCGACCGGGTCGACGGCATCTACGTCGCGATCGACGTCGACGTGCTCGATCCGGCGGAGCTGGACGTCTACATGCCGGAGGCCGGCGGGCCGTCGCTCCACGAGCTCGAGGAGCAGCTCGTGCGGATCCGGGAGCACGGAACCGTCCTCGGAGCAGGCATTTCCGGGCTCGGAGCGGGTGCCGAGGTCGAGAAGCTCGAGCGCCTGACGACCGCGCTCGGTCTCTGAAGCGCCGACGCAACCAGGCTCGGCGGAGGCCGGTCTAAGCTAGCGCCGTGGCAAACATCGACGTGTCCGTCGAGACCGACGACAAGCCGGCCCCTCCGCCGGATCATCCGAACACCTGTCCCAGCTGTCACTCCCACTACCGGGACGACGAGCTCGAGCGGGCGCTCTGGGTCTGCGCGCAATGCGGCCATCATTTTCCGATGCGCGCGCGTGCGCGGATCGCGTCGCTCACGGACGCCGGCACGTTCTTCGAGGAGGCGGCGGATCTGCACTCGGAGGATCCGCTCGCGTTCTTCGACCTGCGTCCGTACACGGAGCGGCTTGCGGAGGCGGAGATGAAGACGGGCCTCGCCGACGCGATGGTGATCGGCCAGGCGGCGCTCGACGGGCGCGGCTGCGAGCTCGCTGTCATGGACTTCGCGTTCATGGGCGGATCGATGGGCAGCGTCGTCGGGGAGAAGTTCTCGCGTGCGTGCGACTCGGCGGCGGAGCGCGGCGTCCCGCTCATCTCGGTGACGAGCTCGGGCGGCGCGCGCATGCAGGAGGGCATTCTCGCGCTGATGCAGCTGCCGAAGACCGTCGCAGCGGTCGAGGATCTGCACGATGCCGGGCAGGCGCTGATCAGCGTCATGGCGCATCCGACGACGGGCGGCGTCCTCGCGAGCTTCGCGACGCTCGGTGATGTCCTGCTCGCGGAGCCCGGGGCGCTGATGTCGTTTGCAGGTCCGCGGGTCGTGCAACAGCTCACGCGTGAGAAGCTGCCCGAGGATTTCGGCCTTGCGGAGCAGAACTATCGCTTTGGGAACATCGACGCGATTGTCCCGAGGCCCGAGCTGAAACCGATAGTTGCACGCCTGTTGAAACTCTTCGACGCACCAGCGGCCAATGGCGCCGTCTGAGCATGAGCTCCGGCTTCGGGAGCGTCTGAGCAGGTTGCGGAACATGCAGCTGCTCGGTGGCACGAAGCTGTCCGGCGAGCTCGAGCGTCTGCAGCGGCAGCTCGATCGCATTGAGACCGAGCAGCCGGACGAGGAGATCTGGCGCTCGGTCGAGCTCGCGCGGCATGAGGACCGCCCGTACACACTGGACTACGTCGAGCGTCTCCTCGGCGACTGGTTCGAGCTCCACGGTGACCGCGGGCGTGCGGACGACGGTGCGATGGTCACCGGCCTCGGCAAGCTCGACGGGCGCACGGTCGTGCTAGTCGGTCAGCAGAAGGGGCGCGACATCAAGGAGCGCGCGGAGCGCCGCTTCGGCATGGCAAACCCCGAGGGGTATCTGAAGGCGATGCGCGCGATGGAGCTTGCCGAGCGGCACGGGTTCCCGGTGATCTCGCTCGTCGACACGCCAGGCGCTTTTCCGGGCGTCGCCGCGGAGCAGCACGGTCAGGGAGGGACGATCGCGGCGTCGCAGGCGGTGATGGCGCGGCTGACCGTGCCGACGGTCGCGTGCGTGATCGGCGAGGGCGGGTCGGGCGGCGCGATCGCGATTGCGCTCGCCGACCGCGTGCTGATGCAGGAGAACGCGATCTATTCGGTGATCTCGCCGGAGGGCTGCGCGATGATCCTCTGGCGCGACGCGGGCGAGGCGCGGAAGGCGGCCGCTGCGTTCAAGCCGGACGCCGCGCACTGCCTCGAGCTCGGCGTGATCGACGGCATCGTCGCGGAGCCGCCCGGCGGGGCGCACACCGACCCGGACCGGGCGGCCGTGCTCCTCGGCGAGTCGCTGAAGGAAGCGCTCGACGAGCTGGCCGACGTCCCGGGCGACGAGCTTCGCCGCCGGCGGCGGGCGAGATTCCGCTCGCTCGGTGTATTCGCGTAGGTTCCGGCAGATTCGCGCAGAATGGGGGTAACCCCCCTTTTGCTTTTCGTGACAGCCTGTCCACAGCGTCCACAGGCTTATCCCCCGGGTTGACATGAGTCGTAACCGGCCCTGATACGACGCGAGGCCGGCAAAATGCCGGCCCCAACATCGACCCCCCGCTGGGTGGAGAAGACTAGAACGCTCCTTTCACCGGCTCCCGGCCGGCAAACACCGCCTGTTTTCCTCGCGCGCGCCGGTGGGAGAACGGAAGGCATGGCGGCGCGGTCGATCTGGACTGGGACGATCTCGTTCGGGCTCGTCAGCATCCCGGTGCGGATGTTCTCGGCGACGCAGTCGAAGGAGCTCCGCTTCCACTTCGTCGACCGCCACGATCTCGAGCCCGTCGGCTACGACAAGGTGCGCAAAGACACGGGCGAGCACGTCGACCCCGACGACATCGTCCGCGCGTTCGAGATCGAGAAGGGCCGCTACGTCCCGCTCGACCCGGACGACCTCGACCGGCTAGACATCGAGCTGACGCACGGGATCGACATCTGCGACTTCGTCCAGCTCGACGAGATCGACCCCGTGTACTTCCGCCAGGCGTATTACCTCCTGCCCCAGGACGGCGGGGAGAAGCCGTATCGGCTGCTCGAGCAGGCGCTCGAAGACAGCGAGCGTGTCGGCATCGCGAAGGTCGTCATCCGCAACAAGCAGCATCTCGCGTGCCTGCGCACCTTCGACGGTGTGCTGGTGCTCGAGACGATGTACTACGACGACGAGGTGCGGCAGCCGGCGTCGCTGGACGGCGACCTCTCGTTCCGCGACGTCAAGGTCCGGAAGGCCGAGGTCGACATGGCGAAGACGCTCGTCGAGAACCTCAGCGCCGACTTCGACCCGGCGAAGTACACCGACACCTACCGCGCAGAGCTCATGAAGCTCATCCGGCAGAAGGCGAAGGGCGGCGAGCTGCCCGAGCCGAAGGAGCAGGAAGGCGAGGTCGTCGATCTCATGCAGGCCCTCCGCGAGTCGGTCGAGCGCACACAGCACAGCC
>DATAOK010000039.1:0-33999 GCA_036265735.1 Gaiellaceae bacterium
CTGGTAGAAGCCGTCACACTCTCCGTTTTCCACACTTAGAGGTGAATCCCTCAGTAGGGGGATTTCCACAGAGTGTGAATAACGGCTGAAGTCCTGGAAGCGGCAGGCCTCCCGGGCGGGGCACGCGCCCGGCGAGCCGCCTGAAGCCCACAGGGTTATCGACAGGCTTTATCCACAGCCAAGGCCCCCGGAAGGGCGGCCGACTTTCGTGTGCCCTGAGAGCTGCGGGGACTAGCCGATGATGCCGCGGCGGAAGCCGACGGCAACGGCATGGGCGCGCGAGCGGGCCTGGAGCTTCGCGAGCAGGTGGCGGACGTGAGACTTGACCGTCTCCTCCGACAGGAACAGGCGCTGGCCGATTTCGCGGTTCACGAGGCCGTCCGAGATCAGTTGAAGCACCTCGATCTCCCGCATCGTCGGCTCCTGCTCGAGCTCACGGAGCGGGCCCTGGAACGGGATGACCTCCGCGCCCGTGGCGGTGCGCCGGCGGGCGGCGACCTCCTCGAAGCGACGCGAATGGTCCGCGTAGCGGTTCAGGATCTCCTTGCGCTCTGCGGCGTCCACGCCGTGGGTATCGGCCTCGTATGAGACCCCCTTTAGCGTGACGTCCTACCTCATTCCAGGGATTACCCCTCTGGAAGCGTATGCGAGTCGCCCGCGGAATCCTTGGGAAGCGCCGACTCGTCCGCCGCCGCCGGTGACTCGGGCGCGGCGTGCACCGCCGCCAGGGTCGCCGCATCGACGTTCAGCGGGTGGTGGCAGGCCGCCAGATGGCTGTTTCCGTAGTCCGCGAGCGGCGGCTCGACCTCCTTGCAGATCGCCGTCGCGTACCGGCAGCGCGGGTGGAAGCGGCAGCCGCTCGGCGGGTTGATCGGCGACGGGACGTCTCCCTCGAGCACGATCCGCTCGCGCTTCCGCGCGAGGTCGGGGTCGGGGATCGGCACTGCCGAGAGAAGCGCCTCCGTGTACGGCATGATCGGCCGCTGGTAGAGCTCCTCGGCCGGCGAGAGCTCGACGAGCTTGCCGAGGTACATCACCGCGATCCGGTCGCTGACGTGACGGACGACGCCGAGGTCATGCGCGATGAAGATGTACGTCAGCTTGAACTCGTTCTGCAGATCCTCGAGCAGGTTCAGCATCTGCGACTGGATCGAAACGTCCAGCGCCGACACCGGCTCGTCGGCGACGATCAGCTTCGGCCGCAACGCCAGCGCACGCGCGATCCCGATGCGCTGCCGCTGCCCACCCGAGAACTCGTGCGGGAAACGGTTGTAGTGCTCCGGCGAGAGCCCGACCGTGTCGAGCAGCTCCTCGACCTGCTTCTTACGCGACGACTTGTCGCCGATCGAATGGATCTTCAGCGGATCGCCAATGATCGAGCCGACGCGCTTGCGCGGGTTGAGCGACGCGTATGGATCCTGAAACACCATCTGCATCTCGCGCCGCAACGGCCGCATGCTGCGCGTCCCGAGCTTCTCGATCGAGCGCTCGCGGAACAGGATCTGCCCCTCCGTCGGCTCGAGCAGCCGAACGATCGTCCGCCCAAGCGTCGACTTGCCGCAGCCGGACTCGCCGACGAGCCCGAGCGTCTCGCCCTCGCGCACGACGAAGCTGACGTCGTCGACCGCATGCACGCGCGCAACCTCGCGCTGGAGGACGCCTTTGCGGATCGGAAAGTACTTCTTGACGTGCTGAACCTCGATGAGCGGCTTCGCGCCGTTCGTGCTCACGCCGCCTCCGACGTGTCGCCGCTGATCGACTCGTCGCGATGCGCACGCTTGTAGTCGACGTCGAGCCAGCAGCGGTCGAGGTGCCCAGGCGTCTCGACGCGATTCTCGAGCTGCGGCTCCTGCTTGCACTTGTCGAACGCGTGCGGACAGCGCGGACGGAACTTGCACCCGTCCGGAAGCGTGATGAGCGACGGCGGCGATCCCTTGATCGAATGGAGCCGCTCCGGGCGCGGACGGTCGAGTCGCGGGATCGAGCCGAGCAAGCCCCAGGTGTACGGCATCTGCGGGTCGTAGAAGAGGTCACGCGTCTGCGCCCGCTCGACGACCCGGCCGGCGTACATGACAAGAATCTCGTCGGCGATGTCCGCGACGACGCCGAGGTCGTGCGTGATCATGATCACCGCGGAGTTGAAGTCGTCCTTCAGCTCGTTGATCAGCTCGACGATCTGCGCCTGGATCGTCACGTCGAGCGCCGTCGTCGGCTCGTCGGCAATCAAGATCGACGGGTTGCACGACAATGCCATCGCGATCATCGCGCGCTGCCGCATGCCGCCCGAGAACTGATGCGGGAAGTCGTCGACGCGCGACTCCGGGTTTGGAATTCCGACCTGGCGAAGGAGCTCGACCGAGCGCTTGTGCGCCGTCCGCTTGTCCACCGGCTCGTGCGCCTGGATCGCCTCCGCGATCTGCTCGCCGATCCGGTAGACCGGGTTCAGCGAGGTCATCGGATCCTGGAAGATCATCCCGATCTCGTTGCCGCGGAAGTTCTGCATCTCCGTGTCGGAGATGTCGAGCAGGTTGCGGCCCTGATAGATCACCTCGCCGCCGAAGCGCGCGTTGATGTCGCGCGTGAGCCCCATGACGGTCATCGCGGTCACGCTCTTGCCTGAGCCGGACTCGCCGACGATGCCGAGCACCTGCCCGCGGTCGAGCGTGAACGAGACGCCGTCGACCGCGCGCACGATGCCGTCCTCGGTGGTGAAGCTCACCGAGAGGTCGTTGACTTCGAGGAGCCGCTCGGCCATTACGTCGGCCTGATGCGCGGATCGAGGTAGGCGTAAAACAGATCGACGATGACGCTGAAGAAGACGATGAAGAACGCGCCGTACATCGTCACGCCCATGATCGGAGGCAGGTCGAACGAGCTGATGTTGTCAGCCGCGTACTGACCGACGCCGTGCAGGTCGAAGACCGACTCGGTCAAGATCGCGCCGCCGCCGAGCACCGATGCGAAGTCGAGACCGAACAACGTCACAACCGGGATCAGCGATGTGCGCAGCACATGCCGCCGGAGAATGCGGCCCCAAGGCAAGCCCTTGGCCTTCGCCGTGCGCACGTAATCCTCGTTGATCGTGTCGAGGATGTTCCCGCGCAGCACGCGACCGTAGAAGCCGATGAAGAGGACCGCCAGCACGATCCACGGCAGGATCATGTGATAGATCCACTGCAACGGGTTCGTCGAGAGCGCGACGTACTCGCCGTCGGGGAAGATCGACGAGTTCTCGGCGAAGTAGTAGCGGCAGACGATCCCGAGCCAGAAGACCGGCATCGAGATGCCGATCAGCGCAAGGACCGTGATGAGGCGATCCGACCACCTCCCCGCCCTAACGGCTGAGATCACCCCCACGAGGATGCCGAACGAGAGCCAGATGATCCCGGCTCCGATCGTGAGCGAGAACGTGGCCGGCATGTCCTGCCAGATCTGCGAGAGCACCGGGACCTGGCTCGTGTACGAGACGAGGTTGTTCGTGAACATGCGCTGCATCAACTTCGCGTATTGCACGTAGAACGGCTTGTCGAAGCCCCACTGCTTCTCGACGTTCTTCACGAGCTGCGGGTTCGCGTTCTTGCCGGCGATACGCTCCGCCGTACCGCGCGCGCCACCGCCGGGCGCGATGATGAAGATGATGAAGACGATGAACGTCACCGCGACGCAAACGAGCACCGCGCCGATCAGTCGTCTGACGAAGAACGCCGCCATCTAATGCTCGACGCGCACCTTTGCGCGCGGGTCGAGTGCATCACGCAGGCCGTCACCGAAGATGTTCAGTGACAGCACGGTGAGCACGATGGCGATGCCGGGCGCGATCGCGAGCATCGGGCGCGTCACGATCAGCTGTTGCCCTTGGGAGATGAGCTTGCCCCACGACGGCGTCGGGTCTTGCACGCCCGCGCCGAGATACGAGAGCCCAGCCTCGAAGACGATGTTGTTCGCGATGATCAGCGTGAAGAACACGAGGACCGAGCTCGCGATGTTCGGCAGCAGCTCCGAGAACATGATCCGGAACGAGCTCGCGCCTTGCGCGATTGCCGCCTCGATGAACTCCTTTTCGCGCAGGGACAGGATCTGGCCGCGCAGCGGACGTCCGATATAGGGGATCAAGACGTAGGAGATGACAAGCAGCGGGATCCAGAGGCTGCCGCTCTGGATGTTGATCGGCCCGTGATGGAAGCCGCTGATCGCAAGGGCCGAGCCGAGCGCGATGCCGAGCAGCAGGACCGGGAACGCGTAGAACAGGTCGAAGAATCGCGTGATGATGAAGTCGACCCAGCCCCCGAAGTAGCCGGCCAACAGTGCGAGCACGACGGCGAAGAAGACGCAGATCGCCGAGGAGCCGATGCCGACGATCAGCGAGTTGCGGCCACCGTAGAGCATGCGCACGGCGATATCGCGTCCGAGATTGTCCGCGCCGAGGACGTACTTTCCACCGGCAGCGCCCCATTGCGGCCCGATCGGGATCGACGCGACGAGCTTGTTGTTGATGACGCCGCCCTGAGAGACGACGTCGACCTTCTTACCGTTGACGGTGACCGTGTCGAGGACATGCTGGTCGTACTCGCCCGTGTGAGCGACGTGATGGGCGTAGAGCGGCGCGGCGATGCACGCCGCGACGATGAGCACGAAGAGTGCGAGCGCTGCGAACGCGAAGTAGTTGCGCCGAAGCCGGCGCCATGCGAGGTACCACGGGCTACGTCCCCGGATCGCGGCGCCGCCGCCCGCAGCCGCAGCAAGCTCCGCCGCGGTGTCGAGCGTGAACTCGCTCTCGGCCTGCTGTACCACTCACCACCTCCCTACGGAATACGCAGGGGGCGCCTTACGGCGCCCCCCACGCAGAGTCACGCGAGCTCGATCACTTCTTGCAGATGGTCGCGAAGTCGAACTGGTAGAGCACGTTGAACACGTAGCAGCCCAGATCGATGTCGGAGTTGAACGTGTCGATGCCCTGCTGGTTGATGTACGGGGCCCATGCTGCCTGCTGCATGGCCGCCTTGTCGACGCTCGCCCACTGTGAATTCACCGACGCCGTGAGGGTCGGCTGCTTCTTCAACTCTGCGATCTTCGAGTTGACCGAGGGGTCGTCGAAGTTCGAGTAGTTGTTGTTGTGGGTCTGCGTGATGCGGTCGCCGTTGAGCAGCACGTCGAACCAGTCGAGCGGGTGTGGGTAGTCCTGGAACCAGTCGGCAAAACCGATCTGCGACTTCGTCGCCTGGTTCCCGACGGTCGTCCAGTACACCGCCGCATGGATCTCCTTCAACGTCGCGTTCAAGCCGATCGCCTTGAGGACACCCTGGAGGTACTGCCCCGCTTCAGGTGCACGGCGCGACTCGTTGTCGGACGTCCAAACCGTGACCTTCGCACCCGTCGCACCGGCGGCCTTGATCAGCTGCTTGGCCTTCGCGACGTTGTACGGGTACAGGTTCAGCTTCTTGTACTGCGGATACGTCGGCGGCAGGACGTTCTCCGTCGGCGTCGCGAGCCCGCCGTAGATGCGCACGAGCGCCTCACGGTTGATCGCATAGTTGACCGCTTGGCGCACCTTCACGTTGTTGAACGGCGCGACGCGGTTGTTCATGAAGTAATAGAACGTGTTGGCCGGCGTGTAGACCTTGATCTGGTTCGAGTATTTGCTCTGCAGCTCGGCCAGGCGGTCGTTCGGCGGCTGGTAGAAGTCGTAGTCGTACTGGCCCTTGAGCGTGCCGGTAAGTGCGACGCCGGCGTCGCCGAGGATCGAGATCGTCATCTTGTCCGGGTTCCCGGCCGGCACGTTCCCTCCGAACAGGCTCGCGTCGAAGTTCGGGTTGCGGACGATGATCACCGACTTGTTCGGCTTGTAGCTCTGGATCATGTACGGGCCGGTCGACGGCAGCGGGTTCGTCGACGAGTCCTTCTTCGGCGAGTTCGGCGGAACGGGTGCGGCGAACTCGGTCGCCATGATGTACTCGAAGTCACCCTGAGGGTCCTTCAAGTGGATCGTGATCGTTCCGGCCGCGTCGTTCGCCGTGATGCCGCTGATCGTCCCCTTGCCGGTCTTCGCGATCGAGTCGGTTCCGACGATGTTCGAGAAGAAGCCGACGCCCGGTGAGTTCACGGCGTAGTCACGTTCGATCGTCTTCGGGAAGTCGCTCGCCTTGACGGCTGTCCCGTCCGAGTACTTGAGCCCCTTGCGAAGCGTGAACGTGTAGGTCTTGCCGTCTGCCGACACCTTTGGCATGTCCTTCGCCAGGTACGGGACGAGCGTTGCGCCGTCAGGCCCGTTCACGTGCTTGTAGCCGAGCAGCGGCAGGTAGGTGTTCCACAGGATCGACCATCCCTGCACCGTGTACGACAAGCTCGGGTCGAGATAGTCGATGCCCGTGTCGTAGGCAATGCGGAAGTTGGCAAACGCCTTGCCACTCGACGACGTGGTTCCGGTCGAGCCTGTGCTCGACCCCCCGCCGCTACTGCTCCCTCCACCTCCACAGCCGGCCGCGATCAGCGCGACCCCGACCGCGAAGGTTGCGGCAAGTAGCCACTTCCCCCGGTTCGTGCGATTCAAGTTTTACCTCCCGGTCTGTGATTCGCTGTCGCGACGCAGGCGACCCCGACGCCTGAGCGCGCGCTGCATTCTTCCAGACGTTTGCAGCAAGAAGCTAGT
The DNA here is from genome assembly GCA_036265735.1 of Gaiellaceae bacterium. Classification (GTDB taxonomy): domain Bacteria; phylum Actinomycetota; class Thermoleophilia; order Gaiellales; family Gaiellaceae; genus Palsa-739. The sequence continues at coordinate 6,647 of DATAOK010000039.1, forward strand.
TAGAACCGAAAGAACTGACGCCTGCGCAAGCGCAGCTCGGGCGGCTCCGGTTCCTCCAGGACCGCACAAACTCCCTCGCGACCGGTCGCGTGCAGAATCCTGCCCTCGCCGAGCCAAAACGCAACATGGTCCGCGAGCTTGTCGTCTCCGTAGGAGACGAGATCTCCCGGTCTCGGCGCGGCAACGGGCTCGCCGGCTGCCTCCTGGAGGTGCGCGTCGCGCGGTAGGAGCCGGCCGGTTGCGCGAAAGCTCATGTGCACGAGACCCGAGCAGTCGATTCCGCGGTCGGTCATGCCGCCCCAGCGGTACGGCGCGCCGATGAGCGTTCTCGCGTAGGCGATCGGGTCGGTTGCGGTCGGTGAGAGCCAGCCCTCGTCGGGCTCACCGCCGAGCGCCGACGCCTCGACCCAGCCCGTGTAGTCGTAGGCCGTCTCCACTCGAGTCCAGCCGTTTTCCTCGTCCGTGACGCTCAGCGGCTCGCCCGGGAGCGCCTCGCTGACCTGCTCGGACGCGTGGTCCGGCTCCGCCCGCATCGGCGTCGGCTGGCGCACGAACGTATGTTCGCCTACGCTTCTCACGATGCAGCTGAGGCTAGACGCGGCCGACCGGCTGGTGGAGCTCGTCGAGGAACGGCGCGGGCCGGTGGTCGCCGAGGAAGCAGCGCGCCGGCTTTTCGCGCTGCGGCAGGCGCCCGTTGCGCTCGCGCGCTCGTTGCTCGCGGAGGTGGTCGAGGCCGATGCGCGGCTCGCGTGGTCCGGCGACGCGGTCGGCCTTGCGCGGCCGCTCGGCGCCGAGCTCTTGTTGGAGGACGCCGTGTACGTCGTTGTCGATCTCGAGACGACGGGCCTGCGGCCCGGTAGCTCACAGATCTGCGAGATCGGGGCGGTCAAGATCGTCGGCTTCGAGGTGGTCGACGAGTTCGAGACGCTCGTCGACCCGCGCGTCCCGCTCGGGCCGGCGGTGTCCGCGCTCACCGGGCTGACCGACCGGCAGCTGCGCGGCGCACCTCCGGCGGCCGCCGCGGTCCACAACTTCCTCCGTTTCGCCGGCGACTCGGTTCTTGTCGCCCATAATGCGCGCTTCGATCTTGCGTTCCTCGACCGCGAGACGGAACGGCTTACCGGCTCGCGGCTCGCAGCCCCGGTCGTCGACACGGTCGCCCTCGCGCGCCGTCTGCTCGCCGGACGCGTGCCGCGCGCGAGCCTCGCGCAGTTGTCCTATTTCTTTGGGACGTCGGTGCAGCCGTGCCACCGCGCGCTCCCGGATGCGCAGGCGACGGCCGAGGTGCTCCTAGCGTTGATCGGTCTCGCGCAGGAACGCGGCGCACGCACCGTCGCAGAGCTCGTCGCGCTCGCCGCGACGCGAACGCGGCGGGTGTTCGACAAGCGAGAGCTTGCATACGGCGCGCCGACGCGGCCCGGCGTCTATCTCTTCCACGACCGGAACGACGAGGTGTTGTACATCGGTCGCGCGCGCAACTTGCGCTCGCGGTTGCGCTCGTATTTCCGTTCGGAGCGTCAGCGCCCGCAAGTCGAGGCGGCGCTTGCCGCAGTCGAGCGGATCGAGTGGCGCGTGCTCGGCTCTGAGCTCGAGGCTGCGCTCGTCGAGCTGCGGCTGATCGAAGAGCTGCGCCCGCCCGCGAACGCTCGGGTTGCGCGACCCGATCGCTACGTTTGGTTGCGGCAGCGCGGCGACGCCGTTGTCGCGTCGACGCGCGAGAGCTCCGTGGGCCCGATCCGTTCGCGACGGCGCGCGCAGCTGGCCGCCCGCGCGCTGCTGCCGGGCGAGCTCGAACGGCCGTCGCGTGCGCTGCCGCGTGTGCGGCGTCGGCTCGTCGAGCTCGCGGAGGCGCAGCGCTACGAGGACGCCGCGCGCCTGCGCGACCGGCTGCAGTCGCTCGAGCACGTGTGCCGCGAGCTCGAGCGGCTCGAACGGCTCAGGGCGTTGCAGCGTTGCCTGCTCGTGCCGGCGGCCGAGCCGGGACATGTCCGTGCGTACTTCCTCGCCGGTGGCCGCGTCGCGGCTGAGCGCACGCTGCCGCCGGGTGGAGGCGCGCATCTCGAGATCGAGGCCGGCCTTGCCGCCTGCGGACATGCCGTGAACTCAGCGTCCGTTGTCAGCCTTGACGAGCTCTTCCTCGTCGGGACCTTTATTCGGCGGCCTCCGGCGGAGCTGCAGATCGTTCCGCTCGACAAGGACATGATCCTTTCCGCGATGCGGAGGACTCAGAGTTCTCCTGGGCCGCGGAGGCAGCACAGCGGAGCCAGACCCCGCAAAGGGTCTGGCTCCGAAGAGCCGTCGCTTTTCTAAGCGGCGACGTGAATGAGGTCGCGCAGCGCGCCGAGGCGGGCGAGTGCCTGCCCCTCGAGCTGGCGGACGCGCTCGCGCGTCAGATCGAGCTCGTGGCCGATTGCTTCGAGCGTCCACGGCTCGCCCTCGAAGCCGAAGCGCAGCTCGAGAATGCGCCGCTCGCGCTCGGGCAGCGCGTCGAGTGCACGACGCACGCCCTGCCTTCGCAGCGACTCCTCCGCTTCCTCGAACGGATCGGCCGCCTCGCGGTCTGCGAACAGATCGCCGAGCTCGCCCTCGTCGTCCGCGCCGACCGTCTGGTTCAGCGAGACCGACGCGTGAGCAGCAGACAGCGCCTCGTCGACGTGCTGCATCGGCAGGCCGGTTGCCTCCGCAAGCTCCTCCTTCGTGGGCTCGCGGCCGAGCTCGACCTCGAGCCGCCGCGCCGCGCGCGACAGCTTCTGCTGGCGCTCGACGACGTGCACCGGCACGCGGATCGTCCGCGCGTGATTGGCAACCGCGCGCTGCACCGACTGGCGGATCCACCACGTCGCGTACGTCGAGAACTTGAAGCCGCGCCGCCAGTCGAACTTCTCGACCGCGCGGTTCAGCCCGAGCGTTCCCTCCTGGATCAGGTCGAGGAACGGGACGCCGAGCCCGCGATAGCCCTTCGCGATCGAGACGACCAGGCGCAGGTTCGACTCGATCATGTGCCGCTTCGCGCGCTCGTCCCCGCGCTCGATCCGCTTCGCGAGCATCACCTCGTCCGCGGCGGTCAACAGCTTGTGACGACCGACGTCGGCAAGGAAGAGCTGGAGGCTGTCGGCCGCGCCGCTCGCGGCGGCAGCAGCTTCGGCGGCAGCGAGCTCCGCCTCCTTCTCCTTTTCCTTCTCGGCCTCCGCGGCAGGCGTCGAGATCTCGAGCCCGATCTTCTCGAGCTCCGCGGTCAGCTCCTCGACATCCTCGTCGGTGAGGTCGAGCTCGACCGCGAACGCCTCGAGCTCCGCCGGCTCCAGGTAGCCACGCTCCTGCGCGACCTCGACCATCGCGCGGGCTTGATCCGTCTCGAGCAATTCGTGCAGCTGATTCTGCGTCAGGGTCTTCTCAGTCCTTTCGGTGCTGCGTCGGGCCGTCGAGCGGCCTTCTCACTGTAGGAGCCAAAACCTGCGCTTGCACGATCATGTGCTTGTCGAGGGAAACGAGCGTGGCGCCTCTTGGTATTCCGATCGAGCGGAACGGCGGTTTTAGGCGCGCGTCAGCGGATCCCGACCCGCACATTCTACGACGTCCGGCGGCCGGAAAAAGTTGAACTGTCAGGACTTGCGCTTGCGGGACGTGGACTTCCGCTTGGACGACCCGCGGGCGGGCCTCTTGGCCGGACCACGGGCGCGCCGATCGGCCAGAAGCTCGATCGCCCGGTCGAGCGTGATGGCCTCGGGGTCGTCGCCGCTCCGCAGGCTCGCGTTCGTCTCGCCGTCCGTGACGTACGGCCCGAACCGCCCGGACTTGACCACGATCGGCTTGCCGCTCACCGGGTCGGCGCCGACCTCCTTGAGCGGGGCGGCCGCCTGGCGCTGGCCCCGCCGCTGCCGCGGCTGGGCGAGGAGCGCGAGGGCGTCCTCGAGCGAGATCGAGAAGATCTGCTCCTCGGTGTCGAGCGACCTCGACTCCTTGCCTTTCTGCACGTACGGCCCATAGCGGCCGTTGCGCGCGGTCACCTCTTCGCCCTCGGACTCCCCGATCACACGCGGAAGTGACAGCAGCTCGAGCGCCTGTTCGAGCGTGACCGTGTCGAGCGACATCGACTTGAAGAGCGACGCCGTGCGCGGCTTCTCCTTCGCGCCGTCCTCGAGCACCTCAGTGACGTACGGCCCGTAGCGGCCCGTGCGCGCGACGACCTCGTGCCCGGACTGCGGGTCGGCGCCGAGCTCGCGGTCGCCGGACGGCTGCGCGAGCAGCTCCTCCGCCTTCTCGACGGTGAGCTCGTCCGGCACGACGTCGTCGGGCACGTTTGCGCGCTGCCCGTCGCGCTCGAGGTACGGCCCGTACCGGCCGACGCGCAGCACGATCCCGCCCCCGAGCTCGATCGAGTTGATCTCGCGCGCGTCGATCGCGCCCAGATCGGAGACGAGCTCCTGCAGGCCCTCGTCGCCGTCCTCGCCGTAGTAAAAGCGCCGCAGCCACGCAAGGCGGTCCTGATCGCCGGCGGCGATTCGGTCGAGGTCGTCCTCCATCGACGCGGTGAACCCGTAGTCGACGAGGCGTCCGAAATGCTCTTCGAGCAGGTTGACCACCGAGAACGCGAGGAACGACGGGACGAGCGCTGTGCCCTTCTTGAAGACGTAGCCGCGGTCGAGGATCGTGCCGATGATCGACGCGTACGTCGACGGTCGCCCGATCCCGAGCTCCTCGAGCGTGCGCACGAGCGTCGCCTCGGTGTAGCGCGGCGGCGGATTCGTCTCGTGCCCCTGCGGCTCGAGCTTCTTCGCCTCGACCGCGTCGCCCTCGCTCAGGTTCGGAAGCCGCCGCTCGTCGTCGTCCGAGTCGTCGGTGTCGCGGCCTTCCTCGTACGCAGCGAGGAAGCCGCGGAACGTGATCACGGTGCCGGACGTCCCGAACTCCGCCTGCTCGCCTTGCGTCGATGTGCCCGCGATGCGCATCGAGACCGTCTGCCCCGCCGCGTCCTTCATCTGCGAGGCGATCGTGCGCATCCAGATCAGCTCGTACAGCGCGTGCTCGTCGCGGTTCAGCTCGCGCTCGAGCGACTTCGGCAGACGGAACGTGTCGCCGGCGGGGCGGATCGCCTCGTGCGCTTCCTGCGCGTTCTTCACCTTCCGCTCGTAGCGGCGCGGCGCGTCGGGGACGTAGTCGGCGCCGTAGAGGTCGCCCGCCTGGTTGCGCGCCGCCGTCAACGCCGTCTCTGACAGCGTCGTCGAGTCGGTGCGCATGTACGTGATGTAGCCGTTCTCGTAGAGCCGCTGGGCGATGCGCATCGTCGTCTGCGCGGAGTAGCGCAGCTTGCGGCTCGCCTCCTGCTGCAGCGTCGAGGTCATGAACGGAGCGCTCGGCCGCCGCGAGTACGGCTTCCGCTCGACGCGCGAGACGGCGAAGGCCGCGCTTTCGAGCCGGGACGCGAGCCCGCGAGCGGCCTCCTCGTCGAGCTGCAGCGCGTCGGCGTTCCTGAGCTCGCCGTCGTTGCCGAAGTCGCGTCCGAGTGCGACGCGCTTGCCGTCGACGGCGACGAGCCGCGCCTGGAACGACTCGGGATCGAACGTCCCCTCGATGTCCCACCACGTCGCCGCGCGGAACTTCATCCGCTCGCGCTCGCGCTCGACGACGAGGCGTGTCGCGACCGACTGCACGCGGCCGGCGGAGAGGCCGCGCGTGATCTTCTTCCAGAGCACGGGCGAGACCTCGTAGCCGTAGAGCCGGTCGAGGATCCGCCGCGTCTCCTGCGCGTCGACGAGTCGCTCGTCGATGTCGCGCGTCTGATCGAGGGCGCGGTTGATCGCTTCCTTCGTGATCTCGTGGAAGACCATCCGTCGCACCGGCACCTTCGGCTTCAGGACTTCCAGGAGATGCCAGGCGATCGCCTCCCCCTCGCGGTCTTCGTCCGTCGCGAGCCAGAGCTCGTCCGAGCCCTTCAGGAGCTTCTTCAGCTCCGAGACCTTCTTCTTCTTGTCGGGATCGACGATGTAGAGCGGCGCGAAGTCGTGCTCGATGTCGACACCGAGCCGGGCCCACTTCTCCTTCTTATATTCGTCCGGGATGTCGGCCGCGCGCTCGGGGAGATCGCGAATGTGGCCCACGCTCGACTCGACGACGAAGTCGTCGCCGAGATAGCTCTTGATCGTCCGCGCCTTCGCCGGCGACTCAACGATCACGAGCCGCTTGGGTTCCGAGGAAGCCACCGGCGGGTCACGATAGCGAGGGGGCGCCAGGTTGAATACTCCCCGTATGCGGCCCAGCGCCCTCTACAACGTGATCGCAGGCCTTTCTGCGCCTGTCCTGTACGGCTTCTACAGACTGCGCGCCCGAGGCCGCGACAACCTCCCTGCGGAGGGCGGTTTCGTGCTCGCGTGCAACCACGTGTCGAGCTTGGATCCCTGGCCGCTGGGCCTCCCGCTCTGGCCGAGGCGGTACCTCCGCTTCATGGCGAAGTCGGAGCTTTACTGGTTTCCGTTGACACTCGTACTGCGGCACGCGGGTGCATTTCCCGTGCATCGCGGCCAGCGCGACACCGTTGCGATCGAGACGGCTGTCGGCCTTGCCCGCGGCGGCCACATCGTTGCGATGTTCCCCGAGGGCACGCGCCGGACGAAAGGGCTCGTCAAGCGGCACGAGGCGCGGCCGCGTTCGGGCGCTGCGCGCATCGCGCTCGAGGCAGGCGTGCCGCTCGTGCCCGCGGCGGTGAAAGGCACGGACAAGTTGACACGGCTCGGCGCGCTGCGCGTCGCCTACGGCGAGCCCGTCCCGATCGACGACCTGCGCGACCGTGAGCTCAGCGAGGCGGCACGCGAGGCGACGTCCCGGCTGATGGACCGGATCCTCGAGCTCGAGGAGTCACTGTGAGCAAGACGCTCCTTGCAGTCGACGGCGACTCGTTCGCGCATCGCGCGTATCACTCGATGCCGAAGTCGGTGCGGCTGAACGCAGTCGTCGGGTTCGGGAACATGGTGTCGCGCCTCTGGGAGCAGGAGCGCCCGGACGCAGTGCTCGTCGGCTGGGACACGCTCGAGGTGCCGACATACCGGCACGAGGCGTACGAGCTCTACCAGTCCGGTCGCGTGTTCGAGGACTCGATCATCGAGCAGCTCGCGATCCTGCCCCAGCTGACGGAGAAGCTCGGCTTCTTCGTCGGCAAGGCGCCAGGCTACGAGGCCGACGACTTCCTCGCGGCGTCGACGCGCGCCTGGAAGGGCAACGTGCTCGTCGCGACGTCCGACCGCGACGCGTACCAGCTCGTGACCGACACGATCACGATCCTCGCGCCGGTCAAGGGCGTCAGCGAGATCGCACGGATCGGACCGACGGAGGTTCGGGAGCGGTACGGCGTCGATCCCGAGCAGGTGCCCGATCTGATCGCGCTCCGCGGCGACCCGTCGGACAAGCTGCCGGGCGCGCGCGGCGTCGGCCCGAAGAAGGCGGCCGAGCTGCTCGGCCAGTACCGGACGCTCGAGGACGTGCTCGCGGCCGGCCGCTTCGCGGCGGAGGCGGAGGACTTGCGCCTCTACCGTCGAATCGCGCAGATGGACGCCTCTGCCCCCCTTCCTCCCCTCCAGACCCAGACACCCACCTGGTCGGAGGCGTCCACCTTTGTCAGAGGTCTCGGGCTCAACGGTCTTGCCGACCGTCTAGCCTCCCTCGCGTGAACGAATGGCTGTCAGCCCGCGCCGACGCGCTTGCCGCGGCGGCCGGAGTCGACCGCGCGGAGCTCGAGCTGTCGGACGACGCCGAGGATCGTCTGCTTCAGCTCGCGGGGCACGCCGCGCATGCGAGCGGCGCGCGGACGAACGCGCCGCTGCTCTGTTACCTCGTCGGCATCGCGCACGCACGCGGCACGTCACTCGAGCAGCTCGACGAGACCGTCAGATCGACGTCCTGACGCATCCCGCGCTCGCGCACCTGCATCCGACCGGTCACCATCCCGAGAACCCGGCGCGCCTCGAGGCGTTGGTGCAGCGCTTTCCGGAGGCGCGCGAAGGCCGCCCGGCAACCGAGGAGGAGCTGCTGCTCTGCCACGCGCCGGAGCACGTCCAGCGCATGAAGTCGATCGAGGCGCGCACGTGGCTCGACGGCGACACCGTTGCGAGCGAGACGACATACGAAGGCGCTGCGCTCGCGGCCGGCACAGCGATCGAGGCAGCGCTCACCGGTGGCTTCGCACTCGTGCGACCGCCGGGGCATCACGCGCTGCGCGACCGCGCGATGGGCTTCTGCATCTTCGACAACGTCGCAATCGCGACGCGCGTGGCGCAACGCGAGCTCGGGCTCGGCCGCGTCGCGATCATCGATTACGACGTGCACCACGGCAACGGGACGGAAGCGATCTTCCGCGACGACGACACCGTCCTGTTCGTGTCGCTGCACCAGTGGCCGTTCTATCCCGGCACCGGGGGCCCGGAGGACCAGGGCGAGACGACGCTGAACGTGCCGCTCTCTGCGGGGTGTGGCGACGACGTGTATGTCGCCGCGTTCGAGCAGATCGTCGAGCCGGCGGTCGCCGACTTCGAGCCGGAGCTCGTGCTCGTCTCGGCCGGCTTCGATGCGCACGCCGACGACCCGATCGCGTTCATGGAGGTGACGGGCGACGGCTTCCGCGAGCTGTCACGCCGCTGCGCGGCAATGGCCCCTCGCGTCGCGGCAGTGCTCGAGGGCGGCTACGACCCGGCGACGCTGCCAGGACTGGTCGAGGCAGCGCTCGAGGGCTTCAACGGTTAAAGCGAAGAGGCCCTCGCGGGGCCTCTTCGCTGCCGTAGTCATCGCCAGTCCCTGAAGGGGAAGTCTTGCCTCCTGAAGGGATCGGCGAACCCGGCGCTGCACTCGTGCCCTGCCGCGGGTGAACGGCATCCCCCGCGGTGGGGGATCGCACCGCTTTACGCAGCGCGTGCGACGGCGAGATGCTCGAGCGCCTCGCGCCGCGAGGACACGCCGAGCTTCCGCAGGAGGCTCTTCACGTGCGAGCGGACGGTGTGCTCGGAGATGAACAGCCGCTTCGCGATCTCGTCTGTGCCGAGGTGGTCGTCCAGTAACAGCAGCACCTCGACCTCGCGCGCCGACAGCGCCGCCGCAATCGCGTCCGGCACGCCCGAGCCGCGGCCGTTGCCGGTTCGCACCTGGTCGAGCAGCCGCCGCGCGACCGCGCCCGACAGCGCAGCCTCGCCGTTCGCGACACCGTCGAGGAACGACGCGATCTTCTCCGGCGGCTCGGTCTTCAGGAGATAGCCTGCCGCCCCCGCCCGAATCGCGTGGAGCAGGTTCTCCTCGGTCCCGGACGCCGTCAGCACGACGACCTCGCACTCCGGCGCAGCCTCGCGCAGCTTCGGCAGGGCGCTGATCCCGTCGACGCCGGGCATCGACAGGTCGAGCAGGACGAGATCCGGCTGGAGCCGTGCCGCCTCGACGACCGCCTCTGCTCCGTCGGACGCGCACCCGACGACCTCGAAGCCGTGGGCACGCAAAAGCGACGAGAGAGCCTCGCGGGTGAGCGGGTGATCGTCGACGATGAGGATGGTCGAGGGCACTCCGACCCCTATCGGCAGGAACCCTCCTGCCGATAAGAGGAAGGTGAAACGAGACGACCGGAACGAGTCCCAGAGCTGGCTTTGGGGCGAAATCCTGCTCGCAGGCCTCCTCGGCGCAAGCCTCGCGCTCTTCCTCGCCTATCCGGCACTCCGGACCCACTGGGATCTCCCCGAGCTCCGCCTCGTCCTCCAGACGGCGATGTCCGGGGCCGGGCTCCTCGTCGCCGTCCTCGCCGCCGCCCGCTATTCGGTCGAAGGCCGGCGAGTCGACCTCTTCCTCGCCACCGGCTTCTTCGTCACGGCACTCTCGGGCGCCGTCTTCGCGATCGGGCCGACGTTCGGGGGCGGGCCCGTCGCGCCAGCCGAGGCGTGGGCATCGCTGATCGGGGCGATCCTCGGCCAGACGCTGATCGCGCTCGCGCCGTTCATGCGCGGCCGCAGCAAGTACCGTGAGTGGTCGATCGCGAACGCTGTCGCGGCCGCCGGCATCTCGCTCTTCGTCGCGTGGTCACTGCTGCGCGCGCTCGGACAGGCGCTCCCCGAGCTGAGCCCGCCGCGCGGCCAGCCGCAGCCGTTCTACCTCACCGGCACGCTCGCCCTGCAGGCGCTCGTCTGCCTCATCTGCGTCATCGGCTGGGGACTCCGCTTCGTGCGCAAGAACGACGACCTCGCGCGCTGGCTCGCACTCGGATTCACGCTGATGCTCTTCGGTGCGCTGCACCTCGTCTTCCAGCCGCTGCTCGCGAGCTCGTTCGTGTCGCAGAGCGACTTCCTGCGCATGCTCGCGTACATCGTGATCCTCGTCGGCGCCTGGCGCGCGATCGCGTTCGCCGAGTTCGGACGCGCGGTCGCGGAAGAGCGTGCACGCGTCGCACGCGAGATCCACGACGGCCTTGCGCAATATCTCTTCGCGGTCTCGACACACGCGTCGATGATCGAGAACGGTGCACCGCTCGAGGAAGCGGTGCCGCGACTGAAAGAGGCCGCGGCGCTCGCGCAGCAGGAGGCACGGTTCGCGATTCTCGCGCTGTCGTCGGCAAGCGGAACGGCGCCGTTCGACGCCGCGCTTCGACGCTACGTCGACGTGCTCACGGCAGACGGCGGTCTCGAGGTCGACCTCGAGGTCGACCGCGCGATCCGGCTCGCACCCGACGAGCAGATCGAGATCTTCCGCATCGTGCAGGAAGGGCTCGCAAACGTCCGCAGGCACGCGAACGCGACCCGCGCCGAGGTGACGATCGGACAGCGCGACTTCGGCGAGCGCTTCGTCACGATCACAGACGACGGAGACGGCTTCGACGGAGAGCAGCCGGGGGCCGGCCAGGGCCTGAAGAACATGCGCGAGCGCGCGGCGTCGATCGACGGCGGCTTCTCGCTGCGTTCGATCCCCGGACGCGGAACCGCACTCGAGGTACTGCTCCGCGCATAACGTAGGACGCATGCTCGACGACCTCCGCGCAGCAATCAACGCGCTGCCGCCTCCGCCGAACGAACTCGCACCGCTGCTCGCCAAGGTGCACGAGCGTGCGTACACCGTCACCGACGCCGACATCGAAGCGGCGACAACCGCGGCGGGCTCCGAGGACGCCGTCTTCGAACAGCTGGTGCGAGCCGCCGCCGAAGAGGGCTTTCGCCGCCTCGACCGCGCACGCAAGGTGCTCGAATGAGGCTCGCCGTCGTCGACCACGGCCACGCACCGGCAGAAGCCGCGGCGCTCGACCAGATCCGCGAGCGGAGCGGCGCCGAGCCGCTCGGCGTCGTGAAGACGATCATGTACCGGCCGGAGATCTTCGGCCGCCCGTTCTCCGAGGCGCTCGACGTCGTGATGCGCGGGCAGTCCGACTGGAGCGCGGGCGAGCGCGAACTGTTCGCCGCCTTCACGTCGCTCCTCAACCAATGCCCGTTCTGAATGAGCTCCCACGGCGCGGTCGCGTCGTACGCCCTCGGTGAGGATGTCTGGAACGCAGTCGTGGCCGACTGGCGAACCGCGCCGCTCGGACCCGAGTTGCACGCGACACTCGCCTTCATCGAGCAACTGACGCTACGGCCCGACGAGCTGACGCCGGCGGACGCGAGCCGCGTGTACGACGCCGGCGTCTCCAAGCAGGCGCTCCTCGACGCCGCCACCGTCTGCGCGCTGTTCAACATGATCACGCGCCTCGCCGACTCGCTCGGCTGGGACGTGCCGAGCCCCGAGCGGCTGGCGGCCAGGGCGCCCGCGATGCTGGAGGGTGGCTACGCGCTGACCGCGGTCGGCAAGCGCTAGCCCCAGCTCGGCTCGCTCATCGGACGCAGCGCCGTCTCGAGGATGCGCAGGTGCCGCGGCCGCTCGAGCGCGAAGACAACGATCTCCGCGACGTCCTCTGCCGTCATCATCCCGGGCAGCACGTCGTGCGTGCGCCCGCGGCCTTCCTCGAGCGCGAAATCGGTTGCCACACCACCGGGGCAGATGTTCGTGCAGCGAATTCCCTGCTCACGCAGCTCGTGGTCGAGCGCCCGCGTGAAGCCGACCTGGCCGAACTTCGACGCGCAGTACACCGCCTCGAGCGGGAGACCGCGTCGCCCGGCTTCGGAGGCAAGCGTGATCACGTCGCCTTCCCGCCCGAGCATGTGCGGCAGCGCAGCCCGGATCGCGTAGATCGTCCCCTTCAGATTCACGTCGAGCATCTCGTCGAGATGCTCCCGGGGGAGATCGAGGAACGGGCCGTAGGCACCGACGCCGGCGTTCGCGACCACGATGTCGATGCCGCCGAACGCCTCGGCCGTCGCATCGCACAGGCTGACGAGGGCCTCGAGGTCGCGAACGTCGCAGGGATGCGCGACGACGCCGTCGAGCCCGAGATCGTCCCCGCTTCTGGATCCGAGACCCACCTTGGCCCCTCGCGCGTGCAGGAGCCTCGCCGTCGCAGCTCCGATGCCGCGGCTCGCGCCCGTGATCACTGCGACCTTGCCCTCGAGATCCATTGTGTCTCCGTTCACTTGTCGGTGCGCCCTTGACTTCGGGGCAGCGGAACGGGAAGTTTGAAGATCGAACCCCCGTCCCGACGTAAGGAGAGGCTAGTGAGGAAGAGTTCTTTGAGGCTGATCGCGACCTTGGTCGCGGCTTCCGGCCTCGCAACGTTCGTGGTGACGACCGCCATGGCGGCCACCTCGAAGAAGGCGGCGAACATCGACGTATGCGTCCTCCTCCCGGACACGAAGTCCTCAGTCCGGTGGGTGCAGTTCGACGCTCCCGACTTCGCCAAGGCGCTGAAGGCGGCCGGCGTCTCGTACTCGATCACCAACGCGCTGAACGACCCTCTGAAGCAGAAGGCACAGGCGCAGTCGTGCCTTGCACGCGGCGCCAAGGTCGTCGTCGAGACGTCTCTCGACAACGGCTCGGCCGCGTCGATCGAGAAGCTCTTCACCTCGAAGGGCGGTAAGGCAATCGACTACGACCGCCAGGTCACGGGCGGCTCCGCCTCTGTCTACGTCACCTTCGACGGCAAGGCAGTCGGCCAGGCGCAGGCCAACGGCGTGGTCTCGGCCATGAAGGCGAAGGGGACGTACAAGAAGGGCGCCGTCATCGCCCAGCTCTGGGGCGGCCAGACCGACCAGAACGCGTTCTGGTTCAAGAGCGGCAACGACGCCGTCTTCAACCCGCTCTTCAAGAGCGGCGCGCTCACGAAGGGCCCCGCGCAGTTCGTGCCCGACTGGGATGCGAACAACGCGGCGACCATCTTCAACCAGATGCTCGTGAAGACGAACAACAACATCCAGGGCATCCTCGCGGCGAACGACAACATCGCCGGCGCTGTGGTGGCCGACCTCAAGGCGAAGGGCCTCAAGCCGCTTCCGCTCAGCGGTCAGGATGCGTCTGTGCAGGGCATCCAGTACATCATCGCGGGCTGGCAGACCGGAACGGTCTACAAGTACGTGCCGGACGAGGCAAACGCCGCAGCTGCTGCCGCGGTTGCCTTGCTCAAGGGCCAGAAGCCGAAGACCAACGGCTTCCGCCTGAACGGTAAGGCGAAGGAGCCGACATTGGCACTTCCTGTCGTGTGGATCACAAAGGCGAACTACAAGCGCCTGTTCACCGACAAGTTCCTGAAGAAGAGCCAGGTCTGCATCGGCGACTACAAGCAGTACTGCTAGTCGGCACGGCTCGGACGGAGGCGTCAGAGTTGGCGCCTCCGTCCTTCCTTTAGTAGAAACACCCTGAACGTGAGCGCGAACGGGACCCCTCTCCTCGAGATCCGCCGCATCACGAAGACCTTCGGGTCGGTGATGGCGCTGGACCAGGTCGACTTCGAGGTGCGGCCCGGTGAGATCATGGCCCTCGTCGGCGACAACGGCGCCGGCAAGTCGACGCTGATCAAGTGCATCGCCGGCACGCATGCGCCGGACAGCGGCCAGATCTTCTTCGAGGGGAACGAGGTACACATCCACGGGCCGAAGGACGCCGCCCACCTCGGGATCGAGGTCGTCTACCAGGATCTCGCGCTCTGCGACAACCTCGACGTCGTCCAGAACATGTATCTCGGACGCGAGGTCAATCGCGTCCAGATCCTGTCGGAGGCGCCGATGGAGCAGCACACAGCCGAGACGCTGGCCTCGCTTGCCGTCACGACGATCAAGTCGGTCCGCCAGACGGTCGCAACCCTCTCCGGCGGTCAGCGGCAGTCGGTCGCCGTCGCGCGTGCCGTCATGTGGAACTCGAAGCTCGTCATCCTCGACGAGCCGACGGCCGCGCTCGGCGTGGCGCAGACCGAGCAGGTGCTCGCGCTCGTGCGCCGGCTGGGCGAGCAGGGCCTCGGCGTCATTCTCATCTCGCACAACCTCCACGACGTGTTCGAGACGGCCGACCGCATCACCGTCATGCGGCTCGGCCGGGACATCGGCGTGTTCGACCGCCGCACGACGACGCAGCAGACCGTCGTCGAGGCGATCACCGCCGGCATCCCGACGAAGGTGGCGGGAATTCCCGCGGCCGAGGAGGCGCCCGCGTGACGACCGCTGACGCCGACGTCGTCGGCCCCGACCGGCCCACACAGCTCGAGGAAGAGGAGATCCCGGACGGCTTCGCCGGGCTCTACCAGCGCGCCTGGCTCAACCTCCGCACCGGCAATCTGGGCCCGGCTCCGATCATCGTCGGCCAGATCCTCGTCGTCATCATCTTCGGCCTCACCGCGACGAACTTCTTCACCGCCGTCAACTTCGTCAACCTAATCGAGGAGACGGCCGGCACCGCGATGCTGGCCTACGGCGTCGTCTACGTCCTCCTCCTCGGCGAAATCGATCTCTCGATCGGGTACGTCGCAGGGATCGGCGCGCTGATCGTCGCGGAGCTGCAGCTGCCGGGCTCGAGCTGGCAGATGAACGGCATCCTCGCAATGCTGATCGCAGTCCTCGCCTGTGCGGCGATCGGCGCCTTCCAGGGCTCGATCGTCGCGTTCGTCGGCGTCCCGTCCTTCGTCGTCACGCTCGGCGGCTTCCTGATCTGGCAAGGCGTGATCCTGAACAAGCTCGAGCAACGCGGGACGATCATCATTCAGGACCGCTGGATCAACTACACCGACGCGTACATCTTCTCGCACTGGCTCGGCTGGATCGTCGCCGCGGTCATCACGGCGCTCTATCCGCTCAGCATCCTCTACAAGATGATCGTCGCCCGCGGGACGCAGATCGCGCAGCAGAACTGGATGATCGTCACGTTGAAGGGCCTCGGGATCGCCATCACGGCGTTCGGCACGGTCGCGATCGCGAACCACGGGAAGATCATCCTGACTCCCGAAGGGCTTCCGCTCGCCGGCGTGATCATCGTCCTCTTCTTCGTCCTCCTGACGTTCCTCGCGAAGTGGACGACGTTCGGCCGTCACGTCTACGCCGTCGGCGGCAACGCCGAGGCTGCGCGCCGCGCGGGTATCAGCGTGCCACGGATCCGCGTCCTCGTTTTTGCGATCTCGGGCGCAACGGCGGGCATCGGCGGGATCATCTTCGCGGCGCAGGTGAACTCGGTTGCGCTGACGTTCCCGCCCGGAAACCTGCTGCTGAACGCGATCGCATCGGCCGTCATCGGCGGCGTCAGCCTGTTCGGCGGACGCGGCGAGGTGCGCGGCGCGCTGCTCGGCGCGCTCCTGATCGGCACGCTGCAGAACGGCCTGAACACGCTGAACGTCTCGAACGGCTGGATCTACATCATCACGGGCCTCGTCCTTCTCGGGGCCGTGACGCTCGACACGTTCGCCCGGCGCCTCCAGGCGCGCTCAGGGCGCTAGCGCTCGGCGGGCAACCGCGATCCCGAGCGTGCGGCCCGCGGTCGCATCCGCCGGCGTTTCGATCCCGTTCGCGAGCGCGGCGCCACTCGCGCGCGAGGCCTCGCGCTCGAACGAGCGCCCGGTGAGCGCCGTGAGCACCTCGTTCGCCGCGAACGCGAACGCGCTCTGCTCTGACACCCAGCCGGGCGACGCCGGCGTCGATGCGAGCGGCGTCCACCGCGCGCCCGGGATCCAGCGGCCGTGCGAGCGCACAAGTGTCCGGCCGTGGCCGCGCTTGACGAGGCCCGGCACGAGCGGCAGCTGATCCGTGAACGCGAGATAGCGGATCATCGAGATCGGACGCGGCGCCTGGTAGGTGCGCTTCGCGCGCCAGACGGCGACGGCGGCGTCGTTCAGCGCGCCGTTCAGGACGACGAGGAGGTGCAGGTCCTTCTTCAGCGCAACCGGCGGGAGCGCGTCCGCGGCAAGGTTCCAGGCGAGCGGCGAGGCGTCGCCCTTCGCAGCCGTCGTGCTCGACGCCGTCGCGCGAATCACGTCGACGGCAGCCTTGCGGTACGTCGAATCCGTCGCCGCGGAGAAGGGCGGCGAGCCTGCTGCGGGAAGCCGTCCGGCCGCGAACGTGCGGACGTGACCCCACTGCGCGTCGGCGAACGACTGGCTCACACGGCCGCGGCCGAGCGGCTGCCAGAACGTCGCGTCGTGCACGGTCGAGCCGGCCTGATTCACATCGAGCGGAGCGTTGGGCGCCGTGTAGCTCGAGTCGAAGTAGTGCTGCGCCTCGAGAGAGCCGTCGCTGCCGCCGGCAGCGATCGCCGCCGCTGCGATGCGGTTGCCCACTGCGGCGGGCGACGTGCCCGCCGTCGAGAAGAAGCCCGGCGAGAGGCAGAGCGCACGCAGCTGCGTCGTGAGCCGTCCAAATGTTCGGCTCAGGTTCGTTCCGAACGACGCGCGCCACAGGAGCAGGCGGTATGCGGCGTAGTTGAGCGCTGTCGGCCCAGCAGCCGCATGCGCGCGCGACATCGCGAGCGACAGATCGAGCAGGTCGCGCGCCTGCTCGGGCGATGTGGCGCCGCCGATGCGCAGCACCGCCACGGCGGCGCGGTCCCAGACACGCGCGAGCGACTGCGGCGGCGTTGCGCTCGAGCAGC
Organism: Gaiellaceae bacterium; assembly: GCA_036265735.1. Classification (GTDB taxonomy): domain Bacteria; phylum Actinomycetota; class Thermoleophilia; order Gaiellales; family Gaiellaceae; genus Palsa-739. The sequence goes on from DATAOK010000039.1 coordinate 23,585, forward strand.
GGGCGAGCGAAGAACGCGGTGTGGCGGGAGTGTGCACCGAAGGCCGCGCCGGCACCCGAATGTCGACGATCCTGTCTGCAGCGAGCCCTCTCATGCGCGTGTAACGCCCCCACGGATACACGACGGTGAGCGACGCGAGCCGCGTCGCCGCACCGAGACCGAGATGGACTCGAGGATCCTCTGACGACAGGTAGCTGCCGCCGGCCTGCACCGTCGCCGACACTGTCTCGCCGCTCGGCGTCACCGCCATGACAACTGCTCCGGGAACAAAGCGAGAGAGGTTCACGTCGACCCAGTGCCCTCTCGGGCCGCTCGGCCGAAGCAGCACGAGGTTCCCGCCGATCGTGTTGATCGCGACCTCCATGCGTCCGTCGTTGTCGACGTCCGCCGCTGCGAGCCCGCGTCCGTTCAGCACCGGCGTCTTGCCGCCGGCGTTCGCGAACGCGGTTCCGGACGGTCCGAGGACGCGCACGGTTTCCGCGTCACGTGTGAGGCTCGTGACCGGAATGGCACCCGTCGCGATGACGAGCGCGGGTTCACCCGTGTTCTTCAGGTCGACGAACGAAGCGCCCCAGCCCGCGAACGCCGTGCCGAGCGCAGGGTCGACAGTGGAACGCGCATTGCCGAACCGGGCCAGCTCGAGCTGTCGAAACGCCGCCGTCGGCTCGTGTCGCGAGTTCGTGACGACGATGTTGATCCGACCGCCAACAAGCTGCGTCGCGACGCCCATGCCCGCGAACGGATCCGCAACGCGCGCTGCGACGCCGCGATCCTCGAAGCGGAACCCGAGCCCGGCCGGATCGGCCTTCGCGCCGCCGGGCCACGGGATGTTGACGTACAGCTCGTTGGGATCCTCGTCGTTCGCGACGTAAAGATCTGGACGACCGTCGCCGTTTACATCGAGGAACTGCGCGCCGAGACCGTGCCGCGCTCCGCTCGGCTCGAGTCCCGCCTGCTCTCCAGCCTGGCGGAACCGGCCGTCGCCCTCGTTCAGGTAGAGCAGGTCGCGTACTGCTGCGATGTTTGTCGGGAAGCCGGCAAGCGAGCCCGGCACCGGCTCGTTCGGATCGGAATACCCGGCGACGAAGATGTCGGGCCGCCCGTCGCCGTTCACGTCGGCGAGCGCGGCGCCGGCGTACCAGCCGGCACGTGCGAGCGTCTGCTGCCTGAACGTCCCTCGCCCGGTGTTCCAGAGAATTCGCACGCCGCTCGTCGTCGTGACGACGATGTCCGTGTTGCCGTCGCCGTTGAGATCCCCGGCGACGCAGCCGTCGCCCTGCACGGCGAGATCGGCATGGGTCGCTCGGCTGACGTTGTGGAACCTCCCACGGACGTTCGCGAACAGCGCTGACCGCGGCAGCCCGCCGTGCGCCGCATCGGAGCTGGCGTACGAGTTGACAGCGAAGAGGTCGAGCCGGCGGTCGTTGTTGTAGTCGAGCCAGCAGACCCCGCCGCCCATCATCGCTCGATAGTCCGGCGAGATCCCGTAGCGGAACGAGCCCTGCCGGAAGGCGAGGCCGACGGCGCTCGCGATGTTCGTCAACCGGTAGCCCGGCACGGTCGGCCCGCCGCCCGTCCGGCCGGCCTTTGTGCCGGCGTTGAGCGCCCACGCCGAGAGCCCGGACTGGTGGAGGACGTACGTCGTGCCGCCGTACTGCGCCTCCGCGACAGGCGGGCCCTGGTCGGTGCCAGGCTGAAGCTGGATCCGGATCGGCCCGGCGCCTCCGGCCGGCACCGCCGTGACCAGCGCTGTCGCGATCGCACGCGCCGTCGCCTGGTTCAGCTGCGACTGCACGGAGCTCGAGTGGACGATCTGGATCGGCGGCAGGTCGCGCGCGCTCACCGCTGCAGCCGCGGCGGCCGGCGGAGCGGTCGAGGTCCCGAAGACAAGGGCGACGACATAGAGCCCCGCGACGAGCGGCACCGCATACGCGAGCCGCCGCATCGGCAGCTGCGGCAGCAGCCGCAGCACCGGCATCGCCACGCAGACGATTGCCAGCGCGGAAAGCAGCGCGACCTTGGCAGCGAACTCGGTTGTCGTCGGCGCGATCAGCAGCGCGCCGAGCAGCCCGAGGGTAACGGCGTACACGATCCGCGCCCGCGGCCCTGAGGGTGCGGTCTTCGGATCGGTGATCATGAAGAAGAGGAAGACGAGCACTTCGGGCGAGGTGACGAGCACGGCCCAAAAGTGGAAGCCGCTCACCGGGCCGAGGTGCCAGCGCGCGGTCATTGCGTGGCCCGATGCGGCGACGATCGCGATGCCCGCGGCGAACGCGAACCAGAAGCCGAGCGCAACGCGCAGGAGCTTGAGTCGCGACAGGATCGTGAAGCCGCCGAGGAGGATCACCACGAGCGCGGCGACGAGCCAGGCCGACATCGGGCCCCACCAGAAGTCGAGCGGTGCCGCGCGCGTGCGGCCGAGAGCAAGGAAGCAGACGACGAGCCCGATGTTCGACGGGTTGAAGATGTGCGCCTTGCGCCACACGAGGACGTGCTTCGAGAGCAGCGACCCCGCGGCGGTCGCGGCAAAGATCCACCATCCGCGCGTGCTCCACCAGTCGCCGTGCGCCGTCCCGGGGACGCGCAGCACGAACGCGACGCCGTTGCCCGTGAGCAGCGCACTCGCCGGCCACAGGAGGACGCCCTGCCTCCGCGCCGCGATCGCAACCTCGAGCACCGCGCACGTCCCGAGCGAGATCAGGATCTGCGAGATCGAGAGCTCGAAGTGGAACCCGATCTGCCCGATCACCTGCAGCGACGTGATCGTCGCGGCCAGGTGCAGCCGCGGATCGCGAAGCTTCGGCAGGAGCACGGGGTACGCCCGGCCCCGGATCGTGAGCGCGAGGCCGTCGCCCGGCGCCGGTGCGGCGTGAGCGCTCATCGCTCTCGATCCTAGACGCGAAATCTCGGAGTTTCGAGAGAATCCCGGGGATGAAGCTCGAACGCGCACAGGCGATCGTCGCCGTCGTCGTCTCCGAGGCGCCGTCGCCCGTCTCGGTCTACGTCTGCGACACGCACGGCGAGCTCGTGGCGGCCGCCACGATGGATGGCGCAGCGCCCGACACGCGGCTGAATGCGCAGCGCAAGGCGTACACAGCGGCGCGGAGCGACGCGCGGTCGACGCGCGAGCTCGCCGAGAAGGCGCGCGCCGACCCCGTCGAGCGCGCGAGCTTCGATCCGTTCTTCACGTTCTTCCTCGGCGGCGTCGCGGTCTTCGACGGCGAGACGCGCGCCGGCGCCGTCGGCGTGAGCGGTCTGCCGGGCGAGGACGACGAGGCGCTCGCGCTGCGCGCGATCGAGCAGACGAGCTAGAGCGAGACCGGCTTGCCGCTCGCCGCCGATTCGTGCAGCGCCTCGAGCGCACGGGCCTGGCCGAGCGCGTCCTCACGACCGAGCAGCAGCTCACCCTCGCCGCGGATCGCCGCGCTCAGATTCTCGAGCTCGAGCCGATACGAGTCCGCGTGCTCGAGCTCGACGCGCTCGACGCCGCCGTCACGACGCACTTCGATCACGGGCCTGTTGCAGTGCCACGGATCGTCGAGGAAGAGCGAGCCCTCGGTCCCGACAGCCTCGAGCTCGTCACGGTTCGTGAGCGCGGTGCCGCAGTCGAACGTCGCGAGCACGTCACCCGGGAAGCGCAGCGTGCCGGTGAAGACCCAATCGGTGCCCGAGGGCCCGAACCATGCCTCGCCCCAGACGCGCTCAGGCTCGCCGCCGAGCAGTCGTGAGCCGGAGACCGTATAACAGCCGACGTCCATCAGCGCACCGCCCTCGACGTCGGTGCGCAGCCGGATGTTCTGCTCGTCGAAGAGCGCGTACGAGAACGCCGAGCGGATCAGCCGAAGCTCGCCGACCGCGCCGTCGGCGACGAGCTCCTTCAGCTTCGCAGTTTGCGGGTTGTGGCGGTACATGAACGCCTCGGAGAGCAGGCGCCCGGCCCGATCCGCAGCGTCGAACGCAGCCGCCGCCTCGTCGGGATGCCGCGTGAGCGGCTTCTCACAGAGCACGTGCTTGCCGGCCTCGACCGCGCGGATCGACCACTCGCAATGCATCGTGTTCGGCAGCGAGATGTAGACGGCCTCGATCTCGGGATCCGCGAGCAGGGCATCGTACGACCCGTAGGCACGCGGGATCCCCCACTGCTGTGCATAGGCGTCCGCGCGTTCCTGCGTACGGCTCGCGACGCCGACGAGGTCGACCTGCTGCGACGCCTTCGCTCCTGGGATCACCTTCCGGTTGATGTCCGCCGTCGAAACGATTCCCCACTTGACCGGCTCGCTCGCCATGCCCCTACTATCTCGCAATGACAGAGATCGGCGTCGGCATGCTCGGCTACGCGTTCATGGGCAAGGCCCACTCGAACGCATTCAAGAAGATCGCGTACATGACGTGGCCGCCGCCCCTCGAGCCGCGGCTCGTCGGCATTGCGGGACGCGACGAGGAAGCTGTCGGCGAAGCGGCGCAACGGTACGGCTACGAGTACGCGACGACGGACTGGCATGAGCTGGTCGCAGACGACCGCATCGGTCTGTTCGACAACGGCGGCCCGAACGCACTGCACGCCGAGCCGACGATCGCTGCTGCCGAGGCGGGCAAGCACGTTGTCTGCGAGAAGCCGCTCGGACGCGACGCCGAAGAGAGCTACGACATCTGGCGGCGTGTCGCGGCGACCGGCGTCAAGCACCTCTGTGCGTTCAACTACCGCTTCGTGCCGGCCGTGCGCCTCGCACGGGAGATGATCGAGGCAGGCGAACTCGGCGAGATCCGCCACTTCCGCGGGCGCTACCTCCAGGACTGGGGCGACGACCCGAGCCTTGACACGTGGCGCTTCCACCCGAGCGAGGCCGGCTCGGGCGCACTCGGTGATCTCGGCGCCCACGTTGTCGATCTTGCGCGCTTCCTCGTCGGCGAGTTCGCGACGATCACGGGCTTCACGAAGACGTTCCTGGCCGGGCGTTCGGTCGACGACGCGATCGAGGCCGCTGCCGAGTTCGAGAGCGGCGCCGTCGGGACGATCGAGGCCACGCGGTTCGCGCTCGGGCGCCGCAACGCGTTCCAATGGGAGATCAACGGCTCGAAGGGCTCGCTCGCATTCGACATGGAGCGCTTGAACGAGCTGCAGGTCTTCCGCGCCGACGGCGACCGCGCCCGCGGGTTCAAGACGGTGCTCGTGTCCGAGACGAACCATCCGTTCTGGGAGCACTGGTGGCCGCCGGGGCACATCGTCGGCTGGGGCGACACGTTCGTGCACGAGCTCCACCATGTTCTGCGCGCGATTGCCGATGACACGGACATCGCGCCGTACGGTGCGACCTTCGAGGACGGCTACCGCGCGGCGGAGATCTGCGACGCGATCGTGCGGTCCGGGCAGACCGGCTCGCGCGAGACGATCGTCTACCGCTTGCTCTGAAGCTCGCGCGCGCCGTCGGACGCCTCGGTCACGAACGCGCGCGCCTCGGGGCCGTACGCCGAGACGACACGAGCGGCGAAGGCCTCCGCAGTCACACGCTCGACGAGCGCGACGATCGCACCGCCGAAGCCGCCGCCAGTCATTCGTGCGGCAACGGCGCCCTGCTCGTAGGCGAGCGCGACGAGCCTGTCGAGCTCGGGCGTCGTCACCTCGAGGTCGGTGCGGAGGCTCTCGTGGCCGGCGCGGAAGAGCTCGCCGAGCGCCGCCCGGTCATCACGCCGCAGCGCGGCCGCGACCGCGAGCACGCGTTCGTCCTCGCTCCGCACATGACGAAGCCGCCGCGGGTCCCCGGACTCGAGCTCGCGCTTGCGCTGCGCGTAGCCGGACTCGGCGAGCGCGCGATGAATGCCCGAGTGCACGATCACGAGCGAGAGCACGTCGGGGATCGGCACGTATTCGTACGTGAGCGCGCCGGTGTCGAGCATGAGCGCATGACCCGCTCGCCCGAGCAGCGACGCCGCCTGGTCCATGATCCCGGACGGAACGCCGACCGCGGCGTGCTCGGCACGCCGTAACGCCTGCGCAAGCTCGAGCGGCTCGAGCGCGAAATCCGCGACCGCGCAAAGGCCGAGCGCAATGACGACCTCGAGCGCAGCCGACGACGAGAGCCCGGCACCGGAGGGAAGCGACGTCGTCAGTGAGCCACGCACGCCCACCGGCGGCCGCCCGCAGGCGGCGAGCTCTCGCTCGACTGCATCGACGTAGCGCTCCCAACCTGCGCTCGGCTGATCGGTGCGCAGGTCGACCGCGTCCGCCGGCTCGCACGTGAGCGTGACCCCGAGGTCGATTGCCGCGGGAAGCACAAGTCCACCGACGAGGTCCGTGTACTCGCCGATCAGGTTCACGCGGCCCGGTGCGAAGAAGACGCGGCTCATCGCTCACACAAGACCACACCTAGGGACGGACGGGGAGGTGAAGGGCTCCGCCGCCGCCGGGGCGCCTTCCACCTATGCTTCGCGGCGAAGGAGGTGGTGCCGCGTGGCCACCCACCATCTGCCGCACCCGCACATGCCTCACCCGCACGTCGAGCTCAACGAGCATCCGTGGCGGGCGTTCCCGATCGCGCTCGGACTCATCGTCGTACTTGCGGTGATTCTCATCGTCGCGAGCTTCGCGATCTCCAAGGCGATTACCGGGCACGCGTATTGAGTGAAGGGCCCTGCTCCGGCGGGGCCCTTCGCCACTCCGAGAGGCGTATTGTCCGAGCGCGATGACACGCTACGTCCGCTTGGCGGAGCTCGTCGCCGCACTGTCGCTCGGAGTCGACCTCGGCTTCGGACAGCCGATGGAGCACGTCCTCCGTCAGTGCCTGATTGCGTTACGCCTCGCCGAGCGCCTGGGCCTCGACGAGGAGGCGCGTGCATCGGTGTACTACACCGCGCTTCTCGTCAACGTCGGATGCCACTCGGACGCGCACGAGCAGGCGAAATGGTTCGGCGACGACATCGCGCTCAAGGCGACGAAGTACGAGCACGACATCGGAAGCCCTCGAGCTGCAGCCTCGATGATCCGCAGGATCGGCGCCGGCAATCCCCCGCTGCACCGCTTTCGCGTCGGCCTCGAGTTCGTGCTCTCGGGCCGGCGCGACGTGGAGCACATGCTCGAGCAGCACGCGGCGCTTGCACGTTCACTCGGCGAGCAACTCGAGCTCCCGGAGAGCGTGCTCGACTCATTGGGCTCCGCCTACGAACAGTGGAACGGCCGAGGCTGGCCCTCACGGAGGGCGGGCGAGGAGATTCCGGTCGCCGCGCGGCTCGCACAGGTCGCGGAGTTCTCGGAGGTCGCACACCGGGTCGGCGGGGTCGGCGCAGTCAAGGCGTTGGCGCGGCGACAGAGAGGGAAGCAATTCGACCCGCGCATCGCCACGCTGATGCAAGACGAGGCGGATGAGATCCTCTCGGATCTCGACACGGTTCAGACGTGGAGGATGGTGATCGACTCGGAGCCGGCGCTCGCACGCACGCTGACCGAGGACGAGTTCGAGCGCGCCCTGACGGCGGTCGCCAACTTCATCGACCTCAAGTCGCCGTTCACGCTCGGCCATTCAACCGCTGTCGCGCAGCTCGTGTCTGCGGCCGGCGTGCAGCTCGGCATGTCCGATGCCGAGGTACGCACGCTGCGGCTGGCCGGCCTCGTGCACGACTTCGGACGCCTGGGCGTCTCAAACACGATCTGGGACAAGCCCGGCCCGCTCGGGATCGGCGAATGGGAGCGGGTCCGGATCCATCCGTATCTGACCGAGCGCATGCTGCATCAGTCGGAAGCACTCGCGCCGCTCGCCGCGATCGCTGTGCAGCATCGAGAGCGTCTCGACGGCTCGGGCTACCCGCGTGGGCTCACCGGTCCGACGATCTCGCGCGCCGCGCGGCTCCTCGCGGCGGCGGACGCGTATCAGGCGATGCGCGAGCCGCGCCCGTACCGCGCAGCATGCTCGCCCGACGATGCTGCCGCAGAGCTACGCAAGGACGCGGCGGCGGGGAAGCTCGATACCGGTGCGGTCGAAGCCGTCCTCGGCGCTGCCGGGCATCGCGTGCCGCGCCGGCACGGTGGACCGGCAGGGCTGACGCCGCGAGAGATCGAAGTGCTGCGGTTGCTGGCGCGCGGCCTCTCGAACAAGCAGATCGCCGCGCAGCTTGTGATCTCTCCGAAGACGGTCGGCAACCACGTCGAGCACATCTACGAGAAGATCGACGCGTCGAGCCGAACCGCCGCCGGTCTCTTCGCAATGCAGCACGGTCTCCTGCTCGACGAGGTCGCCGCCTGACAAAGATGGGGCGAACGCCTCATGCGCGGGCGCCGGCGGGCCGCCTAGGCTCGAGCACATGAGCGCACTCGAAGAACTCAAGCAACGGACACGGGCAAGCTGGGCGGCGGGCGACTACCCGGCAATCGCACAACGGCAGCTCTGGCCTGTCGGTCGGCGCGTCGTCACGCGGGCCGGCGTCGCGCCGGGCGACGACGTCCTCGATGTCGCGTGCGGGACGGGCAACGCCGCGATTCGCGCCGCGCAGGCGGGCGGCCGCGTCGTCGGGGTCGACCTGACACCTGAGCTCTTCGTCGCCGGGCGGCAGCTTGCAAGCGAGGCCGGTGTCGAGATCGAGTGGGTCGAGGGCGACGCCGAGGACTTGCCGGTCGAGGACGCGAGCTTCGACGTCGTCGTCTCGATCTTCGGCTGCATGTTCGCGCCGAGGCACGCGGTAGCGGCGGGCGAGCTTGCCCGCGCACTCCGGCCGGGCGGTCGGCTGTGCGTCTCCGCGTGGACACCGGAAGGGACGATGGGGACGTTCTTCCGGACGCTCGGCGGCTACATGCCGCCGCCTCCGCCGTTCGCCGAGCCCCCGCTTCTGTGGGGATCCGAGGAGCACGTGCGAGAGCTCTTTGCCGGAACGGGCATCGAGCTCGAGTTCGAGCGAGAGACGCTCGACGTTCCGCGGTTCGACTCTGTGGACGACGAGATCGAGTTCGCGACGACGAAGTTCGGCCCCATGCTGATGGCGCGACGCCTGCTCGAGCCTGAGGGCCGCTGGGACGCCTTGCTCGGCGATCTCCGCTCGCTCTTGGAGGATCCACGCCCGCCCGAGTACCTGGTCATCGCCGGCCACAAGGCGTAGAACTCTCCCTGGGACGCGGCACCCGGGCTGGGGAGCACCGGCGAGAGGAGGAGCAAATGGCAGGACAGGATTCCGACCCCTTCGGGCAGGGTCTTACTCGGCGTTCGTTGCTGAAGCGAGGCGGTGCGGCAGGTGTCGCTGTGCTCGGCGGCACCCTCTGGGCCACTGCGCCCGCTGCCGCGCGGGCACGCGCCCGTCGCAGCACGTCGCCGATCAAGAACCTCGTCATCTCGTGCCAGGAGAACCGGTCGTTCGACCACTACTACGGCTACGCACCACAGGTGCAGGCTGCGGGCCTTGGCCCACCGGCCGGGTACTTCCAGCCCGACTCGTCGGGCGGCAAGCACTACCCGTTCGAGTTCACAGAGCTCAGCACGCCCGATCCACCCCACTGGTGGGAAGCGGTACACGCACAGACCGACGGCGTGGCGATGGACGGCTTCTGGCAGGTCGCGGAGGACTTCATCGGGGACGGCGACGCCGCGATTGGCTACTACACCGCCGCGGAGCTCCCGTTCTATTACAGCCTGTTCGGCAACTCGGCGCTCTGTGCGAACTACTTCTGCTCGGTGCTCGGCCCGACGTGGCCGAACCGCATGTACTTCGCCGCCGGCACGTCCGGCGGCATCACGACGAACGGCGTCTGGGGATTCGGCGTGTTCGACTTCCCGATCATCCTCGACCTACTCGACGCGCACGGGATCACGTGGGCCGTCTACAACATCGGCTTCGACAGCGTTCCCTACGGCAACACGGACAACGTGTTCCTCTTCTGGGACAACTTCGAGCACGACAACCGCGCGTTGCGGCCGCAGGGGCAGTTCTATAACGACGCGCGAAAGGGCCAGCTACCACAGGTGTCGTGGGTCATCCCGAGCTACGCGCACCAGTGGGATGAGCACCCGCCCGCCGATGTCTCCGTCGGCATGGGGTTCCAGCAAAAGCTGATCACTGCGCTCCGCAACTCACCGCAGTGGCAGGACTCGGCCTTCCTGCTCACCTACGACGAGCACGGCGGGTTCTTCGACCACGTTCCGCCGCCGGTCGTGGATGCGTATGGACTCGGCGTCCGTGTACCGCTCTGGGTCATCTCGCCGCACGTGAAGAAGACCGGCCCGGTGCTGTCGGGCAAGCCTGCGGATCACAGCTCGACCCTGAAGCTGATCGAGCAGCTCCACGGTCTGCCGACGCTCGCGTCGATCAACCACGAGTTCGACGCCGGCACGCCGACGGGCGGGAACTACGGGAGCGGCGGCCAGCCTGCGCCGCCGCGCGACGGGAACGGCGCCGTCAGCGACCTGCTCGACCTGTTCGCCGTCTAGCTCAGACGTTGG
>DATAOK010000040.1:0-7735 GCA_036265735.1 Gaiellaceae bacterium
GTGACGTGCACTCGGGCGTGATACCGCCGAGGACCTTCGGCGTCGTCTTCGTGGTCCAGTCCTCGCGGCCCGGGTCGACGCGCTCCGGTGACATCGCAAGATGGAAATCGGAGCCGGCTTTGAGACCGGAACCCTCCTCGAGGATCGGCCGCAGCACCTCGCGTGTCGTCCCCGGCCACGTCGTCGACTCGAGCACGACGACCTGCCCCCTGCGCAGCACGTTCGCGATCCCGCGCGTCGCCGCCTCCACGATCGAGAGATCCGGCTCGCGCTGACGGGAAAGGGGCGTGGGTAGCGCGATCAGGATCGCGTCCGCGTCGCTGAGCTCGCCGTAGTCGGTCGTCGAGTGAATGAGGCCCTGCTCGACGAGGGGCGCAAGCCGGTCGCCGGTGACGTCCTCGATGTGGCTCTCGCCGCGGTTGAGCGCATCGACGACGTCTTGCACGACGTCGACGAGCAGCACCCGGCAGCCCGCCTCGGCAAAGGTCGTGGAAAGCGGCAGCCCGACGTAGCCCGCTCCGATGATCCCGACGTCGTACGACACGGCGGGCAAGGTTAGCTGCCGAGCAGCGCTGCAATGCGCTCCGACGCGTGCCCGTCGCCGTACAGCGTCGGGGCGGTCGCGGGGAAGGTCGCAGCGTCGAGGGCCGCTGCGAGCGGCTCGGGCTCGGCCGGGTCGACGAGCGTGTTCGCGCCGGCCTCCACCGTGTCGACCCATTCGGTGTTCGCGCGGAGCGTCACACACGGCACGCGCAACCAGTACGCCTCCTTCTGCAGGCCGCCGGAGTCGGTGACGACGCGAGACGCGCCCTCGACGAGCGCGAGCATCTCGAGGTAGCCGAGCGGCTCGAGCTCTCGAACGTTCGGGCCGAGCTCGATCCCGTGTGCGTCGAGGACGCGGCGCGTGCGCGGATGGACGGGGAAGGCGAACGTCCACGGCGTGTCGTTGATCGCCGCGACGATGCGGCGCAGGCGCTGCGGCTCCGTGTTCGCCTCGCGGTGCAGCGTGAGCACGGCGTAGTCGCCGTCGATGCTCTCTGCTGCTCGCCGCCGGGCGATCGGAGCGAAGATCCGCGCCGCGTCAGCCATCACGTCGCCGACGACCTCGCACCGTCCGGCGACGCCTTCCGACTCGAGCTGTGCGGACGAGCGCTCATCCGGGCAGAGGAGCAGCGCGCTCAGCTCGTCGACCGCGATCCGGTTCCGCTCCTCCGGCATCGTCAGGTCGAACGAGCGCAGACCCGCCTCGACATGCGCGACGGAAACATCCCCAGCTGCGGTCGCGCCGGCGAGCGTCGAGTTCGTGTCGCCGTAGACGACGACCCAGTCCGGCGCCTCTCGCTCGACCGCCGCTTTGATCGGCGGCTCCATCGCCGCCGGGTCCGCGGTGCGCAGGTCGAGCCGGTAGGAAGGCTCGGGCAGCTCGAGCTCCTCGAAGAACACCGCCGACATCTCCGGGTCCCAGTGCTGGCCCGTGTGCAGAACGACCTCGTCGATGCCCGCCGAGCGCAAGGCGACCGACAGCGGCCCCGACTTGATGAACTGCGGACGGTTGCCCACGACCGAGAGAACGCGCACGGAGCGAGGCTACAATGGCGCCGCCTTTCTCCTGGGCCGTTAGCTCAATTGGCAGAGCAGGGGACTCTTAATCCCAAGGTTGGAGGTTCGATTCCTCCACGGCCCATGCTGTTCATCTCGTCGAGGAACGCGCGCCGCGCTGCGCGCGGCGGGCGGGCATGAAAGCAGACGTCCGTCGGGCGAGCGGCGGCAAAGCCGCCACTCGCTCTAGGGGCAAGGGAAGATCACGCCTTTCTTGAACGTCTAGACGCATGGCGCGGAGAATCCGCGTGCCGGCGACCACCACAAGGAGGGCAAGGCTTTGTCTGACGACTTCAACGATCTCGAGCAGACCGACGAGCTCGAGGACGAGAACGAGGTTCAAGGCCACATCGACAGGCCCGGCATGACCGACGACCCGGACGACGAGGTCGAGGCTCACATTCGGCTCGACAGACCCGCCTGACAGTTGAGCCCGCGAAGGCCCGCCACCGTGCGGGCTTTCGCGTTTCCAGAACCCGTACTCTTTCCACCTGCTTTCGGCTCGTGCACACTGTGACGCACTAGCAGCGCCCGCGGGGGGTTCCAAGTGAGCAAGGCCGAGTACGCGTCGCAGAGCGCAGCCGGGGATGACGACCTCACCTCGCTCGTCCGCTTCCAGGAACTCGCGCTCGAGCGCTCGCACGACCTGATCACCGTCACCGACTCGACGGGCCGGATCGTGTTCGCCTCGCCGTCCTGGCAGACGCGGCTCGGCTGGGACCTCGACCTCGTGATCGGAGTGCCGAGCACGGAGTTCGTCCACCCGGACGAGATGGCGATGGCCGTGCAGGCCTTCCGCCGCGTCACTGCCGGCCAGTCGATCGAGTCGGCACCGGCCCGCGTCCGCGCCGCCGACGGCGGCTGGGTCACGTTCGACTTCTCGCTCGCGCCGCTTTCCGACACGACCGGCGGCGAGACCTACGTCGTCGCATCGGCACGTGACATCACCGAGCGGGAGGCACTGCGCGAGCGCGTGCAGGAAATCGACGCGCTCTACCGCGTCGCCGACGCTGTCGCACGCGCGACGAGCCTCACCGCGCTCTTCGAGGAGTCGATCGACCTGCTGATTGACGCGACCGGGGTCGACCGCGCCGCAGCGCTGCTCTACGACGACGCGGACGTGATGCGCTTCCAGTCCTGGCGAGGGCTCTCAGACGGCTATCGCGCAGCGGCGGAAGGGCACTCGCCGTGGGCCCCGGACGAGGCGGACGCGCAGCCGGTGCTCGTCCCCGACGTGACCGCCGCAGGCTTCGCCGCCGAGCTCGAAGGCGCGATCTGCAGCGAAGGAATCGCCGCGCTTGCGTTCATCCCGCTCCTGCACGACGGCCACCTCCTCGGCAAGTTCATGCTCTACCGCGACGCAACGCACGACTGGAGCGAGCGCGAGGTGCGACTCGCACAGACGATCGCGAGCCACCTCTCGTCCGCGACTGTGCGGGCACGCGCACGCGAGGCGCTGCGCGACTCGCGCGTCCAGCTGGAGACGATCATGCGCACCGTCGACGAAGGGATCGTCGTGCAGACCGCAGGCGGCAGCCTCATCTACGCGAATGACGCCGCGGTTCGCGCGATCGGCTTCGGCTCGACGGACGAGCTCCTCGCAAGCGAGCGCGGACAGACGCTCAGCCGGTTCCAGCTCCTCGACGAGGAAGGGCAACCGCTACAGGCCGACGACCTGCCCGGGCGCCGCGCGCTGGAGGGCGAGACGTCCGAGCGGACGATCCGGTACCGGATCAAGGAGACCGGCGAGGAGCGCTGGTCGGTCGTGCGCGCGAACCCGGTGTACGACGCCGACGGCCGCGTGACGATGGCGGTCAGCGTCATCCGCGACATCACGGGCACGCGAACCGCCGCCGAGCGCCAGAGCTTCCTGACCCGAGGCAGCGAGCTGCTGAACGAGACGCTCGCGATTCAGCAGACGCTCGCGGCGCTCGCGGAGCTCGCCGTCCCCGCGTTCGCGGGACACGTGACCGTCGACCTCTATGAGGACGGCGTCCTCCGGTGCGTCGGCGCCCGCCACCTCGACGCCGCGAAGACGCAGATGATGCTCGCCTTGCGGGAGGAGTATCCGCCCACGATCGAGGCGCATCCGGTCCAGCGGGCGATCCGGACGAGCGAGCCGCAGTTCGTCCCCGACGTGCAGGCGGAGGCCGTCACGATGGCGCACGACGCACGCCACGCGCAGGCAATCCGCGAGCTCGGCAACACTTCAGGGATCGTCGTCCCGCTGATCGCACGAGGGCGCACGTTCGGCGCGATCACATTCGGGACGGTCCCGCCGCAGCCGCCCTTTACCGAATCCGACTTCGCACTCGCGATCGAGCTCGGGCGACGCGCCGCAATCGCGCTCGACAACGCGCTCCTCTACGGCGAGGCCGAGGCCCGTGCGCACGCAGCGGAGGCGCTCGAGTTCGTCGACGACGGCGTCTTCCTCGTCGACGGCGACGGTGCGATCCGGCTCTGGAACGCAGCCGCCGTGAAGACGTTCCGCGTGAAGGCGACGAAGGCGGTCGGCAGGCAGGTCGAGGAAGTCATCCGCGACTGGCCGGCGATCGTCGACCGGATCACGCCGGCCGCGGAGCCGACCGCCGGGCTGCGCTCGCCGGAGACCTTCCCGCTCGTCGTCAAGGGCGTCGAACGCTGGCTCTCGATCTCGGCCGTCCGTTTCCCGGGCGGCACGGTCTACGCATTCCGCGACCTCACGGAGGAGCGCGCGGTCGAGCAGCTGAAGAGCGATTTCGTCTCGACCGTGTCGCACGAGCTCCGCACACCGCTCGCCGCGATCTACGGCGCGGCACTCACGCTGCAGCGCGACGACGTGCGGCTCGAGGAGTCGCAGCGCACCGGCCTCCTCGACGTCATCTCGAGCGAAGCCGACCGCCTCGCACGCATCGTCAACGACATTCTCTGGGCGAGCCGGCTCGACTCGGGCCAGATGGGCGTCGCCATCGAGAGCTGCGACGCGGCAAAGCTCGCGCAACAGGTGGTCGATGCCCTGCGGCACCACGCACCGTCGACCGTCGAGCTCCGCGTGGAGGCGGCCGAGCACCTACCGCCCGTCGCCGCAGACCCCGACAAGCTCCGCCAGGTGCTGACGAACCTCGTCGACAACGCGGTCAAGTACTCGCCTGACGGCGGCACCGTGCATCTCACCGTCCAGCCGACGGCGAACCGGATCCGCTTCCGGGTCGACGACGAGGGGCTCGGCGTCCCGCCGGCCGAGCAGTCTCGGATCTTCGAGAAGTTCTTCCGGCTCGACCCACAGCTGACGCGGGGCGTCGGCGGCACCGGCCTCGGCCTCTACATCTGCCGCGAGCTCGTTGAGCGGATGCACGGCCGGATCTGGGTCGCCTCGGACGGCCGACGCGGCTCGACGTTCACCGTCGAGCTGCCCATCGCCGAATAGTTGCTAAAGCAACGAGGGCGGCTTACGCCGCCCTCGCGAAGCAGACGAGCTGTCGTCGACTTAATACGGCGGCGGGCCGCCGGGGCCCTCGTCGACGTAGGTCGTGCGGCGCCGGGCGCCACCGGACCAGTAGCCGGGGCCTGCCCAGGACGACCAGAAGATCATCGAAAGCACGATGCCGATGATCCCCACGATGAGAAGGATCCAGCCGATCGTGTGGATGTTCACGCCGTTGACGTTGTCCGTCACCGCGAAGGCGAGGACCGCGCCGGCGGCCGCGAGAAAGATGCCAACTCCGAAACCCATGAACGTCTCCCTTCTGTCTGTTCTCGGGTGTAGCGAGGGGTGTCCATCCCGTAACGGAGAAGGGCGGGCTTTGGTTGCGGGTGGAATCTGCTCCCAGCCAGCGTTTCGTCTAGGCTCACGCAGCGGATGCGCAGGGGCTCCATCCTTTCCTTGGTCGGGCTCGGCATCGTCGCGGGAGGCATCGCGACGGCCGTTGCGCTGCTCATCACGTGGCTGCCGCCTGTCGCGTCGAAGGAGCGCGCGCGCATCGACGACGTCTTCTGGTTCACCACGATCATCTGCATCGCGATCTTCGCGCTCGTGGCTGCGGTGCTCCTCTATTCCGTCGTGAAATTCCGCGCCGCGCCGGACGACGACTCGGACGGTCCGCCGATCCACGGCCACACGGGCCTCGAGATCATCTGGACGCTGATCCCGACGATCCTCGTCACGGCGATCGGCATCTACAGCGCCGTCGTGCTCTCGCAAAACGACAAGCTCGGGAAGAACGTGCTCAACGTCAACGTCACGGCGCAGCAGTTCGCCTGGAGCTTCTCGTACCCGGAGGCGCACAACCTCACGACCGGCGTGCTGCGCCTGCCGGTGGACCGCTCCGTGGAGCTTCACTTGAAGGCGCTCGACGTCATTCACTCGTTCTGGGTGCCGGAATTCGGGCAGAAGCAGGACACGGTGCCCGGCCTGAAGACGTCGCTGCACATCACGCCGGACAAGGTCGGCACCTACGACATCATCTGCACCGAGCTCTGCGGGCTCGGCCACGCGACCATGCGCAGCCAGGTGATCGTCATGACCGATACGGCGTTCAACAAGTGGTTGAAGAGCCAGACGAAAGCGACGACTTCGCCGAACACCTCTGTGAGCGGCGCGGCGGTGTTCAAGAACCAGCCGTGCGGCTCCTGCCACACGCTGACGGCCGCAGGCTCGAAGGGCACGGTCGGCCCCGACCTCGACAAGCTGCAGCAGTACGCGACCCAGGCGAAGCAGCCGCTCGAGTCGTTCATCCGCACGTCGATCACGGACCCGAACGCCTACACGCAGCCGGGCTTTCCGAAGAACGTCATGCCGCCGTTCGCGAGCCTGCCGAAGGACCAGCTCGACGCGCTCGTGCAGTATCTGATCCAGTCCAGCAAGAAGGGGTGAGCACAGTCCTGTGACGACGACGACAGCAGATCACCACGCTCCTCCCGCACCGCAGAAGCAGCACGGTCGCGCGTGGCACATGCTGCTCGGCGCAGGGTGGATTCGCGCCGCCTGGATGACGGCGCTCTTCGCCGGCATCGGGCTCGGCCTCGTCGAGCTGATCCGCTGGTGGGGAAACTGGCAGCCGATCTGGGACGGCCAGCCGATCGTGCTCGTCTCGCTGCTCGTCGCCGCGCCGGTCGGTTTCCTCAGCGGCATCGGCGCGTTCGACTACTGGACGTATTACGCGCTTGGCAAGCCGACGCGCCCGGAGGATCACTCCGGCCACGGCGCGCGGTCGTGGAAGGACTACTTCCGCGTCAACACCGATCACAAGGTGATCGGCATCCAGTATCTGACGACGACGGTCTTCTTCTTCTTCGTCGGCGGCCTGCTCGCATTGCTCGTCCGCGCGGAGCTCGCGCGGCCCGGCATGCAGTTCGTCGACACGCAGACGTTCAACGGGCTCTTCTCCGTGCACGCGTCGCTGATGATCTTCCTGTTCGTGATCCCGGCGTTTGCCGGCCTCGCGAACTTCGCAGTGCCGCTGATGCTCGGCGCCGGCGACATGGCGTTCCCGCGCCTGAATGCGCTCTCGTTCTGGCTGCTGCCGATCGCCGGGATCATGATGCTCGCGTCGTTCCTCGCGCCCGGCGGCGCCTTCGCCTGCGGCTGGACGGGCTACGTCCCGCTCTGCTCGACGCACCAGCCGATCGGCGCCGTCTTCTTCAACCAGGGCGTCCAGTGGGCGGGCGCATCCTCGATCATGACAGCGCTCAACTTCCTGGTCACGATCATCACCATGCGTGCGCCGGGCATGACGTTCTGGCGAATGCCGCTGCTCGTGTGGGCGAACTTCACAACCTCGCTGCTCGTCGTGATCGCGACGCCGTTCATCGCAGGGTCGCAGTTCTTCTCGATGTTCGACCACGTGATGCACACCGCGTTCTTCGACCCGAACCACGGCGGCTACGCGCTCGGCTACCAGCACATCTTCTGGTTCTACTCGCACCCAGCCGTCTACATCATGATGCTGCCCGGCTTCGGGATCATGAGCGAGGTCATATCCGTGTTCAGCCGCAAGCCGATCTTCGGCTACCGGCTGATGGCGCTCTCGCTGATGGCGATCGTCGTGCTCGGCTTCTCCGTGTGGGCGCACCACATGTTCGTCAGCGGCATGGCGTCGTGGCTGCGCGTGCCGATGATGATCACGACGCTGCTGATCGCCGTTCCGACCGGCATCAA
>DATAOK010000041.1:0-20594 GCA_036265735.1 Gaiellaceae bacterium
GATGGCGCTCTCGCTGATGGCGATCGTCGTGCTCGGCTTCTCCGTGTGGGCGCACCACATGTTCGTCAGCGGCATGGCGTCGTGGCTGCGCGTGCCGATGATGATCACGACGCTGCTGATCGCCGTTCCGACCGGCATCAAAATCTTCAGCTGGCTGGCAACGATCTGGAACGGGAAGCTCCACTTCAACACTCCGTTCTTATTTGCGCTCGGCTTCCTGTCGATGTTCGTGATCGGCGGCCTCTCGGGCGTGATGCTCGGCGCGGTCCCGATCGACATCCACGTGAGCGACACGTACTTCATCGTGGCGCACATCCACTACGTGCTCTTCGGTGGCTCCGTGTTCACGATCTACGCGGGCATGTACTACTGGTTCCCGAAGATGACGGGCCGCATGTACGACGAGCGGCTCGGAAAGCTGCACTTCTGGCTGACGTTCGTCGCCTTCAACTGCACGTTCTTCCCGATGCACCTGATCGGCGTGCAGGGGATGCCGCGCCGCGTCGCCGACTACCTGCCGAAGTTCGCGGGGATGAACATGTTCATCTCGCTCGCGTCGTTCGGCCTCGGCGCGTCCGCGTTGATCTTCCTCTACAACATGATCAACAGCTGGCGGAACGGCCCGATCGCGCCGTCGAACCCGTGGCGCGCGATGACGCTCGAGTGGCAAGTCAGCTCGCCGCCGCCGATCTTCAACTTCACGGAGATCCCGCAGGTCGTCGGCTCGCCGTACGAGTACGGCGTCCCCGGCGCGCAGCACGCGATCCTCGCGCCGTCGCGCTCGCACGACACCGCTGAGGTGCCAGTATGAGCGTAGGCTCGACGGAGCTCACCAAGGAGCGGAGGCGCCGGCCTGGCGGGCGCCGGGAGCGGAAACCGTGAGCCACATTGTCGTCGTCGCGAACGAGACGGCCGCGTCGAAGGCGCTCGTCGACCTGCTCGAGGAGAAGGGCAAGGGCGAAGACCTGGAGGTGACGGTCGTCGCGCCCGTCAACCAGCCGCGCCAGGGCTACGTCGTCTACTACGACACGCGGCGCGCGGCCGCGCGCCGCCGGCTCGACAAAACGCTCAAGCTGCTTCGCGAAGAGGGGATCCCCGCGGACGGCATCGTCGTCGAGACCGACCCCGTATCCGCGCTCCGCGACGCGATCGACCAGCTCGAGCCGGACGGTGTCATCGTCTCGACGCACCCGCAGCAGCAATCCGGCTGGCTGCGGCGGAATGCCGTCGACCAGATGCGCCGCGTTGCCGGCTCGCTGCCGTTCGAGCACGTCGTCGTCGACCTCAACGCCGAGCGCGGCGAGAAGAACGTCCTCGTCGTCGCGAATCAGACCGTCCTCGGCGAGCCGCTGCTCGCGAAGATCCGCGAGCGCGCCGCGAACGGCCCCGTGAGCTTCCTCATCATCTCGCCGCAGGGCGACAGCGAGGGCAGCTACGAGGAGGCGGAGAAGCGACTGCTCCGCGCGGTCACGCTCCTGCGCGGGGAGGGCATCGACGTCCACGGGCAGATCTCGCATCCCGACCCGTACGCCGCGGTCGTGCAAACGATGGAGGACGAGCGCGTCGACGAGATCATCGTCTCGACCTTCCCGAACGCGCGCTCCGGCTGGATGCGGCGCGACCTGATCGGGCGCCTGCAGTCGGACACGAAGCTGCCGATCGAGCACGTCGAGGTCGACCAGCCCGTTGGAGCGACGGCCTGATGGCGAGCTACGCCGAGCCGGTCGAGCACCACCACGAGGAGCACCCGCCCGAGCCGCACTACTCGTCGCGCGTGCCGCCGAGCATCCTCGGCATGTTCCTCTTCATCGCGTCGGAGATCATGCTGTTCGGCGCGTTCTTCACCGCGTACTTCTTCGTGCGCGTCGTGAACGGGACGGCGTGGCCGACGCCGCCGTTCCACCTCCCCGTCTTCGTTGCGTTCGTGAACACGTGCATCCTCGTGACCTCGTCGTTCACGATGCACTGGGCCCTGCAGTCAGTGAAGCGCGGGAATGTCTTCGGGTTGCGCGCAGGGCTCTTGCTGACGTTCCTGATGGGATTGACATTCCTCATCACGCAGGGCATCGAGTACTCGCGCATCGGCTTCAACACCGGAGACGGTGCCTTCGCGACGATCTTCTTCTGCCTCACCGGCCTCCACGGGGCCCACGTCTTCGTCGGCCTGACGATCCTTGCATTCATGACGACACGTGCCTTCCGCGGCCATTTCTCGCCCGAGCACCATCACGGGGTCGAGATCGGCGGTATCTACTGGCACTTCGTGGACGTTATGTGGATCGTGGTTTACACGACGGTCTACATCCTCTGATGGCTCCGATGCGGAACCCGCTACGAAGCGAAACGGAGGCGTTTCGCTTTCTCGTAGCGGTGATCGTCGGCGCGCTCGTGATCGTCGGCGCCGCGTATCTCAACACCTGGCTCGGCGTCGCCGCCGCGGTCGTCGCCGTCGCCGGCATCGTCTGGTGGCTGCGGCAGGAGCCGGTGCCCGGCGCGTCCGATGCGCCCGCACGGCTCGCGTCGAGCACGCCGGCGAAGACGCACCGTGTGCTCGTCGTCGCGGCTCCCGGCACCTCATCGGTCTCCGCGCCGGCCCGGGCAACCGACGTCGTCGTGCTCGTGCCGGCGGTGGCCTCGACGGTCGAGGCGCTCACCGGAGCGGTCGACGACCGCCGCGCAGAGGCGGAGGCGACGGCGAAGCGCCTCGCCGGGCAGCTGCACAATGCGCGTGGCGAGGTCGGTGCCGACGATCCGGCACTCGCCGTCGAGGACGCACTGCGGACGTTCGGCGCGGACGAGATCGTCGTGGCGGGCGACGACGACATGGCGTCGTCGATTCGCGAGCGCGTGACGATTCCCGTCAGTCGCGCATAGCTCTTCGGTACCGCAGCTCGCGAACGTCCACGCCCAGGAACTGATCCGTCTTCTCGCCGCCGTCGAGGGCCCATCCCTCGCGCTCGTAGAACGCTCGGGCGCGCGGGTTGTCCGCGAGCACCCACAGGATCGCGTCGACATAGCCGCGCTCCCGCAACGCCCCGAGGCACGAAGCCATCAGGGCGTGACCGACGCCCTTGCCCCACGCCTCGGGCAACGCGTAGATCTCGCCGAGCTCGCCGTCCGCGTCAGAGTCCCGGCTGGGGAAGCTCCCGACGAACGCGACGACGGCGCCCTCGTCCTCGTACACGAACGTGTCGCGCGACGGATCCGCGAGCGCGCGCTCCCACATCGCCCGGCGACGCGAGACGTCGATCCCCGCGAGCCGCTCGGCGCCGAACACGTGCTCGTACGCGGACTGCCACGACCGGGTGTGCACCTCCGCGATCACGGCAGCGTCGTCCGGCGTGGCGCGCCGAACCGCTATTTGCCCGCGTTCGCGGAGACGTACTTCGCGACGGCCGTGATTTGCGCGTCGGAGAGCTTGCCCTTGAACGCAGGCATCACGCCTCCGCCGACCTCGACCTGATGCTGGACGATCGCCTCGGACGGCTTCAGCTGATCGAGGTTCGGCCCGATCGTCCCGTGCGTGCCGGCGGCGGCGAGCGTGTGGCAGCTCGAGCACTCCGACTGGAAGATCGTCTTGCCGTCGGTTCCGAGCTGGGACGGCGGCTTCTGGTTCGACGAAGCACCGGTCCCGGCAACCGAGGCGACATACGCCGCCACATCCTGCGCGTCCTGGCCCTTCACGAGCTCCCGCGGCATCGGCGCGGCCGCGACACGAATCTGGTCGAGCACGACGTTCTGAATCGTCGACTGCTTGAAGCCCTGCTTCCGCGACGGCCCGAACGCGTCGTCGAGGTTCGGGCCGATCGTCCCCGAGGTGCCCGCGGCCGCGAGCGTGTGACAGCCCCCGCAGCTCTGCGTGAAGAGCTTCTGGCCGGACTGCATGTCCACGCCGTGGGACGAGGCCTTCCCGCCGGTGCCGCAGCCGGCAAGCAGGAGGGCTACCGCGAGAAACGGAAGGGCGCGCTTCAAGCCGGCGGCGCGCTTCCCGTCGTTCCCAGCTTCGCCACCGCTTCGTCCCGCGTGGGATAGATCGTGAAGACACGGTCGAGACCGGTGATCTCGAAGATCTTCGTGATGTTCCGGTCGCTGCAGACGAGCGAGAGCTGGCCGTCGTTCGAGCGGAGCCGTTTGACTCCGCCCACGAGGACGCCGAGCGTCGTCGAGTCGATGAACGTCGTGTCCGTGAAGTCGACCACGACCTCCTTGCCACCCTGGCCGATCACCTCCAGCAGCTGCTGCTTGAACTCTGGCGCCGTGTACAGGTCGACCTCCCCCGCGAGGGAGATGACATATGCCTCGCCGCCCAGCTGCTCCGTCTTGATGTCGAAGTTCATGCAGTGTCCCCCCGGAGTCTCGGATCCAGGGCGGGATACTACTTTTTCTTCTTCGAGGCAGGCGCAGGAGCCGGCGAGAGCTGCTTGATCAGCGCCTTGATCTGCGCGGCGCTCGTCGAGTCCGGGTTGAGCGCGAGGTACTTCTTGTAGCCCTTGATCGCGGTCTTGACGTCGCCGCTCTGCTGCGCGGTCTGCGCCAGCGTGAACCAGTTGTTCGCGTTCTTCGGCTGAAGGTCCGCCGCCCGCTGATACGACGAGATCGCGTTCGAGTAGCCGAGCTGCACCTGCGACTGAAGTGTCTGCAGCTGCGAGTCCACTTGGGACGCCGACGACTGCTCGATCTTGTTCGTCCCGAGCGCCGTGGCGAACTTGCCGGTGGGCAGGAACGGCTGGCTCGGCGCCGCGAGCTGCCGCGCCTCGTACGCCTGCTGGTACTGCGTCGCGTAGCTCTGCGCCTGCTCCAGCTGCTTGCCCCCGAGCTCGGTCCAGGCCGCGGCGTCCTTGCGCTTGATGTTCGTGTACCCCTGGAGCGCGGAGATCGCGCCGGCCGTGTCGCCCTTCGCCTCGTAGGCCGTCGCGAGATCGCGGAAGCCCTTCGGGTCGTTCGGGTGCTTGGAGATGAACTTCTGGGCGCTCGAGACCGACGTGCCGCTGTGGTGGAAGGGGTTGAGGCCGCTGAAGATCTGGTCGAGGCCGCTGTTCTGGCCCGAGCCGACGCCGAGGATCGCAAACGTCGCAGCGAAGAGCACGGCGAGGAGGACGTAGACGGGCTTTGCGCTCCGCCGCATCCGAATGAAGAAGAGCTGCTGGTTCGGATTACCGCCGCCGGCGTGCTTCCTCCGCCCGCGCTGCTGCCGCGCGCGCTGCGGCGCGACGGTCGCCTTCTTCGCCTTCTGCTTTGCTTTTACTGCTGCGCGTGCCATCCCGGGAGGCTCAGAGTAGCGCTTCCCCCGCCGGCTCATTCGGCGCCGGCTGGCGGCGCTCGACGAACACGGCGAGCCAGATGGAGCTCTCGAACAGCGCCCACATCGGGAGCAGCTCGAGCAGCGTCGTGTAGAGATCAGGCCCCGGCAGGCCGAGCGCGACCACGGCGACGATGAAGTAGCCGAGGCGCCGGTTCTTCCGCAGCCGTGCCGAGGTCAGGACGCCCAGCTGCACGAGACCGAGAACGACGAGCGGCAGCTCGAACACGAGCACCATGCCGAGCATGATCGTCACGACGAAGGAGTAATACGACTTCGCCTGCACGAGGTGGTTGAAGTGCTTGTCGTCGAAGTTCGTCAGCCAGTGGACTGCCCGCGGCAGCACGACGAAGTAGCTGAAGGAGACGCCGGCAGCGCCGAGCGCCGTTGCGACCCCGACGAGCGCGAGCACCTTGCGCTCGACCTTCGGCTCGACGGCGGGAGCGAAGAACGACCAGAGCTGCCAGAGCGCGACCGGCAACGAGATGATGAGACCCGCGTAGACGCAGACGGTGAGCGTCACCGTGAAGGGCTCGGCGACGCCGAGCGTCGCGAGCCGCTTGTGTCCGGCCGGGAGCGGCCCGTTCAGCCAGTTCAGGAGCCGGTTGTGAAAGACGAACGCGACGATCGTCGCGACGGCGAGCGCCCCGAGCATGACGAAGATGCGTACGCGCAGCTCTTCGAGATGCTCGACGAGCGTCGCCTCCTCGCCGTAGCCGAGGCGGCGGGGAAGCCTTCGCATGCGGGACCTAAACGGTCTCGCGCTCGCTCTGCGTCGCCGTCGTCGTCGTCGTCTCGGGCGGTGCGATCTGCGCGGGCGGATTCTCGTGTGTGTTGTTCCCCGTCACGGAATCCTTGAATTCGCGCATCCCCGTCCCGAGCGATCGACCGATCTCCGGCAATCGCTTCGCGCCGAAGAGAAGCAGCGCGATGAGGAGCAGCAGGATGATGTGGGTCGGGCTCGTCCAGCCGGTCATGTGCTCCGAGAGTAGCACTGTTTTGATCCGGTCACCTGCGGAAACCCGGGGGATATGGCTCTGCGAAAGAAGCCGCTGTCCGAGCAGGTCGTCGTGATCACCGGCGCGTCGAGCGGTTTGGGACGGGCTGTTGCCCGCGGCGCCGCGGCCCGCGGCGCAAAGCTCGTCGTGACCGCCCGCGGTGCAGACGGGCTCGACGCGTGCGTCCGCGAGGCACAGGCGTTCGGGACGGAGGCGATCGCCGTCCCGGCGGACTGTGCGGTACAGGACGAGGTCGGCCGCGTCGTCGAGCAGGCGATCGACCGGTTCGGGCGGATCGACACATACATCGCGAACGCGATCGTGACGGTGTACGCCGAGACGTACCGCTACGAGGCCGACGAGCTCCGGCGAATCATGGACGTGAACTTCTTCGGCCAGGTGTACGGCTACTGGGCGGTGCTGCCGTACCTGCGCGAGTCGCAGGGAACGTTCCTCTCGGTGCAGTCGGCGCTCGCGTATCGCGGTATTCCGCTGCAAGGCGGCTACTGCGCGTCAAAGGCTGCGCTTCGCACCTTCTTCGAGTCCGCGCGCGTCGAGCTCGAGAAGGAGCGCGCCGGGGTCGCGATCTCCGTCGTCCACCCGGGCGCGATCAACACACCGCAGTTCGACCGCGATCGCCAAAAGATCGGCAAGCAGCCGCAGCCCGTGCCGCCGATCTACCAGCCGGAGCCGTTCGCCGACGCGGTGGTGCACTGCTGCGAGCGCCCGGCTCGCGAGCTGCCGGTCGGCTGGGGAGCGCAGAAGCTCCTCTGGGGCCAGAAGCTGTCACCGCGCGCCGGGGACCTGATGCTGCTGCGGATGGGCTGGAAGGGGCAGCACACAGGCGAGGACAAGCCGGTCGGCTCACCCGACAACCTCTTCGAGACGCTGCCGGGCGACCCCGGTGCGCATGGGCGCTTCGACGCGACATCGCGCCGTTCCACCCTGTGGACATCGCTACGACTGCGCCGCCGGCTCGTCGGCACGGCGATCGCGGTCGCCGCAGGATCCGTTGAGCTCGCCTCGCACCGGAACCGGCGGACGGGTCTTCTCCGCTAAGCTTGAACGCAGTTTGTGCGGGGCAAAAGCCCCGCTTTTTCCGAGAGAACAGGACGCCTTTGTGGGATTGCTGACGCTGGAGAATCTTCACGTTGCGCTCGAGGACGGCACGGAGATCGTGAAGGGCGTCGACCTCGAGGTCGACGTCGACGAGGTGCACGCGATCATGGGGCCGAACGGCTCCGGGAAGTCGACGCTCTCCTACGCGATCATGGGCCACCCTGCGTACGAGATCACCGAAGGGAAGATCCTTCTCGACGGCGACGACGTGACGGAGATGGAGGCGGACGAGCGCGCGCAGCGCGGCCTCTTCCTCGCGTTCCAGTACCCGCACGCAATTCCCGGCGTCACCGTGACGAGCTTCCTGCGCAGCGCGATCAACGCCGTGCGCAAGGCGCGCAACGACGGCGTCGAGGATCCGATCGCGATCCCGGAGTTCCGCAAGGAGCTGCTCGCGCAGATGGACCGCTTGAAGGTGAGCCGCGAGCTCGCGTCGCGCTATCTGAACGACGGTTTCTCGGGCGGCGAGAAGAAGCGCGTCGAGATCCTGCAGATGGCGATGCTCAGGCCGCGCATCGCTGTGCTCGACGAGACCGACTCAGGCCTCGACATCGACGCGTTGCGCGTCGTCGCCGGCGGCGTGAACGAGCTCGTCGGCCCAGAAATGGGCGCGCTCGTGATCACGCACTACCAGCGGATCCTCAACTACGTGAAGCCGGATCACGTGCACGTGTTCGTGGACGGGCGCATCGTGAAGTCCGGCGGCGCCGAGCTCGCCGAGCAGCTCGAGGCCGACGGCTACGACCCTTTCATCCCGACGACGGTGGGGAGTGACGCGTAGTGGCCCAAGTAGAAAAAACAGGGTCCGAAACCGAGATCGTCCAGGGCATCGGTGCGGATTACGCGATCAAGTACGGCTTCTCCGTCCCGGAGGACTACTTCTTCAAGTCGGGCCGCGGCCTCTCGCACGAGCTCGTCGACGCGATCTCGTCGCATAAGAACGAGCCGGACTGGATGCGGAAGTTCCGCCACCGCTCGCTCGACTACTTCCTTGCGCGGCCGCTGCCCGAATGGGGCGGCAACCTCCGCGACATCGACTTCGAGAACATCTACTACTACATCAAGCCGACCGAGAAGCAGGCCGACTCGTGGGAGGACCTGCCCGCCGACATCAAGGACACGTGGGACAAGCTCGGCATCCCGGAGGCGGAGAAGAAGTACCTCGCCGGCGTCGGTGCGCAGTACGAGAGCGAGGTCGTCTACCACAAGCTGCAGGAGGACCTCACGGCGAAGGGCGTGATCTTCCTCGACACGGACACCGCGCTGCGCGAGCACGAGGATCTCTTCAAGCAGTACTTCGGCACCATCATCCCGCAGAACGACAACAAGTTTGCGGCCCTGAACTCGGCCGTCTGGTCGGGAGGCTCGTTCATCTACGTGCCGCCGGGTGTCTCGATCGACATGCCGCTCCAGGCGTACTTCCGCATCAACGCCGAGAACATGGGCCAGTTCGAGCGCACGCTCATCCTCGTCGACGAGGGCGCGTACGTGCATTACGTCGAGGGCTGCACCGCGCCGATCTACTCGACCGACTCGCTGCACAGCGCGGTCGTCGAGATCGTTGTGAAGGACGGCGGCCGCTGCCGCTACACGACGATTCAGAACTGGTCGAACAACGTCTACAACCTCGTCACGAAGCGGGCGATCGCGTACAAGGACGCGACGATGGAGTGGGTGGACGGGAATCTCGGCTCGAAGCTGACGATGAAGTACCCGGCGATCTGGCTCGTCGGCGAGCAGGCGCACGGCGAGGTGCTGTCGATTGCGTTCGCCGGGAAGGGCCAGCACCAGGACGCGGGCGGCAAGGCCGTCCACGTCGCGCCGAACACGACGTCGGTGATCACGTCGAAGTCGATCTCGAAGAACGGCGGGCGCGCCGGCTACCGCGGGCTGCTCGAGGTGGCGAAGGGCGCGAAGGGCTCGCGGTCGAAGGTCGTGTGCGACGCGCTGATTTTGGATGAGGAGTCGCGCTCCGACACGTACCCCTACATCAAGATCGAGGAGGACGAGGTCGACATCGGCCACGAGGCGACGGTGTCGAAGATCGGGGAGGAGCAGCTCTTCTATCTCATGTCGCGCGGCCTCTCCGAGTCGGAGGCGTCGGCGATGATCGTCAGCGGCTTCGTCGAGCCGATCACGAAGGAGCTGCCGCTCGAATACGCCGTCGAGATGAACCGGTTGATCCAGCTGCAGATGGAGGGCTCGGTCGGTTGATCGTCGAGCGGACGGACTTCATCTCCGTCCCGGTAACGAACATGGAGCGCGCGACGACCTTCTACCGGGACACGCTTGGCTTGCCGCAGGTCGCGGCCGGCCCCGGCTTTCCGGAGTTCCAGCTCGGTGAGAACGTGAGCGTCTACCTCGTGCAGCTCGAACAGATCGGCTCCGCGTTCTCAGCACCGCATACCGCGCACCTCGCGCTGCGAGTCCCCGATGTCGGAGCGGCGCGCGCGGAGCTAGAGGGAAAAGGCGTGGCGTTCGCTGGAGAAACTCTTGACACGGGCGTGTGTCACATGGCGTTCTTTACCGACCCCGACGGCAACGCGCTGATGCTCCATCGGAGGTATGCGCCCCGTGCTTGAGGTCACGCGCGTCGACTACGTCCGCGTGCCGGTCGACGACATCGACGCTGCAGTGCATTTCTACGGCGAGGTGCTCGGCCTCCCGCGCAACGATCACCTCGACCACGACGACTGGATCGAGTTCGAGGCGTCGAACGTCACGCTCGCGGTGATGACGCCGGAGACGCACGACTACGCCTTCGCGCCGCTCCCGCCGTCGACGATCGCGCTCGGCGTGCCGGACGTCGCCGCAGCGAAGGCGCAGCTCGAGGCAGCCGGCGTCGAGGTCGGCGAGATGTGGGACTCGGGCGTCTGCAACGGAGCCGGCCTGAACGACCCGGCCGGCAATCGCATCCTGCTCCACCACCGGTACAAGCCCTATGACCACTAGAGCCGACGCCCTCGCGGCCTACGAGCGCCTGCCGATCCCGGACACGACCGAGGAGCACTGGCGGTTCACGAACCTCCGTGACTTCGACCCGGACGCGTACGTGTCACAAGCGGGGACACTCCCAACGCACGGAGATGTCACGACCATGCTCGAACTGGACGTGTCCGGTTACGCCACGGTCACGGAGCACGGCATCGACATCTCGCAGGCGCCGGAAGGCGTGCGCTTCGAGCCGCTCCCCGAGGACTTCGACCGGCTCTACTCGCTCGTCGGCTGGGACGAGAAGTTCGCCGCTCACAACGCGGCGCTCTGGACGCACGGTCTGCTCGTCGTCGTGCCCAAGGGCGTGCAGGTCGAGAAGCCGCTCTACGTGCGCATCGCGGTCACCGGCCAGACGTTCTGGCGGCTCGTCGTCGTCGCCGAGGAAGGCGCGCGCGCGTCGCTGATCGAGGAGTACGCCTCGCCTGCGTCCGACACCGCCGCCTACTCGAACGCGGTCACCGAGCTCTTCGTCGAGCCGAACGCGAAGCTCGAGTACGTGTCGCTGCAGAACCTCTCGAACGAGACGTGGCACTTCGCGTCGCACCACGCGCGCGTCGAGCGCGACGGCGAGCTCGACTGGGTCGCCGGCGGCTTCGGCTCGAAGAAGGGCAAGACGCGCATCCAGAACGACCTCAACGGCCGCGGCGCGACGTCGCGCGTCACGGGCGCGTACTTCGCCGACGGCGAGCAGCACCTCGACTACGACACGTTCCAGGAGCACATCGCACCTGACTGCGAAAGCGACTTCGCGTTCAAGGGCGCGCTGCGCGACCACGCGACCGCTGTGTGGCGCGGGATGATCCGCGTCGAGCCGAACGCGCAGAAGACGAACGCGTACCAGGAGTGCCGTAACCTGATGCTGTCGCCGACCACGCACGCCGTGCCGATTCCGGGGCTCGAGATCATGGCGAACGACGTCCGCTGCACGCACGGCGCAACCGTCGGCCGCGTCGACCGCGAGGATCTCTTCTATCTCATGTCGCGCGGCCTCAAGCGCAGCGAGGCAGAGCGCCTGATCGTGCGCGGCTTCTTCCAGGACGTGCTCGACCGCATCGAGCTCGAGCCTGTGCGCGAGGCGGTCACGGCCGCGCTCGAAGCGCGGATCCCGCAGGCCTAGTCGAACGCGGCGCGGTACTCCTCCGCGGTCGCGCGCGACGACGCGTACGTCGACGTGCCCAGCTCGAGCAGCTCGCGCCCCGCGGCGAGCAGCGCGCCGTATGACGCTGCGGCGAGTGCGCCGCCCGTCGATGCCCGGCGCACGCCGACCGACTCGAGGTCCGACGTCGAAGGGCCGCCCGGCAGCAGCAGGACATTGACCGGGACGCCGGTCTCGTCGACGACGCGCTCGATGTCGCCGAGGTCGCGGAGCCCGGGCGCGTAGACACAGTGCGCACCCGCGTCGCGGTATGCGACGAGCCGCGCGATCGTCTCGTCGAGATCGGGGCGTCCGTGGAGGAAGTTCTCGCACCGCGCCGTCAGGACGAGCCCGTCGGCAGCTCCGACCGCCTCCGCGACGCGGGCGACGGCGACGTCGAGCTCCTCGATGCGGTCGCCGCGCGGGTCGTAGTCCTCGATCGAGCAGCCGCCGGCGCCGGCCTCGCGGAGCTGCCTGACCGTTTCGGCGACTCCGCCCGGGGCATCGGGAAAGCAGTTCTCGCTGTCCACGTTCAGCGGAACGGAGGTTGCTGCGGTGATTGCCGCCACGTGCGCGACGAGCTCGTCGCGCGAGACATGCTGGTCGAGCCGCCCGAGCGAGGCAGCGAAGCCCGAGCTCGTCGTGGCGAGCGCCTCGAAGCCGAGCGACTCGAGCAGGCGCGCCGAGCCGACGTCCCACGGATTCGGCAGGACGAAGAGCCGTGTCCGGGCATGGAGCTCGTGGAACCGGCTTCTGGCGTCCATCACCGCCTCTTATACGTGCTGGGACAAACCGCCGGGCGCGAAGATCCGAACCATGAATCACTCATCCATGCCTTAGACAAGCGTGCACAATCCAGGGACAGGCGAATCGACGAGGGGAGACGATGTGGAACCGTCCGAGGTCAGTGACCGGCTCGAACAGGCGCTCTTCGAGATCAGGCGGGTCATTGCCGGGCAGGATGCGATGCTCGAGCGCGTCCTCGTCTGCCTGCTGGCGCAGGGCCACCTGCTGATCGAGGGCGTTCCCGGCCTCGCGAAGACCCTCACGATCAAGACGACGGCGGATGTCCTCGGCGGGACGTTCGCACGCGTCCAGTTCACTCCGGATCTCGTGCCGGCCGACCTCGTCGGCACCCGCATCTACCGCCCCGACCAGGGGACGTTCGACACCGAGCTCGGCCCGGTCTTCTGCAACTTCCTGCTCGCGGACGAGATCAACCGCGCGCCGGCGAAGGTGCAGTCCGCGCTCCTCGAGGTCATGCAGGAGCGCCAGGTGACGATCGCGCACACGACGTATCCGGTGCCGGAGCCGTTCCTCGTGATGGCGACGCAGAACCCGATCGAGTCCGAGGGCACCTATCCGCTGCCGGAGGCGCAGATCGACCGGTTCATGCTCAAGATCCTGATCGACTACCCGGAGCACGACGAGGAGCTCACGATCGTGCAGCGGCAGTTGACCGCTCAGCCCGAGCTGCGCGAGGCGCTCACGCTCGACGAGCTGAAGGAGCTGCAGCGCGCCGTCTTCGACGTCTACGTCGATCCGTCGCTCATCAGCTACGCCGTGCAACTGGCGACCGCGACGAGGCAGCCCGGCCCGCAGCACGCGGAGCACATCGCGTTCGGCGCGAGCCCACGCGGGCCGATCAGCATCACGCAGGCGTCGCGTGCGCTCGCGCTCATCCGCGGCCGCGACTACGTGACGACCGATGACGTGCGCGGGATCGCGAAGGACGCGCTCCGCCATCGCCTCGTCCTCAGCTATACGGCGCTTGCAGAAGGGGTCAGCGCGGATCAGATCCTCGATTCCGTCCTGACCGCAGTCCCGGTGCCAGAGGTGAGCCTCGCGCGGCCGTGAACGCGACACCCTTCCTCCGGCAGGCGACACCCGAGCGGCCGGGTCCAGGGCCGCTGCCGTCAGAGGCGCTCCGCGCGCTGCAAATCGAGATCGTGCGGCGGCTCCAGGGAATGCTCGCGGGCGACTACCGCTCGTCTCGGTTTGGTGACGGAACCGAGCTCGCGCAGCTTCGCCCGTACGTGCCGGGAGACGACGTGCGCGGCATCGAGTGGAACGTCACGGCGCGCACCGGCGAGCCGTATGTGCGCGTGAACCTCGCGGAGCGCGTGCTCGTCACGTGGCTCCTGCTCGACTCCTCGCCGTCGATGCACTTCGGCACGGCCGACCGGCGCAAGGCGGATGTCGCCGACGGTGTCGCGATCGCGATCGGCCACGTTGCGACACGCCGCGGGAACCGGCTGGGCGTAATCACGTTCGGCGACCCGAAGCCGACCATGCTGCCGCCGCATCAGGGCCGGGCCGGCCTGCTCGGTCTGCTCGAAGCGCTGCAGCGGGAGCCGGCGGCCGAAGGCGGAGGCGCCACGTCGCTCGGTGACGCGCTCGCGCGCACAGCCTCGATCGCGCGCCAGCGCGGCGTCGTCGTGATCGCATCGGACTTCCGCGGCCCGCTCGACTGGCGCAAGCCCATGCTGCAGCTGATGAGCCGCCACGACGTTCTCGCGATCGAGGTGCGCGACCCGCGCGAGCAGGAGCTTCCGGACGTCGGCGACCTCTGGCTCGTCGACCCCGAGACGGGCCGCCAGGTCCGCGTCGACACGCGCAGCGGCTCGCTGCGCGAACGCTTCGCGGAGGCCGCCGCTGAGGAGCGGAGCGGCGTGGCGCGCGTGCTGTCTGCGATCGGCGTCCGCCACGTGGTGCTGTCCACGTCGGGTGAGTGGCTGCGGCCGCTCGCGGTATTCATGGGGTCCGGCAGGTGACGTTCGACCGGCCGCTCGTGCTGTTTGCACTTGTCGCGATCCCGTTGCTCTGGATGCTGTGGCGTCTCAACGACCAGCGCCGCTCGACCAGCGCGGCCGCGTTCGCGAACCCTGCGCTCGTGCCGAACCTCGTCGCGGAGAGGCCGGGCCTGCGACGCACGATCCCGCTCGCGCTGTTCTTCCTCGCGATCACGGCGCTCGTCGTCGGCGCAGCGAGCCCACACGCAAAGGTGCGCGTGCCGCGCAAAGAGGCGACGATCCTGCTTGCGATCGACGTCTCTCGTTCGATGACCGCGAACGATGTCTCGCCGACGCGCCTCGCCGCCGCGCAGCATGCGGCCGAGGCGTTCCTCACGAAGATTCCCGACCGTTACAGCGTGGGCGTCGTCGGCTTCGGCACGCGCGCCTTCGTTGCCCTGCCGCCGACGACCGATCGCACACTCGCTCAGGACGCGCTCGAGTCGCTGACCCCGAGTGAGGGGACGGCGATCGGCGATGCGGTCTCGCTCTCGACCCGACTCGGCCAGAAGCAGCGCGCGGACGGTGTCACTCCGCCGGCGTCCGTGCTCGTGATCTCCGACGGAGCGCCGGACGGCGGTCGGACGTCACCGCTCGCGGCTGCGCGGGCGGCTCGCAAGGCGCACATCCCGGTCTCGACGGTGCTCGTCGGGACGCAAGGCGGCGTCGTGAACGCGAAGCTCACCGGCGGCTACACCGAGCAGATCCGCGTTCCTCCAAGCCCGAGCACGCTGCAGAAGATCGCGCAGCTGAGCGGCGGTCAGTTCTTCCGCGCGCGGACGAGCACCGCGCTCACGTCCGTGTACAAGAAGCTCGCAACGCGGATCGGCCACAAGACCGAACGCCGCCAGGTCACCGATCTGTTCGCAGGCGGCGCGATTCTCCTGCTTCTGACCGGCGGCGGGCTCTCGGCCTTCTGGTTCCGGAGGCCGGTCCCGTGAGGCGCCTGCTGCTGCTCGCCGTGGTTGCAGTTGCGTGCGGCGTCGCCGCCTCACCCGCGGGCGCCACGAACGAGTGCAAGGGGCTGCAGGTCTGCGTCCCGATCACGGGGCCGTGGGTGCTTGCGGCGCCTGGACAGATCGAGTTCCAAATGTCGTGCCCGAAGCGGTTCATCGTCGGCGGGCTCGACGCGGAGCTGTCGAGCCGCGGCATCGATGTCGGCTTCGTCGGCTCGCTCGGCAGTCCCGTCAACCCGGGGATCACGACGTCGCAGCAGGTCGTGTTCCTCGGCCGGCTCGTGCGTGGACGCGATCCGGCGCCGTTCTTCCGGCCGCACATCGGCTGCGTGCCGGCATCAGGCGGTGGGCAGCGCGTGCCGACGGCATTCCGTCCCGTCCCACCGGGAAAGCCGACCGTGCGCGAGGTCAGCCAGGTCGTCGTCCGCCCCGGCGGCGTCCGTCGCTTCGCCGGGCGATGCGCGAAGAACGAGCGGCTCGTCGCTGCGACGCACGCGGTCGGTTTCGCAGGCGACACGCCCCCGTCCGTCGCGGCAGCGCGCTCGGTGCACGTTGCGCAGCACGTCGCTGCAGGACGCGTGGCGCTGACGATCCGCGCCGCGCCCGGCGTGCGCGCGATCGTGCAACTCGACCTACTCTGCGGGGCAGCATGAGCTTCGGCCACCCGTTCCTGCTCCTGACGCTGCTTGTCATCCCGACGGCACTCGCGGCGTACCAGGTTTTCGCAGCGCGACGCCGCGTTCGCTACGCCGTTCGATACACGAATGTCGACGTGCTCGCGTCGGTGCTCGCCACTGGCCGGCCATGGCGGCGCTGGATCGCGACCGGGCTGTTCCTCCTGGCGCTCGCGACGCTGTGTGTCGCGGTGTCGCGCCCGCACGTGCACAAGCTCGTCGCGACCGAGAACGCAACCGTCGTGCTCGTTCTCGACGTCTCGGGCTCGATGAACGCGCAGGACGTCAAGCCGACACGGCTCGTCGCGGCACAACGCGCGCTCCACATCTTCCTGAACAAGGTGCCGGCGCGGCTCAAGGTCGGGCTGGTCCTGTTTGCGGGCGAGCCCGAGGTCGCCGCGCCGCCGACGACCGACCACGCGCTCGTGAGCCAGGCGATCGACGAGGCGGGCGAGTTCAACGGCTTCGGCGGGACTGCGATCGGCGACGCGGTCGCCGAGGCGGTTCAGGTTGGGCTCAAGTCGGTCGGTCTGACGGGAACGTCGAGCAGCGCGCTGCAGTCGCAGCGAAGTCTCGCCGCGTACGTGACACGCTCGACGGCGGCGGCGAAACCCGCGAGCACGCTCGTGTCGATCCTCTTCCTCTCCGACGGGCACCAGACGCGCGGCTTTCTGCCGCCGCTCGCCGGCGCGAACAAGGCCAAGGCGGCTGGCATTCCGGTCTACACCGTCTCGCTCGGCACGACGGGGCAGACGACGATGCGCGGCTTCCCCGGCGGAGGCCCGCAGGGCGGCGGCTTCAGCTTCGGCTTCGGCATGCGCGGGCTCGCCCCGGACCCGAAGACACTGCGCGCGATCGCGGAACGCACGGGCGGGAAGTTCTACCGCGCGAAGACGGCCGGCGCCGTCGAGGCCGCGTACTCGCAGCTCGGCTCGAAGGCCGGACGGCGGAGCGGCAACGTCGAGGTGACGAGCTGGTTCTTGATCGGTGCGGCGCTCCTGCTCGTCGGAGCCGGTGCGCTCTCGACGCTCTGGTCGCCGCGGCTCCCGTAGACGTTCAGACAGCTCCGGCGAGCCGTGCATCGACGACGTCGTGCGCCGCGCTCGCCGCCAGCGCATGACCGGTGACGGCGGCGAGGAAGTCGGCGCGGTCGAGCTCGTAGAGATGCGCGTTGGTCGTTGCCGTCACGGTTGCGGTTCGCGGCGTCTCCCGTAGGAGCGCGATCTCACCGAAATAGTCGCCTGGGAGAGCCCGCCGGTGCACGTGCCCGGCGGCGATGTCCAGATCGCCGGTGTCGACGATGTAGAACCGGTCTCCCGCATCGCCGGCATTGATGACGCGAGCCCCGGCCGGAACGTCGACGGGCGCCAGCTTCGTCGCGAGGTGCTCCTTCGCGGCCAGCGATAACGGAGCGAACATCGGGACGGCCGCGATCAGATTCAGCTCACGCGTCGGCATAGCGAGTTGGTCGAGCGTGCTCAGGCGGCGGTACGTGACGATCGTGAGCAGCGGAAGCAAGGAACCGACGAGCGCGAAGGACGAGTGCGTGCCGAGCAGGTGCACGAGGCTCGGCGCGACGAGCGACCCGAGTGCAACGGAGCCCATCGCAACGCCCCAGAACAAGCCGAGGACACTGCTGAGCGTCTCGTCCCGAACTGCGCGCTGCAGAAGAGTGAATCCGGCAACGTCCTCGACGCTGTTCGCGACGCCGACGATCGCGAGCAGGACAAGCGCGACGGCCAGGCTCGGATGCGGCGCCACGAGCGCGATCGGAAGACCCCAGAAGACAAGCGAGAGGGCGAACGCGCGTGCGAGCCGGCGCCCGTGGATCGTCGCCGCCGCCAAAGCACCGACGAGCCCGCCCGCGCCAATCGCACCTGTGAGGTAGCCCACCGCAGCCGCTCCACCGTGCAAGAGACGGAACGCGGCAACGACGACGAGAACGTTGAGACAACCGCGCACGAACGTCTGGGCGACCATGAGCGCGAGTACGAGCGCCGCAGCCGGACGACGGGCGAGCGCTTCGACTCCAGCGAATGGCGCACGGCGAGCCGAGCCCGTTCGCGCAAACGACGGCGAGTTCGTCTTCACACGCCCCAGCTGCAGTGCACAGGCTGCGACAAGCGCCGCCGCGACGGCAAATGTGAAGCCGACTGACGCACTCGCGACAAGTGCGCCGGCCAGCAACGGGCCGATGAGCGTTCCGACGCTCTCGATCGTCGACGTGGCGGCATTCGCTGCGATCAGTTCCTCGGGCGTGCGCGCGAGCGATGGGAGAAGCGCTTGCAGCGTCGGCCGGACGAGCGTCGACGAGATGCCGACCAGCGCCGCGCACCCGTACACGGCAGAGGTGGAGTGCGCGAAGGCCGCGACGGCAGAGCCGGCGAGGGCGACGGCACCGAGGAGCACGGCTCCGAGCAACAGCCGCTCACGCCTGAACCGGTCGCCCAGCGACGCGACGCCGGGTGCGATGAATGCAGCCGGGAGAAGGCGCACGAGGCCCGCAAGCCCTACGGCCGAGGCGCCGCCCGCGTGGTAGGCGAAGACGCCGAGCGCGACGAAGTGCGCCCACTCGGCGACAATCGCCGCGCCCCATGCGAGCTCGACCCGCCGCACGCTCTCGTTGCGGGCCGCGACTGCAGCTGCGGCCAGCGTCCGGCTCGCGCGCGACATCGTGTCGATTGAACGCCGTTTGCCGCGCGCTCGCAAGGGCGGATACGCCTTAGTCCAGGATCTCGATCGCCTCGCTCAGCCACGTCCGCGCGCGGTTGATATTCGGCCCGTCGGGCGCGAGCGCGACGGTATCCGCCTGGAGCCTCGTCATGACGAGCACGGCACGACGCGGATCGGGCTCGGTCAAAGCCTCCTCGATGCGCTCGGCGAGGCGGTCGGGCTTGACCGGCAGCGCGGCCGCCCGGTCGGCGAGCCGCTTGAGCGTCGGCTGCCACACGCGGTTCAGCGCGAAGACGATGCGCACGACTCGCGCTGCGTCGTCGACCATCCGCTCGACGAGCGCGAGACGTTCGCCGGGACGGACGATCGTCAGCAACCCTGCGGGTGCGAATCCACCCCACGTCAGCGCGGCGTCCTCGATGCGAGCGGCGGCGAGCTCGTCCGGGTAGTGGCGCAAGCGCTCCTGCCACCGCGGGTGCAAACCCGTAGTGCGCAACGCGACGCCGTTTGCGAGCGCGTCGGCAGTCGACGAGAGCTCGCCGGTGAAGACAGCGTCGACCGCAGATTCTGCGTGCGCGCTCGACCACCAGATGAGCTCGATCGGAACGCCGTCGCGATACCCCGAGACCCGCTTCGTCGGCACTCCCTGCTGACCCCACGTCCCGAGGTCGGTGAGGCCGCACGCCTCGGCGAGCGCGAAGCACTCCTCGAGCTCCAGCTGCTCCGGCGTCACGATCAGCATCTCGATGTCGGAGACGTCGTCGGCGACACCGCGAGAGACGCTTCCTGTGACGACGACCTCCAGCGCAGTCTCCGGGAGCGCCGCCTCGATCGCCTGCGCGATCGACCGCAACCGGACGGTCGCGCTCATCCGTAGATAACGAGGAGCCGGACGATGTGGCCGTCGCGCTCGTCTAGGTGCAGCTCGCCTGCGGGACGCGTGGGCTCTTTGGACCACGCGTATCCGGGGCCGCCGTCGAGCAAGACGATCTCGTCGTCCGGCGGCATCGAGCGATATGCCTCTGCGATTGCCTCGCGACCGACGAACGGCCCGACCGGAATGCCTTCGAACTCGAGAACGGCGTCCTCGGCGAACAGCGCGAGCAAGGCCGACCAGTCACCGGTTCGCACGCCGTCGTTGAACGCCTCGACCTCGCGTTCGAGCAGACTAGGCACGGACGAGCGGCTTGTACTTGATCCGGTGCGGCTCCAGCGCTTCGGGACCGCGCGTCTCGGTGACCCACGCCGCGAATTCGCCCCACGAACCCTCGAACCACGTCGTCTGCGAGTCGCCGTCGAACGACAGGATGTGCGTCGCGACCCGGTCGAGGAACCAGCGATCGTGCGTGATCACGACGGCGCAGCCGGCGAACTCGAGCAGCGCTTCCTCGAGCGCGCGCAGCGTGTCGACATCGAGGTCGTTCGTCGGCTCGTCGAGCAGCAGCACATTGCCGCCGCTTGCCAGCAGCTTCGCAAGGTGCACGCGGTTGCGCTCGCCGCCTGAGAGATCGCCGACGCGTTTCTGCTGGTCGCCGCCCTTGAAGTTGAACCAGGACACGTATTGCCGTGAGTTCACCTCACGCTTGCCGAGCAGGATCAGATCCTGGCCGCCGCTGATCTCCTTCCAGATCGTGTTCGCGGGATTCAGGTCGCCGCGCGACTGGTCGACGTACGCGAGCTGCACCGTGTCGCCGACCCGCAGCTCGCCCGCATCGGGGGTCTCTTCGCCTGCGATCATCCGAAAGAGCGTCGTCTTGCCGGCGCCGTTCGGGCCGATCACGCCCACGATGCCGGCGGGCGGGAGCGAGAAGTCGAGGTTCTCGAACAGCAGCCGGTCACCGAATCCCTTTGCGACGCCCGAAGCCTCGATTACGACGTCGCCGAGGCGCGGTCCCGGGGGGATGTGAATCTCGACGCGGTCGAGCCTCACCGCCTCCTCCTCCGCGAGCAGCCG
>DATAOK010000042.1:0-6955 GCA_036265735.1 Gaiellaceae bacterium
GCACCGCCGGCGGGAAGCGAAGCGCCTCCGCGAGGTCCGGCAGCGGCGCGATGCCGATGCCGCCGCCGACGAGCAGCGGCCGCGCAACGTCGAGACAGAAGCCGTTGCCGAGCGGTCCGAAGACGTGGATCGCATCACCCGCGTCGAGCGCGCACAGCGCGTCGGTGCCGGGACCGATCGGATCGATCAGAAACGCGAGCTCGCCCGGCGGCGCGAGGCAGAGCGAGAGCGCGCGCGGCAGCAGCCGTCCGGGCGCCTCGAGCATGAAGAACTGCCCGGGTGCGCCGGGGTCCACCCCGCCGCGCTCGAGCCGCAGCAGCGTGTAGAGCCCGACTGCATCGCTGCCGCGCACGCGCAGTAATTCGCGGCGCCTAGACACCGACTGCCTCGAGCTCGATGCGCTCCTGCAAGGACAGCGCGTCTTCGCGCCGCGCCGCCGCGATCGCGTGCACCGCCATCGCGGCGCCGGAAGGTGTCGTGATGCATGGGATACGCGCAGCGAGCGCAGCCTCGCGGATCGCGTAGCCGTCGGAGCGTGCGTTGCCGCCCTCCGGCGTGTTGACCACGAGGTCGACGCGCCCCTTGCGGATGAGATCGACGACCGGGCGCCCCTTCTCGACGGTCTGCACCTCGAGCCCCGCTGCCGCAAGCGCACGCGCGGTGCCGTCGGTCGCAAGCAACTCGAAGCCGAGCCCTGCCAGCGCTGCCGCAACCGGGCCGAGCGACCCCTTGTCGGCGTCGCGCACGGAAAGGAACGCGACACCGTGCGACGGGAGCGGACGTCCCGCTGCACGCTCCGCCTTCGCAAACGCCGTCGGGAAGTCGCGCGCGCTCGCCATCACCTCGCCGGTCGAGCGCATCTCGGGACCGAGCACCGGATCGGCGCCGGGGAAACGCGCGAACGGGAGCACCGCGGCCTTGACACTCACTTGCGCCGGCGGACGCTCCGGCGGCAGCTCGAGCTCCGACAGCCGCGCGCCGACCGCGAGCCGGCACGCCGCCTGCACGAGATTGACCCCCGTCGCCTTCGACGCGAACGGAACCGTCCGCGAGGCTCGCGGATTCGCTTCGAGCACGTAAAGCTCGCCGCCCGCAACGGCGAGCTGCACGTTCAGGAGCCCGACGACACCGAGCCCGCGCGCGAGCCGGCGCACCACGTGGCAGACCTCGAAGTACGTCGCCGGATCGAGCGACGGCGCGGGGAGCGCGCACGCGGAGTCGCCCGAGTGCACGCCCGCCTCCTCGACGTGCTGCATCACCGCGGCCACGTAGCAAAGGGTCCCGTCCGACAACGCATCGACGTCGATCTCCACCGCATCCTCGAGGAAGCGATCGACGAGCACGCGCCCCTGGACGTCGCGCATCGCCGCGTGCACCTGTTCGGCGGAGTAGCAGATGCGCATCGCACGGCCACCGAGCACATACGACGGCCGGACGAGCACCGGGTAGCCGACGCGCTCCGCAACGTCGATCGCCTCCGCCGGATTGTCGGCCATCCCCCACGGCGGCACGCGCACGCCGAGCTCGTCGGTGAGCTTCCCGAATCGCTCACGGTCCTCCGCGAGATCGACGGCCCCGAACGGCGTGCCGAGGATCGGCACCCCCGCCTCCTCGAGCGATCCCGCAAGCTTGAGCGGCGTCTGCCCGCCGAACTGGATGACGACGCCGAGCGGTTGCTCGCGCTCGCATACCGCGAGCACCGCTGCGGGATCGAGCGGCTCGAAGTACAGCCGGTTGCTCGTGTCGTAGTCGGTCGACACGGTCTCCGGGTTCGAGTTGACCATCACGGCCTCGTAGCCGAGCCCGCGGAACGCCTGCGCGGCATGGACGCAGCAGTAGTCGAACTCGATGCCCTGGCCGATGCGGTTCGGGCCGCTGCCGAGAATGACGATCCGCTCCGCGTCGCCGTTCGGCGGCGCCTCGTCCGCCTCATCCCACGTGGCGTAGTAATAGGACGACTCGGCCGCGACCTCGCCTGCGCACGAGTCGATGCGGCGGTACACGGGCGCGCGGAGCTGCTTCGCGCGCTCGGCCTCGATCTGCTCGAGCTCGCGCGCGAACCACGGATGGAGGTTCTCGGGATGCCAGTCGAACGGCGCCTCGAGCCCACGCTCCGCCTTCACGAATGCCTCGAGGAACGTCCGTCCGATGCCCATCGTCTCGCCGACCGACTTCATCTGCGTGCCGAGCCGCGTGTCGGCGCCGGGGAACTTCTCGAACGCGAAGCGCGGCATCTTGACGACGACGTAGTCGAGTGTCGGCTCGAAGCTCGCCGGCGTCGTTCGCGTGAGGTCGTTCGGGATCTCGTCCAGCGTGTAGCCGACGGCGAGCTTCGCGGCAACCTTGGCGATCGGATATCCGGTCGCCTTGGACGCGAGCGCCGACGAGCGCGACACGCGGGGGTTCATCTCGATCACGCGGATCTCGCCCGACTCGCGGTCACGCGCGAACTGGATGTTCGAGCCACCGCACTCGACGCCGACTGCGCGCACGACCGCCGCCGCAGCGTCGCGCAACTCCTGGAAGGCGCCGTCGGAGAGCGTCATCTGCGGCGCGACGGTCACCGAGTCGCCCGTGTGCACGCCCATCGGGTCGAGGTTCTCGATCGAGCAGACGATGACGACGTTGTCGAGGCGGTCGCGCACGACCTCGAGCTCGAACTCGTCCCAGCCGCGCACGGATTCCTCCACGAGCACCTGACCGATCGGGCTCTCGCGCAGGCCGCGCTCGATCTGCGCGCGCAGCTCTTCTTCGGTGTCGGCGAAGCCACCGCCATGGCCGCCGAGCGTGAACGCAGGACGCACGACGGCGGGCACGCGGCCGATCTCGCTGTCCGCCGACGTGACGATGTGGGACGTCGGCACGCGCAGCCCCGTCGACTCGACGCAGCGCTTGAACAGCTCGCGATCCTCGGCGCGGTCGATCACGTCGAGCGGCGCGCCGATCAGCTCGATGCCTAGCTCGTCGAGAATCCCCGCATGCGCGAGCTCGCGCGCAAGGTTGAGCGCCGTCTGTCCGCCCATCGTGGGCAGCACGGCGTCTGGGCGCTCCCGTCGAAGGACGGATGCAACCCCTTCAAGATCGAGCGGCTCGATGTACGTGCGGTCGGCGAAGCCGGGGTCGGTCATGATCGTCGCCGGGTTCGAGTTGACGACGATCGTCCGGAAGCCGTCCTCGCGCAGCACCTTCAGGGCCTGGCAGCCCGCGTAGTCGAACTCGCACGCCTGCCCGATCACGATCGGGCCGGAGCCGATGAGGAGGATCGACTCGAGATCGTCTCTACGCGGCAAGGTCGCTCACCCACTCGTCGAGCAGCGGCCACGCGTCGTGCGGCCCTGGGC
Source organism: Gaiellaceae bacterium (assembly GCA_036265735.1). Taxonomy (GTDB): domain Bacteria; phylum Actinomycetota; class Thermoleophilia; order Gaiellales; family Gaiellaceae; genus Palsa-739. The sequence continues at coordinate 3,342 of DATAOK010000042.1, forward strand.
CGGCTTCCGGATGAAACTGCACCGAGCGGGCACGCTCGGCCGGCAAGGACAGCCCCTCGACCGTGCCGTCGTAGAGCGAGACGTGCGTCACCTCGGACGCGTCGCTTGCGTCGACGCAGAAGCCGTGGTTCTGCGCGGTGACGAGGACGCGCCCGGTCGCGCGCTCGAGCACGGGATGGTTCGCGCCGCGATGGCCGAACGGCAGCTTCGACGTCGCGAAGCCCGTGGCACGTCCGAGCAGCTGGTGGCCGAGGCAGATGCCGAGCACCGGCACGCGGCCGAGCAGCTCGCGCACGGTCGCAGTCTGCGGCTCGAGCGGCTCGGGGTCGCCCGGGCCGTTCGAGAGCAGCACGCCGTCGTAGCCGGCGAGCTCGTCGGCGTCGACGTCGTGCGGATAGACCGTGACAGACGCGCCCGCACGCGCGAGCCGGCGAAGGATCGAGCGCTTGCAGCCGTAGTCGACGACGGCGACGCGCGTCGTCCCGGCGTCGCTGAAGATGTACGGCTCCGTCGTCGACACGTCGGCCGCAAGCGCCCGGCCGCGCATGCTGTCGAGAGAGCGTGCCGTTGCAACGGCCTCGTCGACCGTGCTCTCCCCCACCACCGCGACCGCGCGCATCGCGCCTGCTTCGCGCAGCTTCAGCACGACGCTCCGCGTGTCGATGCCGGTGAGCGCGACGACGCCGTGCTCATGGAGCCAGTCCGTCCAGGCAGGTCCGCGCGCCTCGCGCATGAACACCGCGCGCGCGTGCACGCGGCCCGACTCCGACCGAGCCTCGTCGACGCCGTAGTTGCCGACCATCGGCGCCGTGAAGCAGATGAGCTGCTCGGCAAAGCTCGGGTCGGTGGCGATCTCCTGGTACCCGGTCATCGCCGTCGTGAAGACCGCTTCGCCGCAGGCGAAGCCGTCAGCGCCGACCGACTCGCCCTCGAACACGGTGCCGTCCTCGAGCACAAGCGCGTTCATTCGTGCACCACCGCCCCGCCCGCAAGCGTCATCGCGATGCGGCTCTTGAGCGCGCGGCCGAGCAGCCAGGAATTGACGGAGCGCGACTTGAACCCATCCTCCGTGACGCGCGTCGTCCCGTTCGGGTCGATCAACACAAGGTTCGCGCGCTCTCCCGACGCGATGCGCGGCCTGCGCAGGCCGAAGATGCGGGCAGGACCGGCCGACATCCGGTCGAGCACCGTCGGCAGCGTGAGGATCCCCGGCTCGACGAGCTCGGTGTAGATGACCGCGAACGCCGTCTCGAGGCCGGTGACGCCGAACGGCGCTGCCTCGAACGGGACGTCCTTCTCGTGCCGCGCATGCGGCGCGTGGTCGGTCGCGATCGCCTCGATCGTTCCGTCGCGGAGCGCGTCGATCAGCGCCGCACGGTCAGACTCCGCGCGCAGCGGCGGGTTCATCTTCACGTTGGGGTCGAGCGAGCGCACGGCCTCATCCGTGAGCACGAGGTGGTGCGGCGTGACCTCGCCGCTCGCATGCACACCGTGCTCACGGGCACGGCGCAGCGCGGCGACGGACTCGGCGGCCGACAGATGCAGGAGGTGCAGCGGCTGCTCCTCGTGCGCCGCAAGCGCGAGATCGCGTTCGACCATCACCGACTCGCCGATCGACGGGTACCCGCCGATCCCGAGCTCCGCAGCCACGACGCCGTCGTGCACGTGAGCGCCGCGCGTGAGCGACGGCTCTTCGCAGTGCAGCGCGAGAGGACGGCCCGTCGTCGACGCGTACTGCAGTGCCCGCCGCATCAACCCCGCGGACGAGACCGGGACGCCGTCGTCGGAGAACGCGACCGCGCCGAGCTCGGCGAGCTCGCCCATGTCCGTCAGTTCCTCTCCGTGCTGTCCCCGCGTGATCGCGGCGAGGAAGCCGACGCTCACCGCCGCGTCGCGCTTCGCCGTGTCGACGAGCGAGCCGAGCGTCGCAGCGGTGTCGACGATCGGATCCGTGTTCGGCATTGCGAGGATCGCGCAGTAGCCACCTGCTGCGGCGGCAGCCGTCCCGCTCGCGATCGTCTCCTCGTCCTCTCGGCCGGGCGTGCGCAGGTGGACGTGCGGATCGACGAACGCCGGCGCGAGCACGAGTCCGGTCGCATCGATCACGCGGTGCTCGTTCGTCTCGACGTTGTCACCGAGCGCCGCGATCACGCCGGCGTCGATGCGCACGTCGAGCGTCGCATCGATCGCTTCCACCGGATCGACGACGCGCGCGCCCTTGAAGACGACGTTCGCACCTGGTTGCTCGCGCGCCCAGAGCATCACGCCACCTCCGCCGCTGCGAGCGCGCGAACACCGGTCGGGCCGCCGGTGAGCACGTCGTAGAGCGCCGCCATGCGCACGACGAGTCCTGAGCGCACCTGCTGCTGAATCAGCGCGTCGCCGGCGTCCGCCACACGCGCATCGATCTCGACACCGCGGTTCATCGGGCCGGGGTGCATCACCTTCTGCCCCGGCCTCAGCCGCTCCGGCGTGATGCCCCACCGCGCGGTGTACTCGCGCAGAGACGGGACGAAGTTCGCGCCGGGCTGCATGCGCTCGTTCTGCATGCGCAGGACGTAGAGCACGTCTGCTTCGCGCGTCACGCGGATGTCCGTTGTCTGCTCGGCTGCGAGCCCGCGCGGCAGGAGCGCAGGCGGCCCGACGAGCGTGCACTTGACGCCGACGAGCGCGAACGCCTGCACGAGCGAGCGCGCGACGCGCGAGTGCAAGACGTCGCCGACGATTGCGACGTGCAGGCCCTCGAGGCGCCCGAGCTCCTGCTGCAGCGTGTAGAGATCGAGCAGTGCCTGCGTCGGGTGCTGGTGCTTGCCGTCGCCTGCGTTGACGACGTGCGCCGACGTCTCCCGCGCGATCAGCTGCGGCGAGCCGATCTGCGGATGCCGGATGACGATCACGTCCGGGTCGTACGCGCCGAGCGTCAGCGCCGTGTCCTTCAACGACTCGCCTTTGTCGACGGACGAGCCGACGGACTTCACGGTGAGCGTGTCTGCCGAGAGCCGCTTCGCGGCGAGCTCGAAGCTCGACGACGTACGCGTCGACGACTCGTAGAAGAGATTGATCACGAGGCGCCCTTTGAGCGTCGGCAGCTTCTTCACCTCCCGCTCGAGTGACGACGCGAACGTCCGCGCGGTGCCGAGCAGCCGCTCGATGTCGTCGCGCGTCAAGTCCGCGATCGAGATGAGGTGGCGCCGCGGCGGCTGGCCGGGCGGACGGAGCTCGTCTTTCACGAGATGGATGGATGTCACTGCGATCCCTCCTCGGGGTTCGGCACGAGCAGGATCTGGTCGACCTCGTCCACTTCGACGAGCTGCACCTGGATGCGCTCGGAGCGGGCGGTCGGAAGGTTCTTGCCGATGTAGTCGGGCCGGATGGGCAGCTCGCGGTGGCCGCGGTCGACGAGGACCGCGAGCTGGACGCGCGCCGGCCGCCCGTAGTCGAAGAGCGCCTCGATCGCCGCGCGGATCGTGCGGCCGGTGTAGAGGACGTCGTCGACGAGGACGACGGTGCGGCCGTCGAGCGGGAAGTCGAGCTGCGTCTCGCGGACGAGCGGCTGCGCGTGCAGCGGGCCTTCGCCGCCGCGCACCTGCACGTCGTCGCGATAGAAGGTGATG
>DATAOK010000043.1:0-3348 GCA_036265735.1 Gaiellaceae bacterium
GCAACGCCGGCAACGCGAGCCTCGATCCAACACCGACGGGAGGGCTTGCGGTCGAGGAGCGTGAGCTGATCAAGCGGCTGGCCGAGCTGCCGGCCGTCGCGGAGGAGGCGGTCGCAAAGCGCGGGCCGCAGGCCGTCCCGCAGTACGCGATCCGCGTTGCAGACGACTTCCACCGCTTCTACCACGAGCATCGCGTGCTGGAGAGCGACGAGCAGGCGTTCCGCCTCGCGCTCTGCCGCGCGACGCAGACGGTGATCGCGCGCTGCCTCGACCTCGTCGGGGTCGAGGCGCCGGAACGAATGTAGGATCGCGAGCCGTGAGCACGCGGCATGCCCCCGACCGGAACATCGCCATGGAGCTCGTCCGCGTGACGGAGGCCGGCGCAATGGCCGCCGCGCGCTGGATCGGCCGCGGCGAGAAGGAGAACGCCGATCAGGCGGCCGTCGACGCGATGCGCTTCGTACTCGACAGCGTGAGCATGCGCGGTGTCGTCGTGATCGGCGAGGGGGAGAAGGACGAGGCCCCGATGCTCTACAACGGCGAGGACGTCGGCAACGGCGAGGGCCCGCAGGTCGACGTCGCAGTCGATCCGCTCGAGGGAACACGGCTCACCGCGCTCGGACAGCCGGGTGCGATCAGCGTGATCGCGGTCGCCGAGCGCGGGACGATGCTCTTCCCCGGTGCGGCGTTCTACATGGAGAAGATTGCCGTCGGCCCGCGCGCGGCGGAGGCCGTCGACATCACGAAGTCGCCGACCGAAAACGTCGCACGTGTCGCCGAGGCGCTCGAGAAGACCGCGCGCGAGGTCGACGTCATCGTCCTCGAGCGCGACCGCCACGACGACCTCATCGCAGAGCTGCGGGATGCCGGCGCACGCGTGAAACTGATCCGCGACGGCGACGTCGCGCCCGCGATCGCCGCGGCCCAGCCCGGCACCGGCGTCGACATGCTCTACGGTGTGGGCGGCACGCCGGAAGGCGTCATCTCAGCCGCTGCGTTGAAGTGCGTCGGCGGAGCAATCCAAGGACGGCTCTGGCCGCGCAACGACGACGAGCGGCAGCAGCTGCTCGACGCCGGGCTCGACCCGCAGCGCGTGCTCCACACGAACGACCTCGTCTCCGGGGAAGACGTCTTCGTCGCCGCGACCGGCGTCACGAACGGGCCGCTGCTCGCCGGCGTGCAGTACACACCGGGCGGTGCGACCACCGACTCGATCGTCATGCGCTCCCGCAGCGGCACCGTGCGCCGCGTCGTCGCGCAGCAGTCGCTGGAGAAACTGTCGGCCCTGACCGGCTTCGAGTACCGCTAATTGGCGCAAGAGCGAAACCCCTAAAGGCGCCGCTGTCGCGGACGCTGCGGCCGCTCATTGCCGCCGTCGGCTAGAGACTGACAGTCTCGCGTTCCATCTCCGGCGCGTACATCCCGGTGCGCGCGGCGCTGTTCATCTTCGCGCGGTGGTAGTACGCACGCTGGCCGGCCTCGACATTCTCCGCCTTGCCGTCCCAGGCTTTGATCGCGGGCGCCTGGAGCGCACGGCCGTAGGAGAACGACAGCTGCCACGGGTGCGGACCGCTCGCGTTCATCGCGTTCAGGTGGGCCGTCGCGTCCTCGTCCGACTGCCCGCCCGAAAGGAAGACGATGCCGGGCACCGCGGCCGGCACGTGCTTGTAGAAGCACTTGAGCGACCAGTCCGCCACGTCCTCGTGGTCGGCGCGGTTCGACGCCTCGTAGCCGGAGAGAACCATGTTCGGCTTCAGGAGCGTCCCGAAGATGTCGACGCGCTGATCGAAGAGCTCGGTGTAGACGGCATCGAGCACGCGGCTCGTCACGTGATAGCTGCGCTCGATCGTGTGCGTGCCGTCCTGGAGCACCTCAGGCTCGACGATCGGCACGATGCCGGCCTCCTGGCAGAGAGCGGCGTAGCGCGCGAGCGCGTGGGCGTTCGTCCAGATGCAGTAGTCGCTCGGAAGGTCGTCGGTGATCGAGTACGTCGCGCGCCACTTCGCGAAGCGCGCGCCGAGGCCGCGGTACTCCTCCAGCCGCTGCCGGAGGCCGTCGAGGCCCTCCGTGATCGTCTCGCCCTGCGCGTGCGCGAGCGGCTTCGCACCCTCGTCGACCTTGATGCCGGGGATGATGCCCTTCGAGGCGAGCAGCTCCGGGAACGGCGTCCCGTCCAGCGCGCTCTGCCGAATCGTCTCGTCGTAGAGGATGACGCCGCTGATGTAGTCCTCTGCGCCCGGCGTCGTGAACAGCATGTCGCGATACGCGCGGCGGTTCTCCTCAGTCGACTCGAGGCCGATCGAGTCGAAACGCTTCTTGATCGTGCCGGTGCTCTCGTCGGCGGCGAGGATGCCCTTGCCGTCGGCGACGAGCGCCTTGGCGGTGTCGTGCAGCTCGTTGGCCATGTCCTAGTCTCCTGTCGTCGTTTCTCCCTCGAGATTACTGCCGCTGCGGCGCAAGCGTGGCGAGCAGGATGTCTCCGAGATTGACGGGGACGTCACCGGACCGCTGAGGTGCTCAATGACGTCGAGCGCATTGACGACCGCGAAGCGCCGGTCCGTCAGCGCAGCGACGTCGCGTGAATTGCGAGCGTATGCGCGCAGGGCGGAGGGCGGCTAACCTGGGCGAGAAGACGTGCGGACGTAGCTCAGTTGGTAGAGCACTGGCTTCCCAAGCCAGGTGTCGCGGGTTCGAGCCCCGTCGTCCGCTCTAGGAAAAGCACTGGGTCAGCCGCTCAGCCGTTCGTGCCGCTTGCGCCGTCCGTGCCCCACATATGCCCCAAACGTCCGGCGCGGCTCCAAGCGTTCGAGCTGCACGAGAGCGAGGTGCTAGAGGGATTGGCGAAACTAGAGCGGGTGGCGGAGCGCGTTCGCAGCAGCTTGCAAACGCTCACTGACCTCGGCTAGTTCTTTCGCGGCGAGGTCGATGCGCTCTTGCTGGATGTCCGTGCGCTCCTTCTGACTGGAAGCGAGCGCCTGTTGGGTATCAGCCCGCTCGACAAGCGCCTTGAGTCGTTGCTCCATCTCCTCAACCGTTCTGGTGAGGCCCGCCAGTTGGCCAGCAACAGCCGCTATGTCCTCGTCGGCGGTCATCGGCAGGATTCTAGGCTTTTTGCTTGGCGAAACCCAAGCTCTAACGACGCTGAGAGCGGAAGCGCCGAGCCCCGCTCAGGCCACGTGCGAGTCGCGCCAGCACCGTCAAGTCGGGCGTCTGTGAGGATCGCCGTCGTAGACGGCGATCCTCATCCCTGACCGCTCGACTGCCGATACCGGAGGCGTGGACCACGCCCATTTCCCCTGGCGTCTCCTGGGAACGCTCCTCGTCGACGAGGGACTGCTGACGCAGACC
>DATAOK010000044.1:0-53286 GCA_036265735.1 Gaiellaceae bacterium
TGGTGCGGCCGTGTTCGAGTCGAGGGAGCATGGTTCTTCGCGCCGGCCGGAGCGCTGGACGCGATCGACGCGCGCCTGAGCACCTCGCACTCGATCTGCCCGACCTGCGTCCAGACAGTCAGCGCGTCTGGCTCGCAGCAGCGGCGACGGATCCGCGGGCTGGACCGATAGTGCCGGCTCGTCGAATCCTCGTCGTGACAACGGCCACGGCCCCCAAGGCGGAGCTGCAGTCGATCGTACGCGCGCACGCCGGCGACGACGCCGAGGTGCAGGTGGTCGCGCCCGCCTCGAAGATCTCGTGGCTCGATCGGCTAACCAACGCCGAGGATGACGCGCGGGCCGACGCAACCGAACGGGCCGAGGCCGCCTTTGAGGAGCTGCCCGGCGAGCATGTCGAGGCTCGCGGCGGCGACGTCGATCCACTGCAAGCAATCGAAGACGCACTGCGCGTGTCCCAGCCGACGAGATCGTCGTCTTGACGGCCCCGAACGAAGAGGCAACCTGGCTCGAGGCCGACCACAGGGCTGGAGCACGAACGTGCTAGTCTGTCTCCTAGCAGTGCTGTAAATCATCGGTGCTGTGGAGTTGTTCGCCGGCTCCCAAGGTGCGGTCCGGCTGAACGTCCTCCCCTCAAGCGGTGCGGGTTGGAGCAGATTGCGGCCGATCCATTCCACTCGGTCGGCGACCACGCCTTGACCAGCGGAGGAGAAATGACTGAAGCATCGCCATCCCCGTCTGCACCAGACCTTCCGAAGGAAGAAGCCGCGCTCGCCGAAACCGCTCCGGAGGCCAAAGCAGATGAAAACGCAACCGAGGCCGAGACCGATCCGGCTGTGACTCACCGCGACTTCAGCGAGTGGCACGGCAAGGACTTGGTCGATCGTGACGGTGAACGGATCGGCAGGCTCGAGGACGTCTATTTCGATGTCGGAACCGATCAGCCTCAGTTCGCCACCGTCAAGGAAGGCCTGATCGGACGCCACCTCACATTCGTCCCGCTGACCGAGGTGACGATCGGGCCCGACAACCTCCAGGTGTCAGCATCTAAAGCCGAGGTCAAAGACGCGCCAAACCTCGCTCTCGAAGGCGACGAACTCTCGCAAGCAGACGAGTCGACCCTCTACCACTACTACCAACTCAACTACGCGCCGTCAGACACGCCGAGTGGCCGCCGACTCGCCCGCCGCTGACGGCGGTTCCAACCGGTTCCGGCAAGGGCTCGGTTCGACAGTCATTCACGAATCAAACGGAGGTAGCTGAGATGGGTATTAGCGTCAGTCTTCTTTTGGCCGCTGCGGGCGCCGCCTTGATCTGGGCCGTCAGCGCAACGGTGTCCGGTGTGAACATTCACACGATCGGTGTCATCTTGCTCATCGTCGGTGTCGTCGGCTTCGCCACCTCGCTCTTCTTCTGGTCGAGCTGGGGCGGCTTCGGCGCCAAAGGCACAGGCGCGACGGGCACGCCAGTCGCCCGCGACCGGGTCGTCGAGCAGTAAGCCCTTCCCCAACCTTGGAGGTCGAGAAATGCTCTGGCTACTTGTCCTTCTCATTGTCCTTCTTGCGCTCGGAGGCGGCATCTTTCTCTCCAAGCTCTTGTTCATCGTCTTGATCGTCGCTGTCGTCGTCGCCGTTCTCGCCAGGCGCTCGACGGCCTGAGCTGGTGTTCGTCGACCCTGGGGACCCGGTAGCTCCCGCGACGTGGGAGCGTTCGTCCTGCGACAGGAGATGAAGAGCCTGTGTTCGAAGTCCTCGGCATCGCCGGCATCACCGTTTCGATGCTCGCGTATGTGCCCCAGGTCGTCCACCTAGGGAGGGAACACTGCTCTGCGGGCATCAGCCGCCGCGCGTGGACGATGTGGCTCGTCGCCAGCCTGCTGGTCGGCGCGCTTGCCGTCCATCGCGGCGATATGGTGTTCATCGCGCTCCAGTTCAGCACCCTGGCCTCGGCCGCTGTCATCCTCTACCTGGCGCAGAAGTACCGCGGAGAGGTCTGCGAAGCTCACCAAGCCAACCCGGCCCGCGAACTCACCGCGACCGGTGGGCCACCTCGTCCTTCCTAACGCAGGATGCGCCGATCCAATCGGCGAGGTGGGATCCGAGTGGCGGCGGTTTGGCGTAGTAGCGGGCAGCGCGGCTCCATCTCACCGACCGAGTGGACCACCGATGAAAACGGTGCGACGCTTCCAAGAAACCGTCTAGGAGGTAGGAAATGACGGAATCGAGTCTGTACGAACGGCTCGGTGGCGCATTCGCCATCGCAGCGGTGGTTGACCAGTTCAGCGACGCGATCGTGCGCAACCCAATCGTCGGCCAGAACTCGGAGAACCGCGCCCTCCGGGAGTGGCATACGAACAATCTGGGCAGGCTTCCAGGCCTCAAGTTCATGCGCACGCTCTGGGTCTGCGACGTCGCTGGCGGACCGCAGCACTATGCAGCCACCAACCCAGGCGGTACACCTCTCGGCTTGGAAGAAGCACATCGCGAACTGAAGATCTCTCCCACCGAGTTCGATGAGGTCGCTGCTGAGCTCGGACGAACGCTTGACTCTTTCAAGGTGCCCGAGCGAGAGAAGGACGAAGTCCTGGCTGCATTCGCCGCACACAAAGTCGAGGTGACTGAAGGGTATAGCGCCCTACGGTAGACCTTTGTCGACGGTTTCTACCGCGAGTCAATTCGAACCGGCCTGACGCAATGCCGGCCATCTCAGTCTGCTTGAGGTCCTTGACGAGTTGCGGATCGCACCGCGAACCTCGCCCTCGCGATGGACGACGGTCGATCGACTGGGCACCTGTCTGCCCGTAGGTCGCGCGCTTTTCTCCCCGGTCGGCGCTGCCCGTCGGGGGCAGGAGGAGGTGGCTCATGATCCGAAGTCCAGCCGTCGGCATCCGATGGCGTTCGCATTCTGGGAGCAGTGGCGGAGACCTTCGATTCGGCTCGGCTCCGTATGGCGATGCGTGAGGCACGAAACGACGCAGCGCCTTTGGCGCTCGTCGCGGCTGGGGTCTTGCTTGCGTTGGCGCTCGCTTCCAGGCACGCGCATTGGGATTCGCTCGGGCATCACCTATGGTGGATCTGGGTCGCCGTCGCAGCTCCCTACCTGTGTCTTTCCGCAACGCTGCTTTTCGGACTGAGCCGTCTCGTGCGGCATAACCGTCGGCGCGAGATCGTTATCAGCCTGCTTGCGCTGATCTGGGCCGCCAACGTTGCGGCGGTCGTCATGCTCGTCGCTTCCTTGGTCTTTCACTCCGCGAGCCACGTCTCGGGCCGCCAGCTGCTCTTCAGCGGCGGCGCAGCGCTGTTCACGAACGCGGTCGCTTTCGGCCTCGCTTTCTGGGAATTGGACTGCGGTGGTCCCGTTGCCCGCGCGCTCGCTTCGACACCTCGCAAGCCGGACTTCCAGTTCCCGCAGGACGAGAATCCGCAACTGGCACGCGACGGTTGGACGCCACGACTCTGGGACTACTTTTATGTAGCTCTCACGAACGGAATCGCCTTCAGCCCCACCGACGCGATGCCGCTCACCCGGCCAGCCAAAGCCCTCATGGCGGCCGAGTCCACACTCTCGGCGGTCACGGTTCTGTTGGTCGCGGCGCGCGCGGTGAACATCCTCGCGTAAGCCAGGACGGCCCGCCGCGCAAGACGAGAATCGCCGTCGGCGAGCTGCCGCGTCATCTCCTGGAACTGAGCAAATGGCGCGATTCCACGCTCCCTACATCGGTTGCGATTCGTCGGGTTTGAGCCGATTCGAGCCGCTCGGATTTTGCCGTTGCACGCAAGAGCACCGACCCTTGCCGAAGCGGGAGCGCGCGAGCCCCGGTTGATGTCTGTGGCACCCTCATCGGGTAGTCGGCACAGGCCGGTCAAACTAAGAGAACGGTCATCGGTTGCAGTCTCTCGTGGCGGGCCGCAACGACCGTCCCATGTGGAGTGTTTGCCGGCCGACGACAACGGCCGGTGCATCCGCCCTTAACAGCGAAGGTCGGAGACTGCCCGGTCCTACGCACATGTGACCGCGCGCCCGCCAAAGCTTCAGAAAGAGGGAGATCTAGATGGCGCGTTCGACGGCTGACTTGCTGTTCGAGCGGCTCCGCGCGTGTGTTATCCACCGCATCTACGGCTATCCCGGTGACGGGATCAACGCGATTCTCGGCGCGCTCAGTCGGGCTGACAGCGATCCGGAGCTGATTCAGGTGCGCCACGAGGAGATGGCGGCGTTCATGGCGTGCGCGCATGCGAAGTTCACGGGTGAGGTCGGTGTCTGCCCTGCGACGTCAGAGGACATCCCCGACTTCCCGGACGCCCGCTACGCGGAGCTGATCGACTTGAAAGGGATCCGCGTCGACAATCCAGACGAAATCGGAACTGCGTGGGAGGACGCGCTCGCGGCTGACCGTCCGTGCGTGCTCGAGGCGATCACCGACCCGGCCGTGCCCCCGCTCCCCCCCGCGCATCACCTTTGAGCAGGCAACGCGCTTCGCCCAGTCCGTCCTGCGCGGCGACTCCGAGCGGCGCGGGATGATCACACAATCGGTGAAGCAGATGGTCGGTGAGCTCATCCCCGGCCGACGCTGACAGAGACCGTTTTCGCGACCTCGGTCGCGGCGGACGTGCGACACACGTGAAAAGATCACATCCGACCTAGACACTGGCGTACCGCATCGAGACGGTCCTCGAGTTGCTCGCGCTGACCAAGAGCGACGTCGTCTTCGTCCGCGACGAGACGGCCATGGCTGTCGCCTGAGATCTGCTTACTGCGTGCCTTCGCACACTCCGACTCGACACGCCGCCTCGATCAGCATTTTCAGAGCGCCGGTCTCCTTCTTGATCGCAGCCTCGCGCTCCTCCATATGGCGCATCACCTCCTCGCGGTGCGCCTCGAGATGGTCGAGCGCGTCCTTATCGCGGTCGGCCTGCCGGGTCTGCGCGAGCAGGATCAGTGGTGCCGCGTAGGCGGCCTGCGTTGAGAAAGCGAGATTGAGCAGGATGAACGGGTAGGGATCCCAGCGAAAGCTGACCGCAAGGGCGTTCACCGCGATCCACACGATCACGGCAATCGTCTGGCCGGCGATGTACTTCGGTGTGCCGAAAAAGCGCGCCGCGGTCTCAGCGCGCCCGACCAAAGGCGTCCTCGCCGAAGGCGCTTGGTACGTGCGGCATGAATCGCGGTTCGGTACAGCCGGAGCCGCTCCTTCTGATCGCTTCGCCGCCGCCGTGCGGCACGAGGGGGTCGAAAGAGTAGACATGCAGGCCTAGCCTTGTGCGTCGCGACGCGCGGCAGACGGTCCGTGCCGAGGGCCCGGCTGTGCCGGGCCCTCGAGTGGTACTGAGTCGCGTTCGAGTTACGCGACCGCGAGCACGCGGTCGCTCTGAGCGACCACCTTGCCGCTGGTGATCTTCGGCGGGTTCGGTAGCGCCGAGTCGAGCTTCTCGTCGCTGATCCACTTCGAGACGAGCATCGTCGACTGGTCGGCCTGCTCGGAGGTCTCGAAGAGACCGAGTGAGCTAAGCACGCCGCTGCTGCCTTCGCTCAGGTCGTAGCCGCTGAAGCCGGGGAGCTCGCGAAGCTTCGGGACGAGCGTGTCGTTGACCTTGCCTGCGACGTCGTTGATGCGGCTCACGTCGATGCCTTCGTAGCGCCGAATGGTGGCATGCATGTGATGCTCCTTCTGTTTCTCCTACAGGGCAGTGCGCTCGAATGGGCGCATTGCGGCGGTCAGGCCAGGGGTCACAGTCGGAGAGGAAAGTGCAAAGCCTCGGCGGCTTCAACAGCTAGAGCCAACGCGCTGAGCACAGTATAGCTGCGATCCGTCGGAGCCGGTGTGGGTCTCAAAATCTGATGCTTAGCTCGGCGCGCGCAACGCGCGGCTCGCAGACGCCTTGGCGACGTGGCTCGAAGGCGACCAGCTCTGCAATCTGCCGCTTGCATGCTCGACGCACACGGACGGCAGGGTTTCCGTCGATCCGATGATCGGTTGCCGCTACGACGCAGATCGACTCGACCTGCGGCGGTTCGGGACCACGGTGGACGAGCGGTTTCTATCGACGGAGGCGGCGAAGCGCCGTCTGTCGGACGGAACAAGGTGCGCGAAGGTGCGCTTTAGAGCTTCCGTCGGCGTCGGCCGCCGCGAGGGACTACATACATGAACACGATTAAGGCCACGATGACCACCGCAGCGATAGCGACGATTGCAACCGTGGACGCGGCGACGATCACGCCCCAGGTCTCTCCTGCGGCTTGCTTGCGAAACTAGTGATGTAAGGGAGCGGCCCGCTTGCGGTGCGCTGCGGCCGGCGGCCGCTCTGACGGCTGCTCATGACGGCGGCGAGTAGTCGTGCGCGGTCGTCCTCGATCGTCTCGATCAGCGAGTTGAGCGTGGAGTCGCGGTCAGGCAGACGGCGGAGCGCGGTAAGCACCTTCTCGAGTGTCTCAAGCGCGATTGCTTCCGGTCCCGGCAGAACCTCCACACTCGGGCTTCTCCCCCGAACCTGCCGAGCCCCAAACAAATCGGTCGGGCACTGCAGGGAAATGCGGCGACCGGCATCTCCAAAGAGAGAGGGACACCTATGGAGTGATAGTCATTCACGCCGTTACCCCGGAATCAGCTCAAGGTTTCTGCTCTGCGCTGGCACCGTTTGACCCCAGATTGGTCGAGGGTGAGGACGGTCGTTATCAGGTGGAGGTTCCTCTTCGTGGCAAGCGGGAGATCCTCTCCGCGCTCGGCACCCTTGAGGAGTACGTGTCGAAACGAGGAGATCCAGCGCAACTCAGGCTCGGAGAGCACCAATACACGCTTCATCCAGCCGACCCGCCGTCTGCACCGCTGGCTTAGCCGCGACTCAGATCGGTACCGGGTGCGCGATCCGCGGTCGTCACCACGAGCGGTCTAAAGGTCACTTGCGCTTTGGACGTGGTCCAGTGCCTCGCGGAAGGCCGCCGACTCTTGCTCGTTCAGCTGGACAAGCCGTTCGTCGCCCCGTCTCGACGCGTCTTTGAGTTTCAACGCTGTCAAGATCGAGCCCCGCTGCGTCTGACGCCACAACCGCTCGTAGATGTCCTCCAGATCGTCAGGGGCGAGCTGTACGAGTTCGCCGTCGGCGAGCCGGACCGTAAGTGTCACTCGCACGAACAAGGGGGCGCCACCAACCGCGCTTCGAGGGTTATGTGTTCGGCTGGCGGCGCAGCCCCCATCGATCGCAAATGTCCCACGGGCTGCGAAAGTCAAACGCTGGACGCACGGAGGGCCTATAGGAAGACGCTGCCGATGGCGTTAGCGTCCGCCCTGTGGCCGCCGACCCGAACCTTGATCTCCTCGAGTGGTTCGACGAGAGCGAGCGCGAAGATTGTCTCGCCTGCGGAGAGCGAGCCGTGGTTGGAGTCTCGGATGCGCCGCTCTTTCGTGTCTGCCTCGGCTGCCGCCGCACGCTCCCGCGCGCAGCGATTGATGACCAGAAGTGGTACTCGTAGCTCGACGGTTTGCGTCCGAACGCGTCGAAGTGCATCACCACGCTCGCAACCGCGTCTTCCTCGGCGAAGTTCGGGGCGTCGTGGTGGCCGAGACCACGGGTCTGCCGGGCCGAACGACCTGATATCAGATAGGAGGCCCCAGGCGGCGCGGCAGGCCCTCGGCCAGCCGCCATACCGCTCGATGAGACGCGCCGACGGTGGCGAATCGGATGCCTCTTTGCTGCGCCCTTCGTCGTACAAGGAGCGCTCCACGTAGGGCGGTCGGTCGGGATATTGCGGCTCGTCATCGAGCAAGCGCACCAGGAACCAAGCTCCCTCAGCCGGCGCTCGGCAGGAGGCCGCGGTGCATGCAGTTTCGCGTGTATTGCTCGCGCCACTTCAACTACGTCCTCTAGTTCGAGGAAGCCGAGCAGGGCACGCGTCGGCGCGAGCAGATCATCGCGCATCGGCTGGCGTTCACTACTCATGAATTGTTTACGGATGTTCTGGCTCTTCGGGTGGCCGTGCTAGGCGGGCCGCAGCAGTCCACGTGCCGAACTCGCGCGCTACCGCTCCTACGCTCGGCCCCGGTTCGTCACCCTTTGCGATCCGCGCGGCCCGCCATGCGGTGTAGGCAGTGGAGATACACGGTTCACCGAGCTCGACCCACGCTATGCGGAGCCATTGCAGTTTCTCGTCACGCGTGTAGCGTCTTTGTGCGCGCACATCGAGTGACGCGTCGCGGCAGTCGACCGCCGCGATGCCTGCCGCCTTGAGCGCTGCGTTCCAAGAACCGAATTCCTCGGTGATCGTGTCTGCGGGCTGACACCGGGCTTTGGCCCGGTGTCAGCCTTAAGCGATGACTAATGAACCGTGACCCTCTGCTGGTAGATCGGGCCGGCGCCGTCTCCCGGGAACGCGGAGCCCGTGCCGCTGAACAGCACCGCAGTCACCGTGTAGGTGCCCGGCCGCAGATAGGTGTGCGTGGGCGCCGCCCCCGAACCGGTTGCGCCGTCCCCGAACTCCCAGAGGTCGTTGATGACGGGCCTGCCGCTCATCGTCGTGAGGGCGCTGAAGCTCACAGATGAGCCTGCACCTTGCGAGACGGTGAACGCAGGCTGGAACCCATTCTTGCCCGTGACCACGATCCCGCCGGTTCCGGCCGACAGTCCATCGGCTCTGAACACGGCAACGCCGGTGGAGTACGCGCCGGGCGCCGGGAACGTGTACGTGATCGTCGGCGTCGTCTGCTCGACGGTCTCGGCATTGGCAACGGCGTTGAACTGCCAGCTGAACTGCGCCACACCGCCCGGCAACGCGAGCGAGTGATTGGCGTCGAACGTCATGTCAGTCCCCGTGCCGGCGGTGACCGTCTCCTTCGCCGTCGGCAGCGGCTTGGGAAGCGTCACACGCTGCACGCAGCTGTGGGTGTAGTTGCTCCATTCCGTCTGGTACCAGTAGGGGTGCCCGTTGATCAGCTGGTTGTACGGCGAGCCGTCCGCCGTCGTGCCGAGCGGCGTGCCCATGTCGGCGACGCACACGTCGCCGACCTCGAATCCGTGAAAGTCGCCCGCTCCGATCGTCCACGCGTCGTTGGGGATCGGGTCGGTGACCGACTCCATGTGCTCGTGGCTGAGGCCGCCGTTGATCTCGCCGTCCGAGATCAGCCCGTTCGGATAGTTGAAGTCCTGGCAGAAGGGGCTGTCGGCGTCGTACGGCATGTTCGCGTAGAAGATCATCGTCGGCGTCGCGGTGTTCTGGTGATACGCGCAGTACGCCCCGAACGGGTCGATCGGGACGATGCCGGCCGAGCACCCGTCGAAGTTCGTGGCCGGGTCGTTGCCGAAGCAGCTCTCGACGTGCGGGGGCGTCAGCAGGAAGTACTCGTGGCTCAAGTCCGTCGGCAGGTGGTGACCGGTGACGAAGCTCTCGATCTCGTGCTGGATCTGAGCGTCGGTCAGGCAGTTGGTCACCGGGGCGTTCACCGGGCACTGACTCGCCGGGTACGGGTCCGTGTCGACCAGCACGCCGCCGAAGTGCACGTCGTAGCTCGCGACCGCCCCGGTCAGGTCGTTGTACTGCGGCCCGACCGAGTCGACGTTCTGATTGCCTCCGTTGTCGTGGGCGAGGTCAGTGAAGTAGCGGGCGATGCCGGAGACGAACCCGAAGGGATAGGCCCCTAGTCCTCCCGGGCTCCACATCAGCATGTAGTCGGTGTTCGACGGCATCACCGGGCCGCCGTTGTAGTCCATGTTGTTGAACGCGAGGTCGAACGGGATCGGCCCGGATGAAGCCGAGCGCAACGGCTGATACGACACCGCCTGCCCGTTCGGCAACACCTTGAGCTTCGCCGAGGCGCTCGGCGCTGCTATTGCCAGGACTCCCACCGTCCCCGCGAGGACCAACGTCATCAGCACGTGTCGCTGACGAACCCCCATACGCACTCCCCTCCTCAACTCAGGGTTTTGGATCGACCGCAGGTCGACCCCAACTGCCTGCCCTCGGCGCGGCACCCTACCGCTTTTTTGTGCTAAAGGGAACAAGAAATGCGAGTCTTCGCGGCGCTCATCGCAACGCTGACGCTGCCCTCAGCGCAATGGTGGAGTGTGGCGCCCGCAGGGCATGCGCTCCTCGTCACGGGATCGCCTGCGACCGGTCAGCTGTGTGCCTTCTATGTCGTCGAGCTGGGGACGCTCACCGGCCGCGGGCCGTATACGCGCGGGTGCGCCAAGCCGCCGGTGTCGGTGCACCCGGTCGAGCCGGTGGTCGGCAGCACGGCGAAGGCGTTCGACGTGCCGATCCGCGTTGCCGGAAAGGTCGTCATGCGGTACGAGGATGCGTCCAACACTCGCCCGCAGTTCGCGTGGTACGGCCGCTCGCTCTGGATCTACGACGTCGCCACGAGCGACGGGCCGGAGGCGCTGCGCCTCGACGCGCGCACCGGCGCGCTGCTACAGCGGACGGCGATGCCGAGGCTGTTCCGGCCGGTGATGGTCGCGGACGCGGACGGCCTCTGGCTCGACCCAGCGACGAACGGCGGGGTGGACGGAGTCGTCGTTGCCCCGGTGCTTCACGTTCCGTTCGGCGCGTCGAAGCCGGCCGTCGTCCACCGTGGTGGTCGCGCGGCGATGTGGATGGCGGCGTCCGCGCACACCGTGTGGTTCGAGCAGATCTCGGGCCGAACGAGCGTCGCGATCTGGCGGATCGACGGCACGCGGGCGCGGCTCCTCGCGCGCCCGAAGAGGATCGGCTTCCAGGGCGCCTACGCCGGCGGCAAGCTGTGGGAGCTGACCTGTGGCGTGAAAGAGCACCTGCTCCGCCTCGACCCGGCCACGGGCACGTCGACCGCGGTCGGGCAGTTCGCGAAGGTCGCGAGCTACTGCGACGCGTTGCTTACCGCAGCGGGCAGCAGGGCGTTCGTGCTCGAGGGCAGGCAGCTCTACGTCTACGGCTAGGCGACCCGCTTCGCGATCACCATCAGGTACTCGTCCAGCTTGAGCGGGTTCGGCGTCGTCCGTTCACGCGTCGGCGGCTCGCCTCCGAGCGGCTCGTAGCCGCCGAACGTCGTCTCGAGTGCGCCCTCACCGTGCGTCAGTCCCGCGAGCTCGCGTTGCAGCTCGTGTGCGCGCGCCGCCGGAAGCCGCGCCGTCACCACCGTCGCATCGCCTTCGATGGAAGGCGTTTGGGCAAGGCCGTGAAGCCGTGCGACCGCTGCGAGCACGGCTCCGAGCGAGCGCGCCGGCGCATCGACGCGGATGTCGAGCATCGGCTCGCACACGATCGTGCCGGAGTCGGAGAGCGCACGCATCACGACGACGGGCACCAGCCGCTTGTAGTCGTTGGGTGTGCTCGTCGGCCCGCGTCGTGACGGCGGCCCGTCCGCGACGGTCCAGCCGCAATGCGTGACCGTCACGCGGCAGTCCGTCACCTGCCAGCCGCACAGACCCTCCTGCAGGGCCTCGCGCACGTGGCGGCCGATGACCGCCGTGAAGTTGGCGGTCGTCTTGTAGATGAAGAGCGGGATGGACGACGTCGGCACGTCGACCGCGAACTCGATCCCGTGTCCGGGCGCCGTCGGCTCGACGGACAGGCCGAGTGCCGCCCAGAACGGGTTGCCCTCGTCACGTACCTCTGCGAGGAATCGCCCGGCGCGGGACGGCCGCTCGACGTAGATCGGCGTTGTGTCCCGGAACCGGACGCCGATCCCGTAGTCGTTCGCGAGCGTCGCCTCGATGACCTCCTGCTGCACCTCGCCGTAGAGCGAGACGAAGATCTCACGCAGCCTGTCGCTCTGGCGGATGTTGATCAGCGGGTCCTGCTCTGCAAGTTGCATGAGCGCGGCGCGCATCCGCTCGCGATCGTCGTCGTGGATCGGATCGACGACCGCCTCGAGCGTCGGCGGAGCGAATTGGCGTTCCGCCTGAGGCGCCGCGCCCACGCTGTCCCCGATCCGGATCGACCCGAGGCCCCAGACCTTCGCGATGCGCCCTGCACCGACATCGGGCGATTGACGCGCCTCGCCTTCGTCGAAGACGCGGAGCAGCGTCACCTTCGCCTCGTCGCCGTCTGCGAAACGAACGCGATCGCGCGTATGCAGCGTCCCCGAGAACATGCGGACGTAGGCGACCTTCTCGCCGTGGCCGTCGCGCTCGACCTTGAAGACCGACGCTGCGAGCGGGCCGCTCGGATCTCCCTCCGCCGGCGGCAACAGCTGAGCGATTCCTTGCTGGATCGCGTCGATTCCCTCCCCTGTCATCGCCGACCCGAAGAACACCGGATGGATGAGCGATCGCCGGACCTGGTCGACGAGCGCGCGGCGAACATGCTGCGCCGACACGTTCGCACCCTCGACGAGCGCTGCGAGGAGATCGTCGTCGTGCTCCGCGAGCGCTTCGGCGATCCGCTCGGTCGACTCCATTGCAATGATCGAAGGCGTAAGACGCGTTCTGATCTCGTCTAGTACGCGCTCGGCATCTGCACCGGCGCGGTCGATCTTGTTGACGAACAGGAGCGTCGGGATCGCGAGCCGCTTCAACGCGCGCATGAGCAGAAGTGTCTGCGGCTGCACGCCCTCGACCGCTGAGATGACGAGCACGGCGCCGTCGAGGACGCTCAGCACGCGTTCGACCTCCGCGATGAAGTCGGGGTGCCCCGGCGTGTCGATCAGGTTGACGCCGAGCTCGCCGATCGAGAAGGCGACGACCGCGCTCTTGATCGTGATCCCGCGTTGACGCTCGAGGTCGAGCGAGTCGGTCTGTGTTGTCCCGTCGTCGACACGTCCGACGGCGTCGATCACACCGGCGGCGAACAGCAGCCGCTCGGTGAGGCTTGTCTTACCGGCGTCTACGTGCGCCAGGATTCCGAGGTTCAGCGAGCTTCGCGACACGTTCCATCCCTTCCGAAGAGGACCGCAAGGCCAGTTCGTCAGACATGGACGTGAAGCGCATCTCGCCTCCCTTGGTTGACCGCCCGAGCATAGCGCCGGGCGAGCTCGTCAGAAGACGAGTGGACTCGCATTCTCGGAACGGCGCGCATGCAGGAGCCCCGCGGCCTGCTCGGCGACCTCAACCGGCACATCCACGAGCCCGCCTGAGGGCGACTACTTCCCGACGCACTTGCCGGTCTCGGTCTTCGTCGTGGCCGACCACCACGGGACCGGCTGCTTGCTCGCGAGCCACGTAACGGAGCCGTTCGAGTGCAATCGCGCGGTGATCGTTCCGTTCGCGTCCGTGCACCAGATCGAGGCACCGGATCCTTCCAGCCGCTTGATCGCTGCGACCGTCGGATGGCCGAACTCGTTCGACCCGGTCGAGAGGATGGCCCACTTCGGCTTGATCGCGGCGAGCAAGTCCGGGGTCGAGCCTTGCGCCGAACCGTGGTGTGTCGCGAGGAAGATGACCGCCCGGGGGAAGCGGCGCTGCTTCCACGTCGCCGCGACCACCTTTGCGACGTTCGGGCCGATGTCGCCGGTGAAGAGCGCCGTCAGCTTGCCGTAGCGCAGCGCGTAGACGACGGAGGAGTTCGGCACATCGAGCGGGCCGGTGTACTTGCCGGCCGGCGGGCTGAGAATGTCGATCCTTGCCTTCCCGAGCGAGAGCTCGTCGCCGGCTGTGACGTAGTCGAGCGTTGTCCCGGTCGACTTCAGGTCGGCGATCACCTTGCGGTTCGTCGACGTCCCCGTCCAGTACGCGGAGTGACTGAGCACGGCGGTGTGGATCTGCCAGCCGTCTTGCGTGATCAGCGCGATGAAGTTCTTCACGTGATCGCTGTGCGGATGCGTGAGGATCGCGAAGTCGATCGCCTTCGCGCCGATCGCGCGCAGCGCCGCGTCGACGCTTTGCACGTTGAACTGGCCGGCGTCGGACACGATCACCTTGCCGCCGATGCGCATGACGACGCCGTCGCCCTGGCCGACGTCGACGAACTGGATCTCCGACGCGGTCGTCGTGTGGACTGCGGGCGCGGCGGCGGCCGTGCTGCGTGCAGCTGTGGTCAGAACTGCGGCTGCGCGCGGCTGAATCACCGGCGCCGCCACCGTGACCGTCTTCGTGACGGCCGACGCCGGCGCGAAGGCCCGGTCGGAGATCGCGAGCCCCGCCCCGATCGCGAGCACGGCGACGCCGGTGACGAGCAGCGCGGCGCCGCGGCGCAGCCCGGCGAGGACCACGGCGGCGCCGGCCGCAACGATCAACCCGCCGAAGACGGCGGCTGCAAGCGAGAGGTCGTTCAGCACGGCGAGATTCGACCGCTCAGAGCATCACGCAGCGGGCATAAAAACGCAACGAGCGGGGAGACCGACAGCCAATGGCCGGCCGGAGCAACGAAGAGCGCGTCGGGCACAACGAAGGCATTTTTCGCGAGATCAACGAGCGCGCCGAGGAGATCGGTACCGCGCTCGACAGGCCGACGGAGTTCCTCTGCGAGTGCGCCCGAACCGACTGCACGCAGCGAATCGACGTCCCAATCGACGTCTACGAGCAGACCCGCGCGCGCTCGAGGCACTTTCTCGTGCTGCCCGGCCACGAGCAGCTCGAGTACGAGCGCGTGGTTGATCAAGGAAACGGCTGGCTCGTCGTCACGAAGATCGGGGTCGCCGGCGAGGTGGCAGACGATGAGGATCCGCGGACGGGCTGACTGCGTTGCAGACGTAGATGAGCCTTCGTCCGCACATCGACGTGCAGTCTCCGCTCGCTGAGGCGCTCCAGCCGTCGGTGCGCGTCTGCGAGTCGACGCTCGAGACATATGGCGACCAGGCCGAGTCGCAGACGGGTGCGTCGTTTTTCGCGGCGGTCGTGCTCGCACTTGCGGGGATGGAACGTGCGGTCGAATCGAGTTACGGCGATCCGACGCACGATGCGTCATTGCTTATTGCCGCGAGCTTGTGCCGGGAGGCCGCAAGCAGCGTTCGCAAGCACGGCCTGGACGAGGGCTTGCTCCGGTGTGCGGATGCGTGTGAGCGCGCGGCGCACATCTGCCGGGCCGCCGTCGGACACGCGCGAGCCTAACCTGAGATTCATCCAGGTCTTAGACACGGCCGGTTGCATGGAGGCCATGGCAAGAGTCCTCGTCGTCGACGACGATCTCGCATGCAGAGTCCTTGCGGCGCTGCTCCTCGAACATGCAGGCCATTCGCCCATTGCCGTCGCGTCGGTCGAGCGCGCGCTCGAGCGCCTCGTCGACGCCGAGGTCGACGTCGTCGTGACCGACCTCAACATGCCGGGCCGCAGCGGCATCGATCTGCTGCGCCTGATGCGCGAGCGGCGCCTGTCGCAGCCGGTGATCGTCATGACGGGGTCGGACGACGATGAACTGATCGGCCGCACCCTCGAGCTCGGCGCGACCGCCGTGCTGCGGAAGCCCTACGGGAGGGGCGAGCTCGAGGCCGCAATCGGTGCCGCGCTCCGCCGCAGTGGCGCACGGCCGCATGCCGCTTGACAGACGGCCCGTGATTTGAGAGATTGCCGTTTGCCAAGTCCCTGTGGGCCCTCGGGTTCACGGGGACTAGGCATTTAACGGGCCGGTGTGTCAGGGTGAATCGGTCGGATCGGCGAACGCGTCGTCGATCCCAAGCGCGTCCTCGAGCAGGCTCACGTCGCTGCCGGACACGGCCGGCGCATCCTCCGTCGCGTCCGTCGCTGCGTCGCTCCAGGCCACGTCGCCCCAGGCCACGTCGCTCCAGGCGACATCGCCCCACGCGACGGATGCCCAGGCGAGGTCGCTCCAGGCCACGTCTCCCCAGGCGACGCTCGCCTGCGCGGCGGTCTGCCACGCTGACGTGTCGAAGATGCCGTCCGGCGTCACGAACTGGTCGACTCCGGCATTCGGGTTCGACGGATTCGGGTCGCGGCGCGCGGCGGCGATGTCGAGCTCGCCCGCGCCGGCCGCGTGTGGCGTCGCCGCGGGGAGCGCGCGTGCAGTGTCGACGAGAACGCCCTTCACCTGGTCCGGCGTCCAATCAGGGTGGCGGGCGAGGATCATCGCGGCGGCAGCTGCGACCTGCGGCGCGGCGAAGGACGTTCCGCTCAGCTCCATCGTGGCGCCGCCGAGGACATGGTCGGGCCGATCCTGCGTCAGGGTCGCGCCCGACGGCACGGGGCCGACGAGATAGCGGCCGGGCGCCACGAGGTCGGGCTTCGCGAAGCCGTCCGGCGTGTAGCCCCACGCGGAGAACGGCGCGACCGTGTCATCCGAGGTGTCGAGCGTGTTGTTCACGTCGGAGGCGCCGACCGTGATCACGAACGGGTCGTTGCCGGGCGCGAACGAGACGCCGCTCTCAGTGCCGTCAGCGGCGTAGTTGCCCGACGCCGCGACGACGACGACGCCGCTCAGCCAGAGACGCTCGACAGCCCGGTCGAGCGGGTCGAAGAAGACGCTTGCACGGCTTGCCGCGTGGAGCGAGAAGTTCGCGACGCGGATGTTGTACTGATCCTTGTTCGCGAGGATCCAGTCGCACGCTGCGATCACATCGGCGACGCTCGCGTCGCCGGCATCGTTCATGACGTCGAGCGAGACGAGGTTCGCGTTCGGCGCGACGCCTGCGAGGCCGTCGGCGCCGCCGGCGGCGATGCCGGCCACGAACGTTCCGTGCCCGTAGCCGTCTCCGGGTGAGTTCGCGCCGCTCGAGACGAAGCTCGTCTGCGAGATCACGCGGCCGCCGAAATCCATCCGGCCCGCGTCGATGCCCGAGTCCACGACGGCGATCGTCGGCGCATTGAGTGCCAGGGACCGGCTCGTCCAGTCCACCGGCGCGCGCGAGACCCATGCCCACTGCTGCGGGTTCGACCGCGGCAGCGAGACGGCGCTCGCCGCGACGGGCTCGTTCGGCAGGATCGCGGCGACCCAGCTCGCCTTCGCGAGCGTGAGAATCTGGCCGCCGGTGAGAGTCAGCTCGTCGGCGTTCACCGACGTGAAGGCGCGCCGCAGGACGCGAGGCGAGAGGCCCGCCTGCTTCAGGAAGCCGGCGCCGACGACCTTCCCCGTCGACTCGACGATGACGTCGAACGACTGCAAGGCGTTCTGCGCGATCGCGTCGCTGAGCGACGGCTGGACGAACGCGCCGTGAGGCAGCGCGACTGGGGCCGCGGTGGCCGCCGTGGCGGCTCCGAGCGCGCAGAGCAGAGTTGCGGCAAAGGCGCTCGCACGGCGGCCGCCGCGGCCCCAGAGGGCGTTGAGTCGGCCGTGACTCAATTGGGTCTGAGCGGCTTCAGACCGGTTCAATCCTCTCTCCCCGTGTTCGCACCACAGCTGCGGCTGCAGTAGGACGAATGTGCCGCCTGATGGGCCGTTCGGCCTCCCCCGGATAGGGGAACCCGGTCGAGGTTCCCTCGATCGAGGGACTAGAGCAGGAGGTCGGCCATCACCTGTAGCGCTTCTGGCTGCGGTGAGCCGACGATGAGCGTTGTCACCGGCGTCTCGCGCCACGCAGCGAGGCGGTCGCGGATCCGCTCCTCCGGGCCGACGAGGGCGACGGCGTCGACGAGCTCGTCCGGCACGGCGGCGATCGCGTCGCGGTGGTGCCCGCCGAGGTAGAGCTCCTGAATCCGCTCGGCCTCTGCCTCGAAGCCGTAACGGCGGACGAGAGAGTTGTAGAAGTTCCGGCCTTTTGAGCCCATGCCGCCGACGTAGAGGGCGAGTTGCGGCTTCAGCGCGTCGCGTAGCGCCTGCACGTCGTCGCCGACGAGCACGTTGACGGTGGCGGCGACCTCGAAGGCCTCAGGCGGCGTCCCGAACGCCGCGTGGAAGTGCTCGGGGATGACGAAGATCGGCAGCCAGCCGTCGGCGATCTCGAACGCGAGCGCGACGTTCTTCGGCCCGATCGCCGCGAGGTAGATCGGGATGTCTGCGCGCAGGGGCCGAAGCATCAGCTTGAGCGGCTTGCCGAGTCCGGTCGCGTTCGGGCCGTCGTACGGGATGCGATAGTGCTCGCCCTCGTGCTCGAGGACCTCGCGGCGGAGCGCGGCGCGGACGAGCTCGATGTACTCGCGCGTCTTCCCGAGGGGCTTCCCCCACGGCTGTCCGTGCCAGCCCTCGACGACCTGCGGACCGGAGGTGCCGAGGCCGAGGATCACGCGGCCGCCCGACATCAGGTCGAGCGTCGCGGCGGTCATCGCCGTGTTCGCCGGCGTCCGGCCGGGGATCTGCATGATCGCCGAGCCGAGCTTGATCGTCGTCGTCGACGCGCCGAGCCACGAGAGCACCGTGACTGCGTCGGTGCCCCATGCTTCCGCCGCCCAGACCGAGTCGTAGCCGAGCTGCTCCGCCGCCCGGACGAGCGGAACGAGGCTCGCAGGGTTCGTGCCCGGCGGCGCGTAGCCGAGGTTGAGGCCGAGCTTCACGCGCCGATCCTATGCAGCTACCGTCAGCGTCGTGGCGCATCCGGAGCTGGCAGCGGAGCAGGCGTACGTCGATCACGCCTACGAGTGCCTCGACAAGATGCGAGAGATGCTCGGTCGCACGCAGGACGCGATGGCGACCGAGTTCGCAGCGCTCGCGATGGAGGCGTGGGCGAAGCGGCGTGCGCGGACGTTCCAGGACGCCGAGCGCGGGCTCTGCTTCGGGCGCCTGACGCTCGACGGCGGGTTGCGCCCGCTCTACGTCGGGCGCCGTTGGGTGCACGACGACGACCGTGAGCCGCTCGTCGTCAACTGGCAGGCGCCCGCGGCGCGGCCGTTCTACACCGCGACGCCGTCGGATCCGCAGCGTGTCCTTCAGCGGCGCCGGTACCGGACGGAGGGTCGCGCGATCGTCGACATCTCCGACGAGGCGTTGGACGGCACCGCGGTCGAAGGTGCCTCGGTCAGCGACTTCTTGCTGGAAGAGCTCGAGCGGCGGCGCGAGGGCCGCATGCGCGACATCGTCGCGACGATTCAGTCCGACCAGTATCGGCTGATCACCGCCGAGCCCGACGGCGCGCTCGTCGTGCAGGGCGGGCCGGGAACGGGGAAGACCGCGGTCGGGCTCCACCGCGCGTCGTGGCTGCTGTACACGCACCGCGAGCAGCTGCGCCGCGTGCTCGTCGTCGGGCCGAACCCGACGTTCATGGACTACGTCTCGCACGTGCTTCCCGCGCTCGGTGAGGACGCCGTGGAGCAGCGGGCCGTGTCCGAGCTCTTGGATGGGATCGAGGCGACGGGCGAGGACGCGCTCGACGTCGCGCGGCTGAAGGCGGATCCGCGGCTCGCGGAGGTCGTCCAGCGGGCGGTCGAGCAGGCGGTGTCCGTGGCGGCGGAGGAGCTCGTGCTGTACGCGGACGGCGTCTTCGTCTCGGTGAAGGAGCGGGACGTCGCGGCGCTGCTCGACGACGCGCTGGGGACGGGGGTTGCGCTCGGGCCGGCGCGCGAGCGATTCCGGATGGCGGTGCTGCGGCGGTTCTACGAGCGCTACGGCGAGTTGCTCGGGCCGATGGCGCTGCGCAGCTTCGACGAGATCGAGCGCGCGCTGCGGAAGAACGGGTTCCTGACGAAGTACCTCGACCGCGTGCTTGCGCTGCCGCGGCCGGAGAAGCTCGTCGCTCGGTTGCTGACCTCGCCTGCGGCCCTGGCCGAGGCGGCGGAGGGCGTCCTCGATCGCGCCGAGCAGAAGCTGTTGCTGCGCGACCGTCCGCGGCGGGCATCGGAGCTGCGGTGGTCGGTGCACGACCTGCCGCTGCTCGACGTCGCGCGAACGCTCGTCGACGGCCCGCCGCGGACGTTCGGGCACGTGATCGTCGACGAGGCGCAGGATCTCTCGCCGATGCAGCTGCTGAGCGTGTCGCGGCGCGCGGTCGACGGGTCGCTGACGATCCTCGGCGATGTCGCGCAGGCGACCGGGCCGGTCGTCTACGGGAGGTGGCAGGAGCTCGAGCCGTTCCTGCCCGACGAGGCGGAGGTGACGATCGAGGAGCTGCGCCACGCGTATCGCGTGCCGGGCGAGATCATGGACTTCGCGCTGCCGCTTCTCGACGTGATTGCGCCGGACGTCGAGCGGCCGCTCGCGTACCGGCAGGGCGCGCAGCCGCCGAGGCTCGTCGAGGCGGCTGGGGACGACCTGCTCGCGCGCGCAATCGTCGAGGCCGCGGAGCTGGACGGTCTGCTCGCGGTGATCGCCCCGCGGTCACTCGTCGACGCGCCGGTGACGGGCGACGCGTTCGACGAGGTGTCGGTCCCGGTGCTGACGCCGCGCGAGGCGAAGGGCCTCGAGTTCGACCATGTCGTCGTCGTCGAGCCGGTCGCGATCGTCGAGGAAGGCGGAGCGTCAGGCCTTCGCGAGCTCTACGTCGCGCTGACGCGTCCGACGAAGACGCTGACGATCGTGCACTCGCGGCCG
Source organism: Gaiellaceae bacterium (assembly GCA_036265735.1). Classification (GTDB taxonomy): domain Bacteria; phylum Actinomycetota; class Thermoleophilia; order Gaiellales; family Gaiellaceae; genus Palsa-739. The sequence goes on from DATAOK010000044.1 coordinate 20,248, forward strand.
CTGCCGGCGCCGCTCGGCTGAGTGTCCGACCTCGCCCGCGATCTCGACTCGCTCGCCGTCGAGACGAGCTTCTCGGGCGTCGTTCGCATCGACGAGGGCGATCGTGTCGTCTTCGAGCAGGCGTACGGTCTTGCGAATCGCAGCGCGACCGTTCGGAACACGCTCGACACGCGCTTCGGGATTGCAAGCGGCACGAAGGGACTGACCGCGCTCACCATTGCGAGCCTGGTCGAGGACGGAAGCCTGTCTCTGGCAACGCCTGCGCGCGCCGTGCTGGGCGATGATCTTCTCCTCATCCCCGACGGGGTGACCGTCGACCATTTGCTCGCTCACCGCTCCGGGATCGGCGATTACCTCGACGAGGAGCAGGAGCTCGACTTTCGCGAGTACCTGATGCCGGTACCCGTCCACGAGCTTGCCACGAGCGAGCAGTACGTCGTCGCGCTCGACGGCTTGCCGGCGAAGTTCGCGGCCGGTGAGCGCTTCTCGTACTGCAACAGCGGCTACGTCGTGCTTGCGATCATCGCGGAGCGTGTCTCAGGCGTGCCGTTTCACGATCTGGTCGTGCAGCGTGTCTGCGAGCCTGCAGGCTTGGTGGATACGGCGTTCCCGCGCTCGGACGAGCTGCCGGACCGCACCGCGGTCGGCTATCTCGACGTGGACGGTTGGCGAACGAATGTCTTCCACCTGCCGGTACGCGGCAGCGGAGACGGAGGCGCGTACGCGACTGCGGCCGACGTTGCGCAGCTGTGGCGCGCGCTCTTCGCGGGGCAGATCGTTTCGCCGACACTGCTCGCGGAGCTGGTTCGGCCGCGAAGCTCGACGAAGTCGTCCTTCCCGTCCTATGGACGTGGCTTCTGGCTCGACCCCGAAGCCGGCGTCGTCGCTCTTGTCGGCAGCGACGCGGGCGTGTCGTTCGCAACGCAGCATGTGCCGGATCCGGGGCGCACCGCCACGGTCATCTCCAACATGACCGACGGCGCGTGGCCGCTTGCACGACTGCTCCGCGAGCGCCTGTGACGAAGCCGTAAGCCCTGCAAACCGGCGATTTTGTGCGTGACGAAAGGAGAAATTCTTTCGCGCGGATTCGTGACGGAGTAACCCTGCTCCGCCGTTCGCCGTTTCCCTTCCATGAGCATCCTCTGGATCATCCTCATCGTCGTGCTCGTGCTGGTCCTCCTCGGCTTCTTCGGCCGCGGCCGCGCCTGGTAGGAGACGACCCGACGCATCGGCCGACGCGTTCTGGATAGCGTCGGCCCGATGCGTACTCGTTCACTCGGCAACGACGGGCCCAACGTCTCCGTCGTCGGGCTCGGCACGAACAACTTCGGGTCACGGATCGACTACGAACAATCCCTCGCGGTCGTCGACGCGGCACTCGACGCCGGCATCACGCTCTTCGACACCGCAGACATCTACGGGCAGGGCACGAGCGAAGACTTCATCGGCCGCGCGCTCGAGGGCCGCCGCAACCGTGTGCTCATCGCGACCAAGTTCGGCAAGCCGATGGACGAGCGGCCAGAGGAGCGGCGCGGCACGCCGGCGTACATCCGCGCCGCGTGCGACGCATCGCTGCGACGGCTGCGCACGGACGTGATCGACGTGTACCAGATGCACGAGCCCGACGAGGAGACGCCGATCGAGGAAACGCTCGGAGCGCTCGACGAGCTCGTTCAGGCAGGCAAGGTGCGCGCCATCGGCTCGTCCAACTTCACTGCAACGCAGATCGAGGACGCCGAACGCGTTGCGCGCGAGCGCGACTCCACCCGCTTCGTCTCGGCGCAAAACCACTACTCGCTCGTCGAGCGTGACATCGAGGACGACCTGCTGCCGGCCTGCGAGCGGCTCGGCATCGGCCTGCTGCCGTACTTCCCGCTCGCAAGCGGGCTCCTCACAGGCAAATACACGCGCGGCGAGACCGCGACCGAGGGACGGCTTGCCGGCCGCGAGATCCCGGACGCGCGCTGGGACCGACTCGCGGCGCTCCAAGAGCTCGCAACTGCGCGCGGCATCACGCTGCTCTCGCTCGCGATCGGCGGCCTCGCCGCGATGCCTGCCGTCGCCTCGGTGATCGCGGGAGCGACGAAGCCCGAGCAGGTACGCGCGAACGTCGAGGCAGGAGCATGGGAACCGACGAGCGAGGATCTCGAGGCGCTGCGGGCGCTCCGCTGATCGCGGACGCGGACGACGTCGAGCTCGTCCGCACACTTTTCCGAGAGTACGCCGACTCGCTCGGCGTCGACCTCTCGTTCCAGGGCTTCGAGGAGGAGCTTGCCGCGCTGCCGGGCAGCTACGACGCGCTGCTCGTCGCTCTGCCCGACCTCGGCTGCGTCGGCGTCCGCCCGCACGACGAAGGCATCTGCGAGATGAAGCGGCTCTACGTCCGCCCGCAAGGCCGTGGCCTCGGGCTCGGCCGCGCGCTCGCGCTCGCCGCGGTCGCGCGCGCCCGCGAGCTTGGCTACGAGCGCATGCGACTGGACACGCTGCCGATGATGGGCGCAGCGCAGGAGCTCTACGAGACGCTCGGCTTCGTCGACATCGACCCGTACCGGCACAACCCGATCGCGGGGTCGCGCTTCATGGAGCTCGAGCTCTAGCGAAAGCTCGGCACGAGACGCCGCAACCGCTTGCGCTCCGCCGGCAGATAGAAGCCGAGCAGCGCCAGCACGAGCGGGTAGGCGACCACAAGCAAGGCCGACGGCGCCAACGCGAGCTGCCCGGCCCGCGCGGCAACCGTCAACCCGACGGCGACGCCGACGCTCGTCAGCACGCGCCGCCACTGATACGGCACCGGGTACACGCGGTGCGTGTACAGCGTCATGCCGATGAACAGGACGACGTACGCGGCCGCCGTGGAGATCGACGCGCCGACCATCCCGTACGCCGGAATGAGCCAGAAGTTCAGCGCAACGTTCACCGCCGCGCCGAACCCGGTGACGACCCAGTTGAACTGCGTCTTGCGCGCTCGGCCGCTGCCGATCGCGAGCACGGTGTAGCCCGCATAGACCGCGCCGGCGAACGCCAGGAGCGCGACCCCCTTCTCTGCGCGCAGGTAGCCGGGACGCGACGTCAGGAGCGACACGATCCACGGCGCGAGCGCGCCGAGCGCGAGCGAAATCCAGGCGGCAAACGTCAGCAGATACGTGAGCACATACGAGTACGTCCGCTTCGCATCGCCCTCGTCCTCGATCGAGTATGCGAACGCCGGCCACGCGGTCCGGAACGCAACCATGACGAACGTGATCACGCCCGCGACCTTCACCGCGGCGGAGTACACGCCGACCTCGCCCTGGCCCTTGTACCAGCCGACGAACTCGCGGTCGATGAAGTTGATCGCCCATAGCGCGAGCGCGGACGGAACGAGCGGCATGCCGAAGTGCTGCATCCCGCGGAACAACGCGCGGTCGAACTCGAGCCCGAGCTGCTCGCTGCGGTACGCGACGAGCGCCGCGTACACGACGAGCGTGCCGGTGAAGTTGCCGACGACGAGCCCGACCGCACCCCAGTGGAACACCGCGACGAACACCACCATCGCCGCAACGGTGATCAACACATTGGCGACGCTCGCGATTGCATATTGCACCGACCGTTGCTCGACGCGGAAGAGTGACGTCAGCTGGTTGTAGTTCGTCTGCGCCCACAGGCCGACCGCGCCCGCACGCACGAGCTGCGGATCGTGGCCGAGGGCGAGCCAGTGCGACACCGGGCTCGCGAACACGAGTCCGAGCACGAGGCCGAGCGTCGACATCGCCATCGTGAACCAGAACGACGTGCGCACGACCGTCAGCCGGCCCGCGTCCTCCTTCGCGTCGAAGTAGAACCGGAAGAACGCGCTGGAGATGCCCATTTGCAGGACGATTGCGAGCACCGCCGTCGCGGCTGTGATCGTCTCGACCCGGCCGTACGCGCTCGTCGGCAGGTAGTGCGTGTACAGCGGGAGCAGCAGCGTGGCGAGGATCCGCGAGACGAGCCCGCCGAGCCCGTAGATCGCAGAGTGCCTGCCGAGCCTCTTCAGCTCCGCGCCGAGTCTCATTGAAGCTCAGCGTAGAGCGCGAGCAGGCGGTCGGTCATGCGCTCGAGGTCGTGAACCTCTTCGGCGTACGCGCGGCTCGCGCGGCCGACGCGCTCGCGCTCCGCCGCCGACTCGACGAGCGGCCGCAGCCGTTCGGCGAGGTTGTCCTTCGTTGCGCTCACGATCGGCACGGGAATGCCGAATGCATCCTCGGTGCGCTGAACCGCCTCGTCGTGCAGGAACGTGACCACCGGCTTCCCCAAAGCCATCGCCTCGATGGCGAAGACGCCGTACCAGCCGGCGTTCAGCTGGTCGACGATGATGTCGGCACGGCGGTACAGCTCGAAGGCCTTGCGATGATCGAGTCCCTCGACGATCTCGAGATCGACGTCGAGCGTCGCGCACGCCGCGACGACGTGCTCCGTCCCCTTCCGTCCGCGCGACGACGGCGCGTGCACGACGAGCGGCCGCGGACGGCTCGACGGAAGCGCCGGCTCGATCGCGCGCACGTCGATCGCCGGAGGGATCACCTGCGCGTCCGGCACCCAGCGAACCGCGTCGTACGAACCGACCACCCGCGCGCCCGCCCGCTTGGTCCACGCGAGCGCCTCCGGCGGCTTGCCGCGGATGTCGGAGCCCAGGAAGTGCATGACCGAGCGCTTCCCCAATGCGCGCAGCAGTGCGAACTGCATCGACTTCGGCACGAGCGTCAGCCCGAAGTAGAAGTGGAAGATGTCGGTCTCCGGCGCGAGCCGCGCGAATGCGCGCCACTGCGTGAGCTGCTGCCGCACGAGCCCGCCGTTCCGCGCCAGGTCGATGTCCGCCTCCGGGTGCAGCCGGTAGCGGTTGAAGACGACGAGCCGCGCGTCGACTCCGCGCCCCCGGAGCGCCTGGACGTTCGTCCACGGGATCCCGGCGGTGTTGACAGGGCAGTGCGTGACGCGCATCGGGCGCACGCTACCGCCTGATTTCCGGGGTTAAGCCGGCACCAAGCGGTTGTTAAGCGCCCTGGCCGACGCTCCGCAGCGGAAACCCGAGACCGCCGAGAGGAGCGATTTCACATGATCCGTGCAGGAGACAGCATCGAGAACCCCGTGACCGGCGAGCGGATCGTCTTCCGCCAGACGTCGCACGAGACCGGCGGCGAGGCCGTCGTGATCGAGACCTACGTCCAGCCGAACGGGTTCGTCGCGGCCGCCCACGTCCACGCCTCGCAGGAGGAGCGCTTCCAGATCCTTCGCGGCAGCGTCGGCTTCAAGGTCGGCGGCAAGAAGACGATCGCCGGCCCCGGTCAGCGCCTCACCGTGCCCGCAGGCACGCCCCACATGTTCTGGAACGCCGGCGACGAGGTGGCGCACTTCGTCTGCGAGATCCGGCCTGCGCTCCAGTTCGAGTCACTGATCGAGACGATGTTCTCGCTTGCCGCCGACGGCAAGACGAACCGCAAGGGCATGCCGAACCCGCTTCGGCTCGCGGTGATCGCGCAGGCGCACTTCGACACCGTGCGTCTCCCGTTCCCGCCTGCCGTGATCCAGCGGCTCGGGCTCGGGATGGGCGCGCCGCTCGGCCGCCTGCTCGGCTACGGGCCCGTCTACGTGCCGGCGCAGCCGGCGCCCACCGCAGCGGCTCTGTGATGCGGCTGCGGACTCGCATCGTCGTCGCCGCGGGTGTCCTCGTCGTGCTGGCACTCGCGGCGCTCGGCGTCGTCTTCGACGCCGGCCGCAAGGTCAAGACCGTCATCGCCTGAGACCTCGAAAGGAATAGACATGAACACACTCGAACGCCGGATCGCACTCGTCGCAGGGCCGCTCGCGGTCGTGCTCTGGATCGTCGGCCTCATCGTCGGTGCCTCCGGAACGAAGATCCCGCATCACGCGACCGACGCACAGCTGCTCGCATGGGTACAAGGCAACACAAACTCGATCATCCTCGGCGCGTTCCTCTTCATGGTCGGCTGCGTCGCCTTCCTCTGGTTTGCGAGCATCCTGCGCGCGCGGCTGGCGGCGGCGGAGGGCGAGAACCACACGTTCTCGACGCTCGTCTTCGGCTCATCGATCGCGATGGCGGTCATGGGGATGGGGACGAAGGGCGACATCGTCACCGCCATCAACCCGAACGACGTGTCGGCTGCGACTGCCGGAGCGATGCACAACATCGGCGACCTCTTCTTCGTCGGCGCCGAGGTGTCGCTCTTCGCGGTACTCGTCGGCACCGCGGTGGTCGCCTACAAGACCGCCGTCCTGCCGAAGTGGTGGGCGACGCTCGGCGCGTTCGTCGGCGTCGTCGCGCTCATCGGTCCGATCGGCTGGGCGGCGCTCATCTTCGGCTTCCCGCTTTGGACGCTCGGGACGACGGTCTTCCTCGCACGCACGCCGCGCAGCGTCGTTCGGTCAGGCCGCCGCGACGTCGCCGAGCCGGTAGCGCAGGTCCTGTAGCCGCTCGTGCCACCAATCGTCCGAGCTCGCGATCCGCTTCATTGCGCGGACCGCGAGCTCGACGAGCTCATCCGGCGGCACTCCGTGGGTCTCGGCCCAGTCGCGGGCGTCAGGCGGCAGCTCGTCGGGCGGCTCGCCGGCCGCGGACGCGACGAGCTCCGCGGCGTCGACCGCACGCTTGATCGCCTCTTCGTCGTCAGGTGCAGCGCACGCCGCCTCGAGCGGCACTCTCAGCGAGTCCCAGTCGTTCATTACGCGTCCCATTCCACCTGGTCGAAGTATCGAAGCGCAGTCCGGCCTGGCCGGACCCTCGTGCGAAGCGCCGCGAGCTCGTCGTCGGAGATCTCGCCGAGCGCGCGCTTGACCCCGAGCCAGGGGAGGTTGAGGTCGTCCTGGTAGACGATCGTCGAGATCCGCGGGTTGATCTCGATCACGCGGTCGCCGACGAGCTGGATGTTGAAGAACCACTCGATCGCGAGCTCGCGGACGATGCGGTCGGCGATCTGCATGAGCTTCTCGTCCTCGAGCGAGACGAAGTACATCGCGAGCCCTGCGCGCATCGCCTCACGCGTCTTCGGGTGCCCGAGCACGACGCGCGAGCCGTCGGCGATGCCGTCGATCGTGCGCTCGCCGCCCTCCGCGAGCTCCATCACGAGGAGTTCCGTCCCGCCGTGGCTCGGCAGGAGCTCGAGCGCTTCCTCGAGCCGCATCGCGACGGAGCCGGGACGCTCGTGCAGCAGCTGATGCGCCCGGTCGACGGTCGGGTCGAGGATGCGGAACCCGCGCGAGCCCGACGAGAAGACGGGCTTGAAGCACACGGGATTCTCGGGATAGCCGAGTGCGGCCGCCGCCTCGGCGACCTGATGCGCGCCGGCGACGCGGAAGAACTCGACTGTCGGTACGCCGATCCGCCTCAACAGGCTGTACGTCTCCGCCTTGTCGTTCGAGCGGTGGATCGTGTCCGGTGACGAGACCAGCACGGGAACGGGGAACTGCTCGCGCTCGGCGGCGAGGCCCTCGAGGTCGAAGGAGGACTGCGGCAGCACGACGTCAACGTGCTCCCGCTCGACGATCTCGAGGATTGCGTCGGCGAAGCCCGGATCGGAGCCCGCCGGGACGATGTGGAACGCATCGCACAGGTGGCGGCCGATCGAGCGCTCCGACATGTCGGTGCCGACGAGCCGCACGTCGCGCTCGCCGTTCTCGCGGAGCCCGCGAAGGAGCGCGGCGGTGCCCGGCGCGCCGGATGCACTGACGAGCACCGTCGTCACGTCAGGTCGATCCGGTCGTCGACGAGCTGCTCGAGCCATTCCGCCTGCTTCGCGTCGAGCATCGCGCGCATCGTCTCACCCATCGACGCGCCCTCGTACACCCAGATCTCCGGATGGACGAGCAGCTGTAGCCACTCGAAGTCGCCGTGCGCGAGCTCCTCGTGCGGGCAGCCCTCGCGCCAGTGCTGGTTCGAGTCGCTGCGGTAGCGGCCCTTCGTGAACCACGGCGGGTGCATGACGTTGACCATGCCGCTCACGGGCTCGTGCACGTACTCCGGATCCGGGTTGTGCCACGCGACGACGGCGTCGAAGCGGTCGTCGCGCGGCGCACGCGGGTAGACCGCATGCAGGCCGACGGCGTGGCCGAGCTCGCGCAGCTCCTCGAGCGTCTCGCGTCCGTGTGCCGAGTCGAGGTTGTAGAAGATGCTTTCCGTCATCAGGAAGTACGTCGCCGTCGCGTCGCGCTCGCGCTCGAGCCGCGCGAGGCGCAGCGCAGCATCGAGCGAGAGATCGACATCGTGGCGGAGCAGCACCGTCCCCGCCTCGGGCTCCGCTTTGAATGACGCGTAGCGGTAGCCGCCCGCCGCGATCGCGTCGAGCAGCTCGCCGTAGTGCTCGAGATCGAAGGCGCAGCTCATGCGACGAGCACGTCTATCAGCCCGGCTGCCGCGTCCGCGCGCTCGAGCGCCTCGAGGTTCGTGTCGCCGCGCGCGATCAGATAGCCGCGGCGGTCGCCGTCGGTCTGCACGGGGCGGATCGTCTCGCCCGGCTCGATCCACGCGTCGACGCGCTCGATGCCGGGAAATGCGCGCGCCTTGTCGAGCGGGCCCACGGAGCGCACGAGCCCGGTCGGCAGCGGCCCGGGCTCGGCCGTCAGGAAGCGGATGGCGAGCGGCTGCTCCCAGAACGGCGTCACGAGATCGTCGGGCACCGGCTCGCCGAGCGCCTGCCTCAGCGCGATCTCGAGCAGGTCGATGCCGACGCCGAAGCGCGGCACCTCGTCCATCTGGCCGGCGGGGATGCGCGCGGCGATCTCGATCAGGCGCACGTCGCTTCCCGAGACGAGCAGCTGCGGATACGCGATCCCGTTGTGCAGCCCGATCGCGCGCACGGCGGCGATCGCGACGCGCTCGACCTCCTCGAGCACATCGCCGTAGAGCGTCGACGGATAGACGTGCGCGAGCGCGACGCCGAACCCGGCGCCCTCAGGCCGCAGGCGGTCGGAGGCGGTGATCAGCCGGACGTCCTCGTCGCGCGCGACGAGCAATGTGTTCACCTCGCGGCCCGAGTGGAACTGTTCGACGATCGCCTCCTGCGACGGCGAGGCGGCGAGCGTCAGCGCGAGCTGCGCGCTCAGCTCATCGTCTGAGTGCACGAGGAAGATCCCGCGCTGCCCCGCCGAGTCGGCGGGCTTCAGCACGGACGGGAAGCCGAGCGTGCGCGCGGCGCCGTGCGCCTCCGACAGCGAGCGGACTGCGGCGAACTGCGGCTGTGGGACGCCGCGCTCTGCGAGCTCGCGGCGCATCGCGATCTTGTTCGTGGCGAGATGCGCGGTGAGCGAGCCGATGCCGGGCAGGCCCAGCTGCTCGGCGACCGCGGCCACGACCGGCACTGCACGGTCTGCGGCGAAGGTCAGCACGCCGTCGACGCTGTGCTTCCGCCCGACGTCCGCGACGGCTGCGACGTCGGTGAAGTCGACCGCTTCGCCGACATCGGCGTCGGCGAGCCCCGGCGCGTCCGGATTCTTGTCGACGGCGACGACGCGCGCGCCGAGCTCGCGCACGCGAAGGATGCCTCGGCGCTGGTTCCGGCCAGCGCCGACGAAGAGCACCGTTTTCACCGCGGGCAAGCTTAAGCGCGTGGGTCCAGGGCGTCGTGCAACAACGCGATCACGGTCTCGACGTCGACCGGATCCTCGCCGGCGACCCGGAGCGCGAGGCCGTTGAGCACCATCGTCGCGAAGCGGCCGAGCTCCACTGCCTCGACGTCGCTGCGGAGCTCCCCGCGCGCCTGCTCGTCCTGGAGCCAGGCGAGGATGCGCTCGCGATCGTCGAGCCGGCTCTCCATCTTCTCGACGAACTTCGGGTCGTGACGGAGCCGCCCCTGGATCTCGAGCAGCATCCCGAGCCACTCGGGGCTCTCGCCCGCCATCGAGCGAAGCGCCTCGTCGAACCCGCGCTCGACGATGAGGCTGATGTAGCGGTGGTTCTCCTCGATCGAGAGCGCGACGAAAAGGTCGAGCTTCGAGCCGAAGTAGTGGAAGATCGCGCCGCGCGAGAGGCCGGTCTCGGACTCGAGGCGGGCGACCGTCGCCCCCTCGTAGCCCCACCGGGAGAAGGCCCGCCGCGCTCCGTCCAGGATCTCGGCCCGGCGGGCCTCGGAGTGCTCGGGACTGACCTTCGGCACCGGCTGACTTTACAAAACCGTACGGACGTTTTATATTCCGGCGCGGTGCTCCGGAACCGCTCGCTGATCGGGCTCTTCACCGCGGAGATCGTCTCGCTCACCGGGTCGGCGATGACGGTGCTCGCCCTCCCGTGGTTCGTGCTCGCGACGACCGGCTCGACGTCCCGGATGGGCTTGGTCCTCGCCGCGCGGATGGCGCCGCAGGCGCTTCTCGGCATCCCTGCCGGGCAGGTGATCGCCCGCCTCGGTGCGAAGCGCACGATGCTCATCTCCGATGCGGCGCGCGGGCCGCTGCTGCTCGTGATCCCGCTCCTCTACTGGAGTGGGCACCTCTCGTTCGCCGCACTCCTCGTCGCGACGTTCGCGATGGGCTCATTCACCGCGCCGTACGGCGCCTCGTCGGCGCTCGTCGTGCCCGAGGTCGTCGGCGACGACGAGCGGCTCGTCGCGCGCGCCGGGGCGATCGTCGGGACATCGCAGCAGTTCACGCAGATCTTCGGACCGGTGCTCGCAGGCGTCGTCATCGCGCTGACGAGCCCGGCGACCGTTCTCGTCGTCGACGGCGGCACGTTCGTCTTCTCGTTTCTCACGATCCTCCTGACCGTGCGCGCGGGCAAGCGCGTGCAGGAGACGGCGGAGTCGAAGGGCGTGCTTGCAGGAGTGCGGTTCGTCTTCCGCGACAGGCTGCTCGGACCGGTCGTGATCGCAGCGTGCCTGCTGAACGCAATCGTCCAGGGGCTCGTCGTCGGGTTGAACACGCTCGCGTATTTCCACTACTCCGGCAATGCGCACATCGCAGGCTTCCTCTTCGGAGCTCTCGGAGTCGGCGCGCTGCTCGGAGCGCTCGTCGCGCAGCAGGTGACGAAGGAGGGCGACCTGCTGAAGATCGCGGCCGTCTCGATCGTTGCCTCGACGTTGCCGATCTGGCTCTTGTCGATCGAGATGCCGTGGGGCGCAGCGGTGCTCGTGATCGGCGCGTTTGCGTTCTTCCTGCCGCTCGTCAACTCGCCGCTGATCGGCGTCTTCACGGTGCGCACGCCGCCGGAGCTTCGACCGAAGGCGATGACGGCGATGTTCGCGCTGTCGACGTGTGCCGGGCCGCTCGGCTACATCGCTGCCGGCCAGGCGTTCTCCCACACATCCGTCTATCGCGTCTTCTTCGTCATCGCCGCTGCGCTCACGGCGTCCGCGATCCCGTTCGCGCTGGCGTTGCTACGAGGACGTGCTGCGCCGGATCTCCCCGCGGTGCCTGACGTCGCGCACGGCTAGCCGCAGTTTCTCTCCGGCGGTGCCGGGCCGGAGCTCCGCGAGGAGCACCGCGCCGGCACTGTGCTTGTCGTAGCGTGCGGCGCGCGCCTCTTCGAGCGTCGCCGTTCGCCAGCCGTCGAGCAAGTGCACGTACAACTCGTCTTCGTACACGAGAAAGCCGGCGCGCTCGAAGCGCTCGACCCAGTCGAGCGGGTCGCGGACGATCTGCCAGCCCTGGTCGTCGTGCACGCCGGTCGGGACGCTCACGATGACGCGTTCGCTCACGCGGCGCAGCTGGCGGAGCGCGGCGAGGTCGCCGTCGTCGTCCCGATCACCGGCGACGTCGTACCGCGCGTTGTCGCGGCCGACGTGCTCGAGCGTCGAGATGCAATACGCAACACCGAAACCGGCGTCGTCGAAGGGTAGGGCGCGGACGTCGGCGACGACGGAGCGCAAACCGGGAACCTCCTTCTCGGCGAGGTCGACGCCGACGAGCTCCGCTGCACCGAGCGCGACAAGACCCTCGAGGTACGCAGGCTCGGCAAATGCATAGCCGACGTCGAGCACGCGGCGTTCGCCCGCATAGCGGGCGAGCGCCCATGGGATCTCGATCGCCCGCTCGTCCGCCCACGCAGGTGCGAGCAGCTCGCGCGGCCGTCCCTGCTTCAGCCGCTCGGCCAGCGCACGCGCGAGCCCGTCGTCGAGCAGCTCGACGCGCTCGAACTCCCGGCTCTCGACGAGCTCGCGCACGAGCCGTGCACGCGACACCTCGCCGCGCTCGAGCCGGCCGGCTGCGTCCTCGTCCGGCTCGCGATGAAGGATCAGCCGCCAGGCCCGCTGCGGGAAGTCGTCCACGGAGGCGGAGGCTAGACTCGCCCGAGTGTCTTTGCAGGGAAAGCGTGTCTTCATCACCGGCGGCGCCGGGTTCATCGCGACCACGCTCGCGCGCGGGCTCGTCGATCAGAACGAGGTGGTCGCGCTCGACAACCTCCACCGCGACGCGCTCTCGACGACGGATCTCGCCGACCACCCGAACTTCCAGCTCCATCAGGCGGACGTCCTCGACGCCGAGGCGGTCCGCGAGCTCGCGCACGGTGCGACGCACATCGTCCACTGCGCGGCAATCGCCGGCGTCGACACCGTGCTCGAGAGCCCGGTGCGGACGATGCGCGTCAACCTCATCGGCACCTACAACGTCCTCGAGGCCGCAGTCGCGACGCAGCACACGCTCGAGCGGCTCGTCGACTTCTCGACGAGCGAGGTCTTCGGGACGCACGCGTACAACGTAAGCGAGGGCCAGGTATCGACGATCGGGTCGGTCGGCGAGGCGCGGTGGACATACGCGGTGTCGAAGCTCGCCGGCGAGCACATGGCATTCGCCTATCACGACGAGTTGCGAATCCCGACGGTGACGGTGCGCCCGTTCAACGTGTACGGCCCCGGGCAGATCGGCGGCGGCGCGATCCGCGCGTTCATCGAAGCCGCGCTCGCAGGGAGCGACCTCACCGTGCGCGGCGACGGCTCGCAGATCCGCGCGTGGTGCTACGTCGACGACATGGTCGAAGCGGTGCGCCTGTGCCTCGAGCATCCGAACGCGGTCGGGCAGAGCTTCAACATCGGCAACCCGCGGTCCGCGGTGACGATCTTCGATCTCGCGCAGCGTGTGAAGCGGCTCACCGGCTGCCCGGGCGAGATCGTCTTCGCGCCGCTCGACTACGTCGACGTCGAGCTGCGCATCCCGAACGTGACGAAGGCGCGCGAAGAGATCGGCTTCGACGCGCAGGTCGAGCTCGACGACGGGCTCCTGAAGACAATCGCGTGGTATCGAAGCCGGATACCGGTGTAGTCCGGCTCGCGAAGCCGGCCGTCGGCGAGGAGGAGCTCGCGGAGATCCGCGAGGTGCTCGAGTCCGGCACGCTCACGATGGGGCCGAAGGTGGCCGAGTTCGAGGAGCTGCTCGCGCTCGCCGCCGGCACGGAGCACGCAGTCGCAGTCTCGAGCGGCACCGCCGCGCTCCATCTCGGCGTGCTCGCGCTCGGAATCGGTCCAGGCGACGAGGTGCTCGTGCCCGCGTACACGTTCCCCGCAACGGCGAACGTCGTTGCGCTCGTGGGCGCGACGCCCGTGCTCGTCGACGTCGACCCGGTGACGATGAACATGGACGCTGCGGATGCGGCGCGCCGGACGACGTCGCGGACGAAGGCGGTCCTGGCAGTGCATCTGTTCGGTCGCCCCGCGCGGCTCGAGGAGCTACCCGAGCTGCCGGTGCTCGAGGACGCCGCGGGCGCACTCGGCGCAACGCACGGCGGACGCGCGTGCGGCTCGCTCGGCGAGCTCGGCTGCTTCTCCTTCCATCCGCGGAAGATCGTCACCACCGGAGAAGGCGGCGGCGTGACGACGTCGGACGATGCGATCGCCGAGCGCGTCCGCTCGCTCCGCCACCACGGTTGGTCGCCGTCGGACGAGTACGCGGACATGCCGCGGCCGGCGTACAACTACCGGCTCTCGGACGTGCTCGCCGCGGTGGGCATCCCGCAGCTCCGCCGCCTCGACGAGCTGCACGCCGCGTATGACCGCATCGCCGCCGGGTACGCCGAGCGGCTCGGGCATCTCGAGGTCGTCCTTCCGCAGGCCGATCCGGGCGATCGCCACGGGTGGCAGGCCTACGTGATCCAGCTCGACGACCGCGACTCGGTGATGGAGGCCTTGCGCGCGCAGGGGATCCAGTGCCAGATCGGCACGTACGCCCTCCACCGCCTCGGTGCCTACCGCAGCCAGGGCTCGTACCCAGGCGCCGATGCCGCCTTCGAACGCGCGCTTGCCCTGCCGCTCCACGCGGCGCTCACGGACTCGGAGCTCGACCGGGTGGGCGAGGCACTTGACAAGCTTGTGAGTCATCACTAACCTACGGAGCATGCAGATGACCACGACCCGCATGAGTGCCGCCGACCGCAGGGACGCCGTCCTCGACGCGGCCCTCGTCGAGTTCGCCGAGCGCGGCTTCGCCGGCACCTCCACCGAGGACATCGCCCGGCGGGCGGGGATCTCCCAGCCCTACCTCTTCCGCCTCTTCGGCACGAAGAAGGAGCTCTACATCGCCTCGGTCACCCGCTGCTTCCGCGAGACGCTCGAGCTCTTCCAGCGCTCGGCGGAGGGGCTCCGGGGCGAGGAGGCGCTGCACGCGATCGGCGAGGCGTACATGGCGCAGCTCGAGGCGAACAAGACCTGGCTGATGGCCCAGATGCAGTCCTACGCCGCGGCCTCGGAGGATCCCGAGATCCGTGCCGCGGTTCGCGCGGGCTACGGCGACCTCGTCGCCTACGTCAAGCGGGTCTCCGGCGCCGAAGGCCCTGTGATCTGGCAGTTCTTCTCGACGGGGATGCTCCTGAACGTCCTCGCGACCATGCACATCAACGACCAACCGGAGCCCTGGATGACCGAGCTGCTCGAGTCATGCGGGAAAGAGCTCTAGCCGTTCTTTTTATTTCGGCGGAAAGGAAGTGATGACTCACAAAACTGGAAAGCGGAACACCGTCTGGACAATCGCGATCACCTCGCTCGCGCTCTTCATGGTCAGCCTCGACAACCTCGTCGTCACGACCGCTCTGCCGGTGATCCGGCACTCGCTTCATGCCTCGCTCTCGCAGCTCGAGTGGACGGTCAACGCCTACACGCTGACGTTCGCCGTGCTGCTCCTCACCGGCGCGGCGCTCGGCGATCGGTTCGGCCGGCGGCGCATCTTCGTCTCCGGCCTCCTGCTCTTCACAGGTGCCTCGGCGCTCGCCGCGCTCTCGACGTCGGCGACGATGCTCGACGTCTCTCGCGCGCTGCAGGGCATCGGCGGCGCGGTCGTCATGCCGCTCACGCTGACGATCCTCTCCGCCGCGGTTCCGGCCGAGCGGCGCGGCATGGCGCTCGGCATCTGGGGCGGCATCGGCGGCCTCGCGGTCGCGCTCGGCCCGCTCGTTGGCGGTGCCGTCGTCAGCGGCATCTCCTGGAACTGGATCTTCTGGCTCAACGTGCCGATCGGCCTCGTGCTCGCACCGCTCGCTTGGCGGAACCTGCAGGAGTCGACCGGCTCGGACAGGGGCATCGACCTGCCCGGCC
Source organism: Gaiellaceae bacterium (assembly GCA_036265735.1). Taxonomy (GTDB): domain Bacteria; phylum Actinomycetota; class Thermoleophilia; order Gaiellales; family Gaiellaceae; genus Palsa-739. The sequence continues at coordinate 35,727 of DATAOK010000044.1, forward strand.
TCGGCCTCGCCAGCGTCGGGCTGCTCGGGATCGTGTGGGGCCTCGTCCGCGGCAACGAGGTGGGTTGGGCGAGCCCGCAGATCGTCGGCGCGATCGCGCTCGGCGCACTGCTCGTCGCGGCCTTCGTCCGGTGGGAGCTCCGCACCGAGTCGCCGATGCTGCCGATGCACTTCTTCCGCAACCGCACCTTCGCGCTGACGAACGTCGCGTCGCTCTTCATGTCCTTCGGGATGTTCGGCTCGATCTTCTTCCTCGCGCAGTTCTTCCAGACGGTGCAGCACATGAGCCCGCTCCAGTCCGGGCTGCGGATCCTGCCGTGGACGGCAATGCCGATGCTGATCGCGCCGATCGCCGGCGCGTTCTCCGACCGGATCGGCGGCGAGCGGCTGATGGCAGCCGGCCTCGCACTGCAGGCATCCGGGCTCTTCTGGATCGCAGCGCAGGCATCGCCCACGGAGGCGTACACCTCGCTGATCGGCCCGTTCATGCTCTCGGGCATCGGGATGTCGCTGTTCTTCGCCCCGGTCGCGAACGTCGTGCTGAGCGCCGTTCGGCCTGAGCACGAGGGCAAGGCGTCCGGCGCGAACAACGCAATCCGGGAGCTCGGCGGCGTGTTCGGCGTCGCAGTGCTCGCGGCGATCTTCGCGCACGTCGGCGGCTACCAGACCGCGGCGTCGTTCACACACGGGATGCAGATCGCCGTGTACATCGGCTCCGCGATCGTCGGCGCCGGCGCCCTGGCGGCGGGCTTCGCGTACCGGCGCCGCCCGGCGCTCGAGCCCGTCCTAAGCGGTTCGGTCGGCTAGCGCCACCACGGCCGTGCGGTTCTGCCGCACGAGCTTCGCAGCGAACAGACGGTCGTCGGCTTTGTGAAAGAGCTCGGCGGCCGTCTGTCCGTCGTCCGGGGATGACGTCGCGCCGAACGTGAGCGACAGGCCGTCGGCTGCCAGGGCCCGGTTTGCGGCCGCCATGAACGTCGTAACCAGCTCGGCGCCGAGCGCGATGACGACCGCGAACTCGTCTCCGCCGATGCGCGCGACGCACTCGTTGCTGCCGGCCTGCTGCGCCAAGATCTCACCGACACGCTTGAGTGCCGCATTGCCCGCCGCGTGACCGTGTGTGTTGTTGATCTCCGTGATCGAGTCGAGGTCGGCGAGGATGAGCGAGAACGGCCTCCCGGCAGCGCAGCGGCGCGCGAGCTCCTCGTCGAACGAGCGGGCGTTGCCGACTCCGGTGACGTGGTCGAGCCCGGCGAGGGCCTTCAGGCGCTCCACGAGCTGCCGGTTGCGATTCGCGTAGAAGCCGATCAGCGCGCCGACCGCGACATAGACCACGAGCCGGATCAGCGACGCCCCCGTGACGGCATGCGACGACGGGACGTGCGGCGCCAGGAGAACCGCGACGATGTACAGCGCCGTCGCGAGGACGCCTGCGAAGAGCCCGGTGAGCGCGTCCGAGACGAGCGCGACCATGCAGATCGGAAGAACGAAGAGATGCCCGATGCCGAGGGCCGCGTTGTCCCAAACGATGAAGGCCGCGAAAACGCCCGCATAGCAGGCGGCCGCGAGGAGCAGCGCGAGTCGCCGCATGTGCACGGAAGCCGCAGACATCCGACTCGAACCCTCGGGCGGCGGGGCGTCTTATGCCTCCCCCGAACGGGCGGTATCCCGCCGGGTCCGACGGACCGCTCCGCGACAATGGCGGCCGTGCGTCTCCTCGTCCTCGGAGCCGGCCCCGCGCAGCTCGGCGTCCTCGCCGCGGCGCGCGCGGCCGGGCTCACGATCGTCGCGGCCGATCGCGATCCGTCTGCGCCCGGCTTCCGCTATGCCGACCGGCGCGCGATCGTCTCGATCGAGGACGAGCCGGCGGTCGAGCGCCTCGCTCGCGCCGAAGAGATCGACGGCCTGATTGCGCCCGGCACCGATCACGCGGTCGCGATCGCGGCCCGAATTGCCGTGCGGCTCGCCGTGCCGCATCCGGTCACTGCCGAGACTGCGCAGATCGCGGTCAACCGCCTCAAGCAGCGCGAGCGCCTGCTCGAGGCCGGGATCGCCCAGCCGCGCTCACGCGTGTGCCGAACGTTCGACGAGGTCGTCGGGGCCGCGGGCGAGCTCGGCTATCCCGTGGTCGTCGAGGCGCCCGACCGGGCCGGGGAGCGCGGCGTCGGACTGGCCCGCAACCGGGCGGAGCTCGCGGAGGCGACCGCCGATGCGCTTGCGGACTCGCGCGGCGAGTACTGCCTCGTCGAGGAGCTCGTCGGCGGCCGGATCGTCACCGTCAACGCGTTCTCCGTCGGAGGGCGGTTCGTCCCGCTCACCGTCACCGATCGCGAGCAGGCGCCGCCGCCCGCGTTCGGGGTGCCGCTTGCACACGTCTGGCCGGCCGAGCTCGAGCCGGACGCGACGGGCGCAGCGATCGAGACGGCCGCTGCCGCTGCGCGGATTCTCGGCGTCCAGTCCGGGCCGACGACGACGCAGATCCTGCTCAGCGACGAGGGGCCGTTGCTCGCGAAGGTCTCCGTCCGCACCGGCGGCGGCCACGACGCCGAGCTCTGCCGCGCTGCGCTCGGTGTCGATCTCAATGCGCTCGCGGTCAAGGCGGCGCTCGGGCAGGACGTCGAGCGGCGTGAGCTCGCACCGGCCGCAGGTGCCGGCGGCGCGTGCGTGAAGTTCCTCGTCGCGCCGCGCGGGCGCCTCGCGGACGTGCGTGGGCTCGACGAAGCGTTCGCGGTCGACGGCGTCCGCGGCATCCGCATTTACCGCAAGCCCGGCCACGTGTTCCGCGACCTGCGTCGTGCCTCCGATCGCGCAGGCGCGATCCTCGCGACGGGGGCGACGCCGAAAGATGCGCTTGCCAGCGCCGCGCAGGCGGCGTCCCGGATCCGATTCGTCACCGAACGGGTCGAGGCCGTCGCGTGAAGCGCGTTGCGCTGACGCTCGTCGTCACCGGACTCTGTACCGCCTACATCCTCTGGAAGATCGATCTCGGGAAGACCGGGCACGTCCTCGGCGACGCTCGAGTCGGGTGGTGGCTGCTCTCGCTCGCGATCATGGTCGGCTCGGTCTGGCCGATGGCGTGGCGCTGGCAGCGGCTTCTCGCTGCGCGCGGCGTCCACGACTCGCTCCGGCGCCTCGTGCGCACGTATTTCGTCGGCTACGCGGCCGGCCAGGTGCTGCCGACGTCGCTCGGCGGGGACGCGTCGCGCATCTACGAGACGATGCGCCGCCACGAGGGCGCCGGCGGCGCTGCGGCGGGGACCGTGCTCCTCGAGCGCGCGCTCGGCGGCGTCGCGACCCTCGTGCTTGCGGCCGCCGGCTTCGCGCTTGCGGTCGGGCGGTACGACGTCGGCGGCTATCTGTGGGTCGAGCTCGCGTTCGTCGTCGGTGCGTTTGCGCTGTGCGTCTTGCTCTTTTCGACGCGCCTGCACCCGCTGCTGCAGGGAACGCGTCCACTGCTGCGCTGGCTGCGCGTCGAGCGTCCGCTGCGCGAGGTGTACCTGTCGCTGCATTCGTTCCGTGCCGAGGTGCCGCTGCTCGCGGCGATGTTCTCGCTGACGCTCGTCGTTCAGGCGGTGCGCGTGCTTGCGATCTGGGCCGCGGGCAAGTCGGTCGGAGTCGATCTCTCGCCGCGGCCCTACTACGTGATGGGGCCGCTGCTCTTCCTCGTGATGCTCGTCCCGTTCACCGTCAACGGGCTCGCCGTGCGAGAGTCGTTTTTCGTCTCGTTCCTCGGCGGGCTGCACATCGACGCAAATCGTGCGTTCGCGACCGGCTTCCTCTTCTTCATCGTCACGATCGCGCTCGCGCTGCCGGGTGTCGCGATCGTGCTGCGCGAAGGCGTGCGCAAGCGGTGAGCGACGTCTCAGTCGTCGTTGTGACCTACAACGCGTTGCCGTGGATCGAGCAGGCGCTCGAAAGCGTGCGAGGTCACGAGACGGTCGTCGTCGACCACGAGTCATCCGACGGGACGGTCGAGCTCGTGCAGGAGCGCTTCCCTGACGTGCAGCTCGTCCGGCAGGAGAACCGCGGGCTCGCGTACGGCTGGAACACCGGCGTGCGCGAGACGTCCGGCCCGTACGTGCTGCTGCTCAACTCCGATGCGTGGATGGACGACGGCGCGGTCGACGCGCTCGCCGCCTTCGCCGACGCGCATCCGAAGGCGGCGGTCGTCGGCCCGCGTCTGCGCTACCCCGACGGGCGCCTGCAGCGCTCGGTGCGCGGGTTCCCGACGCTGTGGCGGCTCGCGACCGAGTTCTTCTACCTGCGCAAGCTCGCGCCCGGGACGCAGGCGCTGAACGCGTTCTATGCCGGCGGGTTCGACCACACGAGCGTTCGCGACGCCGAAGTGCTGATGGGCGCCGTGTGGCTCGTGCGCCGCGAGGCGATCGACGACGTCGGGCCTGCCGACGACTCGTTCTTTCTCTTCAGCGAGGAGACCGACTGGGCGTACCGCTTCCGCGCCGCGGGCTGGCAGCTCCTGTTCTTCCCGGACGCGGGTGCGACGCACGTCTATGCCGCCTCGCACAAGGGGCGCATGTTCGTCGAGAACCTCCGCGGCCAGCTCCGCTTCCTGCGCAAGCACCGTGGTGATGGCTACGCGGAGCGCGCGCGCCGGTTGCTGCTCGCGGCGTTGCGGCTTCGCGGCGTCGTCGTGCGCGGCGAGCGCGGCGCGATGTACCGCGAGGGCGCGCGCTGGCTCGCGTCCGGCTCCGTCGCCGACCTGCTCGCATGACCGCGGTGCCCGCACTCATCATGCTCGGGATCGCCCGGCTCCTGCCCGAGCACGGCTTCGGCCTGTGGCTCCGCCTCGCCGCTGCGACGCTCCTGCTGCTCCTTCCGGGGCGCTGGGTCGCGCGTGCCTTCGGGCAACGGAGCGCCTCCGCAACGTTCGCGTGGTCGGTCGGCCTCGTCGCCGTGGGGATGGCGTTCACGTTTGCCGTGCACTCGGGGCTGTCGTTGACGCTGCTGCTCGTCTTCCTGCTCGGCGCGGCGGCGCTGCCCTTCGGGCACCGGTCGCGTCGGGCCCACGACGTGCGCGTGCCTGCGACGGTGACGATGTGCGGGCTCGGCCTCGGCGTCGCGCTCTGGTCGCTCGCGGGCTCCGTGGACGGCGACGGGCTGTTCCACCTCGGGCGGATTCGCAAGCTGCTCGACTTCGGCTCGCTCCACCTCCGGACCGTCGACGAGTTCAAGGACGGAGGGCTGCACCCGGGCTACGCGTTCCCGCTCTGGCACGGCTGGCTCGCGCTCGTCGCGAAGATCGCCGGCGTCGACCCCACCGAGGTCATTCGCCACGAGGCGAGCATCCTTGCGCCGCTCGCCCTCGTTCTCGCATATGAGCTCGGCGTCACGCTGTTCCGCTCGGCACCGCTCGCGGTCGCGACGGTGCTCGCCCAGGCCGGCTTGATCGCGCTGGCGCCCGGAGGCGGCGGCTCCTACACCTCGCTCGAGCTGCCGGGGACGGCGGCGCGCCAGCTGCTCGTGCCGGCGGCAAGCGCGCTCTTCTTCCGCTTCGTGCGCACGCCGTCACGGCCGCTCGCGGCCACGCTCGCGATTGCCGGGCTCGACCTCGCATTCGTGCATCCCACATATGCGCTCTTCCTTGCGATCCCGCTCGTCGGCTACGCAGCCGTCCGCGTGCGCGAGCTGAAGGTGAGCGTCGCCGGCCTCCTCGCGTACTGCACGCCGATCCTGCTCGTCTTCATCTGGTTGCTGCCGATCGTGCGCGAGACGGTGTCGCACAACCCGAGCGCCGGCGCGAAGCTGCAGTCGCTCAAGACGTACCACGAGGACCTCGTCGTGCATTCGCCGTCGCGCTACCGCGTCTCCGCGGGGATCGTCGACCGAACGGGAGCAATCGCGATCGCCTCGCTCATGCTCGTGCCGCTCGCGGCGTTCGCGTCGCGCCGCCGCTGGAGCGCGTACGTCCTCGGCGGGACCGCGATCCTGCTCGTGCTCGAGCTCTCGTCCGTGCTGTTCCCGCACTTCTCCGATCTCGTGTCGCTTTCGCAGTCACGGCGCGCAGCGGGCTTCGTCCCGTTCTCGATCGCGCTCGTCGGCGGGGCGGCGGTCCTGCGCCGCGCTCTCGGCGTGCTGGTGCTTCCGCTCGCGCTGGCGGCGGGCATCGTGCTGCAGCTCGAGTACCCCGGCGACTTCGGCCGGCGGTTGACGCACGTGACGCCTGGGCTGCCGGCCTGGGTCGCGCTCTTCGGCGGGCTCGCGGCGCTCGTGCTCGCGTTCCTCCGCAGCGACCTGCGCTTCGAGCGCGCGGGCGTCGTCACGGCCGGCGCCGTCGCCCTGTTCGTGCTGCCCGTCGCGATCCACGGCTTTGCGAACTGGGAGACGACGTCTGCGCCCGATCCCTACGCGTTGACGCCTGGGATCGTCCATTTCTTGACCGCGGACGTGCCGAAGGGGTCGATCGTCTACAGCGACCTCGAGACGAGCTACCGCATCTCTGCCTACGTTCCGGTGTACGTCGCGAATGCGCCGCCGACGCATGTTGCCAACACGACGGCCAACAACCCGAAGAAGCGCCGGCGCGACCTCAACCGTTTCCTCCGGACGCACGACCTCGCGATTCCGAGGAGCTACGGGGCCGGCTGGCTCGTGCTCACGCGCCGGGAGACCGTCGGCCCGGGCGCGCGTCTCGTCTACCGTGACGCCCGCTTCCGCGTCTACCGGTTATGAAGCTCCTCCTCGTCACTCTCTACTTCCCGCCTGCAGGCGGCGGGGGAGTCCAGCGCCCGCTGAAGTTCGCGAGCCACTTGCCCGCGCACGGCATCGAGACGCACGTGCTCGCACCGGACGACCCGAAATGGGTGCACGAGGACGCCGATCTCCCGCTGCCGACGCAAGCATGGGTGCACCGCGCGCGGTACGTCGGCCCTCGAGGACGGCGGCTCGCGGACGAGCTGCACGGGCGCAGCGGTCTCGATCTCGCGGTGCGGCGTGCCTCGACGGTCGGGCGCAGGCTGCTGCTGCCGGACGAGAACGTCACGTGGAACGCGACCGCGATCCCGAAGGCGATTCAGATCGTTCGCAGCGAGGGCATCGACGTCGTACTGACGACGTCGCCGCCCGCGTCCGTGCACCTGATCGGTGCGGCCGTGAAGCGCGCGACCGGCGTGAAGTGGGTTGCCGACCTGCGCGACTCGATCGCGCTCCATGCACACCGGAGCGCCGACGGCATCGGTGCGCGGGCGAAGCAGAAAGCCCGTGCCGGTGTCGCGCACCTCGTCGCGCGCAGGGCTGATGCGATCGTCACGGCTGCGGAGGCGATCACCGCGGAGACGCTCGGCCTCTCCCCGGTCGGGCGCCTCGTCACGATCCCGAACGGCTGCGACTTCGACGACTTCGCCGGTCTCGAGCACGTCCACGGCGACCGCCTCCGCATCACGCACGCCGGCTCGTTCTTCGGCAAGCGCGACCCGAAGCCCTTCCTGCGGGCACTCGCCGCGTCCGGCCTCGACGATGTGACCGTGCGGTTCCTCGGGGATTTCCGGCCGGCCGATCGGGAGGCAGTCCACGAGCTCGGCCTCGACGACCGCGTCGAGCTCATCCCGCACGTGCCGCGACGCGAGTCGCTGCGCCTGCAGCGCGAGTCCGACGCGCTGCTCTTGCTGATCCCCGAAGCAGGCGGCCGCGGGCGTGGTGTCCTCTCGGGCAAGGTCTTCGAGTACATCGCCGCGGAGCGGCCGATCCTCGCGGTGGTGCCGCCCGACGGCGCCGCGGCTCAGCTCGTCCGCGACGCGAACGTCGGCATCGTCGCCGCGCCCGAGGACGTCGACGCGATTCGCGACGCACTCGTCGAGCTGCACGCGCGGTGGCGCGTGGGGAAGCTCGACGGCACGCCGCTCTCGCAGGAGTGGCGCGACCGTCTCTCGCGCGGTGCCCGAGTCGAGGAGCTCGCCGAGCTGCTGCGGGGGCTTGCATGAGCGCGATCGCGGCTACTCCGGCGCTGCGCGCGATCCCCGCGACGCGCGTGACCGGAGGATTGCTGCTCGCGACGCTCTTCTGCGTCACGTTCGAGAAGATCCACTGGCGCTTCTCCGGCTCGCTCGAGCTTTCGGACATCCTCACGATCTTCTTCCTGATCGCGTTCGCGCTCACGTATCGCGGCGTGATGCCGAAGACGACGGCGGTCGTGCTGGGATTCTTCGCGCTCTTCATGCTCGTGTACCTCGCCGGCTTCTTCAATCTCGACTCGAGGCAGGGCGTCGACCAGTTCACGAAGGGAACGGTGAAGTTCGTCCTGCACTTCCTGTTCCTCGCGGCGAGCGTGACCTATCTCGTGCAGCGCGGCACGCGCTTCTACTGGCGAGCGGTCGGCTGGTTCGCAGGCGGCGTCGCCGCGAACGGCGTCTACGGCGTCCTGCAGCTGCTGTCGGCGAAGGCCGGTCACAACCTCGACCACACGGTGCTCTCGCCCCTCACCGGCGGCGCGAGCTCGATCAACATCTACGGCTCCGTCGGCGGCACGAGCGTGTACCGGCCGAACGCTCTCACCGGCGACCCGAATCACCTCGGGATCATGCTGATCGTGCCGCTGCTCGCGCTGTTGCCCGTGTACCTGCGCATGCCGCGCAGCCGGCTCAAGACGTGGCTCGCGGTCGCGCTCGGCTTCATGCTGATCATCCTGCTGGCCACGCTGTCGCGCAGCGGTGTCCTCGGGCTCGGCGTCGGCCTGCTCGTGCTCGCGCTTCCGTACCGCCGCCACCTGCGCTCGCGCGCGCTCCTCATCCCACTCGGCGTCGTCGCGGTGCTGCTCGCGTACGTGCTCTATCGCCGCTGGCACTACTTCTCGGTCGTGCTGCGCTCACGTGTGCAGACAGGCGGCGCGTCGAGCTCGGCGCACTTCGCGGTCTACAACTTCATCCCGCAGATCGTGCATTCGCACCCGCTCTTCGGTCTCGGCCTCAACACGTTCTCCGTGTACTACGAGTTCGTCACCGGCAAGACGAACTGGGGGCCGCATTCGTTCTGGGTCGCGCTGGTCGTCGAGACCGGCCTCGTCGGCCTGCTGCTCTTCGTCGTGTTCCTCCGCTACGTCTACGTCCGCCTGCGCGCCGCGCGCGTGCTCGGGCGGCTCCTCGGCCCGAGCGAGGGACGCTATGTGAGGGCCCTCGGATGGGGGATGACCGCGGCGCTCACGGGCACGATCGCGGCCAACTTTTTCTACCTGACCATGACGTTTTATTACTTCTACGCGTTTCTCGGGCTCGCCCTCGCACTCCCGGTCGTGTTTGGGCGCAAGTATTCAAGTGCCGCGGCATCTCAGACGATGTAGGTTCTAAACCGTCTCGGAGGTCTAATCGTGAGATTTCGTCCCACCGGCCGCATCGCGGCCCTCGCTCTGGTGACTGCGGCAGTCATCGTTCCGCTCGGCGTCTTCGGTGCGCCGGCGCTCGCCCGAACGGCTTCGGCGGTGTCCCAGTATGGGCACTCCGCGTCGTCGCAGTACCAGTACAAGGTTGCGATCTGCCATCGCACCCATTCGAAGAAGCATCCGTACCACGTGATCGTCGTCAGCAACAAGGCAGTGGCGAAGCACATGCTGCGCCACGGCGACACGCTTGCGCCGTGCCCGACGACTGCTCCCGCGGCCCCGACTCACGGCCATGGCAACGGCAACTCGGGCACCAACGGCTCGAATACGAACGGCCCCGGGAACTCACAGGGCCACGGAAAGGGTCACGACAAGTAGCAACGTCGACCGAGACGGAGCTTCAGTTGACGAGGGCCCCGCTGTGCGGGGCCCTCGTTCTGTCTGCGGACGGAACCGCGTTGCTGCGCGCGCCGGCGATCGCGCAGCCGGCGAGCACGAGGGCGACCAGAACGAGTGAGAATCTCTGTCGCTTGCCGATCGGAGCGCTCGAGGTGGGTGTTGCGGCAAGCGCCGCGACGGCGCAGGCGAGCGCGGCGACGACGATTGCGGGTAGCTCCCAGTCCCAGTCGAGTCCGGCGTGAATGAGAAAGGCGACGTAGCCGCCGAGTGCGGCCGCGACGTACGGCGAGCGCGCGACGCGCAGTGCGCGCAACGGAACGAAGAGCAGCATGAGCATCAGCACGAGCCCGATCGGTCCGAGCTCCGTGAGCGTCTCGAGGTAGATCGAGTGCGCGTCGAGCGCGCCGCCGAACTCCAATTCCTTGCCTGACCGAGCCCACGCGAACCCGTAGGTTCCCGCGCCGGAGCCGAACAGCGGATGCGCTGTGTACTCGTGCCACGCGACGGTGTAGTACGACCTGCGCGGCTCCGTCGCGCCCGCGTGTGCCGCGACGGCGGCGGCGCCGCCGAGCGCGAGCACGACGGTCACGGTGAGGATCGCGCGGCGGAGGTTGTGCGGTGCGCGGATGTGCGCGCGCCGCATGGGCGCGAGGGTTGCGGCTGCCACAGCGGCTCCGGCGAGCGCAGCGATGAAGAGCGCGACTCCACCGATCCGCGGCGACGGAACGACGGCGGTGATGTCGCTGACCTTGCCGAGCACGATGAGGGTGGCGCTCGGAACTGCGACCGCAGCAAGCACCACGACGAGACGGTGTGCGTCCGGCAGGAGCACGGCGATCAACGCGGTGCCTGCACCGAGCGCCAGCCAGGACGCGTCGCTGGCGGTGAGCGTCAATGCGAGGAGCAGTGGCGGCACGGTCGCAGCCGCGGCGAGGCGGAGCCTGCCGGTCTCCGCCTCGGCGATCCCAAGCGCGAGGAGCGTCGCGATCGCCGCGAGGATGCCAACCGCATTCGCGTATCCGAGCGGCTGGTTGAGCGAGAAGGCCTCGAACGCGTCGTAGTGCCGCGTGCCGAGCAGGTAGCGGACGAGGGCGTAGATGACGAGGCCGGCCGTGCCGCCCCACGTCCCGAGAACGATCGCGCGCGTCGCGCCCCGACGCGCGAGGAGCACCAGCGCGAGCACCACCGCGGCGTAGAGGACAGCACGGCGCGCCTCGAGGATCGTCTGCGACGTCCGCGACGACCAGATCGCCGACAACGCCGTCCAGACCAGCACGGCGGCGGCGGCGGCGACCCACGGCCACTGCGCTCGCAGCAGCCCTGGGGACGTCGAGGCGATGAGCGCGACGGCTGCCGCCCAGGCGGCGAGCGCTCCGGCCCAGACCCAGGAGTCCGGCTGGAATCCGCCCTGCACGGCACCGAGCGCCGGCACGAGCGCTAGCGGGATGACGGCAGCCTTCACAACGGCATTGTCGGTGTCACGGCGTACGGTTCCCGCGTGAAGATCCTTGTCCTCTCGACGTCCTACCCTCGGGGGCCCGGGGACAGCGCCGGGCGGTTCGTCGCAGACGCCGTCGAGCAGCTCGAGCGGCGCGACGTCAAGGTGACGGTCGTCTCGCCGGCCTCGTTCCGGCATTTCGGGCTCGCATACGGGCACGGGATCGTCGGGAACCTCCGTTCGCGTCCGTGGCTCATCGCGTGCGTCCCCCTGTTTCTGTGGTCGTTCCGGCGTGCCGCGCGCAGGGCCGACTGCGACCTCGTGCATGCGCACTGGCTCGCCGCCGGGCTCGTGGCTGCGACGCTCCGGCGACCGTTCGTCGTGCAGGTCTGGGGGACAGACGTCGAATTGGCGCGCCGCGTACCGTGGGTCGCGCGGTGGATTCTGCGGCGCGCGCGCTTCGCGGTCGCCGCGTCGTCGTTTCTCGCGGGCGAGGCTCGCGCGCTCGGGGCGCGCGACGTGCGCGTTGTGCCGAGCGGCGTCGCGATCCCGGCGGCGGTCGGTGAGCCTGAGGAGCCGCCGCACGTGCTCTACGTCGGGCGACTGTCGCCGGAGAAGGGCGTCGAGGAGCTCGTCGAGGCCGCGCGTGGGCTGCCGCTGCGCATCGTCGGCGACGGGCCCCTGCGCGTCCCGACGGCCGGCTTCGTCCCTCCGGCAGAGCTCGGGCCGTGGTACGAGCGGGCCGCAGTCGTCGCGGCGCCGTCGAGGCGCGAGGGGTACGGCGTCGCCGCGCGCGAGGCGATGGCGTGGGGGAGGCCGGTCGTCGCGACGTCGGTCGGCGGGCTGGTCGATGCGGTCGAGGACGGAGTGACCGGCCTGCTCGTCCCGCCGCGCGACCCGAGTGCGCTGCGGCAGGCGCTCGAGCGGCTGCTCGGCGACGGCGAGCTGCGCGCGCGGCTCGGCGCCGCGGCGCGGGCGAAGGCCGAGCGCGAGCTCTCATTCGACGCGGCGACGGACGCGCTGCTCGAGGTCTACCGCGAGGCGGTCGCATGAGGCTGTACCTGTATGCCCTGCGCGCGGCGAAGCCGCGCCAGCTGCGGGCGCGTGTCTTGCGGCCGCTCGCGCGACGGCGCTTTCCCGGCGGCGAGCCGCCGCGCGCCGCGGAGCCGGTTCCGGGCGCGCGCGAGCTCTGGGCGTCGCCGGCGTTCGAAATGTCGTCGCCGCCCGACGCGTCGACACGGCTTGGCCGCTTCCATCGCCAGTACGGCGACGATGTCCTCGCTGCCGCGCGCGCGGCTGACGTCGCGGAGGCACGGAGGCTCGTCGAGACGTGGATCGAGGCGCATCCGCCGCGGCCCGGCGACGCGTGGCATCCGTATCCGCTCTCGACGCGCGTCGGGAACTGGATCGCGGCGCTCACGCTCGTCCCCGAGCTCGCATCGCCCGAGCTTTCGCTCAGCCTGTGGCGGCAGCTGCAGCGGCTCGAGCGGAACGTCGAGGACGACGTGCTCGGCAACCATGTGATCCGCAATGCGCGTGCGCTCGTGCTCGGCGGCGCCGCGTTCGGCGCGGCCGAGCTGACCCGACGCGGTATCGGGATCCTCCGGCGCGAGGTGCCGGAGCAGATCCTCCGTGACGGCGGCCACTATGAGCGCAGCCCGGCGTACCACCTCGTCGTGCTGCGCGATCTGCTCGAGATCCAGGCGGTGTCGCCGCACTCATGGCTCGCCGAGGCGATCGACCGTATGCGCGCCTTCGCCGCTGCGCTCGCGCGGCCCGACGGCGCGCCCGCATTGTTCAATGACGGCACGGTCGACGCGCCGCAGCTCGAGCTGCCCGAGCCGCGCGACGGGCTGTCGGTCTTCGGCGACAGCGGCTTCGTGATCGTCCGAGCCGGCCCGCTGTGGCTCGCGTTTCGCTGCGGTGTCGCGGGACCGCGGTTCCTGCCTGCACACGCGCACGCGGACGCGCTGTCGTTCCAGCTCTGGTGGCGCGGCCGGCCGGTCGTCGTCGACCCGGGCACGTTCACGTATGAGCCCGGCGCCGACCGTGAATGGTTCCGTTCGACACGCTCGCACTCGACGCTGGTCGTCGACGGCCACGACCAGTTCCGGTTGTGGGGCGCATTCCGCAGCGGGCCGCTTGCGAAGGTCGCTCTGCGCTACGCGCGCGAGAACGCGGTCGAGGCGAGCGTCGTGCTCCCGGGGCGGATCCGGCACGTGCGGCGCATCGAGTGGGCCGGAAACGAGATCGCGGTCTACGACCGCCTCGAGGGACGGGGGCGGCACCGCGTCGAGTCGCGGCTCGTGTGGGCGCCGCATTCGCCGCGCGTCGAGCTGGAGGCATTCGGCGCCGGTGAGCTTGCGACAGAGCAGTCGCAGGTGTCCGAGCGCTTCGGCGAGCGTGTCGCAACCACGGCTGCGGCGGGCTTTACAGAGCTCGAACTTCCTGCCTCGTTCGGTGTCCGGTTGCGCTGTCTAGACTGACCCGCCGTGGAGCTTGATCAGGGCAGGCGCGTCCTCGTCACCGGCGCCGGCGGATTCATCGGCGGTCATCTCGTCGCTGCGCTGCTGCAGCGCGGCTTCACTGATATTCGCGCCGTCGATCTGAAGCCGCTCGGACGGTGGTACCAGGAGCACGAGGGCGTCGACAACGTTTCCGCCGATCTGCGCGAGAAGGATGCGTGCTACTCGGCTGTTGAGGGTGTGACGTACGTCTTCAATCTCGCCGCCGATATGGGTGGCATGGGCTTTATCGAGACGCACAAGGCGGACTGCATGGTCTCGGTGCTCATCAACACCAACCTGCTGCTCGCGTCGCGCGACCACGGCATCGAGCACTTCCTCTTCGGGTCGTCAGCATGCGTCTATGCCGCCGGCAAGCAGACCGATCCGAACGTCACGGCGCTGAAGGAGGAGGACGCGTATCCCGCGATGCCGGAGGACGGCTACGGCTGGGAGAAGCTCTTCAGCGAGCGGATGTGCCGGCACTTCATGGAGGACTACGGCATCGCCGTCCGGGTCCCGCGCTTCCACAACGTGTACGGCCCCTACGGCACTTATGCGGGCGGCCGCGAGAAGGCGCCGGCGGCTGTGTGCCGGAAGGTGATCGAGGCGCAGCTGAACCAAACGGGTGCGATCGAGATCTGGGGCGACGGCGAGCAGACGCGGAGCTTCACCTACATCGACGACACGATCGAAGGGCTCTTCCGGATCATGGAGAGTGAGTTCAGCGAGCCGATCAACCTCGGCTCGTCGCAGCTCGTGACGATCAACGGCCTCGTCGACATCGTCGAGGGGATCGCAGACGTGAAGCTCGAGCGGAACTACAACCTCTCGGCGCCGCAGGGCGTGCGCGGACGGAACAGCGACAACGCGTTGATTCGCGCGCAGCTCGGCTGGGAGCCGTCGATCTCCCTCGAGGACGGCCTCGAGAAGACCTATCACTGGATCTACGAGCAGATGACGAGCGGTCGCACCGACGAGGCGGCGCTCGCATTTCAGGGCACCTGACAGAGCTCAAATTCACGCTCGATGAGAACAAGCGGTATTGGGAGGATCCCAACACCGTTTCGCTTCTCGACGCGAACATGCGTGAGCTCGAGGGCGAATTCGTTCAGCGATATCTCGCGCCGGATCAGCATGCTGCGGATATCGGCTGCGGCGACGGTAGAGCGACGCGCAGATACGCGCAGGGCGTTGCGTCGATGGTCGGCATCGAGCGGTCGGACCACCTGCGGGGCATCGCCCTTGCGGAGCACGCGCAAGATCCGATCCCAAATCTGGAGTTTCGGGCCGGCGACATCCTCGATCTCTCGGACTACCGAGGCGCCTTCGACCTCGTCGTGACCGAGCGCGTCTTGATCAACCTGCCGTCGTGGGAGCATCAGCAACAGGCGATCGATCAAATTGCGCAGGCCCTGAAGCCCGGCGGCTGGTACGTCATGCTGGAGAACACGATCGACGGTGATCGTGCACTGAGCGATCTGAGGGAGTCGGTCGGGCTCGCACCGATCTCACAGCACTGGCACAACCTCTTTCTGGACTGGGAGTCGTTTGCGGCCTACGTGCGGCTTCAGTTCGAGATCGTCGAGCGTCGCGGGTTCAGCATGTACTACGTCCTGACGCGCGTATTCGCGCAGCTCTTCGCGTCGTTCGAGGGCTTCGGCGCGAACGCGAAAGCCGACCCCATCTTCGCGATGATCGATCCGGCCGCTCGGCAGCTCGAAGAGGCTCTTGCCGGCAGGGTTGCGTTTGGCGACGCGGCCGTTGTCGGCCCGATCCAGGGAATCGCGCTCCGGCGGTTGTGACCGCCGCGACGTACGATCGGTCGCACATGGCGCTCGATGTCGCAATCATCGGCGGCTGCGGCCACGTCGGCCTACCGCTCGGGATCATGCTCGCCAACAGCGGGATGCAGGTCGGACTGCTCGACGTCGACGCGGAAAAAAAGGAGCTCGTTCGCAGCGGGCAGATGCCGTTCCTCGAGTACGGCGCGCAAGAGCAGCTGGACGAGACGATCGGTCGCACGCTGCACGTGCTCGATGATCTGTCCGAGATCGCCGGCGCCGAGTTCGTCGTGATCACGGTCGGCACCCCCGTGGACGAGCACCTGAGCCCGCGCTTCGAGCCGCTCTTCGATGCCGTGACGGAGCTCGCTCCGTATCTCGCGCGGACCGACCACGTCGTTCTCCGCAGCACCGTTTTCCCTGGCACGACGCGCGAGCTGGCCCGCCATCTCGTCGGCCTCGGGCTCGACGTGCGCCTCACGTACTGCCCTGAGCGGATCGTGCAGGGCTACGCGATCACCGAGCTCGATCGGCTGCCCCAGATCGTCTCCGGCCTCGAAGAGGACGCGGTCGCCGGTGCGCTGAAGTTGTTTACGCGCCTCACTTCCAGGACGATTGTCGTCGGCGTCGAGGAGGCTGAGCTCGCCAAGCTCTTCCTCAACTCGTGGCGGTACATCCAGTTCGCGACCGCGAATCAGTTCTACATGCTCGCTGAGCAGCGCGGCCTCGACTTCTTCGCGATTCACGACGCTATGGTCTCCGGCTACGAGCGCGCGGAAGACTTTCCGCTGCCGGGTTTCACCGCAGGCCCGTGTCTCGTGAAGGACACGATGCAGCTCTCCGGCCTCGAGCCGAACTCCTTCCAACTCGGCCATGCGGCCATGCTCGTGAACGAGGGGATGCCGGGTTTCATCGTGCGGCGCCTGCGTGACGAGCACGATCTCAGTCAGACGACGGTCGGGATCCTCGGGATGGCGTTCAAGGCGAACGTCGACGACACGCGGGACTCGCTTGCGTACAAGTTGCGCAAGCTCCTGCGCTTTCACGGCGCGACGGTGCTCGCCTCGGATGCATTTGTGCGGGATCCCGCGTTCGTGACGGCGGAGGAGCTTCTCGCGGCGAGCGACGTGATCGTGATCGGCGCGCCGCACACGATCTATCGCGAGCTCGCATTTCCCGATGACAAGCCGATCGTCGATGTGTGGGGGTTCCTCGGGCGCGAGCGCATGAAGGTCGGCGTCCGCTGACGATTCCCTGGTGGCACCCCGTCCTCGGCTCCGAAGAGCTCGAGCGCGTGACCGAGGTGCTGCTGAGCCAGTACCCGAACGACGGCGCCGTGACCGACGAATTCGGGAGCAGGATCGCCGGCCTGTGCGAGGTCTCACACGGCATCGCGGTCTCGAGCGGCACGGCGGCGCTCGTCTGCGCGCTCGCCGCCTGCGGCGTCGGCGACGGCGACGACGTTCTCGTTCCCGATCTGACCTTCGTCGCGACGGCGAACGCGGTTCGCGCAGTCGGCGCACGTCCGCTGCTCGTCGACGTGTCGACCGAGCATTTCGGGATGGATCCGGACGCAGCGCTCGCGGCGCTGACGTCACGGACGAAAGCGATCGTGCCCGTGCACGTGAACGGCCGCGGCGGTGCGATCGTCGACCTCGTCGATCTCGCGCGCGAGCGCGGCCTCGCCGTGATCGAGGACGCCGCCGAGGCGCTTGGCTCGCGTCATGCCGGCCGCGCGCTCGGCTCGTTCGGCGAGGCTGCGTGTTTCTCATTCGCCGCGTCGAAGATCATCACGACGGGGCAGGGAGGTGCCGTCGTCACGCGCGATGCAGAGACCGCCGAGCGTGTCCGCTGTATGAAGGATCAGGGACGCGCCAAGCGCGGGACGGGCGGCGGCGACGACGACCATCCCGTGTTCGGCCTCAACTTCAAGCTCACGAACGTCCAGGCGGCGATCGGCCTCGCCCAGCTCGACAAGCTGCCCGAGCGGATGGAGCATCTCCGCCGGCTGCGCTCGTGGTACGCAGACGAGCTCGCCGACGCGGCGACCGGGATCGAGCTGCCGCGAGTCGACGACGCAGGCGGAGAGGCGCTCTGCTGGATCGATG
>DATAOK010000045.1:0-39551 GCA_036265735.1 Gaiellaceae bacterium
GCGCGGAGTCGTGCGGCGGTGTCGCCCCGAGCGTGATGTCCCAGGGATAGACGGCGAGCGCCACCCGCCCGTGGGCAGGGTCGGCGGTGGCGATGATGGTGCCGTCGTCGAGCCGGACGCGAGTGGACCCGTTGCGTGCGGGCTCGGCTCGGCCGTGCAGCACGTTCGCGCCCGTGAAGGAGGCGACGAACGAGTCGGCCGGCTGCGCGACCAGCTCGGCCGGGGTGCCGCTCTGACGAAGCCTCCCGTCGACGATCACGCTGACGCGGTCGGCAAGCGCGGCGGCGTCCTCGAAGTCGTGGGTGACGAGCAGCACCGGGATGTCGAGCGCGGCCAGCAGGTCGTGCAGCTCCGCGCGCACGGTCGTCTTCGTGTGCGCGTCGAGCGCCGACAAAGGCTCATCGAGCAGCAGCACGGCCGGCTCGCGCGCGAGTGCACGCGCGAGCGCAACCCGCTGCCGCTCTCCGCCCGAGAGCTCATCCGGCTTCGCGGACGCGAGGTGGGAGATGCGAAAGCGCTCGAGATACTCGTCGGCTGCGTGCCTGCGCGCATACTCGACGTTCTGACGCACCGTCATGTGCGGGAAGAGCGCGTACTCCTGAAAGACGAGCCCGACGCGCCGGCGTTCCGGCGGCAGGTCGACGCTGCGCCGGGCATCGAACAGCACGTCGTCGCCGACCGCGATGCGCCCCGACGTCGGCCGGACGAGCCCGGCGACCGCGCGCAGCACGGTCGTCTTCCCGGCGCCCGACGGGCCGACGAGCGCGCGCGTCGAGCGCACGTCGCAGCTCAGCTCGAGCCGGAAAGCCCGAAGAGCGACGGTGATCCGGTGGAGGCTGAGCGTTGCCATGTGAGACCGATGCGAAGCCCGGCGAGCAGGATGATGCTGAACAGTACGAGCACGCCGCTCATCGCGAGCGTCGCGTTGAAGTTGCGGTCGAACTCGGCGTAGATCGCGAGCGGCAGCGTCTGCGTCACCTTCTGCAGGCTCCCCGCGAACATGATCGTCGCACCGAACTCTCCGAGCCCGCGTGCGAACGACAGCGCGAGCCCGGCGATGAGCCCGCCCCGCGCGAGCGGCAGGATTACCCGGAAGAACGTGCGCGCGCGGCTTGCGCCGAGCGTGCGGGATGCCGCGGCAAGATTGGGGTCGGTCGCCTCGAACGCCGCGATAGCCTGCCGGATGTAGAGCGGGCTCGCGACGTAAGCGACGGCGATCGTGACCGCGCTCTGCGTGAACGGCAGCGTGATGCCGGCTGCGTGCAGGCTCGACCCGAGCAACCCCATCCGGCCGAACGCCGCGAGCAGGCCGATCCCGGCAACCGCGGGGGGCAGCACGAGCGGCAACTCGACGAGCGTGACCGCAAGCGAATGACCGGGAAAGTGCCGGCTCGCAAGCAGGAACGCGGCCGGCGTCCCGAGCACGATGATCAGGAGCTGCGCGAGCGCGCTCGTCTTCAGGCTGACGACGAACGCGTCGCGCACCACCGGGTTCGAGAGCTGGTCGACAAGATGCGCGGGCGTCGTGTGCGCGAAGATCGCGACGATCGGAAGCAACAGGAACGCGAGCGCGAGCAGTGCCGCGGCGAAGTAGGCGAGGGCGAGCGCCGTCAGTCTCATGCTCGCCCGGCCACAGGTTCGCCTACTACTTCTTCTTGGGCTTGACGCGGGGGAGGAAGCCGGCGGTCAGCAGCCTGGCCTGCCCACCCCTGCTCAGCACCTTGGTGATGAACGCCTGTGCGTCGCCCTTGTCCCCACTCGTGCTCACGACGCAGATGCCGTACTGCACCTTCGGCTGCGCCCACGCCGGCACCTTGATCACGGCTATCTGTCCGGGGACGGTCTTCGCGTCCGTCGCGTACACGAAGCCGGCATCGGCTTCGCCGAGCGAGACCTTCGACAGCACCTCGCGCACGTCCGTCTCCTGGCTCACGACGTTCTTCAGCACCGAGGCCGACAAGCTCATGTTCTTGAGCACCTGCAGCGTGTAGCTGCCGACCGGCACGCCGCTCGCTGCGATGTCGAGCTTGATCCCGGGCTTCGTCAGCGAGTAGACGCTCTTGATCGCGGCGGGATTCGATTTCGGCACGACGATCACGAGCGTGTTGCGCGTGAAGACGACGGGCTTGGAGCACAGGCCTTTCGCGTACAGCTGACTCGGCAGCGACGTGTTCGCGGACGCGAAGACGTCGGCGGGCGCGCCCTGCTGGATCTGCGCGGCAAGCGTGTTCGAGCCGCCGAACGAATACCGCTCCGTCGAGTCGATCTTCGGGAAGACGTCCGTGAGCGAGGCTGCCGCGTACACGGTGATCGGCGACGCCTGCCGTGCGGCGTTCGCACTCGTCGCTGCAAGTGCGAGGACTGCGCACACGATGAGAACCGTCTTCTTCAACTCTGGATCATCACGTTCGTCGACTTGACGATCGCCGTCGTCGTCATGCCCTCCCGGAGGCCGATCTCCTCGACCGCGTCGCGCGTCACGACGGCGACGAGCCGGACGGGCCCGTTGACGACGATCTCGACCTGCGCCATCAACCCTTCGACCTGTACCTCGGTGACGACCCCGCGCAGCCGATTGCGTGCGCTGATGTGCGCGCCTGCGCCGTCGCCCCGTACGCGCTCGATCTCGGCGGCCTCGACGACGCGGCGGTTCCCGGAGTCGCGCTGCACCTTGATCCGGCCCGATTTGTCCCAGCGGCGCAACGTGTCGAGGCTGATGCCGAGCGCCGATGCCGCTTCGCTTGCGGAGTAGAGCTCTTTCATCAGCTCTCGTACCCGTCGAGGGCTGCGGACACGACGTCGATCGGCAGCGCGGCGGCGAACGCGCTGCCGATCGCCTGACGGCTGACCAAAGGGGCGAGCGCGCTCTGCTGCTGCGCCTCGTTCGCCGCGATCTGCCCCAGCGGCAGGCGGATCGACTGCGTCTGCACCTGCTCGAGCGCTCCGAGGTACGCGCCGAGCGCAAGCGTCGTCAGCTTCCAGGCGAGTGCGGCGGTCGAGCGGGCGCTCGCGAAGCTGCCGCGCGGATACGAGAAGTCGATGTCGTCGGGGGTCGCGGGCGGCTGGCCGGCGCTGTTCATCAGTGCGGCGAGACCTGCGTAATGCGCGGCGTCGGCCGCGCGCATCTGACGGACTGTCCTTGCGGCTGCGCCCGCGAGCTTCCGGCTTGCAGTTGCCTGGGTCGCGAAGTCGGCCTTCAGGAGCTCCGTGGCGACGAGCAGCCGAAGGTACGAGAGGTCGACGTCGGGGACGGCAGCCGTCGCACGTTCGGCCCACACCCCGGGACCGAGCAGCGCGACGCCGCCCCCAACTCCGCTGCGGAGGAGCTCCGCACGATTCATAGGCAATGCCCAGGCACCGCGCACGGGCTGAGCCTAGCGGTTTCTAGCGCCGTACGGTGATCGCGCGGCTGAAGCCGCCGAGATACCCGCTGCCTGCCTGATTGACGCTGAAGGCGATGCGAAGCGTCGAGCGGCCGCGGCGAAGCGACGGCGAGAACACCGTCGACGAGCCGCTGTTCAGTGTCTTTCGGCCGATCGTCAGCCAGGCGCCGCTCGAGAGCCGGCGCTGCAGCTGAACGATGCGACCTCGGAACGAGCGTGCGCCCGTGACGTGCGTCGCGATTCGATGATGCGAGACGGCGCGGATCGAGACGAGCGGGCGGACGCCGACCGTGACCGTCGTGCTGTTCTGCCCGTTCCAGATCGCCTTGTACGTCGTCGCGATGGTGGGCCGTACCGTCAGGCTCCAGTTCCCGCTCGCATCCGTGAGCACCGTGGCGACGCGCGCGAACGAGCCGCCGCCGAACCGCTGTGCGAAGACGTCGAGATTTTGGTTCGCCTGGCCGCTCGCGATGTGCCCGCGGAGCGTGACGACACCGCGAAAGCTCACCGTCCGGGTCGTCACTGCAAGGGTGATCGCCGGGCCGGCGCTCGTGAAGACGGTGTCAGGCCCTGCCGTCGTTCCCGAGCTGTTCGACGCGACGAGCCGGAAGTGGTAAACGGTGCCGGGGTTGAGCCCGCCGATCGCGAACGAGACGGTGTGGGCGCCGGGGCTCGACCCTTGGCTGTGCGACGCCGACCTCGTCCCGTACGACGTCGTCGTCCCGTAGTCGAAGTACCACGTCGTCGTGTGGCCGCGCGAGTCGAGGGACGCGTTCAGCGTCGCCGTGCTCGACGTGATGCTCGTGGCGGCCGCGGCCGCGATTCCGGGCGGACCGGTCGTCGTGAACGACAGGTCGCTGCCGCTTGACGAGCCGGTGCCGTTCTTCGCGACGATCCGGAAGTGGTACGTGACGCCCGGCTTGAGCCCGGCGATGCCGATGGAGACGTTCGACGTGTTGTTGCCGGAGCCGACGCTCTTCACCGCTGACGTTGCGCCGTAGCTCGTTGTCGTCCCGTACTCGAAGTACGCGGTCGTCGACTGCCCGAGCGGGTTGACAGAGCCGTTCAGCGTCGCAGTGGTGTCGCGTACCGTCGACGCGGGCTTCGTCGTCACTCCCGGCGACGCGACCGGCACGAACGTGTGGTCGCTGCCTCGTGCGGTGCCCGCGTCGCTCGCTGCGACCAGGCGGAAGTGGTATGTCGAACCGCTCTTCAGCCCGGTGATCGCTGCGGACACGGCGACCTCGCTCGTTCCGGAGCCGGCGTCCTTCGTCGCCGTCTTCGTGCCGTAGCTCGTCGACGTGCCGTACTCGAAGTACCACGTCGTCGAGCGTGAGCTCGGATTGACCGTGCCGTTCAGCGTCGCGGTTGTCGCCGTGACGCTGCTCGCGTTCCCGGTCACGACGTCCGGTGCGGACGAGGTCGTGAGGATGCCGTCGGCGCCGTTTGCGGTCCCCGAGGTGTTCGTCGCGACGACGCGGTAGTGGTACGTCGTGCCGGCTTTGAGGCCGCTGATCGTTGCCGAGACGCCGATGCCGCTCGTGCCGGAGCCGACGTTCGCAGACTGGGTCTGCGAGCCGTAGGCCGTGCTCGTTCCGTACTGGAAGCGCACTGTCGTCGCCGTCCCGTTCGGGTTGACCGTGCCCGAGATGGTCGCCGTCGTCGGCCCGACCGACGTGACCGGGCCGGTCGTCGCCGACGGCGCCGCGGCGGCAGCCGAAGACGCGACCATGAGTGCGGCGGTCGCGAGCGCCACGACCACTGCGGCCAGACGAGTCATGGTGGTCCGAGTGTGCTGGAGAGCGCGGCTCAATGCTGCTATTTGCGGCGTTTTTTTGCCGAGCCTTTACATAATCCGGCCGGTGTGGGTTAGCCTCGGGCCTCTCTCTTGGCGGCTGAGGTCAAGGAATCGGGGTTCGAGGCGCTGCCGGAGCGGGCGACGGCCTTCTTCGTCAGTCTCGCGTGCGCGGTGATCGCAGGTCTCGCCGCATGGTTCGGCCTGGTCGTGTTTGCGATCTGGCTTTTCGCCAGATAGGCGATTCCTGAGCACGTTGCCACGCCGGGCAAATGAGATTCCGGAGGACTGGCCGCGAAACCACGTCGCGCGCGGGGCGCTTCGCGGCACGCCGGTTCACCCGGCGGGCCGGCTGTCTCTCTCCCCCCGGCCCGCCTCCTCTATTTCGTCCGACGGAGCGGCGCCAGAGTCGAACTGACCTACCGGCGGGTTGCGCCGACGTACCGGTTTTGAAGACCGGTTGGGCCACCGGGCCCGGCCGCTCCGGCGCACACGATAGAGAGCGCGTGCGAATCCGCTCTACCGGACGGGCCGTACCTCCTTCCCGTAACGACCGAGGCAGGACCTCGGCTCGGAACCGAAAGGAGCTCGATGACGACGATTCGTTTCGCCGTCCTCGCGGTGGCGGCCGCAGCGCTCCTCGCTGGTACAGCCGGCGCAGGGGTGCAGGACGACAGATATGCAGTGAACAATCTCGTGGCCGACAGCGCAGGGAGCGCAGCTGCAGCTGACGGAAGCCTCGTGAACGGCTGGGGCCTCGTGGCCGGGCCGACGACGCCTTGGTGGACGTCGAACAACGGCTCGAACACGTCGACGCTGTACAACGGCGCCGGCGCGAAGCAGGCACTGACCGTGACCGTTGCAGGCGCGCCGACCGGCTCCGTCTTCAACGGCGTCGCGTCTGACTTCCCGGTCTCGGCAGGCGGAAAGACCGGGCAGGCCCGCTTCATCTTCTCGACGGAAGGCGGGACGATCCTCGGCTGGTCGCCGACCGTGAACGGCACCGTCGCGGTCGTCGGAGCGGACAGCTCGAGCAGAGGCGCCGTGTACAAGGGGCTCGCAACGGCGGCCGACCGGCTGTACGCGACCGACTTCCACAACGGCCGCGTCGACGTGTTCGACAAGGCGTTCCAGCCGGTGACGCTCGCGTCGGGCGCATTCACCGATCCGAAGCTGCCGAAGGGCTTCGCGCCGTTCGGCATCCAGTCCATTGCGGGCAACATCTTCGTGACCTACGCGAAGCAGGATGCGCAGAAGCACGACGATGTCGCGGGCGGCGGGCTCGGCTACGTCGACGAGTACTCGACCGACGGCCAGTTCATCGCGCGGGTCGAGACCGGCGGGCGCAAGAACTCGCCGCCGAACGCACCGTGGGGCCTTGCGATGGCGCCGGCCACCGGCTTCGGCGTGTTCAGCGGCGACCTGCTGATCGGCAACTTCGGCAACGGCCGCATCGCCGCGTATCAGGATCGCGGCGGCGGCAAGTGGGTGTACAAGGGAGAGCTCCGTCACGGTGACGGCACGCTTGTCGCGATCGACGGGCTCTGGGGTCTGCAGTTCGGCAACGGCGCCGCCGCCGGACCGGCGACGACGCTCTACTTCACGGCCGGACCGGGCGGCGAGAAGCACGGCCTGTTCGGCTCGATCACTGCCGCTTGATTCAATGAGCTGAATGGCAACGGCGACAGCGTCCCTGCCTCTCCGCTCGCAGGTGAGGCGGGGACGCGTGTTCGTCGCGCTTGCCGCGATCGCCTGGTCGACCGCGGGGATCCTTCAGCGTGAGCTCTCGGTCGACGTTCCGACGCAGCTTGCGGGACGCGCGTTTTTCGCTGTGGTGGGGCTGCTCGCCTACATCGCGGTGGCGGAACGCGGCGCGCTCGCGCGTGCGTTCCGCGCCGTCGGTCGCGCCGGGCTTGCGATCGCAGGGCTTATGGCGACCTCGTCCGGATCGTTCATCATCGCGTTGAACCACTCGAGCGTCGCGAACATCCTCTTCATGCAGGCGCTGGCGCCGGTGCTCGCGGCGGTGCTGGGGATGGCGGTCGGCGAGACGGTGGTGCGGCGCACCTGGATCGCGATGGCGATCGCGATCGCGGGGGTCGCCGTGATGGTGGGCGGGCCGAGCCGGCCGAGCGGTCTCGGTCTCGGGCTGTCGCTCCTGATGACGACGTCGTTTGCGGCGACGCTCGTCATCACGCGTCACAAGCGGGACGTCTCGATGGCGCCCGCGACGTGCCTGTCGCAGGTGATCGTGCTGCTCATCGCCGCGCCGCTCGCGAGCCCGGGCTCGGCGAGCGGCCGCGACGGCGCGCTCATGGTCGCGCTCGGAGTGGGGCAGATCGGGCTCGGGCTCGTGTTCCTCACGATCGGCGGCCGGCTGATCCCCGCGGCCGAGGTCGCGCTGATCACGCTGCTCGAGGTCGTGCTCGGGCCCCTCTGGGTCTGGATCTTCCTCTCGGAGCAGCCCGGCGTCGCGACGCTCGTCGGCGGTGCGATCGTGCTCGGCGCGGTCGCGATCCAGGCCGGCGCCGACTCGGAGCCTCAGCCGGTTCCTGGCCCCTGAACCTGCACGTCCGCCTCGAAGTGGCCGACCTCGAGGTCGCGCTCGACGAGATAGCGGTCGTCCTCGGGGAAGAACACGGCCTGACCGAGGTCGTCGCCGGCGAACGCCTTCACGTCGTCCATCGAATCGAAGAGCAGGATCGTCTCGAACTCGGCGTAGCCGGCGTGCAGGCGTCGTAGGACGAGCGTGCCGCGCACGCCGGGCAACGCGCGGGCAGGCTGCATCGCGCTCTCCTCGATGTACGCGGCGTATGCGTCGGCGTCCTCGCCGAGCGTCGCGCCGCGCCAGACGCGCGCGATCATGCGCCCTCCAGATAGCCGGTGTCCCAGCCCGAAGGCTCGAACAGTGTCCCGCGCGTGGCGCCGATCGAGAGGACGACGGTTCCGTCCTCCTTCGCGAATGCAACACGCTCGACGCCCGCGTCTGAGACGTAGACGAGCGTGCCGGCGGGAGCCGGGATCTCGTCGCCGTCGACGGTGAACGTGCACCGCCCGCTCAGCACGAGGAAGACCTCCTCCTGCCCGCTCTCGCTCTCGGTATGCCGCTTGATCACCTCGTCGCCGTCGGTCCCGCGCCACGCGTTGATGCCGAAGGCGCCGATGTCGAAGTGATGCCGGATCGGCGCCCAATAGGGCCATTGCTCCGCGGCGATGTCGTCGAGGTGCGCCGCCTTGTATCCGCTCATGGAACCGCCTCCCTGGGTCAGTAACCGGTGTTACCATAACAGAGGTTATGGAGTCTCTGGGGCTTATTCGCGACTTCGTCAATACGGCCGACCTCGAGGACGGCGAGGAGAAGCTCGCCGACGCGAGAGCTCTGCAGTACTGGCTTGTCTTTCATGGTCTCGCAGAGTTGAGCCACCGCGCAACCGGGGCCGAGCTCGAGGAGGCGCTCGCTCTGCGCGAGGCGCTGCGTGAGCTCCTGCGGAGCCACACCGGGGTCGAAGCCGACACGGACGGCGCGTCCGCCGTGCTCGACGAGATCGCGGCCGAGCGCGGATTGCGGATTCGCTTCGTTTCCGGCTCCGTGTCGTTCGACGCGGGCGGTGCTCTCGGCGGTGTGCTCGCGGCAGTCGCGAGCGCGATGGCGGACGGCTCGTGGGAGCGGTTGAAGGCCTGCCGGTCGGACACCTGCCGCTGGGCGTTCATCGACAACGCGCGCAACCACTCGCGGCAGTGGTGCGACATGAAGGTGTGCGGCAATCGAGCGAAAGCACGTGCGTTCCGGGAGCGGCACAGTGGCTAGAGGCATGCGCGTCGCGGCGCCGCTCTTCCCGGCGGCGGCAGCACTCGGCGCGTCGTTCGGCGTGCTCGCGCGCACGGCTCATCTTGATGCGCTCGCGGCGATCGTGATGTCGGCGACGACGTTCGCCGGCTCGTCGCAGGTCGCCGCTGTGTCCGTGCTCGGCGCGGGTGGGAGTGTCGCGGCCGCGGTCGTCGCTGCGCTCCTGCTGAACGCGCGCTACGCGCCGATCGGCATTACGGTCGCGCACGCATTCCGCGGCAGTCCGCTCAAACGGTTCGCGGAGGCGCAGCTCGTGGTCGACGAATCGTGGGCCCTCTCGGGCGGCGGGACATCTCGTTTCGACCGCCGTGTGCTGCTCGGCGTCGGCGCCATGCTCTGGGTTGCATGGGTCGGTGGAACCGCAGTCGGCGCGTTCGCCGGCCAGGCGATCGGCGACACCGCGGCGTTCGGGCTCGACGGCGCCTTCGCCGCGCTCTTCACTGCCTTGCTCGCGGCGCAGCTGCGCGATCGCCGGCGCATTGTCGCCGCGCTGATCGGCGGTGCGGTTGCGGCGATCCTGATTCCGTTCACGCCGCCGGGGATCCCGATCATCGCGGCGACCGGCGCAGTCGTCGTCGGCTGGAGGCGCCGATGAGCGCGGCCTGGGCCTGCGTCATCGCGGTCGGCGTCGGGACGTTTGCGCTCAAGGCGGTCGGCCCCGTCGGCGTGTCCGGCCGGAAGCTGCCTGCGCATGTCCACGAGCTGCTCGACATGGTCGCGCCTGCGATCCTCGCGGCGCTCGTCGTGACCGAGACGTTCGCGCATGGGCGCTCGCTCGTCCTCGATGCACGGCTCGTCGGCGTCGCGGCGGGGCTTGCCGCGATCGTCCTCCGAGCGCCGATCTGGCTCGTCGTGCTCGTCGGTGCTGTCGCGACAGCTGTCGCCAGGCTCGTTACGTGATCCGGGCCAGGAGCGCGTCCGGCGTGAGGTCGGCCAGCGAGTCGAGCACCAGGTCGGCCTCGTCGAGTCCGTAATCACGCGTCACCGCGTTCGGGATCGCGACCGTGAAGATCCCGGCGGCGCGTGCCGCGCGCACACCGTTCGGCGAGTCCTCGAAGACGATCGCCTCGCTTGCGGCGACGTCGAGGAGATCGAGGGCCTCCAGGTACATCACCGGGCTCGGCTTGGCACGGCTGCGGTCGCGCTCCGCCGTGACGATCGCGTGCCAGCCGAACGCGCGCTCGAGCCGGCCGAGGTGCATGTCGATCCAGCGGCGTGACGAGCTCGAGACGATCGCGCGCTTCAGCCCGAGCCGGTCGGCCGCCTCGATGTAGTCGGCGATGCCTGGGCGTAGCTCCTCCGCCTCGATCAGCGTCAGCTCGTGCGCGTAGCGACGCTCGTTCAGCGCGTCCCGCTCGAGCGGCCCGCCGACGAGGCCCTCCAGGTGATCCATCGGGCTCCACGGCGAGCCGGTCGTCCCGACGAGCTTGCGCCACTCGTCCTGCGGCAGCTCGTGTCCGTGCTCGCGGTACAGCCACTCCCACCCTGCACGCGAGGGGGATTCCGTGTCGATGATCAAGCCGTCGAAGTCGAAGAGAAATGCGCGGATGGCCACGGCGATGCAGAGTACGCGCGTGGCGATCCTCGGCGTCGACGTGGGCGGGACGTTCACGGACGCCGTTCTCCTCGACGGCGGCGAGCTGCGCACCGCGAAGGTGCCGAGTGCGGTGCGTCAGGAGGAGTCGGTGCTCGAGGCCGCGCGCGCTGTCGGCGCGGCGGGCGTCGAGCGGTTCGTGCACGGGACGACAGTCGCGACGAATGCGCTGCTCGAGCGACGCGGCGCGCGGACCGCGTTCATCGGGAACGCGGGATTCGAGCACCTGCTGCATCTGCGGCGGCAGACGCGAGCGCATCTGTACCGGTTGTGCGCCGAGCAGCCGGAGCCGCTCGTCCCGCTCGAGCGCTCATTCGGCGTGCGCGGCCGGCTCGGCCCGGACGGCGAGCTCGAGCCGCTCGATCTGACGTCGCTGCCGGATCTCGGCGACGCGGAGGCGGTGGCGGTCTGCCTGCTCTTTGCGTTTCGCGATCCGTCGCACGAGGCTGCGGTTGCGACTGCGCTGCGCGAGCGGTATCCCGGCGTGCATGTCGTCGCGTCGCACGAGGTCGCGCCGGAGTTCCGCGAGTACGAGCGCGCGTCGACAACGGCTGCCGATGCGTATCTCGCACCCGTGGCAGCGAGGTACCTGCGCGCACTCGCTGACGGTGCGCGCGGCGCGGGACTGCCGGCTCCGCTCGTGATGCTCTCCTCGGGCGGCGTCGCTTCGATCGACGATGCGGCGGCGCATCCCGCGACATTGCTCGTGTCGGGGCCGGCCGGTGGCGTCGTCGGTGCGGGACTTGTCGCGCGCCGTGCCGGCTTCGCCGATGCGATCGCCTTCGATATGGGCGGCACGTCGACGGACGTCTGTCTCTTGCCCGCCGGCCGCGCCGCGCGCGTGTCGGAGCGTGTCGTCGGCGGCTTGCCGATCCACCTGCCGACGGTCGACCTGCACACCGTCGGCGCGGGCGGCGGCTCGCTCGTGAGTCGCGATTCGGGCGGCGCGATCCGCGTCGGCCCTGAATCCGCGGGTGCGCATCCCGGGCCTGCCTGTTACGGCGCGGGCGGCGGCGCGACCGTGACCGATGCGAACCTGCTGCTCGGGCGGCTCCCGGCGGAGCTGCCGGGCGGGCTCGTGCTCGACCGCGATGCCGCTGCCCGTGCGCTGGGCGAGCTTGACCCCGCTGCGGTGATCGAGGTCGTGAACGCGGAGATGCTGCGCGCGCTGCGCGTCGTCTCGGTCGAGCGCGGGCACGATCCGCGCGATTTCGCACTCGTCGCGTTCGGCGGCGCGGGGCCGCTCCATGCGTGCGCGCTCGCGGAGGAGCTCGGGATGGAGGCGGTGCTCGTCCCGCGGGCCGCCGGGGTGTTGTCGGCGCTCGGGCTCGTCGCCGGCGACGAGCGGCGCGATTACGTCGCGTCGTATGTGCGTCCTCTTGCGGAGGTGCGCGACCTGCCGGACGAGGGCGAGGCTGACCTGCGCTATCGCGGCCAGTCGTTCGAGCTGACGGTGGCGCTCGAGCCGGATCTCGCGGCGGCGTTCCACCGGGAGCACGAGGAGCGGTACGGCTACGCCGACCCGTCGCGTGAGGTCGAGCTCGTTGCGGTGCGCACCGCGGAGGTTGTAGCCGGGCCTGAGGTGTCGTTTGCGTCGGGAGACCGCGCGTCCGTCTCCGGCCCCGAGCTCGTCGAGCTTCCCGGCGCCACGTGCTGGGTCCCCGACGGCTGGAGCGGCGAGACGAACGACGACGGGACCTTGGTGCTGACGCGATGAACGTCGAGCTGCAGGTCATCGGCAGCGCGCTCCGTGCGGTTGCGGAGGAGATGGGCGCCGTCCTCATTCGCTCCGCGTTCTCCGCCAACATCAAGGAGCGGCGCGACTGCTCGACCGCGATCTTCGACGAGGCGGGCCGGATGATCGCGCAGGCAGAGCACATCCCGGTGCATCTCGGCGCCATGCCGGACGCGGTCGCGGCGGCGATGCCCTGGTGCCGGGAGCCCGGCGACGTCTGCATCCTCAACGACCCGTACACCGGTGGCACGCATCTGCCGGACGTGACGCTCGTCTCGCGCACCGGGCTCGGCTTCGCCGTCTCGCGCGCGCATCACGCGGACGTCGGCGGCATGGAGCCGGCAAGCCTGCCGGCGTTCTCGCGCGAGCTTTACCAGGAGGGGCTGATCATCCCGCCGACGCCGCTCACCGAGGAGGTCATCGAGCTGTTCGTCGCGAACGCGCGCAACCCGGATGAGCGGCGCGGCGACCTGCGTGCCCAGATCGCGTCCCACCGGCTCGCGGAGCGGCGGATCGCGGAGCTGTGCGAGCGGCGTGGGCGCGAGCGTGTCGGCGCTGCGATGGATGAGCTGTACGCGTACGCGGAGAGGATGGTGCGTGCCGCGGTCGGGCGGCTGCCAGACGGTCGACGGAGCGCGGAAGACGTCGTCGAGGCCGTCGGCGGCGACCTCGCGATTCGTGTCACCGTCGAGGTCGAGGGGGACGAGGTGCGGATCGACTTCACCGGGACGGATGCGCAGGACGACGGGAATCTCAACTGTCCGCTCTCTGTGACGAAGTCGGCGTGCTACTTCGTCGTGCGCTGTCTGACCGAGCCGGATCTGCCTGCCTCCGGCGGTGCGTTCGCGCCCGTGACGGTGACGGCGCCGGCCGGCTGTCTCGTGAATGCGCAGCGACCGGCCGCGGTCGTCGCGGGAAACACGGAGACGTCGTCGCGCATCACGGACGTCGTCTTCCGCGCGTTCGGCGAGTACGCGCAGGGTCAGGGCACGATGAACAACGTCGCGCTCGGGAACGACGTGTTCACGTATTACGAGACGATCGGCGGGGGACAGGGCGCATGCGCGGATGCCGACGGTCCCTCGGCGGTGCACGTCGCGATGTCGAACACGCTGATCACGCCGGTCGAGGCGCTCGAGCTGTCGTATCCTCTCCGCGTCGAGCGCTGGCAGCTGCGCGAAGCGTCAGGCGGGGCGGGCGCGCATCGCGGCGGCGACGGTGTCGTGCGCGAGCTGCGCGTGCTCGAGGACTGCCGGCTCTCGGTGCTGGCCGAGCGCCGCGGCCATGCACCGCGCGGCGCCGCAGGCGGCGAGGACGGTGCGCCCGGGCGCACGCTCGTGAACGGCGAGGAGCAGCCGGCGAAGGTGACGGTGCCGCTGAAGGCGGGCGACGTGCTGCGGATCGAGTCGCCCGGCGGGGGCGGGTTTGGGCGTAGCCTTTGACCATGGACAGACCGGTGAAGGTCGCGTGCGTGCAGGCGGAGCCTGTCATCCTCGACCGCGAACGCACGCTCGACCGGCTCGAGCAGCTTGCGTCCGACTCCGCACAGAACGGCGCGGAGCTCGTCGTCTTCCCGGAGACGTTTGTCCCTATTTATCCGTCGTCCCGCTGGGCGAAGGCGTTCGCCGGCTGGCAGAACGCCGGCGCGAAGCAGACGTTCGCGCTCATCGCGCAGAACTCGGTCGCGATTGGCTCGCCGGCCGAGCGCCGCATCGGCGCCGCCGCGCGCGAGCTCGGCATCTGGATCGTCACCGGCGTCAACGAGGTCGTGGCTGACCGCCCCGGGACGATCTACAACTCGCTCCTCTACCACGCGCCGAGCGGTGAGCTTGCACTGCATCACAGAAAGCTCGTGCCGACGAATCACGAGCGGCTCGTGTGGGGACAGGGCGACGGCCGCGGGCTCGAGGCGGTCGAGACGGGCTTCGGCCGCATCGGCGGCCTCATCTGCTGGGAGAACTACATGCCGCTCGCCCGGGTCGCGCTGTACGAATCAGGCGTCGAGATCTACATCGCCTCGACCGCGGACGACGGTGACGACTGGCAGGCGACGCTCGTGCACATCGCACGCGAGAGCCGGGCGTACGTGATCGCGCCGTGTCACTTCCAGCGCTCGTCGTCGTATCCCGAGGACTTCCCGCTTGCATCCGAGCTCGACGGCGACGCGCTGCTCGGCCGCGGCGGCAGCGCGATCCTCGCGCCAGACGGCTCGTATCTTGCAGGCCCCGCGTACGACGAGGAAGCGATCCTGTATGCCGAGCTCGATCCTGCGCTGCTATTGGCCGAGCGCCAGCGCTTCGACCCGGTCGGCCACTACAGCCGTCCGGACGTGCTCAGCCTGACCGTTCGCGCGGGCGATGGGACGACGAGTACACATCCTTCCGCGCAATCAGCCCATCCCTGAACGGGAAGACGTCGACGCCGTCCCATTCGAGCTGCTTGCCGTCGCGCTCGAGCGTGGCGGTCCATTCGCACACCGCGAAGTCGTCGCCCGTCTGCAACGAGCGCGTGCTGAATCGCAGCGTCGGGTTGTTCGCGAAGATCTGCGCGATGTGCGCGCGCACTGCCTCTGCGCCTTCCGCGCGCTCGTCCGCTGTGTGGTTGTGGAACACGATGTCCGGATGATGCTGCGCGTGGATCGCGTCGACGTCCTGGCGGTTCCACGCGTCGTTGTAGCCCTCGATCAGCTCACGTGTGCTCATGAGGCGATTGTCCCACGACGGCGCAGCACGCGCTCGTCGCCGACACGCCTTGTGAGTCCGTCGGCGTCAAAGCGTTCGAGCAGCAGCTGTGCCGTCTTTCGGCCGACGCCGAGCAGGTCGCGGAAGCGTGCGAGCGTGATGCGGCCGTTCGCCTCGAGCTCGGCGACGAGCGCCGAGCGCGCATCCGCGAACGCCGACGCGGCGACTGCGTAGCCGTTGCCGACCCGGACGAGCGTGCCGCGCTCCTCGAGAAACCGCGTCAGCACCTGGTCGTCGACCTTGACCGGCTCGAGCCCGAGAGACGCCTCGAGTGCAGCCGCCGCCTCGGCGCGCGCGCCGAGCTCTGCGGTCGACCCGGCGCGGTAGAGCTTCGCGCCGCGGCGCTCGAAGCCGAGCAACGGGACGACGGCGGCGGCCCACGGGTCGCTCGGCGGCGGCACCCCCGGATCGACGGGGTCCGCGGCATCGAGCCGCGCCTCGATCTCACCGCGCAGCTCGTCGAGCCAGGCGCGCGCGAATACCCACCCGGCCGCCTTTTCGACGCCCGAGAGCTCGCCGAGTCGGGCGATCGACTCCGCACGGACGGGCTCGTGCACGATCGCCGCGACGTCGCCGCGCTCGACGAGCTCCATGCGCTCGGGGCTGGCGTGACGGGGCGGAGCCGGATCGATCACCACGCCGCCGCCCACCGTTGTCCGCTCGCGCAGCACGACGTGATCCCCACGTGCCGTCACGAGCGGCTCCGACAGGCGGAGCTGTGCGAAGCGGTCACCCACGCGCACGACGCGCGCGAGCACGCTTGCGGTTCCGTGATGCACGTGGACGCGCCCCGGGATCTCGTCCAGCGCGTCGAGCGCGATGTCCAGGCGATAGCTCTCCGGGTAACCATGCGGCGCGACGAGCGCGTCGCCGCGACGCAGATCGCTGCGCTCGATGCCCGGCAGCGCGACCGCGACGCGCTGGCCTGCCTCTGCCCGTTCGACCGGCCGATCGTGCACCTGCACGCTCCGCACGCGCACCGAGCGGCCGTTCACCGTCAGCTCGTCGCCGTCGCCGATCGAGCCCGACCAGAGCGTCCCGGTCGCGACGGTGCCGATGCCGTGCAGCGTGAATACACGGTCGACGTAGAGCCTCGTCGGCGCGTCCACGGGCGGTCGTTCGACCGCGGCTTCCGCCAGGGCGGCGCGCAGATCGTCGAGACCTGCGCCGGTGCGCGCGCTCACCGCAACGACTGCGGCGCCTGGAACGAGCTCCTCCGCCTCTGCGCGCGCAAGCTCGAGTGTCTCGTCGTCGACGAGGTCGGTCTTCGTCAGAGCGACGACGCCGCGGTCTATGCGGAGGAGCCGCAGGATTGCCAGATGCTCGAGCGTCTGCGGACGTGCTCCTTCGTTCGCATCGATCACGAGCAGGAAGAGGTCGATGCCGGTGGCGCCGGCGACCATCGTGCGCACGAAGCGCTCGTGGCCCGGGACGTCGACGACCGAAAGCTGCCGGCCGTCGGGAAGCTCGAGCGGCGCATAGCCGAGGTCGATCGAGATCCCGCGTTCTCGCTCCTGAGGCAGCCGGTCCGTGTTCTTGCCCGTCAGTGCCTCGACGAGCGCCGTCTTCCCGTGGTCGATGTGCCCGGCGGTGCCGACGGTCAGCGGCATCGGTTCACTGTGGCCGCGACCTCGTCTATCTCGTCGTTCCGCAATGCGAGCACGTCGAGCAGCAGCTTGCCGTCGCGCACGATCCCGAGTACCGGCGGGTCACCGGCGCGCAAGGGCTCGGCGAGCGACTCTTCGACGGCGCACGCCCAGCTCCCGAGCTCGGCGAGCGGCAGCGCACCGCCTCCGGCCCGCCCGACCGTCTCTTCGACGGTGCCCCCGACGAGCTCCGCAAGCCGCACGGCGCGCGCGTGGCGCGTGTCGTCCTGCTCGCCCAGCGCGCGGAGCACCGGGATCCGCTCCGGCGTCGCTTCGAGATAGAGACCGAGCGTTCCCTCGAGCGCGGCGAGCGAGAGCTTGTCGATGCGCAGCGCGCGGTGCAGCGGATGCCGCCGCAGCGCCTCGACGAGGTCGGCCCGCCCGACGACGATCCCTGCCTGCGGCCCGCCGAGCAGCTTGTCGCCCGAGAAGCAGACGAGATCGGCTCCCGCCGCGAGCGAGTCCCCGACGGTTTGCTCGCCGGGCACGTAGTCGAGGACGCCGGAGCCGAGATCGTCGACGAGCGGCAGGTCGTGCCTCCGGGCGACTGCCGCCAGCTCTGCGATGCGCGGAAGCTCCGTGAAGCCAACCATGCGGAAGTTCGACTGGTGCACGCGAAGCAGGACAGCCGTGTCAGTACTTATTGCGCGTTCGTAGTCATCCGCGCGCGTGCGGTTCGTCGTCCCGACCTCGACGAGCCGTGCGCCGGAGCGCGCGAGCACGTCGGGGATGCGGAAGCCGTCGCCGATCTCGATCAGCTCGCCGCGGGACACGATCACCTCGCGGCCTTCCGCTAGTGCTGCGAGCGCGAGCAGCAGAGCGGCGGCGTTGTTGTTCACCACGATCGCGGCCTCCGCGCCGGTCAGCCGGCGGAGCAATGCGGCGACGTGATCTTGGCGCGAGCCGCGCGTGCCGTCGCGCAGATCGAGCTCGAGATTCGAGTAGCCGCGCGCGGTCTCGACGACGTGGGCGATCGCCTCCTCGGCGAGCGGTGCACGGCCGAGGTTCGTGTGGATGAGGACGCCGGTCGCGTTCAACACACGGCGGAGGCTCGGCGCGCGCAACGCCTGCAGCTCGTCGCGCACACGCTGCGCCAGGTCGCCCGGGTCGGCGCCGGCGCGGAGCTCCTCGCGCGCCCGGTCGATCACGCCCCGCGCAGCGTCGACCGCGAGCGGATCGTCGAACCCGCGCGCGAGCTCGTCCACGGACGGGAGATCGCGCAACTCCATGGCGAAAAGGCTACTGCCCGTCGCGCCGTGCGGCGAAGCGGTCGAGGATGCAGCGCAGCGCCTCGGCCGGCTCGTCGGTGACAGTGAGCAGGTCGAGATCGACCGCGTCGATCGTCCCGCGCGGCAGGAGCTCGCTCCGCCACCAGTCGAGCATCGGCGCCCAGAAGGCTGTGTCGAAGAGGACGACCGGGAAATGCAGGACCTTGCCCGTCTGGATCAGCGTCAGCGCTTCGAAGAGCTCGTCGTTCGTCCCGAAGCCGCCGGGGAAGACGATGAAGCCCTGCGCCGGCTTCACGAACATCACCTTGCGCGCATAGAAGTGGTGGAACGTCAGCGAGATGTCGAGGTACGGATTGACGTGCTGTTCGTGCGGCAGCTCGATGTTGAAGCCGACGCTGAGGCCGCCGCCCTCCTTGCAGCCACGGTTCGCAGCCTCCATCGCGCCGGGTCCGCCGCCGGTGATCACCGCCCAGCCCGCCTCGGCGAAGAGGCGCGCGGTCGCCCGCGCATACTCGTACTCGGGCGAGCCATCGGGGATGCGAGCCGAGCCGAACATCGAGACCGCAGGCCGGTCGATGCGCTCGACTGCCTGGAAGCCCATGTAGAACTCCTCGGCGATCCGCGCAGTGTTCTCGCGCAGCTCGTCCTGGTCCTGGTGCGGACGGTCGAGGAGCTCGCGATCGTCCACTAGAGCGCGCCGTTCGGCTTCGTCGCGAGCATGCCGATCACGAGCACGGTGGCGATGCCGACGTAGAGCGCCCAGATCGTGAGCGCGCGCGCGCGGTCGGGCGCGAATGCCTGCACCGGCACGCCGTCCGCGAACTGAATGCGCGGCATGCGCCATGCCTCACGCGCTGCCTGAACGGTCTGACCGCCGTCGAGGAAGCCGATCGGGAGCATGTTGAAGGCGTTCAGCAGGAAGCCGATGTTCGCGAGCACCTCCAGCTGGTGTGAGCCCTGGACGGCGCCGACTCCCCAGACGAGCAGCGAGGCTGCGCCGCCGGTGAACGGGCCGGCGAGCGAGACGAGCGCGTTCTTCCACGGTGTCAGCCCGGCGCGCTCGACCGTCACGTACGCGCCGAAGAACGGAATGAACGTCGGCCACGAGACGCGGATCCCCTGACTGCGGGCTGCGGCGACGTGGCCGAGCTCGTGGATCAGGATCAGGACGACGAAGCCGAACGCGAAGGTCCAGCTGTGGAACCAGAGCGAGTACGCGGCGACCGAGATGAAGAAGCCGAAGAACTTGACGAAGATGAAGCCCCACTTGAGCGCCGTGCCGCCGATGAGCACGATCGCGCCGCCGACGCGCTCGAGCGTGCGCTTCAGCGACCCCTGCGGGTGAATCGGCCGGTCGTGCCTGAATTGCTCCATCGGCTGCGTGGAGCGTATCGGCCGGACTTCAGGCGAACGTGAGCGCCCGCACTGCAGCCATCGCGGAGGGCGAGGGCTCTTCGGTCTCGAGGACGTCCGGCGTCGCCTGCCAGAGCTCGTGTAGTGCAGCGACGACGCTCGGGCAGAACTGTGTGCCGGCGCTCGCCTCGATCTCGGCGAGCGCGGCCGCCGTCGACCGGGCGCGCCGGTACGGACGGTCGGACGTGATCGCATCGAATGCGTCGGCGACGAAGACGATGCGTGCCGGAAGCGGAATGTCCTCGCCGCGGAGCCCGTCGGGGTACCCGCAGCCATCCATCCGCTCGTGGCTCGAGCGCGCGCACTGGCGGACGATCGGATCGAGGTCGAGCTCGGCGAGGATGAAGTCCGAGACGAGCGGATGCGTCCGCATCACGGTCCACTCGTCGTCATTGAGCGGGCCCTGCTTGTGGAGGATCTCTTCGGGGATGCCGATCTTGCCGATGTCGTGCAGGAGCGCGCCGATCTCGATCGCCGCAAGCTGTTCGTCGTCGTAGCCGAGCCGCTCGGCGAGCGCGAGCGCGACGGCCGCGACGCGACCCGTGTGTCCGCCGGTGTAAAGATCTTTCGCTTCCATGCTGCGCGACAGCGCTGCGATCGTGTCGCGATGGGCGCGGCGCATGCGGACGTTCGCCTGTCGCACCTCCTCAACTGCGGCCTCAGTTCGCTCGAGGTAGTTGCGGAACGCCAGCAGCATCAGTGCCGGCGGCAGGGTGAAGGCGAACAGACCTTGGAGACCCATCAGCTTGTACGCGGACTCTGCGACGAGTGCGAGCGGGCCGAAGAGGAGGAAGTAGTAGCGCGCCCAGTGGAAGCGCTCGCGCCAGAGCGCTCTCAACGCGATTCCCTCGGCAAGGCTCATCGCCACGCACACGAGGCCGATATTCAGAGTCGCGTACACGACGCCGGCCACAGCAGCCGCCAAGAGTCGCGGCGCTCCGTCGAGTGCGTGGAACGTCCCGCCCGCGGCTCCGGCTGCGAGCACGAAATTGCCGGCGTCGAAGACCGCCTTGTCAAACTCTCTGCGTCGATGTCCCCAATGCACGAGTGCCGTGATGAGCGCAACTGCCATTGCAGTCCCGGTATTTAGGAGGAAGCCGGTCGCAAGCATCCCGACGGCCGAGACGGCCATGCCGCCCTGTCCGTAAACCGGAACGGAAAAGAGCTGCAGTACGAGCGTGAGCGCCAACATCGAGGCAACTCGCCGCGGCTCCACGGACATGGTGTGCGTGATCGTTCCCAGCGACGCGACGATGGCTCCGCCGGAGCCTGCCGAGACAACGCCGATCAGCGCGCTGACGCGCCCATCAATCGAAAGTTTGGGGAACAGCCGCATGTTGAGGACGTGTCGGACCGCAGAAACGACGGGTATTCGTTAGGTATCGGTTTCCACGCGCCGCTTCGTCCCCCGTCTGAGGATCCGCTCGGAATTTCCCTCGAACGAGGGAGTCCGGCTACTGGCTGAGCGCCGCTGCGGGCACGAGGGCCAGGTCGCACGCCGAGTCCAACGTCAAGGCGCGCCCGTCCTCATAGAGCTTGGAGTAGGTGTGCGTCTCCAGGTTGGCCAGAGTGCGACCAAGCCAGCGCTCATGGAGGATCTCGTGGTCGGGCTGCCGTCGGGCTCCGATTGAGGCCCTTGCCGCGTCGCTCGCGCCGAACAACGTTGCGGCGCGCCCGGCGTCTCCCACGGTCGCCGCGAGCCCCGCGAACGTCTCGAGGCACTCTGCTATGCCGTGTGTATCGCCGAGCTCCCGAGCGATGGCGAGGCTCTCGGCGAGCAAGGTGGTCGCTTCGGCGCCGTAACCAAGCTCGATGTTCGCAGCGGCGAGGGAACGAGTCGCATGGCCGACCTCGAGCTCATCCCCGGCCTCCCGCGCCTGGTCGCGCGCGGCCGTCAACCACGTCACCGCCTCCGCTGCATCGTCTGTCGTCAGGGCCAGGAGCCCGATGTTCTCTCGCGCCAGCGCTTGGCCACGGAGGTCACCGAGTGCCGCAAAGTGCTCGATGCTCTCGCGATAGAGATCGCGGGCAGCATCGAGGTCACCGCTGAAGAACGAAAGGTTGCCGAGGTTCACGAGCGCGGACGAGAGTGATCGCGTTGCACCAACCATGCGGGCTTCCTCGGCGGCCGCAGCGAACTCGTCGTGCGCCGAGTCGAAGTCGCCCTGCTCGCCCGCGAGGATCCCGAGCATGTTGAACGCGTTCGCGCGAAGCTCGGAGTGCGTCCCCTCGGTCGCGGTCAGCGCCGAGCGAAGACTCTGGCGCCCCTCCGCGAGGTAGCCGTGGATCTGCCAGAAGCGTCGAATGCCGACCACAAGTCGCAAGGCGAGCGCCGGCTGTCCTGAGTCGAGCGCGTACGCGAGCGCCGCGCGCAGGTTCTCATGCTCGTCCTCGATGCGTACTAGCCACGCGGCCTGCTCCGCGCCGGCCAGTCGCGGCTCTGCCTCTTCCGCAAGCGCGACGTAGTGATCGAGGTGGCGGCGGCGGAGCT
This sequence comes from Gaiellaceae bacterium, assembly GCA_036265735.1. Lineage (GTDB taxonomy): Bacteria > Actinomycetota > Thermoleophilia > Gaiellales > Gaiellaceae > Palsa-739. Next base: position 21,875 of record DATAOK010000045.1, read on the forward strand.
CGTCACTCTCGCCCGAGGCTTCCAACCGCTCAAGCGCGTAGTCGCGTACGAGCTGCAGCATCGTAAAGCGAGGCTCGACGTGGCTGCGCTGTGCGAGCAGGCTTTCGTCCACGAGCCCGGCGAGACTGTCGAGGATCGAACCGTCGATCCGACACACGACCTCGGCCGATGCGAGCGTGCAGCCGCCTGCGAAGACGGCGAGCTGCGCAAAGAGACGCTGTGCTTCTGAATCGAGGAGGTCGTAGCTCCAGTCGAGCGTCAGTCGCAATGTCTGCTGGTGCCGCGGCGCGTCGCGCCGTGTGTCCGTCAGCAGCTCCAGTCGGTTGCCGAGACGTGCAAGAAGCGCCGCAGGCGGCAACAGCTTCGCGCGTGCAGCCGCGAGCTCGATCGCTAGCGGAAGCCCATCCAGCTTCGCGCACAGCTCGGCAACTGCGGCGGCGTTTTCGTCACCGAGCTCGAAACGAGGATTCGCCGCCTGCGCACGCGTGACGAAGAGCTCGGCCGCTTCATCCTCGGCGAGCGGCGGCACCGGGAACTCGTGCTCGCCGCCGATGTGCAGCGGCGCGCGACTCGTCACGACCACCTTTAGTGATGGGCAGCCCGTGAGGAGGTTCGAGATCGCAGGCGCCGCCGCCAGGACCTGCTCGAAGTTGTCGACAACGACCAAGAGCTCCGAATTCGCGAGCGCGCGGGCCAACTCTTCCCCAGGATCACGACCCGTCTCCGGAACCTCGAGTGCCTCGAGAATCGCCCGGGCGACACGGTCGGGATCGTCGAGCGCACCCAATAGCACGACTGCCGATCCGTCGCCGAATTCCGTTGCGAGACGCCGGCCGAGCTCGAATGCGAGGCTCGTCTTGCCGATCCCACCCGGCCCCGTCAGTGTGACCAGTCGAGTGTCGGGTCGACGAATGAGGACGGAGAGTGCAGCAAGTTCGCGCTCCCGGCCGAGGAGCGCGTGCAGCGGCGCAGGGATTCGGTGCGGAGCGATGCGACCGGGCTCGACGAGATCGAGTGACGGGTCGTGAGCGAGTATCGCCCGCTCGAGTTTTCGGAGCGCTTCGCCCGGCTCGATCCCGAGCTCCTCGACGAGCGTCGTGCGCGCGCGCTGGTAGGCGCTGAGCGCGTCCGCCTGACGGTCGGCACGGTAAAGCGCGAGCATGAGCTGCGCGCGGAGGCGTTCTCTGAGTGGGTACTCCCCAATCAGCGCTTCGAGCTCCGGGACGAGCGCGCCGTGCCGGCCCAATGCGAGCTCGGCGTCGATTCGGTCCTCAGATGCGGCTGCGCGCTGCTCTTCAAGTCGAAGCACCTCTGTCTGCGCAAAGGGGGCCGACGCGAGGTCAGCAAGTGCAGCTCCACGCCAGAGGCCGAGCGCCGTGCGCAAGGTCTCAGCTGCGGTCGCCGCGTCTCCCGACGCGAGCGCCGAGCGGCCCTCGTCGCAAAGGCGGACGAACTCGAAGAGATCGATTGTTCCGGGATCGACGGCGAGGCGGTAGCCGGGCGGCACCGTCTCCAGCGCTCCGGCCGGTAGTCGCTTTCGCAGCTGAGAGATGTAGACCTGAACGGTGTTGCGGGCCGTCTCCGGCGGGATCTCGCCCCAGACGGCGTCGATGAGCCGGTCGGCCGAAACGATTCGATTGGGCTCGAGCAGTAGCGTCGCGAGGAGCGCCCGCTGCTTCTGGCCGCCCAGCGAAACGAGCTCGCCGTCGACCTCGACCTCGAGCGGCCCAAGGAGGCGGAACAACGGCAGTCCGCTCATTCGGGGGTATTAGCACGATTTCAGCGCGATTTCAGCGTTTCTTCAGCGGCATGAGCGAGCCTGGCACCTGTGAATGCAGCGCCGCGAACAAGCCTCCGAGTCGCTGCGGCAACCACGCCGGGCAGCCGCCAGACCGGCGTCACCGCTGAGGGGACGGCCGACGCCGTCTCGGCCGTCCTACAGCCCGAAAGGGGGAGCGATGAAGTCAGGCGCCACTTGGGGTGGCTAAACCAACCGGGGATGGGGGGCACCGCCACGGTGCCCCCCGTACGCCTCCACTGGCTCGCGTGATTCGGTTGTTCGAGGTGCGGATTCCGGAGCGGCTCCAGCGGCCGCTGCGGTCGTCTGCATTCCGCAACCTCGCGCTCGGCAGGAGCGTGTCCTTCCTCGGCGACTGGCTGATGGTCGCCGTACTTGTCGGGTGGGTATACGAGTCGAGCGACTCGGTGGCAAAGGTGGCGCTCCTCCTCGCCATCAGGATGGCGCCGCCGATCGTGGGCGGCGGGGTCGCCGCATCGCTTGTCGACCGATTCTCCCGCCTGAAGGTGCTCGTGTGGAGCGAAGTGGCCTGCGCAGCAACGATCGCTGGTTCGCTCGTCGGCGTGATGATCGATTCGCGCCCGCTCGTCTTCGTGCTAGTCGGTCTGTGCGGGCTCGGCTCGATGGTCTCGACCGTCGCCGGCAACGCCCTCATTCCGATGACCGTTGCGGAGGACGAGCTTCCGGCTGCGAACAGCGTGTACGCCGTCGGCCAGGAGGCGGCTATGGCTCTGGGCGCGCTAACCGGCGGCATCACCCTCGCTCTCGGCGGGCCTGTAGCAGGCCTCGCCGCGAACCTCGCCAGCTATGCGGTCGCCGTTGCGCTCTATACGCGAGTCCCGGTCGTCGACGCCGCGCGTGAAATCACTAGCCGAGCGAAATCGAGTGTGCGACAGGGCCTGCGCTACGTGTTCGAACGGCGCGCGCTAGCGATTGTCGTTTCGGGCGTCACGGTCGCCACGCTTGCGACGGGCCTCGTCAATGCGACGTTGCCGAAGTTCACAATGGATCTTGGCCTTGGTGCAGGCGGCTACGGATTAGCGCTTGCCGCAATTGCCGGCGGCATGATTGTCGGCGAGGCCGTCACCGGTGCAGTCGCCGAGCGGATCGACGCGCGCCTGCTGGGCATCGCCCTCGCGGCCATGGGCTGTCTTTTGAGCGCGTTCGCGTGGTCGGGAACCGCGGCTCTCGCGCTCGCCGTGCTCACTGCGTTCGGTGTCGCGAACGGCGTGCTGGAAGTCGTGCTGATGACGGCGATCCATCAAGAGGCCGACGGCGCGTACCAGGGACGAGTCTTCGGCGTCGCATCGACGATCTGGCGAACATCGATGCTCAGTGCGGTCGTGTTTGCCCCGGTCGTCAACGCCCTCGCGTCCCCGCCGCAGGCGATCACGGTCGCTGCCGCTTTCTTGTTCGCAGGTGGCGTTCTCGTGTATGTCGCGCTGCGGCCGCGGATACATGCTTCGCCCGTCACGGCCTGAAAATCAGCTTCCCTGCCCGATCCACTCCTCGCCGCCGGCGTACACCTCTTTCTTCCAGAGCGGGATCGTCGTCTTGAGCGTGTCGATCGCCTCCCGGCACGCGTCGAGTGCCGCCGCACGATGCGGTGCAGAGACGGCAATGACGACACTCGCCTCGCCGATCTCGACGCGGCCGACGCGATGGTGGATTGCGACGCCGCACAGGCCGTGCTTCTCCTCGAGGTCCGCTGCAAGCCGGGAGAGCATCGGTTCCGCCATCTCCTCGAAGGCTTCGTACTCGAGATAGTCGACGTCGCGGCCGCGTGAGCTGTTCCTGACCGTGCCGACGAACGTCGCGATTCCACCGGCCTCGTCCGTCGCCACCTCCGCGACGGCGGCGGAGACGTCGAGCGGATCCGGCGAGATGCGAAACGCGCCGCCCGACACAGGCGGGATGAGCGCGACCTCGTCGCCGTCGCGGAGCTCGAAGTCGCGATCCGCGTACTCGCGGTTCACTGCGTAGAGAAGCCCCGGCGGCTCGTCGCCGAGGTCGAGCCGCGCCCACACGTCACCGACGCTCTCGACATCCTCGAGCTCGCGCCGTCCGGTGCCGGCCCGTTCACGCAGTCCCGCAAAGAGTCGGATCGTGACGCGCACGCTCTGGAGTCTGCCTCACGACGTACTCTGCATCGCGTGGGGATGTACTTTCATTCGCCGGCGGCTGCGCCCGAGCGCCCTGCCGACCCGGCTGTGCGCCGCGCGAACTTCCGTCGCGTCACGGCGCTGTTCGTGCCGTACCGCGCCCGCCTCAGCGCCGTCCTTGGGCTGATTGTCTTCTCTGCTGCACTCGGTGTCGTGCCGGCGTTCTTGTTGCGTGGCGTCGTCGAGGGCATCCAGGCACAGGACAAGAGCAAGGTCTCGTATCTCGCCGGCGGCATGATCGCGATCGCGGTCATGAGCGGCTTCCTCGGCGTGATCCAGACGTTGCTCTCGAATCAGGTCGGCCAGCGAGTCATGCACGATCTGCGGGCATCAGTCTTCCGCCACCTGCAGCGCCTGTCGCTCGCGTTCTTCACGCGCACGCGCACAGGCGAGGTGCAGTCGCGCATCTCGAACGACATCGGCGGCGTGCAGAGCGTCGTCACGAACACGGCGACGCAGATCACGTCGAACGTGACGACGGTCGTCGCGACGATGGTCGGCATGCTGCTCCTGAGCTGGAAGCTCGCGCTCTTCGCGTTCGCGCTGATCCCGTTCTTCGTCTTGCTCACGCGGCGCGTCGGCAACGAGCGACGCAAGATCGCGAAGACGACGCAGGAGACGCTCGCGGACATCTCGAGCCTCGTCCAGGAGTCGCTCTCGGTGAGCGGGATCCTCCTCGGCAAGACGATGGGCCGGACGAACGAGCTCGCCGACCGCTTCGAGTCCGACTCTCTGCGCCTCGCCGACCTCGAAGTGCGTCAGCGCATGGCAGGCCGCTGGGTCATGGCCTCGATTCAGACGAGCTTTTCGATCATGCCGGCGGCGGTGTACTGGTTCGGCGGCGTGACCGGCGCGATCTCGATCGCGACGATCGTCGCATTCACCACGCTGCAGACACGGCTTTTCTTCCCGGTCGGCTCGCTGCTCGGCGTCAGCCTCGACGTGCAGACCTCGCTCGCGCTCTTCGACCGGATCTTCGAGTACCTCGACCAACCGATCGACATCGAGGAAAGGCCGGACGCGGTGACACGCGTGGAGTCCGGCGACGTCGCGTTCGATCATGTGTGGTTCCGCTACAGCGACGACGCGTGGACGCTCGAGGACATCAGCTTCACGGTCGCGCAAGGAACGACGACGGCGCTTGTCGGCGAGACGGGCTCGGGGAAGACGACGCTCGGCTATCTCGCGGCGCGGCTGTACGACGTGCGCGAGGGAAGCATCACGATCGGCGGCGTCGACCTGCGCGACCTGAGCTTCGACGCGCTGTCGGATCTCATCGGCGTCGTCTCGCAGGAGACCTATCTCTTCCATGCGTCCGTGCGCGAGAACTTGCGCTTCGCGAAGCCGGACGCGACCGACGAGGAGATCGAGATCGCAGCGGAGGCGGCGCGCATCCATCACGTGATCGCGACGCTGCCCGAGGGCTACGACACCGTCGTCGGCGAGCGCGGCTACCGCTTCTCCGGTGGTGAGAAGCAGCGCATCGCGATCGCGCGAACGATCCTGCGCAACCCGCCGATCCTCGTCCTCGACGAGGCGACGAGCTCGCTCGACACCGAGACCGAGCGGCTCGTGCAAGAAGCGCTCGACCGGCTCTCCGAAGGGCGCACGACGATCGCGATAGCGCACCGCCTCTCGACGATTCGCGACGCCGACCAGATCGTCGTCCTGGATCACGGCCGTGTCGTCGAGACCGGCCGCCACGAGGATCTGATCCTTGCGGGCGGCCGCTACACCGCGCTCGCCGCGCGCGACGCCGAGCTCGAGCTCAGCGCCTGACGCTGCACCGTCCCGAGACGGTGTGCGGCGTGCAGGCAACCACGGCCGTACGATTGTCGCGATGGCGGCGGCGGAGGGCAAACGCAGCGAGTCCGGGATCGAGTTGAAGCCGGTCTATACGGCGGACGACGCGACGCACGAGCTCGAGCCGCCGGGCGAGCAGCCGTTCACGCGCGGCCCGTACCGCGACATGTACCGCGGCCGGCCGTGGACGATCCGCCAGTACGCCGGCTTCGCGTCCGCGGAGGAGTCGAACGCGCGATACCGCTATCTCCTCGAGCGCGGCCAGACCGGCCTCTCCGTCGCCTTCGACCTGCCGACGCAGCTCGGCTACGACTCGGACGATCCGCGCGCACTCGGTGAGGTCGGGCGAACCGGTGTTGCGATCGACTCGATCGCCGACATGGAGCTTCTGCTCGACGCGATCCCGCTCGGAGAGGTCTCGACGTCGATGACGATCAACGCGCCGGCATCGTTGCTGCTGCTGCTCTACGAGCTTGTCGCCGAGCAGCAGGGCGTGGCGCCGTCGGAGCTCCGCGGGACGGTGCAGAACGACATCCTCAAGGAGTACGTCGCGCGTGGGAACTACATCTTTCCGCCGAAGCCGTCGATGCGGCTGACGACGGATCTCTTCGCGTACTGCGCCGAGCGCATCCCGCGGTGGAACACGATCTCGATCTCCGGCTACCACATCCGCGAGGCGGGTGCGACCGCCGTGCAGGAGCTCGCGTTCACGCTCTCGAACGGCATCGCGTACTGCCGTGCGGCAGTCGACGCGGGGCTCTCGCCGGACGAGTTCGGCGAGCGGCTCTCCTTCTTCTTCAATGCCCACAACGATTTCTTCGTCGAGGTCGCCAAGTTCCGCGCCGCGCGGCGGCTCTGGTCGCGGATCATGAGCGAGCGCTTCGGGGCGGCGAACCCGAAGGCGATCGCGCTTCGCTTCCACACGCAGACAGGCGGCTCGACTCTGACCGCGCAGCAGCCGGAGAACAACATCGTGCGCGTCGCGATTCAGGCGTTCTCCGCGATCTGCGGGGGGACGCAGTCGCTGCACACGAATGCGTTCGACGAGGCGCTCGCCCTGCCGACCGAGGCTTCAGCCCGCATCGCGCTTCGGACGCAGCAGATCATCGCGGCCGAAGGCGGTGCACTCGATACCGCGGACCCGCTGGGCGGCTCGTACTTCATCGAGGCGCTGACGGACGAGTTGGAAGCGCGCGCGTGGGAGCTCATCGAGCAGGTCGACAGCCTCGGCGGCGCGGTGGAGGCGATCGAGCGCGGCTTCGTCCAGGACGAGATCGAGCAGTCGGCGTTCGACTGGCAGCAGCAGGTCGAACGCGGCGAGCGCGTGATCGTGGGCGTCAACCGCTACGAAGAGACGGAGAGCGACCGGGTCGAGCTGCAGCGCATCGATCCCGCGGCCGAGCAGCGTCAGCTCGAGCGAACGGCGCGACTGCGCGCCGAGCGGAATGCGGAGGAGGCTTCGGCGGCGCTCGCCGCTGTGCGCGAGGCGGCGCTCGGCGACGTGAATCTGTTGCCGCCGATGCGCGAGGCGTTGCGCGCGCGGTGCACGATCGGCGAGATCTGCGAGACGCTGCGCGCAGAGTGGGGCATGTACGACGCCGTGCGATCCCGCCCCTAGTGCGCATCCTCATCGTCTCGCAGATGTACCCGGGCCCCGACGCGCCCGACCTCGGGACGTTCGTCGCACAAGTCGAGCACGCCCTTGCCGAGCGCGGCCACGAGGTGGATCGCGCAGTGCTCGACACGCGTGCGGGCGGCAAGCTGCGTTACCTCGAGCTTGCGAAGCGGACACGCGGCGCCGACACGCCCGACGTCGTCTACGCGCACTTCCTCGTCCCAAGCGGGCTGATCGCCGCGCTCGGGACGCATGCGCCGCTCGTCGTCACGGCGCACGGGCGAGACGTGCGCAACATCGGCTGGCTGCCGGGCATCGGCGCGGCGACCGCGCTTGTCGTTCGCCGAGCGACGACGGTGATCTGCGTCTCGCAGTACTTACGTCGCGAGCTCGAGACGAAGGTCCCGGACGCGCGTGGGAAGACGGCGGTTGTGTCGAGTGGCGTCGACCTCGAGCGCTTCGCCGTCGAGCCGGCCCCCAACGGATCGCCGCGCTTCCTCTGCATCGGCGCGCTCGAGGAGCGCAAGAATGTCGTCCGGCTTGCGGACGCGTTCGCGCGGCTCGGAGACGGGTCGCTCACGTTCGCGGGTGACGGCTCGTTGCGCGAGGCGCTCGAGCAGCGGAGGGGCGTCACCCTCGTCGGCCGCGTCCCGCACAACGAGATTCCGCGTCTCATCGGCCAGAGTCACGTCGTCTGCCAGCCGAGCCTGATCGAGCCGCTCGGCCAGGCGCTGCTCGAGGGGATGGCCGCCGGGCGCTCCGTCGTCGGCACACGGATCGGCGGGCCGCCCGAGTTCGTGCCGCCGGACGCCGGCGTGCTCGTCGACCCGCTCGACGTCGAGGCACTTTCAGCGGCGCTGCAGCGGGCGGCGGATCTTCCCCGCCCGAACGAGGCTGCGCGCGCGGCCGCGGCACTCCACGACGTGCACGTTCAGGCTGAACGGATCGAGGCGATTCTCAGCCGGGCGGCGGCTGCAGGTCGGCGAGCCTGACCTCGACCAGCGGGCGCACGGTCTCCTCGAGCCCCGCCTCGCGTGCAACCGCGAGCGCCTCCTCCCAGCTTTCGCGCACTTTCTCCGGCGCCACCCCCTGCTTGAGCCGGTTGTCACCCGTGACGAGCAGCTTCTGGATCCGTTCACGCGCATCGTCGCTCTTCACAAAGCGACATTAACAAGGCACATTTCGCTCGGTCGGTTTCTCGCTCGGGGGTTGGCAAGTCGTTGGCAGGAATCCGCGTGCTCATCGCAGATGATCACCGTCTCTTCGCAGAGGCACTCGAGGCGATCCTCGGCGGCGACGGGCGCATCACGGTCGTCGGCCAGGCCGGGGACGGGGAGGAGGCCGTGCGCCTCACGCAGGAGCTCGATCCCGACGTCGTCCTCATGGACATCTCGATGCCGGTGATGGACGGGATCGAGGCCGCGCGCGAAATCCAGGATGCGGGGTGCGGGACCGCGATCCTCATGCTCACGGGCTCGAACTCCCGGTCGGACGTGGATCGTGCCCGTCAGGCGGGCGCCGCCGGATATGTGACGAAGGACCGGATCGCCGCCGAGCTGATCGATGCGATCGTCGAGATCTCCGGCCGGCGTTAGCTACCCTGCTGCGCGATGACGAGCTTCTTGGCAGTCGTGCAGGTCATCCTCGTGTTCGTCCTCGTCGCGCTCGTGCTCATGCACAGCGGCCGCGACGCGGGAATGGGCGGCATGGGCTTCACGCCTGCGTCGCAGGGCGGCACCCATATCGTCGAGCGGAACCTGACGCGGTTCACCGTCGTCGTGGCCGTGCTGTTCTTCGCGAACAGCATTGCGCTGTTTCACTACCTGAAGTAGGCGCCGGTATGATGCGCCCGCCCTCGCGCTGGTGGCGGAATTGGTAGACGCGCTAGGTTGAGGGCCTAGTGGCCGCATAGGCCGTGGAGGTTCAAGTCCTCTCCAGCGCATGGATCAAAAAGGTCGCCTCGACGGCGACCTTTTTGATGGGGCCTGGCGCCACTGTCCGCGTTTGACGTCGTCCGAAGGAATGTCTACTCTCATGGCGAACACATGTTCGACCGGAGACCCGACCCCTCACCAGGAGACGTCCAACCGTGGAGCTGACCGGCCGCCAACAAGAGATCTGGAGCTTTCTCGTCGACTACGTCGACCGTCACGGCTATCCGCCCACCGTCCGGGAGATCGGCGAGGCCGTCGGGCTCGCGTCTCCGTCGACGGTGCACGCCCACCTCGCGAATCTCGAGCGAGCGGGGCTCCTCCGGCGCGACCCGACAAAGCCGCGCGCACTGGAGCTGACCGGCCGCGAGAGCGCGTCGGTCGCGACGATGCCGAAGCTGCCCCTGCTTGGCCAGATCGCGGCCGGCGGCCCGCTGCTTGCGGAGCAGAACGTCGAGGACGAGCTCGCGGTCCCGGAGACGCTGCGCGGCGACTTCCTGCTGCGCGTGAAGGGCGACTCGATGATCGAGGCGGGCATCCTCGAAGGCGACATCGTCGTCGTGCGCCGCGCGCAGGACGCGCGGAACGGCGAGATCGTCGTCGCGCTCGCCGGTGACGACGAGTCCGCAGACGAGGCGACGGTGAAGACGTTCTACAAGGAGAAGGGCCGCATCCGGCTGCAGCCGGAGAACAGCGCGCTCGAGCCGATCTACGCAGACCACGTGCAGGTTCTCGGCAAAGTCGTTGGAGTCTTCCGGGAGCTATGAATGCGTAGGCTCGACGGAGCATTTCAAGGAGCGGAGGCACCGGCTTTGCCGGTGCCGGAGCGGAAATGAGCCACGTAGCCCCGCTCCACCGGACGCTCGAACAGGAGCTCTTTGCGCTCCTGCGCGGCGCCTCGCTCGAATGCCCGGTGTGCGGGGAGTTCGTGCTGCACGAGGGGCCGGTCGTGCGCTGTCCGGAGTGCGGGCTGAAGCTACACGGTCGCGCCGAGCAGCTCGGGCTCGCCCACAGCGCCACCGCGTAAGAACGACGCAGCGCGCTCGGCGACCATCAGTGTCGACAGATGTGTATGTCCGCGCGGAACGCGCGGGATCACCGAAGCATCCACGACGCGCAGGCCCTCGAGCCCACGTAGGCGCAGCTCCGAGTCGACGACGTCGCCGAACCGGCACGTGCCGACCGGGTGGTAGAGCGTCGTCGCCTGCTCGCGGATCGCGTCCTCGACTGGGACATCTCCGGGCTCGATCTCCGCGCCGATGAACGCCTCGAACGCCGGCATTGCAGCCACCTGCCGCGCCAGCCCGACGCCGTGCACAAGCGTCTCCAGATCCTCGGCGGCGGACAGGTATTGCGGCGCGATCGCCGGTGCATCGAACGGATCGGCGGACCGCAACCGGACGGAGCCGCTGCTCTGCGGTTGCAGGAGGACGACGCCGATTGTGAAACCGTGCGCACTCGGCGGCTCGAGCCCCTCGCCTTCGAAGAGAACCGGTGCGAACAGCAGCTCGAGATCGGGCGCCGTCAGCTCGGGCCGCGAGCGGACGAATGCCGCCGCCTCCGCGACGTTCGACGTCAGCATCCCCTTGCGCAACAGCAGGTAGCGGAGGATCTGCAGCGGCGACTCCGCGCTGTAGAGCGTGACGGGCTTCCGCGACTCGTACAGGGCGCCTGCGGCGAGATGATCCTGGAGGTTCGCCCCGACGCCGGGGAGGTCGACCACGACGGGGATCCCGTGTTGCTCGAGCTCGTCGCGCGGCCCGATCCCCGAGAGCAACAGCAGTTGCGGTGAGTTGACGGTCCCGCCGCACAGAACGATCTCGCGCGCGCGGACGATCTCGCCGTCAACCTCGACACCGACCGCGCGCCGTCCCTCGACGACGACACGCGTCACGTGCGCGTTCGTCCGCACGGTCAGGTTCGGACGCTGGAGTGCAGGGCGAAGGTATGCGTCGGCTGCCGAGTTGCGGCGGCCGCGTCTCTGTGTGACACGCGTGAGTCGGACGCCGTCTAGCTGCATCGGCTCGAGTGACGGGGAGGGCGGGATACCCGCCTGCTGTGCCGCCTCGACGAACGCGAGCGTCAGCGGGTTCGGATCGCGCAACTCCTCGGGTCGCAGTGTCGCGTGAACACGTTCATATACGGGCGCGACGTCGCTCCAGCTCCACGGCCAGTCGTCGTAGTCGCGGTACGAGCCCGGGATGACCATCATCGCGTTGAGCGACGACGAGCCGCCGAGCACTTTCCCGCGGGGCCAATACACGGCCCGGCCTCCGAGGTTCGCCTCCGGTTCGGTCTGGTAATCCCAGTCGACCTCGCTCTTGAAGAGCTTCGTGAACGCCGCGGGAATCCGAACCTCGCGGCGTCTGTCGGGTCCGCCTGCCTCGAGCAACAGCACGTCGACTCCGGCGTCTTCGCTGAGCCGGGTCGCGAGCACGCAGCCGGCCGAACCCGCGCCGACGATCGCGTAATCGAGCACGAAACCAACGCTACAATGTCGTTGCAGGCCGGGTGACCGCGGCGGCGCGCGAGCGGTGTCGAGGAAAGTCCGGACACCTCAGGGCAGGACGCTCTCGAGAGAGAGGCGGCGAAAGCCGACGGAAAGTGGCACAGAAAACAGACCGCCGGCCGGCGTGATCTCCGGAGACGCCGTTCGGTAAGGGTGAAACGGTGGGGTAAGAGCCCACCAGCGTCGTGGCGACACGGCGGCTCGCCAAACCCCGTCCGGGTGCAAGGCGAACAGGTTCCGTTGAGGCGGCCCGCCGAGGAACCGGGTAGCTGCACAGATGGATGGTCACCCTCGACAGAATCCGGCTTACAGGCCTGCTACGGGAAAAGCCCTGGAAACAGGGCTTTTTCTATGCGCCGGATCAGTGCGAGAGGATGCGAGCGTGCGCACGGTCTTCCAGACGGCGATCATGCTCCTCGTCGTCACGCCGCTCTTTGCAGGCTGCTCCGGCCATCGTTCGCAGACGATCCGGGTTCCGCAGGATGAGCCCGACATCCGTCGCGCGGTCGCGCGCGCAGCCGCGGGAGACACGATCGTCGTCGCCCGCGGGACCTACCGCGGCGGAGTGTCGGTGCCGGCGGGCAAGAACGACCTCACGATCCGGGGCGTCGACCGAAACGCAGTCGTCCTCGACGGGCGGAACGAGCAGCGCAACGCGATCTCGGTCCATGCGGACCGTGTCGCGGTCCTCAACCTGAGCGCGCACAACTTCCTCGAGAACGTGTTCTACTGGGAGGACGTGAAGGGGTTTCGCGCGTCCTACCTCACCGCCTGGGACATCCAGGGCTATGGGATCTACACGGAAGGAAGCTCGGACGGGACGATCGACCACGACTACGTCTCCGGCGCAGCCGACGCCGCCTACTACGTCGGCGAATGTCGGCCCTGTCGGACGACGATCACCCACGTCGTCGCGCGCAGATCGGCGGTCGGATACTCCGGCACGAACGCGAGTGGCTCGCTCGTCATCCGCAACTCCCTCTGGGACGAGAACGGCGCCGGCATCCTGCCGAATACCTACGCGAACGAGAAGCTCCCGCCACAAGAGAACATCGTCATCGTCGGCAATATCGTCCGACGCAGCGGCCGAGCGCCCGTGCCGATCCACACGCCGCTCGCCGGCTTCATCGGCATCGGAATCGCGATCGCCGGCGGGAACGGCAACACCGTCCGAGACAACCACGTGACCGACAGCGAGCGGTACGGCATCACCATTTTCCCGACCGCGCACCATGTGTCGTTCAGGCCGGCCGGGCTGACGCTTCGGCCGTACTGGCATTCGCACGGGAACCGTGTGATCGGGAATCGCGTCAGTGGGAGCGGCCGCGCGGATCTCGCGCTTGCGTCGGGGGTCGGCGACCACAACTGCTTTGCCGGAAACGCCGCGTCGAGCATGTCTCCGAGACAGCTTCAGACGGATCGCTGCGCGTCACGCGGAGACGCGGCAGTCGCCGCAGCCCTGACGGCTCCCGTCCAGCAGATGTTCGAGGAGACGATCAGCCGTCGCAAGCCGCCCGACTACTCCTCGCTTCCGGCTCCGCCCGCTCAGCCGAACCTGCCGTAGTCGCGAGCCCCGAGTCGTGACACGATCTAGCGGCTGCAGAAACCGAGGAGTGAAGGAGGCCTTCGATGGCGGTTGACGGGACGACGACAGCGGCGACGGCGGATCTCGAGGCAGTTCAGGCACTTGCTGCCGGCGTTCGAGGGCGAGTGCTCGTCTCGGGCGACGACGGTTACGACGAGGCGAGGGCGATCTGGAACGGCCTCATCGACCGTCAACCCGAGCTGATCGTGCAGTGCACCGGCGCTGCGGACGTCGTCGACGCCGTCAACTTCGCGCGTGACCACGACCTGTTGCTCTCGATCAAGGGCGGCGGCCACAACGTCGCCGGGAACGCGGTCAACGACGGCGGCTTGGTGATCGATCTCTCCGCCATGCGCGGCGTCCACGTCGATCCGTCGACGCAGACCGTGCGCGTGCAGGGTGGCGCCACGCTCGGCGATCTCGATCGGGAGACGCAGCTCTTTGGTCTCGCGGTTCCGGCGGGGGTCGTCTCGACCACCGGTGTTGCCGGGCTGACGCTGCACGGGGGTACCGGTCACTTGCGCCGCAAGTACGGACTTTCGATCGACTCCCTGATCTCCGTCGACATCGTCACGGCGGATGGTCAGATCCGCACTGCGAGTGCAAGCGAGAACGAGGATCTCTTCTGGGCGGTACGCGGCGCCGGGAGCAACTTCGGCGTCGTCACGTCATTCGAGTTTCGCGCGCATCCTGTCGGTCCGATGGTCATGGTCGGCGCGATCTTCTATCCGGCCGACGACGTACCGCAGCTGATGGGCGCCTGGCGCGACTACGTCACGACCGCACCGGACGAGCTGAGCAGCATCATGCTGCTCTGGAGCGTCCCTCCTGCGGAGCCGTTCCCGCCCGAGCACCACGGCAAGCCGGTCGTCGTCGTTGCCGCGTGCTACAGCGGTTCGCTCGGGGACGGCGAGCCTGTGATCCAGCCGTTGCGTGAGCTCGGCGAGCCGCTTGTCGATCTCAGCGGGCCGTGGCCGTGGCTCGGTCTGCAAAGCGGCTTCGACGCGCTCTTCCCGAAGGGCGGCTTCTACTACTGGAAGTCGCGCGCATTGGCCGAGCTGACGGACGACGCGATCGACGTGATTGCCGACTTCGGCGCGCATCGGCCGAATCCGCTCACCGACATCGTCGTCTGGCACCAAGGCGGCGCGATGAGCCGCATTGCAGAGGGAGACACCGCGTACGGCGGCCGCGATGCCGCCTTCCTCGTCACCGGCGAGGCGAGCTGGGACGATCCCGCGCTGAGCGACGATGCGATCGGCTGGGGCCGCGCGTTCTGGGATGCAATCGGTCCCCACTCGACGGGCGGGATCTATCTGAACTTCGCGGGCCTCGCGGAGGAGAAGGAAGCCTTGGTCAAGGCCGGCTACGGCGCGAACTACGAACGGCTTGCAGCGTTGAAGGCGAAGTACGACCCCTCGAATCTCTTCCGGATGAACCTGAATATCACGCCTGCAAGCTAGGCGGCGAGCGCGGCCGGCTCGGTCGGGCGCGCCAGCCGCAGCCTCCGCGTGGCGAGGCTGATCTTCACTTCCTGGCCCCAGCTGAGCGTCAGGCGGTCCGACTCGATGCCGTCTCCGAACACGACGAGTCCATCCGTCTCGGCGACGATCCGAAGTGAGGAGCCGGTCGTGAGGTCGCCTTCGCTGAGCGAGGTGCCGGTTGCCGGTGACGGCCATGGTTCGCGGACGAACCAGACGAGGCGCGGCTCAGACGGCTCCGGCAGGACGAGTGATGAATGCGTCTGCCGCCAGACGGACTGGCACCAGCCCGTTGCGCCTGTCCCCGTCGAGATGATGAGCCCGGACGACGACTGCCGCTCTTCGGCGTCGTCCGAGTGCAGGCGATAGCGCGCGGACTGGTGCGTCGGGTGCCCGACGAAGATCTCGTTGAGAGCGACGAGCGACTGGCCGTCGTCGAGCGCGGCCTCGACCATGGCCCGCGGGTCGTACGACGCCGCGCCCTCGGCCACGTCGCGCAGCACCGCGGCGAACTGAGCCGGCGAATGCCGGACGAGCACGCCCGCATTCCGGCCGGGCTCGGGGTCGACGCCGATCACCGGCTGGTGATCGAGGTATTTCGCGACGTTGGCGACAAGGCCGTCCTGTCCGACGACGGCGACGATGTCCTCCGGGACGAACAGGAACCGATCGAGGTCTGCACGCTCGACCACCGCCCGGCGCCACTCGACGGGGATTCCAGATCCGACTGCCGTGAGCGCAGCCTGAACGGCCTCATTCCGCCGATCCACCTCGTCCAGGCTCCGTCCGCGCGACGCCAGAAAGAACGCCGCCTGCCCGCGCGTCCCGTGACGCGCGAGCAGGTCGTCGAGCTCGGTGCGACGGTGAACGACGACAACGCGGGGAGCGATGCTCATCGCGTGCCCGCCACCCGAGCGAGGGCTTCGCCCAGAACATCCGGAGCCAGCGTGAGCCGCTCGATCTCCGGCAGGTTTGCCGCGAGCTCCTTCAGCGCGAGACCGAGGAGGATCGGAGGCTGCAGGTCGCCGTACGCCGCAAGACGCGCGCGCTCGGCGTCGCCCTCTGCTTCGCCGACCACGCGGATCCGCTCTGCCTGAGCCGAAGCGTCGACGCGAGAGGCTGCGGCTGCATCCTCGACCCGCCGCTGTTCGTTTCGTCCCCGCTGCACGATGAGCTCCTGCTCTCGTACGGCGAGCTCGATCTGGTTCTGGAGCTCGTTCTCCGCGATCGCGCGCTCGCTCTCGACCGCGAGCGCACGCCGCTCGAACGTCGCCCGGTCGGCGTCCTGCTGGACGAGCTCACGCGCAGGCGTACCGAGAGCCTTCTCGAGATCCGGCTCCGGCCGGATCGGGCCGACGCGCAACGCGATGACCTCGATGCCGATCGCGCGCAGGCGGGCGTCCTCCGTCAGCGCGGATTCGATCCGCCCGCGCAGGAGCGGGGGAGCCTCGACGAGCGCCTCGGCGAGCCGCAGATCGCCGAGCAACTCGAGCGCGTGCTGCTGGGCCAAGTCGGAAAGCAGGCCCGCGAGCTGGTCGAGCGGCACAGCATCCCAGCCGCCGCTTCCCGGATCGATACCGAAGTCGAGCCGCTCCGCGGCGAGCGCCGGCTCGGCGAGCCGGTACGTGAGCGTTGCCTGGACGAGGACGTCCTGGTAGTCGGCGGTACGTGCGTGGAACGTCAGCGGGAGCTCCTGGTCGTCGACCGGCACCTCGCTCAGGACGGCCGAGAGCGGCAGGAACCAGAAGGACTGTCCGACGCCTTCGTGGACGACCCGGCCGTTCTTCGTATGCCGGATGTAGGTCGTCGGACCGCCGCGCAGGTGGCGGGCGAGCGGGAAGACGCTGATGTCTGCCATGAGATCCTCCTTATCGTCTATCAGACGATAACTCGGATCACTACTTATCGTCAAGTAGACGAGATATGATGCGCTCGTGACCTTCGCAGTCACGGTCGATCTCGTTGTCTTCACGATTCGCGACGACGAGCTTTGCGCGCTCACCATCCGGCGTGGCGCGCCGCCCTACCGTGGGCGCTGGGCGCTTCCGGGCGGCTTCGTCCTCGAAGACGAAGACCTGATGGACGCCGCGCGGCGCGAGCTCGCGGAGGAGACGGGCCTCGACGACCGCCGCGAGCATCTCGAGCAGCTCGCGACCTACGGCGCACCACGCCGAGACCCGCGGAAGCGGGTCGTCAGCGTCGCGTACCTCGCGCTGGCCGCCGAGTTGCCCGAGCCCGCCGCCGGCTCCGACGCGGCAGACGCGCGGTGGCACCCTGTCGACGAGCTCCTCTCGGGCTCACGCCGTCTGGCGTTCGACCACGACGAGATCCTCCGGGACGGTCTCGAACGTGCGCGGGCGAAGCTCGAGTACTCGCCGCTTGCGACGGCGTTCTGCAAGGCTGAGTTCACGGTCGCTGAGCTTCGCCACGTCTACGAGATCGTGTGGGGCGTGGAGCTCGACCCGCGCAACTTCCATCGGAAGGTCACAAGTGCCGACGGCTTCCTCGTCGCGACCGGAGAGCAGACGACACGCAACGGCGGCCGGCCGGCTCAGCTGTACCGGCGTGGGCATGCCGCAGTGCTGAACCCGCCGATCTCGCGCTGAGAGGTCATATCGAGCCAAGGAGGAGCCCCGCGTCAGCAGGGCCCCTCCAACGTCTGAGCTAGACGGCGAACAGGTCGAGCAGGTCGCTGACGGCGCCGTTCCCGTCGCGCGGCGGCGCAGGCTGGCCGCCGCTCCCGTAGTTCCCGCCCGTCGGCGTGCCGGCGTCGAACTCGTGGTTGATCGACGC
>DATAOK010000046.1:0-60335 GCA_036265735.1 Gaiellaceae bacterium
TCGCAAGCTCACCGCACACCGTGCGGATGCACGCTGCGAATGCCCCGTCGTCCCGCGCTGCGCCGCTTGCGCCGTTCGCGAGCAGGATCACGGCGTCGTTCGTCGAGCACTCGCCGTCGACGGAGATCGCGTTGAAGCTCGCGTCGACCGCGGGTCGCAGGAACGCCTTCGCCTCGCCCGGCTCGAGCGGATAGTCCGTTGTGAGCACTGCAAGCATCGTCGCGAGCTGCGGGTGGATCATCCCCGAGCCCTTCGCCATGCCGCCGACGGTGAAGCCCGGGCCGTGCGCGACCGCTTCCTTCGCATGCGTATCGGTGGTCATGATCGCCGCCGCCGATTCGGCGCCGCCGTGGTACGACAGCGTCTCCGCTGCCTCGCGCACGCCGGCGATCACGTTCGAGAGCGGCAGCGGTGCGCCGATCACACCCGTCGAGAGCACGAGCACTTCCTCTGCCGCAAGCCCGAGCACGCGCGCCGTCTCAGCCGCGGTCGCGTGCGCGTCGAGCAGGCCGCGCTCACCCGTCGCGGCGTTCGCGACGCCCGAGTTCGTCACGACCGCCTGCGGCTGCGCGAGCTCGAGATGCTCCCGGCAGACGATCACCGGCGCAGCGAGCATGCGGTTCGCGGTGAACATCCCCGTCCCGGTCGCGGGGACGGTCGAGCGCACGAGCGAGAGATCGAGCCGGTCTTTCTTGCGAATGCCGCAATGCACGCCGCTCGCGACGAAGCCCTTCGGTGCCGTGACGCCTTTCCGCTCCGGCGCCGGCCAAGCCGGCGCCTCCGCTACCTGCCGGGCTCCGTCGAGCCTACGCCCGGTCACACGAGCACTCCGGCGAGTCGAAGGCCTGCCGTTTCGTCTAGGCCGAGCGCGAGGTTGGCGTTCTGCACCGCCTGCCCCGCCGCGCCCTTGCCGAGGTTGTCGAGCACGCACGCGACGATCGAGAGTCCGGTTGCGCCGTCCTCGAACAGCGCGATCTCGGCGCCGTCGGTGTGCTGCACGCGCGAGAGCTCCGGCACGACGCCTTCCGGCAGCACGCGCACGACGTTGCTCGTCGCATAGGCAGCGTCGAGCAGCAGGCGCAGATCGCCGATGGGCTGCACGTAGCACGTCGCGAGCAGCCCACGGCGCACTGGAAGCAGATGCGGGACGAAGCAGACGGGGAAGCCGAGCGCTTGCGCGATCTCCGGCGCATGCTGATGCGTCCCGACCTTGTACGGCGAAACGTTCTCGAGCACGAAGCCGGCGTGCGAGCTTGCCTTCAGCTCCCGCCCCGCACCGGAGACGCCGGACTTCGCGTCGATGACGACGGTCGAGTTGTCGATCGCGTCGCGGATCGGCGCGAGCGCGAGGATCGCCGCCGTCGCGTAGCACCCCGGGTTCGCAATCAGCGGGCCGGCCGGCGGGAAGAGCTCCGGGATCGCGTACTCCCACGCGCCGGGCCGCGGGTGCTCGAAGCCGTACCATTGCGGGTAGAGCGACGGCTCGAGGCGGTGCGCGCCCGAGAGGTCGACGACGACCGCGTCGGCAGGCGGCTCGAATGCGGCGGCCTGCTCGTTCGCAAGGCAGAGGAAGATCAGCTCCGCCCCGGCGGCCGCTGCCTCCGCGTTCGTCTCGAACCGCGGCAGCGAGCCGTTCAGCCGGACATCGAGTGCCGCGGCGGTCGAGCCTGCGAGCGAGTCCGACCCCAAGGCGACGAGCTCGAGCTCGGGATGCGCGAGCACCCGGTCGAGCGTTTCCTGCCCCGCGTAGCCCGAGGCGCCCAGAATGGCCGTTGTCGGCATACTGATTGCATATTAGCGAATTTTTCGCATAAGATGCAAGAGATGACCCGCTCGGCAGCCCTCGTCCTCGAGGACGGCACCGTTTTCCCCGGCACGGCGACCGGCGCCCCCGGCACGGCCGCGGGCGAGGCCTGCTTCACAACCGCGAGCACCGGCTACGAGGAGGCGGCGACCGACCCGAGCTACGTCGCCCAGGTGCTGTGCTTCGCCTATCCCCTCGTCGGCAACTACGGCGTCGACCCGGCGCGCGCCGAGTCGGGGCGGGTGCAGGCAGAGGCGCTCGTCATGCGGACCGCGCGGCCCGCATGGGCCAAATGGCTGCAGGAGCAGGGCGTCGTCGCGCTTGCCGACGTCGACACGCGCGCGCTCGTCCGGCGAATCCGCGAGGACGGCGTCCTCCGCTGCGCGGTCGGAGATGCACCCATAGAAGAACTGCATGCCCGCGCGCTCGCCGAGCCGCCGATCGACGGGCGGCCGCTCGACCGCGCGGTCGGCGTGACCGAGCCCGTGTTCATCGGCGCCGGTCCCCGCGTCGTCCTCGTCGACCTCGGCTGCAAGCAGTCGATCCCGCGGCGGCTCGCCGAGACCGGCGTCGAGGTCGTGCTCGTGCCGGGTAACTGGGACGCGGACGCGGTGCTCGAGCTCGATCCGAGCGCCGTGCTGATCGGCAACGGCCCCGGCGACCCGGCGGTGCTCGAAGGCCCGATCGAGACCGTGCGCGACCTCCTCGGCCGCGTGCCGCTCTTCGGCATCTGCCTCGGGCACCAGCTGCTCGGGCTGGCACTCGGGCTCGACACGTTCAAGCTGCCGTTCGGTCATCGCGGCGCGAACCACCCCGTGCGCGACACGCGGAGCGGGCGCGTCCTCGTCACCGTGCAGAACCACGGCTTCGCGGTCGCTGCCGACGAGCACGTCAGCCACATCTCGCTCAACGACGGAACCGTCGAGGGTCTCTCCGGCGACGATTTCGTGAGCGTGCAGTTCCATCCCGAGGCCGCACCCGGCCCGCTCGATGCGCTTCCGTTCTTCGACCAGGTTGCAGCTGCATGCCGCGGCGCACGGATCTTCGCTCGATCCTGATCATCGGCTCCGGCCCGATCCGCATCGGGCAGGCGTGCGAGTTTGACTACTCCGCGTCGCAGGCATGTCGCGTGCTCCGTCGCGAGGGCCTGCGCGTCGTGCTCGTCAACTCGAACCCGGCGACGATCATGACCGACCCCGACTGGGCGGACGCGACGTACATCGAGCCGCTCGACGTCGAGACACTGGAAGAGGTCATCGCCGTCGAGCAGCCGGACGCGATCCTCCCGACACTCGGCGGCCAGACGGCCCTGAACCTCGCGGTCGAGCTGCACGAGCGTGGCTGTCCGGTCGAGCTCCTCGGCGCGGACGTCGATGCGATCCGCCGCGCCGAGGACCGGCTCGCGTTCCGCGACGCGGTCGTCGCGGCCGGGCTCGACGTGCCGTACTCCGTGATCGTCACGGATCCGCTGGACATCCCGCCGATCGTCCCTGCGGTCGTCCGGCCGGCGTTCACGCTCGGCGGTAGCGGAGGAGGGATCGCGCGGACGCGCGAGGAGCTCGCCGCGCGCATCGCGCAGGGCATTGCCGCAAGCCCGGCCGGCCAAGTCCTGGTCGAGGAGTCGCTCGAGGGCTGGCAGGAGTTCGAGCTCGAGGTGATGGCGGATGCGCGCGGCAACTGCGTCGTCGTGTGCTCGATCGAGAACCTCGATCCGATGGGCGTACACACCGGCGACTCGTGGACCGTCGCGCCGCAACAGACGCTGCCCGACGCGGAGTACCAGCGGCTGCGGGAAGCGGCGTTCGCGTGTGCGCGGGCGGTCGGCGTGTCGACAGGCGGTGCGAACGTCCAGTTCGCGTACGAGTCGGTGTCACGCGAGTTGCGCGTGATCGAGATGAACCCGCGCGTCTCGCGGTCGTCGGCGCTCGCGTCGAAGGCGACCGGCTTCCCGATAGCGAAGCTGGCCGCGCTGCTCGCGATCGGCTACACGCTCGACGAGCTGCCGAACGACATCACGCAGCAGACCACCGCGGCGTTCGAGCCGGCGCTCGACTACGTCGCGGTCAAGGCGCCGCGCTTCGATTTCGAGAAGTTCCCCGGCTCCGACGACCGGCTCGGCAGCGAGATGCGGGCGGTCGGCGAGTCGCTCGGGCTCGGGCGGACGTTCTCCGAGGCCTTCGTGAAAGCGTTCGAGGGCCGCGAGATCGCGTATGACACGAGCGATCTCTCGCGTCGTGGACAGCCGGTGCCGGAGCGCTGGGATCTCCTGCTAGAGGCGGCGCGGCAGGGGCTCGACCTGCCGGGGATCCATCCGTACTTCGCGGACGAGCTGCGCACGATCGCGGCGGCGGAGCAGCTGTCGCCGAGCGAGGCGGCGCGGTTCGGCGTTCTCGTCGGGTCGCGCGCGGAGCGCGGCCTCCCGGGGCGGCTCGCGGTCGACTCGTGCGCGGCCGAGTTCGAGGCGGAGACGCCGTACTTCTACCTCTCGTACGAGCCCTCGGACGCGCCGCTCGAGCCCACCGGCAACGCGATCGTCGTTCTTGGGTCGGGCCCGAACCGCATCGGGCAGGGCATCGAGTTCGACTACTGCTGCGTCCACGCGGCGCGGACGTTCCGCGAGCTCGGCTACGAGGCAGTGCTCGTCAACCCGAACCCGGAGACGGTGTCGACCGACTACGACACCTCAGACCGGCTGTATCTCGAGCCCCTGACGCTCGACCGCGTGCTCGACATCTGCGAGCTCGAGCAGCCGCGGGGCGTGGTCGTGTCATTCGGCGGCCAGACGCCGCTGCGGCTCGCGCCAGGCCTCGAAGCCGCAGGCGTTCCGCTGCTCGGCGATCCGCTCGGATCGATCGACGAGGCTGAGGACCGGGCGCGGTTCGCGCAGCTGCTGGACGACCTCGGTCTCCTCGCCCCTGCGTGGCGTGCGGCGTCAACCGCCGACGAGGCGCGTGCGGCTGCGGCCGAGCTCCGCTATCCCGTCGTCGTCCGGCCGCACAACGTCATCGGCGGCCGCGGGATCCACATCGCGCGGAACGCAGACGAGCTTTCCGTGGACCGCCCATGCCTGATCGACCGCTTCCTCGCCAATGCGATCGAGCTCGATGTCGACGTCCTCTCTGACGGCAAGGACGCGTGGGTCGCTGCGATCCTCGAGCACGTCGAGCGCGCAGGTAGCCATTCGGGCGATTCGGCGGTCGTGGTCCCTGCACCGAGCGTGAGCGCAAAACATGTCGATGCCATTCGCGAAGCGGCGAGCGGGATCGCGCGTGCGCTCAACGCGCGCGGGTTGCTGAATCTGCAGCTCGCGCTATCCGGTGACGACCTCTATGTGCTCGAAGCGAACCCGCGCGCGTCGCGAACGGTGCCGTTCGTCGCGAAGGCGACCGGCGTGCCGCTCGTCGAGCACGCGTGCCGGCTCCTGCTCGGAGAAACGCTCGGCTCGCTGCAGCTGGAAGACGTGACACCGTCGCGCGCATGGGCGAAGGAGGCGGTGTTTCCCGCGGACCGGTTCGTAGGCGCCGCGGTGCGCGACACCGAGATGCGCTCGACTGGCGAAGTGATGGCGAGCGGCGCAACGCCCGCGGCCGCCTACGCGCGCGCTCTCCGCGCAGCCGGTGCGCGCAAGCGGGGCGGGCGCATCGGGCCTCCGCTGCAGCGTGCATAGGAGCTCCTCGGGAGTTCAGGCGACAGGACGCTCGCACAGCCGAGGTCCCGTTCTCTTGACTTCGCGCCGAACGAGGCAGAGGCTCTCCCGTCGAAGGGGTTGACCGCGACGGCCTCGGAGGAAAGAGATGGCAGGCAGGACTATCGTCGTCGGACTAGCCGCAGTGACTGCCGTGCTCGCGCTAGTTGGATCGGCCTCGGCCTCCCGGGAAGCAAACGATCCTCTTGTCGGCACGTGGCAGTCGCCACTGATCCCGCTTTCGACGGTTACAGCGACGCTCAAGGCGCATGGCTACACAGCGACGCAGATCGACAACTTCCTTCAAAAAAACGGCCACTACGTGAAGGGCCTGACGATCCGAATTCGCTTCTATCGAGAAGGCAGCACACCATTCCAGATCGTCTATTCGTGGGACCCGACGCACGGTTCACTCCCGGACGGTGACCACGGCCCCTACACATTGCTTCCCGGGAACCGAGTCGTCTATCGAGGAACCGACCCGCCAACGGATACGTGGAAGACGACGTTTGCGTACATGGTGACTGCCAACCGGCTGAAGCTGCGCTTCATCAGCTTGGTCGAACCCGGCGTAGGGACAGGACAGCTCCACTCTGACCAGAAGCGGCCCATTCTCATGGCTTCGACCGTCTTCAAGAAGGTCGGCTGAACCAAGTCTTCTCAGGCATCATTCCGGAACACTGGCGCAGGCCGCGGCCCTCTTCTCTGACGCCTTGACTCTTGTACGGAAGGCGCACTACGTTCGCGCGATGATCGAGCTAGTCCCTGGTAGGACTGATACGTCTGCCGCGGCTCGGATCGGCACGACCGTCCGGCGGTGGGTCGTGATCGAGCCCGAGGGAATCGAGCACTCCCGTGCGACGATTCCGATGTTTCGAGACTGGCTTGCGCTCGTCGACGGTGAGCCAGTCGGTGTCGGGTCGTGCTCACTCAACCTCGGTATGGAGGAGGACACAGCTGCGTTCGCAACGAACTGCGTTCTCCCGAGCGCGAGAGGCCACGGAGTCGGGACAGCCATTTACAGGCAGGTTTCGGCGTACGCACGCGAACTCGGCAAGTCCGAGCTCATGACCTGGGGCTACGAGGATGACGCGGGCGGGGTCGCCTTCGCGGAACTGCACGGCTTCGCCGTCGTGAGACGGAAACCCGCGCTGCGCTTGGTGCTCGACGGTTGCCCACGCCCGACCGTTGCCCTGCCCGAGGACGTCGCGATCACGACTCTCGCGGACAGCCCCGAGTTGGCCCGAGGGCTGTGGGAGGCGGCCGGCGAGACGATGCCGGACATCCCTCATTACGGCGTTCCGATGGGCGCCGGCTCCTTCGAGAACTTCGCCGCCCGCTCCTTTGCCGGCCCGAGGTACATCCCCGAGGCCACGTTCGTCGCTGTCAAGGGGGGCGACGTGATCGGGTATGCACAGCTCGTCTGGATGAGCCGCACCGCGGGAATCGCCGACCACGCAATGCTCGCAGTCCGTCGCGCCTGGCGCGGACGCGGAATTGCCAAGGCGCTCAAAGCACGACAGATCGCATGGGCACTTGAAAACGGCCTCAGCGAGCTACGCACCGGAAACGATGAGCGCAACGCATCGGCCCGAGCTGTAAATGCCAACTTCCCTTACACGCCGCTTCCCGATCAAGTCGGCTATCGCGGGCCTCTCCTCGCGAGCGAGTAAAGCGAAACGTCAGCAACGTACCGCTCAGGCGTCATTCGCGAACAGTGGCCCATCCGACAGTGATCGCCATTGGGCGTCTGTCAGCGGCGGGGCGCCTTGCCCGGCAGGCGGGCTCGGAGTAGCGTCCGGGGTTCTGCGGAAAGGCGACCGGGGAGGAGACAATGTTCCGACTCCATCTGACGTTAGTGTGCAGCGCGCTTGCCGCACTGGTCCTGACGGCCGCGGCCGGAGCGGCCGGAACGACGCGATACGTCTCACCGACGGGTACGGACGCGGGCGATTGCACCGCGTCGCCCTGCCGAACCATTTCCTACGCCGCCGCACAGGCGAACGCGGGGGACACGATCTCTGTGGCTTCGGGGACGTACGCGGAATCAGTGAGCGTGACGAAGACGCTCAACCTCATTGGCCACGATGCGACGATCGACGCTGCTGGGCAGGCATCGCCTCCGAACGGTGTCGTCATTTCAGGCGCAGGTGCTGCCGGCACGGTCTTCAGCGGGTTCATTGTCGAGAACGCGGGCCTTGAGGGCATCTTTGCCGTGCAGACGACCGACATCACGATTGCCAACAACCGCGTGCTTAACAACGACGCCTACGGGCCGTTCAACCCCTTGTGTGCCGATCAGCCGGACGACTGTGGCGAGGCGGTGCATCTGCAGAGCGTCACCAACTCGACGATAAGCGGCAACCTGGTAAAGGACAACGTCGGGGGCATCCTGCTCACTGACGAGGACGGGCCGACCTACGGAAACACGATCAGCAACAACACGGTGCTCAACAACAGCCTAGACTGCGGAATCACGCTCGCGTCGCACCATTTCAGCCTCGTGGCGCCAGCGGCTCCGAATGTTGCCGGCGTCTACCAGAACCAGGTTCTGCACAACACCTCGAACGGCAACGGCGCAGCAGGGATTGGCGTGTTCGCCGGGCCGCCGGGTGCGGCTGCCTGGGGCAACGTCGTCTCAGGCAACACGGCGATGAACAATGGCTTTGCAGGTCTCATGATCCACAGCCACACGCCGTTCCAGTACGTGAACGACAACGTTCTCGTCAACAACACGCTCGCCGGCAATGGCATCGACGACGACAACCCCGTCGATGATGCTCCTACTGCCATCAGCGTCTTCAGCGCGGTGATCCCAATCCAGCACACCGTGATCGCGGCGAACCGGATCACCAACGAGCACTACGGCATCGTCACGCTCAACGCGGTTCAACTGTCCGGGCTGCCAAGCAATAAGTTCGAC
Organism: Gaiellaceae bacterium; assembly: GCA_036265735.1. Classification (GTDB taxonomy): domain Bacteria; phylum Actinomycetota; class Thermoleophilia; order Gaiellales; family Gaiellaceae; genus Palsa-739. The sequence continues at coordinate 8,413 of DATAOK010000046.1, forward strand.
GCTGTCGCGGTGCCGATATCAGTTCACTGATGTAGCGAGGGACGCGGAGGAGTCCCTTCCGAGGAGGGGGCTCCTTCGCACCCGAAGGCCGGAATTGCCCGCCGGCGGCTCAAGGGACATTCGCGAACGCTCGCCCAGGGGAGTGCCCTAGCTCGTAGTCAGGGAACGATGTTCTGGTTGAGCCGAAAGATGTTGTCCGGGTCGTATTTGCGTTTGAGCTGGGCGAGGCGGTCGTAGTTGGGACCATATGCAGCTCGGACTCTGCTCGTGTCATCGTTATCGAGGTAATTGACGTACGCGCCATCAGTCATGTGGGGCCGAAGCGATTCGTAGGTCTCCCGCGCCCACCTGATCCCGGCCTCGGTTTCGGCTGGGTCGCTCCACTGCGAGAGGATGATGCAGTCGTACCCTGCTTGGCGGTGCGGGAAGGCGGTTGCGGACGCATCGACGCGCACCGCTGCTCCATGGAAGTGTTCTATGACTAGGAAGCACAGCGGGGTTGGGGCGTTCTGGTAGGCGTCAACCAGCTTCGTGGCCACCTCCTCGTTCAGTTCGCTGAAGAAGGCGGACTTCCAGTAGTTGAAGGAGCCTCTTTGGAAGGCGTCGTCGAGAAGCGTGTTGACGACGGGATAGGGGATCCGGTCGACCAGATCCATCGCCGGAGGTCCGAACTCCCGAACCGGCTTAACCTCAGCTTCGGCTTGCTGCTCGTCCTCTCCGGCATGGCACACCGCTACACCGCACAGCTTCGTCCCCGAGCCATCCGGTGCGCTCCGCAAGGCGAGGAAGACGCTGAGATCGTCGGGGAGCGACTGCGTGAACTCACGGTAGAAGGCGAAGACCTCCGCTGTGGCTGCGAGCGGATGGACGGCAGCGCCGCCGAGCACGGTCCGCAAGGGGTGAGCCCGGTAACAGAACTCGGTCACAGCACCGAAGTTCCCGCCGCCGCCGCGAATCGCCCAGAAGAGATCTGACTCGCTCTCGTCACTGGCCTGCACCACCTCACCCGAGGCGAGAACGACCTCGGCGGAGAGCAAATTGTCGATCGCCAGCCCGTGCTTCCCAAGCAACCAACCGATCCCCCCACCCAACGTCAGCCCGGCGATGCCGGTCGTCGAGACCACCCCGCCCGTGGTAGCGAGACCATGCGCGTGGGCGGCTTGATTCAGCTCCCCCCAGGTAACCCCGCCCCCGGCGGTAATCGTGCGCCTCCCCGGATCAACCTCGATCTGCTTCAGCAACGACAGATCGATCATCACGCCGCCGTCCGTTACCGCCTTACCAGCGATGTTGTGACCACCACCACGAAGCGAAATCTCCAAACCGGCATCCCGCCCCAGCTGCACCGCCGCCACCACATCCGCGGCCCCCTCACAGCGAACAATCAAGGCCGGATGCTTGTCCACCAGCCCGTTATGGACTCGGCGAACCTCGTCGTAGCTCGCATCTCCCGGCGCCACCACCGCACCATCGAATCTCGCCCGCAGCTCCTCTACCGCCGGTATTGCCGCCACGCCGATGCACCCTCCTTGCCTGAAAGGACTTCAACCCTCAGCCTGAGCCGTCCCCCGATCATCGCCCACGGCCGACCAGCCGACAAGCACGCCTGCCTCAGGGATCATTCTTGAACGCTCGCCCAGACGAGCAGCCTCTGGCCCGGACTCGCTCTTGTGCCGCGGGCAAGGAATGTCCATCGAGAAAGGTGATGCTTCAGTTTGGGCCGCTTGCTCAGCGCACGGCGTGAGGCATAGGTTCATGATGGGGGTTTCTCGAGAACGGGGAGGTCGCTCCATGAGCACCACCGCTGAGACCGCGAGCGCGATCCGGCCGTTCCACATCGAGTTTCCGGCGCAGCAGATCGACGACCTGCGCCGACGCATCGCCGCCACACGCTGGCCAAGCAAGGAGCTGGTCGACGATCGGTCGCAGGGCGTGCAGCTCGCGGCCGCGCAGGCGCTCGCCCACTACTGGCTTGACGAGTACGACTTCGGGCGGATCGAGGAGCGGCTGAACGAGCTGCCGCAGTTCATCACCCAGATCGACGGCGTGGACATCCACTTCATCCACGTGCGGTCGGAGCACGAGAACGCGCTGCCGCTGATCATGACCCACGGATGGCCTGGCTCGGTGATCGAGCTGCTCGACACGGTCGGCCCGCTGACGGACCCGACCGCGCACGGTGGAAGTGCCGACGACGCCTTCCATCTTGTGTTGCCCTCCCTTCCCGGCTATGGGCTCTCCGGCGATCCGGCCGAGGTCGGCTGGGACCTGGCACGCACGGCACGGGCCTGGGCCGAGCTGATGCACCGACTCGACTACACCCGCTACGTGGCTCAGGGCGGTGACGTCGGCGCTGGCGTCACCGACGCGATGGGACGCCAGGAGCCCGAAGGTCTAGTGGGCATCCACACGAACTTGTTGGTACCGGCGCTCGGAGACACCATGGCGACGGACACAGACGAGGAACGCGCTGCCGCCGCGCAGATCGCCACCTTCCAGAAGTCCGGAACCGGCTACTTCATCGAGATGAACAACCGGCCACAGACGATCGGCTACGCCCTACTGGACTCGCCGATCGCCCTCGCGACCTGGATGGCCGACCACGACACGGACGCCTACTACAAGATCGCCAGTGCGTTCGTCGAAGACAAACCCTCGGGCAACCTCACCCGTGACCACATCCTCGACAACGTCACGCTCTACTGGCTGACCGGCACCGGTGCCTCCGCCGCCCGGTCGTACTGGGAGGCATACGGCCCCGACGCCCCCGCCGCTAGTCGCGAGCCCCTCCCCGCAACCACGATCCCGTTCGGCTTCACGACCTTCCCCGGCGAGATCTGGCGGACTCCGCGCAGCTGGGTCGAGGCGAGCTACCCGAACGTCATCTACTTCAACGAGGTCGACAAGGGCGGACACTTCGCAGCCTGGGAGGAGCCGGAACTCTTTAGCCAGGAAGTGAGGGCGGCCTTCAAGTCATTCCGGTAGCTCCGGGAACCCGGAACACTGGCCCAGGCGAGCGAATATTTCCGACTAGGATCGCGGTGTGCCCGTCGACGTTCTGACGGAGATCGAGATCGATCGGCCGAGGGTGGAAGTCGCCGAATTCGCTGCTACCCCGGACAATGCCCCGCGGTGGTACACCAATATTGAGTCGGTCGAGTGGAAGACAGAGCCGCGAGTCTCTGTCGGCGGACGTGTCGCCTTCGTCGCACGATTCCTCGGGCGACGCCTCGCCTACACCTACGAAGTCAAGACGTGGCTACCAGGTGAATTGCTGGTCATGGCCACAACTGAAGGGCCGTTCCCCATGGAGACGACCTACACATGGACCGATGCGGCTGAAGGCGGGACGCGCATGACGCTTCGGAACCGCGGCGAGCCGCGCGGGTTCGGCAAGATCGGCGGTCCGGTGATGGCAGCTGCGATGCGCCGGGCGAACCGCAAGGATCTGGCGAAGCTGAAGCTGATCTTGGAATCGGCTCCGGCGGCCTGACGCACAAGCCCCCTCCTCAGGGTCATTCCGGAGCATTGGCCCATGCGACGTTCACGGAAGCCGAATTCGACGTAGAGTCGTTCGCCACCGTAACGGGGGCACCAGTGATCGTTCATTCGCGCATCGAAAGTTCGCATCTCGCGGGCAACCTGTTGGAGGATCCGAGTGAACGCGATCTATTCGTCTATCTCCCGCCAGGCTACGAAGACTCGGACCGCCGCTATCCGACGGCGTACCTGTTGCAGGCACGGTAATCACGGCGGACGCGCAAACGAGCGCTACCAGATCGCGCTGCAGTGGCTGTCAGAGGTTCTCCAGGGCGACTAACCGACACGCGTCTCAGGGTCATTGCCGGACATTGGCCCGGCCGAGATTCTGGTGCTGCGAGGATCAGCTGATGGTCGTCAGGGAGCAACAGGCCGCCGATTACGAAGGCATTCGGCACGTTTACGCCGAAGCTTTTCGGCGACCGCGTTTTCGGCCGCCGCACGACGCTGGTTCCGATCCACCCGAGGTCGCGCTGTTCGAGGCGCTCTGGGAGGCGGGCGACGCCATCCCAGAGTTCTCCTTCACGGCCCTCGTTCACGGCGGGGTGGTCGGGCACGTCACGGCGAGCCAGGCCACCGTCGCCAGCGAGCCAGTTGTCGCGGTAGGGCCGATCGGCGTCGTTCCGGATCATCAAGGCACAGGCATTGGAAGCGCCCTGATGGACGCACTTCTCGACGCTGCTGATGCCGCGGGTGTGCCGCTGATTGTTCTGCTCGGCGCGCCGGAGTACTACAGCCGCTTCGGATTCCGGCCGGCGACGGAGTTGGGCGTGATACCTCCGGAACCAAAATGGGGGGATGCCTTCCAGGCCCGACCGCTGACCGCGTACACGGACTCTGTGGCAGGACGGTTTCAGTACGCGCCGGCCTTCTCGGCGTAGCTCACTTAGGCGTCATAGAGGAACGCTCGCGCAGGCGAGCGAGGTATTTCGCGCTTTCAGGGGATGGATTGCCAGTCGGCTTGGTGTGCCTCGACGTTCTTGCTCGAGAGGAACTGTCGATCGGAGCCGTCTGGGTTCATCGTCGCCAGACCGGTTCTGCCGACGCCGTTCACGACTCGGTTGTCGAGGAAGAGGATCTTGCTTCCGTCGGGCGACCAGGCGGGATCGGCCGAACCCGCTTGGCCGGGGGGATTCCGTGTGAGATTGGTCGGGCGACCGCCGGTCGCGTCGACGACGTCGATGTCTCCGTAGGCATTGGGATTCGGGTACGCCTCAAGGACGATGCGCTTACCGTCGGGGGACCAGTCCGAGTCGTCCACGTGCAGCGAATACGACGTCAGGCGGTGGAGGCCGCTTCCGTCGAGACGTACCGTGAAGAGCGCCGCCGGAGCCTTGTCGGCGGTCCCGCTCGCACGCGAGAAGAGGAGCTGAGTTCCGTCCGGCGAGAAGCGCGGCTTGTGGTCGCTCATTGGAGGTCGGGGATCGGTGATCTTCCTTAGCTTTCGGCCGTTTGCCTGCATGACATAGATGGCGCTGTATCCGTTGCGGTTTCCGCGGTCCGCGTCGAAGGCGATCAACGATCCGTTCGGTGACCATGCAGCGTCCCCGCTCACGCCTTTCGAGTCGGTGAGTTTTTTCACGTCTGACCCATCCGGCTTCATCACGAAGACGTCGTTGACGTGACGGGAGTTGTTGGGCGTGTGATCGGTTCGATTGCTGTCGAATGCGAGCTGGTTGCCGTCCGGCGACCACACCGCCCAACCGCTGTCGTAGCGGCCGCGGGTGAGCCTCTTCGCCCTCGAAAGATCGTCGCTCGCCACCCAGACCTGCCAGTGCCCCGCCGAGTCTGTGACCATGTAGGCGACCCGACCGTTTTTCCCAGGCGGAGTCGCCAGCGATGCCGGTACGCCTACGAGCATGCCAAGCGTCAAGACGGCGAGGGCGAACCGGATCATCCGTCGGCGTTCTTCGAGAAGACGGAGCCGCGCGGCCATTTGAGGCGCAACCTCGCACCTTCAAGCCGCTTCTGCAACGACGGATGGAGTTCGGCGCGGCGCCCTGCGCAGCGGGCGCGACCGTCGTTTATCGATCGAGTCGAAAGACGCGCTCGACGACCTCTGCGCCAATTCCCGGTGCGAACGCCGTTTCGGAGCCCACCTCGACAAAGCCCGCTCGAGCAAGCACCTTCGCTGACGCGGCATTGTGACCGGCGACGCGACCATAAAGCGGCCTAGTCGATTCGATCGCGAGGAACGCGCGGAGCGCCTGCGACGCGAGCCCTTGACCCCATCTCGCGGGTGCGATCCAGTACGTGACCTCGCGTCTTCCGTCCATCGTGTAGCTGCCTACCGTCCCCACAAATTCCTCGTCGTCGTCGATCGCGAGCAGCGTGTTTGAAGGGTTGCTGCGGACGCGCTCATAGTGGGCGTCGAACGCGTTACGGTCGGACGGATTCGGACGCGTAAACGCCGCCATCTGGACCGCACGAGAATCGCTCTCCCAGGTAAAGAGCGCATCGAGATCGCTGTCTGCGAACGTCCGAAGAGTTATCGCCATAGGCACCCTCAACGAGCGTACAGCGAAGATGTGGCCGTGGGATGGGAGGCATTTGATCTGTGGGGTGACGACGTCGCTCGCATCGAGCGGTGCCGGACCGGTGTCGGTAACGAGGTGTGGAGCGTGCGCGTCAACGGGCAGCTCGCCGTTGGCCGACTCGGCAAGCGCAGCGACGCCGACCTCTCATGGGAGACCGAGCTGCTGCGACATCTCGACCGTGAAGGGATGACGGTGCCGGTGCCGATCCCGACCACGGACGGCCGGCAGTTCGTCGACGGTCTTGTCGTGATGACCTACGTGGAGGGCAGACCGCCCGAAACAGCGGCCGACTGGCGTCGCGTCGCCGACACGCTCCGCCGGCTGCACCGACTGACGCACGGCTGGCCGCAACGTCCGGGCTGGCGATCGTCGACCGACCTGCTGCACGCGGAAATAGGGACGAAGATCGACCTCGGGGCGATGCCGCCTGAGGCTGTCGTCCGATGCCGAGCAGCGTGGGCGCGGCTCGCGGGACGAGAGCGGTGCGTCGTCCACGGCGACCCCAACCCGGGCAACATCCGCATGACCGCGGATCGGGTCGCGCTGATCGACTGGGACGAGTCGCACGTCGACGTCCCCGATCTCGACCTGGCGCTGCCACACAACGCCGCCGATCTCGACGACGACGCGCACGACGTAGCCGCGCAAGCACGGGCCGCATGGGAGGCCGCCGTCTGCTGGGACCCCAGCGGGACCGACGAGTTCGCGGCCAAGCGGCTCGCCGAAGTTCGACCCGCCTGAGCAGCAGCCGGCGATTCCATGCAATCCGCGAGAATGGCCGCGTGGCGCTTCAACGGATGGACAACGTCGGCATCGTCGTGGAATCGCTTGACGCCGCGATCTCGTTCTTCGCCGAGCTGGGCCTGGAGCTCGAAGGGCGAGCCATGATCGACGGTGACTGGTCAGGGCGCGTCACCGGTCTGCGCGACCAGCGCGTCGAGATCGCGATGATGCGCACGCCCGACGGCCACGGCCGGATAGAGCTCTCGCGGTTTCTCGCGCCGGCTGTGGTCGAAGATCACCGAAACGCCCCGGTGAACGCCCTGGGCTACCTGCGCGTCATGTTCGCCGTGGACGACCTCGACGATACGCTCGTCCGGCTGCATAAGCACGGTGCAGAGGTCGTCGACGAAGTGGTGCGGTACGAGGACGTATATCGGCTCTGCTACGTCCGAGGCCCGGAGGGCATTCTCATCGGGTTGGCCGAGCGGATCGGCTAACGCCCGACAAGCGCTCAGGCGTTAACAGAGGCGACGACTTCGCCGACGACGCTGACCCGATCGTCAGCTTGGTCAGAACAGCTTCCAGTGCCCCTCAGAGACGACTTCGACGGTGCCGTCGACGACTTTGATGGCTGTCTCATCGTCGATCGCGTACGCCGGCACCGGCATGTCGGTAGCCCATGCTTCCGCGTCGGCCATGGAATTACCGGGCATCTCCTCGTGATCCAGGTGCGGAAACATCGCGAAATCGACGATTCCGAGCGTTTCATCGCCGCCCGTGGGCGGCCTCCAGCCGACGAAGTACTCCCCGATCCTGGGCGCCATCACGATGCTCCCGGCGCTCAGTCCCACCCACACCGTGTCGCGCAGCGAGGGCATGAGATCCGCAAGTCCGGACTGGCGGATCCAGTAACACAGGTACAGCGGATCGCCGCCGTTCACCAGGAGGACGTCCGCCTCTTTGACCGCCGGGGCCCAACGTTCTTCATCGACACTCGGCAGCGCCGTGAGCTCCAAGACGCCCAGCGACCTCCAGCCCAACTCGGACATGGGGCAGCGGGGCTCGTGTCCGCTGATGAATCGCCATGCCAGTTCCGGTTTCCCGAAGGCGTGCGTCGCGGTAGGGATGCAGAGGGCGCTGGACTCGGCAATCGGTTTGCCAAGCAGGTCGAGCAGCGCGTCCTGAATCGTCGCGTTCTTTATGCCAGCGGACGTAAGAAGCAGTCTCATGCAGCCTCCGAGTCGCGGCCGCCCACGAGTCTGGCCTCAATTCGCAACAGCTAGTCAGCCCACCAGTCGCGCTGGCCGTCGACGTCGTCGCGCGGATCGTCGCCGAGATTCGGCGCGCCGATGACGAGGATCTCAAGGCCCTGTGGCCCAGCCTCGTAGCCTCGCCACAGGCCGGGCGGGACGCGAACTGCGTCCCATTCCCGAAGCTCGACAATCTCATCGTCGAGTTTCATGCGCCCGCTCCCGCGCACGACCACGTACACCTCTTCCTGCTCCTTGTGCGTATGCCCGTACGGAAAGCGATAGTGGGGCGGGACGTACTGGTAGCTCAGCGCGGCTTTCTCGAGCGCAAGCGGCTTCGTTGCCGCGCGGAACTCGAGGTCCGGCGCGCCGTCGAACACAGGGCCGATGTCCTCGAGATCCTTCTTGATGTTCATGTGCGTGAACAGCACGGCCCGATCCTATGGGCTTAACCGACGAGTGGCGTCGGTTGGATAGTGAGCTTCGCCAGCCGAGCTACTCAGGCCACGGACGGCGGCGACAACAGCTTCAGGATCAGCGCGATGAGAGCGACGCCGCCGACGGCGACGCCGAGCAGCACGATCGTGATGACGGTGTTCACATCCATAGCCGCACACTAGGAACACACCGACCGCCCCGGCATCGGCGCTTCGCCGCGCAGCCGTTGCGGCTTTCCCGCACGCACGCGATCGTTGTTCTCCGCTGCAAACTGCGTTAGCGTCGCACCGGTGCGCCTCGTGAGAACGACGATCGTGCTGACCTGCACGATCCTCCTCCTGCTCACTGTGACGCCCCCAGCGCCCGCCGCAAACCCGATCGCCGCACAACGCGCCCATGCAACGCGCGTCGAGGCCAAGGTCAACGCAATGGGCATCGCACTCGAGTCCGTGATCCAGCGCTGGGACGGCGAGCGCGCCGCGCTGGTGCAGGTCAATACGCGCCTCCGCGAGGCAAACCACCAGCTGCACATCGCGCGAACGAATCTTCACGCCGCGCAGCATCAGCTCGAGCAACGGCTGGTTCAGCTTTACGTCTCTCCCCCACCCGACGCGATCGACGTGCTCGTCGGCGCGAAGAGCCTCTCCGATCTCATCAACCGGATCGAGTCGACGCAGTCGTTCTCGCGGCAGGATCGCGCGATCGCCGCCGCCGCACTGCGGTTCCGCACGCAAGTCGGCCGGCGGAAGCGCCAGCTGCAGCGCGAGCAGCGGAACCGCGAGCGCCTGATCTCGCAACTCAACGCCGAGCACACGCGAATCGAGAACGGCATCGCCGAGCAGAAACGGCTGCTCGCGACAATTCATCAGACGATCTCGACGTTGCAGGCTCAGGCGGCCGCACGCGCACGCAGACGCGCCGCAGCCGAACGCACGCGCATCGCACGACAGGTTGCGCTCGCACGACGCGAAGCGGCTGCCCAGGCGGTCCAGCCCCAGCCGACCGTTGTCCTCCCTGCGCCGCCGCAACCGCCGCCGTCGCCCGAGCAGACGGCGAACCCCGCGGCACCCGCGCCCGAGCCGGCGCCGGCGCCGCCCCCGCAACCGACGACACACGCGACCGCCGCGTCGATCGCCGCGCGCTACCTCGGCGTCCCCTATGTCTGGGGCGGCGCGAGCCCGGGCGGGTTCGACTGCTCCGGGCTCGTTATGTACGTGTACGCGCAGCTCGGCGTGTCGCTCCCGCACTACACCGTCTCGCAGTGGAACGCGACGACGCCGATCCCGACGAGCGCGCTCGCGCCGGGCGACCTCGTGTTCTTCGACGGCCTGAGCCACGTCGGCATCTACATCGGAAACGGCCAGTTCATCCACGCCCCGCACACCGGAACGGTCGTGCAGATCGGGAGCCTGAGCGGCTACTGGGCCGCCCATCTGGACGGCGCTCGCCGCGTCCCCGGCTAGCCGTCCCGCCCCCGTGGTAGCTTCGCTCGCCGATGCCGAGGCGACTGAGCTGGGAATCGGCAGGCGCCGCGGCAATCGTCGTCCTCGCCGCCTGGCTGCGCCTCCGCCACCTCGGGCTCGCACAGTTCAATGACGATCAGGCGATCGCGCTGCGGATCGCCCACGACATCCTCGGCGGCGACTTCCGCACGACCGGCCTGACCTCGAGCTCCGGCGCTGCCAACCCGCCGCTCTACGTGTACATCGTCGCCTTCGTCGTCTGGATCCACGGCGGCCTGATCTCCGCGACGCGGTCGACCGCCGTTCTGTCGGTTCTTGCGGTCGCATTCACCTACGTCATCGTCCGTCCGCGCTTCGGCGCCACGGTCGCGTTGGTCACGACCGCACTCTTCGCGACCGCGCCCTGGGCCGTGCTGTACGGCCGGCATCTGTGGCAGCAGGACTATCTCCCGATCGTCACCGTCGGCCTGTTGTGGAGCCTCTTCGTCGTGCTCGAGCGGGATCGCACGCGCGTCGCGCTGCTCGTGCCGCTGCTCTTCGTCGTCGCGTTTCAGCTCAACATGTCGGCGGTCGCGCTGATCATCCCGATCGGCGCGCTGCTCGCATATCGCGCACGTGACGTCAACTGGGGCGCGGTCGTCATCGGCGCAGTGATCGGCGTCCTCTCGCTCGGCACATGGCTTGCGCATAACGCAAAGCACGGCTTCCGCGACTTCAGGCTGATCGTCGACAACGGTCGCGGCCACGGAGGCGCGGCGGGCGGCGGAACGATCGAAGCGGCCCGCCAGACGATTCATCTCGTCAGCGCAGAGGGCTGGACGTTCATCACCGGCGGACAGCACGAGGGGGGCGCGGCGTGGACGCTCGGCCGTGTGGCCGGGATCGCCGTGATCGTGCTCTTCGTGCTCGGGATCGCGACCGCCGTCGCACGCGTCGTGCGCGATGGGCGACACCCCGACATCGACACCGCGCGACGGGCGCTTCTTGTCATCTGGCTGATCGGCGTTCCGCTCTCGTACATCACGTCGTCGAAAAGCGGTGTCGGCCCGCACTACCTGATCATCAGCTATCCCGTCTCGTTTCTTCTAGCTGCGCTCGGGCTCGCCGACGCGACGGCGCTCGCTCGGCGTCGTTCAACCGTCATCTCGGTCGCAGTAGCCGTTGCAGTCGCCGCGGCGTTCGTCGCGTTCACGCTCTCGTTCCAGTCGTTCGTGAAGAGACACCACGGAACGACCGGGAACTACGGCCCGATCTACGACGACACCGCGGCACTCGCTGCGGCTGCGCATGCCGCGCATCTGCATGTCGACTTCGCCTCCGCCGAATACCTCGCCTGGGGTCACGTCGGCGCGCCGAAGGGAACGACGATCATCATCACCGTCCGCAACCGGCTCCGCGACCACTCGCCTCTGCCGTGCACGGGGCAACGCCGGACGTTCGGGCCGTACGACACGTGCTTCCCGTATTAGCGATCCCATTTAGCATCAGCTGTGTGAACCCGACGTTCCTCCTTGGCGGCGAGCTCGAGGTTCGCCGGCTCGGCTTCGGGGCGATGCGCATCGTCAACGACCGCGCCGAAGGCGTGCGCGTGCTGCAACGCGCGCTCGCTCTCGGCGTGACGCTCATCGATACCGCCGACATCTACGGCACGGGTCGCAGCGAGGAGATCATCGCGGAGGCGCTGCACCCGTATCCCGACGGGCTCGTGATCGCGACCAAGGGCGGGCTCGGCGGCGGCTTCCAGGAACGACACCGCGATGCGCGCCCCGAGCGGCTGAAGCAGGCGTGCGACGAGAGCCTGCGGCGCCTCAAGCTCGAGCGGATCGACCTCTACCAACTGCACCGCCATGACCCGGAGGTTCCGATCGAAGAGAGCGTCGGCGCGCTCGAGGAGCTGCGTGCTGAGGGAAAGATCCGGCTGATCGGGCTCTCGAACATCTCGCCCGAGCAGTTGCGCCGCGCGCAGACGGTCGCGCGGATCGTCTCGGTGCAAAACGAGTACAACCGCGGCCTGCTCACGTCCGAGCCGGTGCTCGAAGCGTGCGAGGCGGACGGGCTCGCGTTCATCCCGTGGAGTCCGCTCGGTGAGGGCCTGCGCGACTCCGTTTACGAGCTGCGCTCGCTGCTCGCCCGCTCCCCGGTGATTCTCGCGATCCCGGGGACGTCGAGCGTCGCGCATCTCGAGGAGAACATGCAGGCCGTCCTCGCCTGAACGCCGGTTTCATGCAGGGACTGGCGTTCGCTCCTCCGTGATCGTCTTGCCGAATGAGTTGAGGTACTCCTGCTGCTGCGGATCCGTGAAGAACGCGTGCGCTGCGTCCTCGCCCCAGCCGTAGAGACCGTCGGCGTCCTCGCTCGAGAGACCGAAGTTCGTCGTGCTGATCGAGTGCGTCGGGATGCTGACTGTCCGCGCCGACACGACCGCCTCCATCTGCTCGCGGTCCCACGCCTCCATCGACGCGGAGAACATCGCCTTCAGCAGCGGCACCGCCCACAACGGCCGCGGGATCTTGCGGTACGGCAGACCTTCGGTGACGTTCTCGCCCGGGTGGAGCCGGAAGCCCCACGTCGGTCGCTTCGGATTCGGGCTGTCGAACAGCCAGATCGGGAAGTTCGAGAGGAGCCCGCCGTCGACGACGTAGTAGGGCTTGCCGTCCTTGTGCAGCGTCACCGGGTTGAACAAGAACGGGTAGCTCATGCTCATCCGGACCGCATCGACGACGGGGAACGAGTCCTTCTCGAACGGCTTCCCGTGATGATCCTCATAGGCGGGCAAGTCGTCGGGCAGGATCACCATGCGCCCGCTCGTCACGTCGGAGCCGATCACGTGCAGCCGGTACGTCGCACGCTCGTACTTCTCCGGTGTGATGCCCGGCAGCTCGGAACGAGGCGGCAGGTCGCGACGCCGCACATCCGCGAACGTGAGCTCCGTCTTGCCGAGCTCCTTCGCGAGCGGCGACGCCGCCAGCTGCTCGCTCATCCACTCCTTGAAGTACGTCCCGGGCGCGGCGCCGCGGAAGCGGAGGATCGCGTTCCAGACGCCACCGATCCACACGCCGCCGACGCCGCTGTCCGCAAAGCGCGGATAGTGCGCCTGGGCGAGGATCTTCTGCAGCCCCGCTGCGTCGTAGCCGCAGACCAGCAATGCGGCGACGATCGAGCCGGCCGACGTGCCGGCGACGTTCACCCACTCCTCGACGCCGGCGTCCTGCTCGGCGGCCGCGATGGCTCCGGCGAACGCGATCCCTTTGACTCCACCGCCCTCGAAGACGGCATCCGCGCGATGGCGCTCGTCGACGGCCATCGCTAGCCCTTCGCCTTCGCGGCCTTGTGCTTCGTCGCGATCGGGCCCTCCGGCCCACCGACCGCGTTCGACCACATCAGCTGGATCGGCGCCGTCCCGCCCTTCACGATCGGCACCTCCTCCATCACCCCGCCGAGGTCAGGTCCGGCCTCGTCGAGCGGGATGTCACCGATCTCGCCGCCGCGCGGCGAGTACCAGCCGAGAAAGTCGTTCGCACGCGGATCATTCCCGGCGCGGATCGCATCCTCGACGTCCGGATCCGTTCGCGCCTCCTGAAGCTCGTGGTAGAAGGTCGCGCAGACGTTCTTCCACGGCTTGTCGAACGCGACGATGCCGTTCGTCCCTTCGGAGTACACCCCGACCGCGTAGTAGACGGTGTCGGACCCACTCCCCCGCTTCGCGTGGATCGAGCCGTGGTAGCCGCCGAGGCCGTGCTTGGAGTCGGCCGCCTCGTCGCGCTCGCGCGCGGCCACGCTGCCGCCGCGCTCGTCGTGGTCGTCGTCGTCGTGCTTGGCGTCACCGCCCGTGCTCGTGCCGTCGACGAGGACGGTGCCCTTCGGGAGCATGAAGCAGAAGACGCTCGAGCCGAGGTTGAAGCCCGAGAGCCCGTTCGACTGGTCGAGCGCCGCGACGAAGCCTTCGACCGTGTCGCGGAAGACACGCAACGGCAGCGGGCCGTCAAGGATGCGCGACGGCTGAAACGCCGCACTCGCCTTCCCGTCCTTGAAGTACTGCGCGATGACGTTATTGAGATGCGCGTCCTCCATCGAAGCGGCGAGCGACGTGTCGATCGCGGTGATGTCGTCTTGCTGCCAGGCGCCCTTCCCGCCGAGGTAGATGTTCGTGAACGTCAGGTGCTCGATCGTCCTGCCGCCGAAGAAATGCAGGTTCAACGACGTGTGCGGCGCGAACCCCGGCGCGAGCGCGGCAAGCTCACGCGCCGCGAGATACCGCGACGCCGCATCGCTCGGGCTGGCGACGACGACGCTCGTAATGCGGGCTACTGAGGTGGCAACGGTGGCCATGCGGACATCCCTCCCCAATCACGGATGTGCCGCAGCCAGTTGACGTGCTGGGGCCGACGTTACTCCTGTCCGAACCCCTGTACAAGAGGCTCGCGGAGCCCTACGCTCATACAAAACCCAACTGCGGCGGGATCGGGGGAGGTCCACATGAGCGCCACCGTCGCAGGGGCAATGCCTGACCACATCGAGGAAACCGACAGTCCTGCCAGCGCGCAGGTCGGGGCGGTGTCGTTTTCCGATCTCGTGCGGGCGCACTTCAAGCGCGAGAGCGCCCGGAAGCGCGGCGACGCCGAAGTAGCCGAAGTCGCAGAGCAGGAATTTTGCGCGCGTCTGAAGGAGTTCGAGGAGCAAGAGGGACCGCTGGCCGCGGCGTACTGGTCGACGCGAAACGCGTCGGCGATCGCGATGACCATTGGAAGTGAGCATGCGCGGCGCAACCCGTTCGTGGACACCGAGAACGAGGTGCGCCTGCACCGCGTGACCGACTGGGTGACGAAGGACGCAGAGCCCGTCGCCGACATCCTGCACGCGTGCGACCTGCTCGCGATCCGCGTCGGCGAGATCCTGCGCGGCACGAGCCAGCGAATCGCGATGCGTTGGCTCTACGCCGTGCAGGAACACGTGCTCGGCTACATCGAGCGAACGCCGACGCATGACACGAAGCACGAGCACGAGCTCGTGGCCGAGCAACGGCGTGAGCTCGCACGCATCGAGGACTACTACCTCCGCGCCGGCGCCAAGGCCGGCCGAATCGTCTACGTCACGGGGATGTTGACCGGAGCGACCGTGATCACGCTCACATGCGCGATCATCGCGATCGTGCTGACGCACGGCGCGCACGACTGGAACCACAACGTCCGGGTGCTGCTGCTGTGCACGGGCGCGGGAGCCGTCGGCGCGCTCGTCAGCGTGCTCTCGCGCATGAGCAGCGGAAAGAACGACAAGTTCAGCGTCGACTTCGAGGTCGGCCGGCCGCTGCTCCGCCGGCTCGGCATCTACAAGCCGCTCGTCGGCTCCGTGTTCGGCCTCGCCCTCTACTTCCTGCTCATCAGCGGCATCCTGATGACGCAGGCGCCGTCGCAGAAGAACACGATCTACTTCTACACGATCATCGCGTTCCTCGCGGGCTTCAGCGAACGGTTCACGGGCGTGATGTTCGGCAATGCGGAGCGGCTGCTGTCGGGCGGGGGCGACGAGCAGTCCACGCCCGCGACTGCGGCGAAGTGACGGTCGCTCGGGGCCGCCGGCACACGCGGCCCCGAGCGCACCGTTTTCTTCACGCGGTGTACTGGACCTTGATCAGCTCCTGCGTCTCGGCCTGGGGCGTCGAGATCGCATGGTTCGAGCCGTCGACCATCGTGACGAGGTCGCCGCTGCCCGCGTAGAGCAGATCGTGGTTCTTCGTGCCGGCGATGCAGTTGTCGAAGTACACGTCGCCGTAGCGCGCAAGGTGACCGGGGCTCCCGTTCACGGTCGGGATCTCGACGATCCACTCGGCGCAGTTGCCCTTCAGATGCGTCTTCGGTGGCGCAGTCTTCGTGAACGACGTCGCAACCCCGGTCGTGAGGTTCGTCAAGTAGAACCCCGCCTCGGTGTCCGAGTGGACGCAGATGGCGCAGTACATGATGTCCCCCGCCGAGACGGGCAGATTCGTGATCTGCACCTCGTACTCGGGGAACCACTCCCACCATGCGTAGGTCGCATGCACAGTGATGAAGCCGAACGAGACGATCTCCTGCTCCGTTCCCGCCTGCAGGACGTCGGGCGACCCGTCGCCGTCGATCCCGACCCAGGTCGAGCAGTAGAAGCTGCCGATGCCGGGCGCGACGACGTCGGGCACCGTCCACTGCCCGATCACGAAGGTTGCCTCGTCGCCTTTCTTCGCGAACGCGACGCTCCCCGACCAGTTCGTCGACGTGTCGTTCGCGATCGACTGGCGCATCCCGTGGCGCTTGTCGGTGCGAACCGCGAACTGCGGCTCGATGACCGACAGCGACCGCGAAACCATCGCCTGCCAGTGCTCGTGGAGCTCCGGATGGAGCTTGGCGTCCGGCCTGGCCGGATAGCCGTGAACCAGCAGCTCCCGGTCGGTCGCCTCGACCGGGTCGAAGCCCTCGGGCGCGGGCTTGAAGAGCCGCACACCGAGCTCGTCGTGGATGCGCTGCTGAACGACCTCGGGCCGTTCGACCTCCACGGTTGCCATCTCGCACCTCCTTGCCGCAGCTAGCGGACAAGACGCGGGCCACTCGCTTCGGGGCCGCAGATACCTTGCGAGACTCGCTGCGCTCGACGCTAACACCGCGATCCCCGATGTCAAGGAAGCCTTCCGCCCTCCGCGGCTCGTCGCCGCGACCGACACGCGCGGGCGCGGACCGCTCACGTTCGAGTCTCAGGCGCGCGAGCAGGAAAGCACAGCGCCGGACCCGGGCCGAGGGGCCGCGTCCAGCGTGCAGCGGTGCGAGCGCGCACGGCGCCGCGAAGCGGCGCCCAGCAAGCAGAATCTCCGCGTGACGGAGATCGAGTCGACCGCCGAGCCCTACACGGGCCGCACCGCGTGGACGCGGAACCTCGAGACACCGCTCCGCGAGTTCCTCCGCACGGAGACGGGAAGCGCGGCCGTCCTGCTCGCCGGCGCGCTCGCGGCGCTCGCCTGGGCGAACATCGATTACGCGTCGTACGAGCGCGTCTGGAACACGACGCTCTCGATCCGCATCGGCGGCGACGGCGTGTCGCTCGACCTGCGCGGCTGGGTCAACTCGGGATTGATGACCTTCTTCTTCTTCGTCATCGGCCTCGAGGCGCGGCGCGAGTTCGATCTCGGGGAGCTGCGCGAGCGGCGTCGGTTCGTCCTCCCCGCGCTTGCCGGAGCCGGCGGGATGCTCATCCCTGTCCTGATCTTCCTCGCGATCAACGCCGGACACTCGTCGACGCACGGCTGGGGCACCGCGATGTCGACCGACACGGCGTTCGCACTCGGCCTGCTCGCGCTCGTCGGGCCCGCGTTCCCGGAGCGGTTGCGCGCCTATCTGCTCACGTTCTCCGTCGTCGACGACATCATCGCGCTGCTCGTGATCGCGTTTGTCTACAGCGGTCACATCTCGATGTCGGACCTCGGCATCGGGATCGCGATCTTCGCTGCGATCTTGTCGGTGCGCGCCGCGGACATCCATTTCGGGCCGATCTACTTCGTCCTAGGCACTGCGATGTGGGTCGCATTGCTCAAGTCGGGCGTCGACCCGATCATCGTCGGCCTCCTCGGCGGCGTCATCGCGCTCGCGTACCCGGCGCAGCGCACCGATCTCGAGCGCGCGAGCGATCTGTTCCGGCTCTTTCGAGAGCAGCCGACGCCCGAGCTCGCGCGGACCGCGCGCGCGGGACTTCGCAGCGCGGTCTCCCCCAACGACCGGCTGCAAACGCTGTGGCATCCGTATACGAGCTACGTCATCGTCCCGGTCTTCGCGCTCGCGAATGCAGGCATCCACATCACCGGCGGCTTCCTCTCGCGCACGTACACGTCGCCGATCGCGATCGGCATCATCGTCGGCTACGTCGTCGGCAAGCCGATCGGGATCTCAGGCGCAACGTGGGTGGCGACGAAGCTCTCGCGCGGCGTGCTGCGGCCGCCGGTCGGCTGGGCGGCCGTCACCGGCGCCGGCACGATCGCCGGGATCGGCTTCACCGTCTCGATCCTGATCGCGTCACTCGCCTTCAAGGGCGACGAGCTCCAACAGGCGAAAGTCGGCGTGCTCACGGCGGCGCTCCTCTCGGCGCTCGTAACGTGGCTGCTGTTCGACGTGACCGCGAAGCTGCCGAAGCGCCTGAAGATCCGGGCGCTCCTCGGCACGCCCAACTTGATCCTCGACCTCGCAGAGCCGGTCGATCCTGAGCGCGACCACATCCGCGGGCCGGAGGACGCGCCCGTGACCGTGCTCGAGTACGGCGACTTCGAGTGCCCGTACTGCGGACAGGCGGAGCCTGTGCTGCGCGAGCTGCTGAGTGAGTTCGGCGACGTCCGTTACGTCTGGCGCCATCTGCCGCTCAACGACGTGCATCCGGCTGCGCAGCTCGCGGCTGAGGCGTCAGAGGCTGCTGCGGAGCAGGACGCGTTCTGGGAGATGCACGACCTCCTGCTCGGGCGCCAGGACAACCTGAAGCTGCCGGATCTGTTGCGCTATGCCGGCGAGCTGGGCCTCGATGTCGAGCGCTTCGAGGAAGACCTGCGCACACGCGCAGGCGCGCCCCGCATCGCGATCGACGTCGACTCGGCCGACCTCTCGGGTGTGTCGGGCACGCCGACGTTCTTCATCAACGGCCTGCGGCACTACGGCTCGTACGACATCGCCACGCTCACGGCCGAGGTGCGCGCGGCACGCGCGCGGGAGTTCGTGCGCACGCCGCCGGTGCCGGGATAAGGTCTGGCATGGCCGGCAACAATGGCGATCCCTACGCACGCCCGACCGATCCGGCGAAACGGCGCAGCGCGGCGCTGACGGACGGCGTCGATCGCGCGCCGGCGCGCGCGATGCTGAAGGCGATCGGTCTGGACGACGACGCGCTCGCACGGCCCCTCGTCGGCATCGCAACGACGTGGATCGAGACGATGCCGTGCAACTGGAACCAGCGCGAGCTCGCGCGTCATGTCAGGCGCGGGATCCTAGAAGCGGGTGGCACGCCGATGGAGTTCAACACGATCGCGGTCTCCGACGGCGTCTCGATGGGCACGGAGGGAATGCGCGCGTCGCTCATCTCGCGCGAGGTGATCGCCGACTCGATCGAGCTTGTCGTCCGCGGCCATCTCCTCGACGGGCTCGTGTGCGTCGTCGGCTGCGACAAGACGATTCCTGCCGGAGTGATGGCTCTGTGCCGGCTCGACGTCCCTGGGCTTGTGCTCTACAACGGCTCGATCGCACCGGGTCGCTTCCGCGGCCGCGACGTCACCATCCAGGACGTCTTCGAGGCGGTCGGCGCCGCCGCGGCCGGGCGGATGTCGAATGCCGACGTGCACGAGCTCGAAGGCGTTGCGTGCCCCGGCGCCGGCGCGTGCGGCGGCCAGTTCACGGCCAACACGATGGCGATGACCCTCGACTTCCTCGGCATCGGCCCCGCCGGCCTCGGCGGCATTCCCGCCACCGACCCGGCGAAGCACGAGGCGGCCTACGAGGCGGGTCGCATCGCGATGCGGCTCGTCCGCGACGACATTCGGCCGTCGCAGGTTGTGACGCGCGCCGCGCTCGAGAACGCGGCAGCCGCGGTCGCCGCGAGCGGCGGCTCGACGAACGGCGTCCTGCACCTGCTCGCGATCGCGCACGAGCTCGGCATCGATCTGACGATCGACGAGTTCGACCAGATCGCGGAGCGCACGCCGATCGTCGCCGACATCAAGCCGGGCGGCCGGTTCGTCGCCACCGACCTGCACGCCGCCGGGGGTGTCGCGCTCGTCGCTCGTGAGCTGCTGAAGGCCGGCCTTGTGCACGGCGACGCGCCCAATGTCGACGGCCGCTCGCTCGCAGAGGTCGCGACCGCGGTCGTCGAGACGCCCGGACAGGAAGTCGTCGTCCCGATCGAGACGCCGCTGAAGCCAACGGGCGGGCTCGCGATCCTGCGCGGCAACCTCGCGCCGGACGGCTGCGTCGTGAAGCTCGCAGGCCACGAACGCCTCTTCCATCGCGGCCCGGCCCACGTCTTCGACTCCGAGGAAGCGTGCTTCGCCGCCGTGAAGGAGCGGACGATCGTGCCCGGCGAGGTCGTCGTGATTCGCTACGAGGGTCCGGCCGGCGGGCCGGGCATGCGCGAGATGCTGCACGTCACCGCCGCGCTCGTCGGCGAAGGGCTCGGCGACGAGGTCGCGCTCATCACCGACGGGCGATTCTCCGGCGCCACGCACGGGCTGATGGTCGGTCACATCGCGCCGGAAGCCGCGCGCGGCGGCCCGATCGCGGCGGTTCGCGACGGCGACACGATCGAGCTCGACGTCGAGCAGCGCGAACTGCGTTTGCTGATCTCCGACGACGAGCTCGCCTCGAGGCTCGCCGCTGTCACGCCGCCCGAGCCGCGCTATGCGAGCGGCGTGCTCGCGCGCTACGCGAAATACGTGTCCTCCGCGTCCGAGGGTGCCGTTCTCACGTGAACTTCGCGCTGCCAGCCGAGCTCGGCGACATCCGAGCGGCGGTGGCCGATCTCTGCTCCGACTTTCCCGGTGAGTACTGGCGCGCGCTCGAGCCGGACGGCTATCCCGACGCATTCGTCGAGGCGCTGACCAAAGCGGGCTGGCTCGCCGCACTGATCCCGGAGGAGTACGGCGGGGGCGGTCTCGACGTTGCGGCCGCGTGCGTGATCCTCGAGGAGATCAACGCGTCCGGCTGCAACGCGGCCGCGTGCCACGCGCAGATGTACACGATGGGAACGCTGCTGCGGCACGGATCGAGCGCGCAGAAGGAGCGCTATCTGCCGCAGATCGCAAGCGGCGGGCTCCGGCTGCAGGCGTTCGGCGTCACAGAGCCGGGCGCGGGCTCGGACACGACGAAGATCGCGACGACGGCCGAACGGATGTCGAACGGATACACGATTCGCGGGCAGAAGATCTGGACGTCGCGTGCCGAGCACTCGGATCTCATGCTGCTGCTCGCACGCACGAGAGCGCCCGAGGAGGTCGAACGGAAGACGGACGGCCTGTCCGTCTTTCTCGTCGACATGCGCGCGGCGGGAGATGCGCTCGAGATCCGTCCGATTCGCACCATGCTGAATCACGCGACGACGGAGATCTTCTTCGACGGCGTCGAGATCCCACACGATGCCCTCGTCGGCGAGGAAGGCCGCGGGTTCGAGTACATCCTTGACGGGATGAACGTCGAGCGGATCCTCATCGCCTCCGAGTGCATCGGTGACGGCAGGTGGTTCGTCGCGAAGGCGTCGTCGTATGCATCCGAACGCGCCGTCTTCGGCCGGCCGATCGGCGCGAACCAGGGCGTGCAGTTCCCGATCGCGCGCGCGTACGCGGCGGTCGAGGCTGCGAGTCTTGTCCGCCACAAGGCTGCATGGCTCTTCGACGAAGGCCTGCCGTGCGGCGCCGAGGCGAACACGGCGAAGCTGCTCGCCTCGGAGGCATCGTGGCAGGCGGCGAACGCCTGCCTCGACGCGCACGGCGGCTACGGCTTCGCGGCCGAGTACGACGTGGAGCGCAAGTTCAGGGAGACGCGGCTCTACTCGGTCGCGCCGATCTCCAACAACCTCGTCCTCGCGTATCTCGGGCAGCACGTGCTCGGCATGCCGCGCTCCTATTAGCGTGCTGCCGCTCGAAGACCTCCGGGTGCTCGCGATCGAGCAGTTCGGCGCCGGCCCCTGGGGAACGATGCACCTCGCCGATCTCGGCGCCGACGTGATCAAGATCGAGGACCCGACAGTCGGCGGCGATGTCAGCCGCCACGTGCCGCCCGGTAACGAGCGCGCCACGTTCTACTTCGAGTCGTTCAACCGAAATAAGCGCAGCCTGACGCTCGATCTTCGCCGTCCCGAGAGTCGGGCCATCCTCGAAGATCTGGTGGCGCACTCGGATGCGGTCTTCTCGAATCTCCGCGGCGACCAGCCCGCGAAGCTCGGCATCCGGTACGAGGATCTCGCGCACGCGAACGAGCGCATCGTGTGCGTGTCGCTTTCAGGGTTCGGCACGACAGGCCCGCGCGCGGCCGAAGGCGCATATGACCCCACGATCCAGGCCCTTAGCGGCTGGATGAGCCTCACGGGCGGCCCCGAGCAGCCGCCGACGAAGAGCGGACTGTCGCTCGTCGACTTCTCCGCCGGCTATGTCGCCGCGATCGCGCTGATCGGCGCGGTGTGGCAGGCGCGCCGCGACGGCAAGGGCTGCGATGTCGACCTGTCGCTCTTCGAGACTGCGCTGTCGCTGCTCACGTATCTCGCGACGTGGAGCGCCACGCTCGGCTGGGAGCCCGTGCGCATGCCGGACTCGGCACACCAACGCGTCGTTCCGTTTCAGGCGTTCGCCGCGGCGGACGGCTGGATCGTCGTTGCCTGTGCGAAGGAGACGCTCTGGCGCAGGCTCTGCGACGTCATCGAGCGGCCCGACCTTGGGAACGACGAGCGCTTTGTCGACTTCGACGCGCGCGATCGCAATCGCGGGATTCTCGTACCGGAGCTGCAGCGCGTCTTCGCCGCACGGCCGGTCGCCGACTGGGAAACGTTGCTGCGCGAGAATGGCATCCCGTGCTCGGCTGTGAATGATGTCGCGGGCGCGCTCGCGGACGAGCAGGCCGTCGCGAGAGGAGCAGTTGTCGGCTACGACCATCCGCTCCTCGGTCAGGTCCGCGGCATCGCGAGCGCGCTCGGCCGGTCCCTGTCAGCGCCGCCCGCACGCGGCCCTTTGCTCGGCGAGCACAACGCGGAGATCCTCGCGGAGGTCTGCGGGTACGCACAGGAGCGCGTCGACGCGCTGTTCGAGTCCGGCGTCCTCGGCTAGCCGGCCTTCGCGGCCGCAGCCGGCTGTTGCTGCAGCGCGGTGCGGCAAAGGTCGACCGCGAGATTGCGGAACTCGCGCACGGCCGGCGAGAGCAGCCGGTCCCGGTGATGGATCAGGCCGAGCCGCCGCGGCGGCAGGTCGATCGCGAGCGGGAGCACGCGCACGGCCGAGTCGTCGTGATTCACGGTCAGCCACGGAACGATCGCGACGCCCTGGTCGCCCGCGACGAGCGACTGGACGAGCTGGTTGTCGTCGTAGCGCTCGAATCCGGGCTCATCGAGGCCGGCGGTCGCGAAGCGCGCCTCGACGATCTCCTCGTGCGAGCAGCGCGAGACCCCGAGCAGCTGCCGGCCGCGGAGGTCGTCGACACGGATCTGCGAGCGCGCGGCCAGCTCTGACTGGGCAGGAACGACCGCGACATAGGGGTCGGAGCCAAGCTCCTCGACCCCGAACCGCGAGGGAACAGGCAGGACGACGAACGCGACATCTGCGGCCCCCGAGTCGAGCTCGTCATAGCGCTCGTCCTCTCCCGGATCTTCGAGAATCTCGACGCGCGTCTCGCCGCGCTTGCGCAGCTCGATCAGGAGCCGCGGGAGGACATGCACCGCGATGCTCGAGAACGCGATCGCGCGCACCGTGTTGCCCTCGCCCTGCGTGCGGCCGGTGACTTCGTCGTACGCTTTGTCGATCTGCGCGAGCAGCGCGCGGCTGTGCTCGAGCATCGCGCGCCCCGCGGCCGTCGGCTGCACCGGGCGCCGCCCGCCTGCGTGACGAATGAGCAGCTTGCAGTCGGCGATCCGTTCGAGCGCGGCCACCTGCTGGCTCACGCCGGACTGCGTGTAGCCAAGCTCACGCGCAGCTGCCGCGAAAGACCCCTTCTCGACAACTGCAACAAACGCTGAGATTAGTCGGATCTCGAGCGCCGCCCAGCGTTGCGCGCCTGCCATCTCCCCAGTCGTAGCAAAGAGCGAGACGTACGGACGTAAGCAATTTGTGTTGTTTACGCAGCAACGAGTCGGTGCATGTCGATAAGCAACCGTGCGACGTGCAATTCGAAACCGTCGTCGCACGCCGACTGCAGCGCTGGCTACGGTCGGTGTCAAGACGCCGCGCGGCTCTGCTCGCCGCGAAGGAGGCGTTGTGCGATTCGTCACCTCCGTGCGAATCACGTAATGAGGGCGGGCGGCCGGCTGCTCACCGGCCCCTGCTCTTTTCGTTTTTGAAACGTGCGTGAGCGAATCGAAACGCTAATCGCTTCGATTCAAGTCCCGAATGACCGCAGCGCCAACAAGCGTCGAGCGACACGTGTCTCACTAGAGGCAATGCGCGTCGACACACCGTCGCGCGAACCTGTCAAGGGAGGGAATCGATGCACAAACGCCTCTGGCTTGTTGCGTGCGCGGCTGCTGCGATGGTGATCGTTGCAGCGTCGGCGACCGCGACGACCAAGGTGGCCGGCTCGGCAAAGGGCGCCGAGTCTGCGGCAGCGCCGTTCTCGCAGTCGTGGGCGCAGGTCCCGCGCACGGCGGAAGGTCGCAAGGCCAAGAACATCCTCGTCTTCGGCGAGGAGCAGGACGTCAACGGCTTCAACACCGTGCTCTCGTGCTGCAACCAGCTCGCTGGCACGTTCCTCGGAGCCGGTGAGGCCCTGCACGGCGCGTTCAACCAGAACAACAAGGGTGTCTGGTTCAAGGATCTCGTGTCGAGCGCGAGCGCGACCAAGACGTCGCTCTCGTACACGATCAAGCCGAACGCGAACTGGTACTGGGGTGGCAAGAAGCTCCCCGTTACCTACAAGGACTTCGTGTACACGCTCCAGAAGATCGACGATCCGGCGAGCGATGTCGCAGGCCGCACCGGCTACAGCAACATCGACACGAAGAAGTGGACCCACAAAGGTCAGAAGCAGATCACGTTCCACTGGAAGACCTCGAACTGCACGAGCGACTTCCCGTGCGGTCCGTACGCGAACTGGCAGAGCCTCTTCTCGGGCCTCTACCCCGCGGCGGCGCTCGGCGGCCAGGACTTCAACAAGATCTGGACGAACTGCATCTGCGGCAGTGACGGCAAGCCCGTGTCGAACGGCCCGTTCTATCTCTCGAACTACACGAAGGGCCAGGGAACGACCCTGAAGGCGAACCCGTTCTGGGCCGGTAAGAAGCCGGGCCTCGCGGAGGTCGACTTCAAGATCATCACGGACACGAACACCGAGGTTCAGTCGATGCGCGGCGGCGAGGTCGACGCGATCTCCCCGACGTTCGGCTCGAACCTGCTTCCGTTGAAGAGCACCCCAGGCCTCATCTACAACCAGGTGCCCGGCTACTACTTCGAGCACCTCGAGTTCCGTGAGACGAAGGGCGCCTCGAACCCGCTGCTCCGCGCTCCGTGGATGCGGCAGGCGATCGGTCTCGGCGTCGATCGCGCCGGGATCATCAAGGCCGTGTACGGCGACCTCGCCGGCAGCACGAAGCCGATGAACAACATGATCTATTACTCGACGCAGGGGCAGTACAAGCAGGACTTCGCCAAGTGGAACTACAGCCCCACGAAGGCGCTCGCTCTGCTGAAGAAGCACTGCACCGGCGGTCCCTCGTCGCCCGGCGCGGGCGGCACGTGGACGTGCTCGGGTTACCCGGCGACGTTCCGGTGGTCGTGGACGTCCGGTAACGCGACGCGCGAGAACACCGAGGCGATCGTGAAGCAGGAGATGAAGCAGATCGGCATCAACATCACCGAGTACCCGCGGGCCGCGAACGTGATCTTCGGCCCGACCGGTATCCCCGGTGGCGACTTCGACATCGCCGAGTTCGCTCTCATCACGACCGGCGACCCCGGTGACTGGTTCGACGCGTACCGCTGCGGCGGCCCCGGCAACTACACGGGCTACTGCTCGGTGAAGGCGTCGAAGCTCATGACGCAGGCCAACGCGGAGCTGAATCCGGCGAAGCGCGCTTCGCTCTTCCAGCAGGCGGACAGGATCCTCGCGTCCGCGGTTCCGCAGTTCCCGCTCTACCAGCGGCCGGTGCCGCTGATCTACAAGTCCGGCATCCTCGGGATGAAGAACAACCCCGCGATCGCGGGCCCGTTCTGGAACATCGAGGACTGGCGCTGGAAGGCCTAGCCGCCTGACGGCTGCTGTTCAAAGCCCGCTCCGCCACCCGGCGGAGCGGGCTTTTCTTTCTCTTTCTTGAACAAACGACAACCCGGTGCCATCCTCGTTGGCGAGCATGGCAACCGAAGTGTCGCCGGGAACGACCTTCGCCGGCTTCCGCGTCGAGTCCCTCGTCGGCCGCGGCGCGATGGCCGAGGTCTATCGCGCGCGCGACGACGAGCACGACAGCCTCGTCGCGCTGAAGCTCCTCGACGCAAGCGACGAGCGGTTCCGGGAACGTTTCCTCCGCGAGTCGCAGCTCGCGTCGAGCCTCGAGCATCCGAACGTCGTCCGCACGCTGTCGGCGGGCGAGGAGGACGGTCGGCTGTACCTCGCGATGGAATACGTCGACGGGCTCGACCTGCGGCAGCTGCTACGGCGCGACGGGCGGCTCGAGCCGGAGCGCGCCATCGGAATCGTCGAGCAAGCGGCCGCTGCCCTCGACGTCGCACACAAGCGCGGGCTCGTGCACCGCGACGTGAAGCCGGGGAACATCCTCGTGCGCGAGGGCGAGGACGGCGACCACGCCTACGTGTGCGACTTCGGGCTCGCCCGGCATGTCTCGTCGGTGAGCAGCCTTACGGGCGACCGCGGCTTCGTCGGGACGATCGACTACGTCTCGCCCGAGCAGATCGAGGGAACGCCCGTCGATGCGCGCGCCGACGTGTACTCGCTCGGGTGCGTGCTCTACGAATGCCTGACCGGCGTGCGCCCGTACGACCGCGACTCCGAGCTTGCAGTTGTGTTCGCGCATTTGAACGAGCCGCCGCCGAAGGCAACCGATGTGCGGCCGGAGTTGCCCGCGGCATTCGACGACGTGTTCGCAAACGGGTTGGCGAAGTCGCGAGATGAGCGGTATTCGTCGTGTGGCGAGCTCGCAACAGCGGCGAGAGCGGCACTTGCAGGGAAGGTCATCGCGCGGCGCCGGCCGCGGCGCCGGCTGATCGCGCTGGCAGGCGCTCTCGCAGTTGCGGGCGGCGTGACCGCGGGCATCCTGCTGACGCAATCGTCGGGGAACACGCTCCCGCCGACGATCTCGGCGTCCAGCATCGCGGGTGCACATCTCGGCGAAAGCGCGGTCGGGCTCGAGCATCTCTGGGGGTTCGGCCGGAAGCTGAGCATGCAAACGCCGCCGGATTACTCGTTGCTCACGAGCTCCCGGCGCCATGTCAGCGCGTACTTCGTCGGTTCGACCGACAAGGCCGTCGAGATCACGACGTGGAACTCGAACGATCGCACGCCGGAAGGAATCGGCCCGTGCTCGAGGGTTGCCGACCTCAAGCGCGCGTACGGCAAGAGGCTGCGGCCCTCGCCGAACGCCACCCACGGCGGAATCGTCACGGCATGGCTCCTGGGCAAGCACATGATCTTCGCAACGACGCCTGCCGATCATCCGGATCAGGTTCTGGCCGTCGGTCTCTATTCGGATGCCGTCGTGGCAGCCAGCTTCAACGTGCAGAACGAGGGCCCGTGCAGTGCGGGAGAGACGACCGTGAACACGACAGCCGCGCCGAAGGTGGTCCCACCGCCGGTCCTGACGAAGGGGTTTGCGTCGCAAGGCTTCACACCGAGACTGAGCCTCCGCACTCCGAGCGGATGGTCCCTGCGGTCGAGCTCGAGTGCCGGGCTGGCGCTGGTGTCGAGCGACGGGACGACGCTCGCGATCACGAAGGATCCCGTCGCGCCGTCGGCAAACGTGTCCGGAACGCCGACGTCGCTCGCAACCTGGTTACACGCGCGCAAAGACCTCCGCGCCTCCGCTCCGGAGACTCTGTTCCTCAGCAAGCCGACGCTCACGTGGCTGCGAATCGACGTGCCGGCACGCCGAGGCTCGACATCGATCCTCCCGGGTCTGACCGCTGAGCCGGGGAAGCCCATGCGGCTGTATCTCGCGAACCTTCGCGTGCGCCGGACGACTCACACGCTGCTCGTCGCCGCGACCGCTCAGACGACGAAGACCTTAGAAGCGGACGTCCCGGCGATCCAGGCCGTCGTCGGCAGCCTCAACGTCCGCGCCGTCTCGGTTCCCCCGCTCTCCGCGCTGAGCTCGTGGTGCGCCAACCCGTTCGGAGGCACCTGCCTTGGCGAGCTCACCAAGGGAACGCATCACACGACGAGCTTCGAACCGAAGATCACGTACACCGTGCCGGTCGGCTGGACAAACGAGACGGACCACATCGGGAACGTGAACCTGATCCCGCCGGGGAACGACTGGCAGGAACAGTCGATGAACAACGGCACGAGCGATTACATCGGGATCTACACGAGCATCGCCGTCGCGAAGTCGTGGTGCGGAGACGGCCACGGCGCGATTCACACGCCTACTGCATTCGCCGCATGGCTCCGAAGGCAGCCCGGCATGGCGGTCACACCCCCGCAGCCGGTCACGCTGGGCGGATTGCGCGGCTACGTCGTCACGATACGAGAGGCAAAGGGCTGGACGAAGCCCTGCCCGTGGTCGCACGGCCTGCCGGCGGCTGACACAACCGTGCTCGCGGGCTTGCCGCCGTCGCCTAACGGTCTCCTGCAGGGCGTCGCCCCATGGGGTGTGATGCGGCTCTGGCTCCTCGGCTATCACCGCGGCACGCTTGGCGTCGCGGTCAACGCGATCGCCAACAGCACGCTCGACGCGTATTCGCGCGTCGCGGAGACGTTCCGCTTCGGCTAGGGCGGTTCGAGCGACCAGCTGAAGCGTGTGCGGCTCTCGCTGGGCGCGAGAGCGCCCGGACGTGCGCCGCGGTGAACGAGCAGGGTCGGCGAGCGGTGCAGGAGCGCGCGTCGTGTGCCGCCGATGCCTTCAGCCCGCCAGCGGCCGGGAAGCGCCGCGACGACGACCGCCGCGCGTTGCGCCGCCTCCGCAAGCGCGTCTTCGCTCGGCTCGACGAGAACGGTCTCGGCCGCGACTCCGACTACCAGCTGAGTCGCAAGCGATGCGTCGGCAAGCAGCCGGCTCGCGTCCCTCAGCCCGCGGCGTGGGTCCGCCTTGGTGCCGACGAGCTGCAACGGCGCATGGGTAGCCGACGCGAGCCAGGCGCCGAGCTCGAGCGCCGCCCAGTCGTTCTCACCGCCGCCGAACGGGACAACGATGCCCTCAGCCCACGCGCGAATAGGCGGCTGCCCGGCAAGGATCGCGACGTCGGACGGACAATGATCGAGCACGGCCGCGATCTCCGCCGTCACCTGATCCTCGAGCTCCTCGCCTAGCAACACGAGGTCGACGTTGTAGTTCGCTGCCAGCCGAACGACGTCTCGCGACGGCTCGAGCGAGGCGAAGGCTGCCGTTCGTGCCGGCGCGCCGAGGGACGCGCGCAGCTCGTTGACCGCGGCTGAGGCGGTGCCGACCTCGTTCTCGTTCTGCACGAGCTGTGCGACGATCAACGCGCGTCCAGCCAGGCGCGCCAACGGTTGCGCAATCGTGAGCAGCGCTTCGATGCCGGCGGTGTCGCGCGCAGCGACGAGCAAGGTTCGATCAAGGTCGGCCGCGGTCGGCTTCACGGAAGCGACGTCAAGCGTCTCGTCCTGCCTGAGGATCTGCCGCTCGAGCTCCTGCAGCGAACGCGACGGCTCGATTCCGAGCTCGCCGACGAGCAGCTCGCGCGTCTTGCGGTAGACGTCGAGCGCGTCGGCCTGCCGCCCGGCGCGGTAGAGCGCGAGCATCAGCTGTCCGCGCAACCGCTCGCGCAGCGGGTGCTCCCAGACGAGCGCCTCGAGGTCGGACAGCACTGCCAGATGCCGGCCGAGCGCCAGCTCTGCCTCGAAGCGCTGCTCGAGCGCCACGAGCCGTAGCTCGTCCAGGCGCTCGATCGCGGTGCGCGCGAACGATTCGTAGGCCAGGTCGGCGAGCGGCGCGCCGCGCCAGAGCGCAAGCCCCTGTTCGAGCAGGCCGGCCGCGGCCTGCGCGTCGCCGCGCTCGAGGGCCTGGTCGGCGTCGTACGTCGCGCGTTCGAAGCGGTTGAGGTCGAGGTGCTCCGGCTCGACGTACAGCACGTAGCCGGGTGAACGCGTCTCGATTGCCTCGGCGCCGAGCGCCTTTCGCAGCTCGGAGATCTGGCGTTGAACCTGAGTCACGGCGGTGACCGGCGGCGCGCCGGCGTAGAGATCGTCGGCGAGCCGCTCGACGCCCACGACGCGGTTCGCGTGCAGGAGCAGGATGGCGAGCGTCGCGCGCTGCTTCGCGCCGCCCAGCCGCACTGGCTGGTCGTCGTCGAGCACTTCGAGCGGGCCGAGGATCCGGAACTCGAGCACGGGCGGACGCTAACCCGGTAGCGGGACGGTAGGGAGTCGGTAGCGGCCGGTCCGAGGCTCGGGGCATGAAGGTCATTGCCTGTGGAGCGCTCGCAGCTGCGGCAGTCGCGCTGTTCCCGCCGGTGTCGTCCGCCGCGCCCTGCGCGGCGCCGAGGGTGAGCGCGGCATACGCGGAACGGGTGAGCCGCGTGCTCGCCGCCGGCCGCGACGTCTGGGGCAGCCGTCTGCTGGCCGCGCCGAACGGCCCGACGTTCGAAGCCGCGAGCCGCCTCCTCCCCCCGCTGCTCTACGCGGCCGGGCACGGCGGGCGGCGGCTGACGGCGTCGGGCGTCTACTACCTGCCGTTCACGTTGCCGATCAGCGTCGGCGGTGCACGCGGGTTCGGACTGCATGTCGCCGACGGGAGCCAGATCATCGTTCGGCGCGTCGGCGGCCCGGCGCTCACGATCAGCGTTCGAGGCGAACGCTTCGGCTCATGCGTGCGGCAGCTCGAGACTCCGAGCCTCGCCGAGGGATGGCTGCCGATTCTCGATACCGGCTATCGCGATGCGCGCGAGGAATCGTTCGTCGGGCGCGTGGGACGCTCGCTCGCGAGCTACGTCCATGTCACCGGCCCCGAGGTTCGGCTCGTGACGTCTCGAGGTGAGACGCTCCGCGGGAACGACATCTACGCGCTGTTCCTGCACGACGGAGCACGTTTGCGGCGAATCGACGCGTCTGCCTACAACGCCGCGCGTGCAAGCGTCGTCGCGTACTGGAACCAGAGCCTTGCCGGAAGCGCGAGCTTCGTCGTCCCGGAGCCGCGGGTGAACGCGGCGGAGCGTGCACTCGA
Organism: Gaiellaceae bacterium; assembly: GCA_036265735.1. Taxonomy (GTDB): domain Bacteria; phylum Actinomycetota; class Thermoleophilia; order Gaiellales; family Gaiellaceae; genus Palsa-739. The sequence continues at coordinate 39,391 of DATAOK010000046.1, forward strand.
GGTGCAGGAGCTCGCGATGACCTGGCGCTACAGCGTCGGCAACGTCTACGAGGAGCTCTCGTACGCCGAAGCGTTGGACGTCGCGCAGGTGATGACGGGCTACGGCTACGGCGGCGTCGCGCGACAGATCCTCCGCTTCACGCTGCGACAGCTGCCCGTGCGGTTCACGAACTGGCGCGCGGGCGAGCGCCTCGTAGCCGGCGCGCAGTACTACAGGCTGACGCGCGACGCGGCGTACGTCGACGAGGAGACGCCGGGCCTGCGCACGGTCGTCGACCGGCTCGCGCGCGAGCTCGGGGCGAGCGAAACGGGGCTGCTGCCGCGCGAGCGCTACTCGTCGGACATCCCCGACGAGATCAACAGCCTTCAGGGGCAGACGCTCGTTTGGCAGGGGCTCCGCGCGATGGCTGACGTGTGGTCGTCGACCGGGCGCCCCTCGCTTGCGGCACGAAGCCGCGCGATCGCGGCGCGGCTCGAGCGCGGCCTGCGCCGTGCCGTCACGCTCTCGGAGCGCCGCCTGCCGGACGGCTCGCTCTTCGTCCCGGCCGCGCTGCTTGACGACGGCGCACCGTTCCGGCAGCTGACCGCGTCACGCGCGGGCTCGTACTGGAACCTCGTCGTGCCGTATGCCCTTGCGTCCGGCTTCTTCCGCCCGCACGGCGCGCAGGCTGCCGGGCTGCTGCGCTATCTCCTGCGTCACGGCGGCCGGCTCGCGGGCCTCGTACGGGCGGGCGCATTCCGGCTGTCGGCGAGCGGCTCGGGCACCGACCAGGTGTACGGCACGAACGTCGCGCGCTTCCTCGCCGACAACGACGAGGCGGATCAGCTGGTGCTCAGCCTGTACGGCACGCTCGCGGACGCGCTGACGCCGGGGACGTACGTTGCGGGCGAAGCAGCTTCGGTTGCGCCGGTCCACGGCGAGCACTACAGGACGATGTATCTCCCGCCGAACAACGACGGCGCGGCGGTGTTCCTCGAAGAACTGCGCCTGACGCTCGTCCACGAGACACGGCAAGGCCTCGAGCTCGCGTTCGCCACACCGCGTGCCTGGCTCGAGCCCGGCAAGTCGATCGTCGTCCACAACGCGCCGACGAGCTTCGGCCCGTTGAACTACTCGGTCGTGCGCGAGGGCAACACCGTGCACATCGAGGTCGCGCCGATGTCCTCCCCCACGCTCCGGCTGCGCTTGCGGCTCCCGCGCGGCGAGCGGATCGCGAGCATCCAACCGCGCCTGCCGTTCAACGCCCGCACCGGAACGATCGACCTCTCGGCTCTGCACGGCCCGATCGACCTAGCGGTGTCGATATCCGGGGCCTACTAGGCGGAGCCTTAAAAGGAGAAGAGCCATCGAACTCGGGCTGCGGCTCCCCAGTCCTGACGGCTCTTCGCGGTGAAGACGATCCGGGCTGCGGCCCCCCGACTCATCTCACTGGCCAATTCATCGGAGCGAGGAGCGCCGTTACAAAGCCCTCACACGAGTGAATCGTTCGAGTGAACCATCAACTCAGTGAAAAGTGAAGCGGGTCTGCGCCCGATGATTGTGTTACCGCGGGCCCCGATGCGGCGGGGGCTCGAGGACATAGGTGATCCGCTCCCGCGGCGGGAGTGTCGAGCACCGACAGTTGAGGGCGAGCTCGCGGCGGGCTCGCCCTTTTTCATCGTGCACGTACCCCTTCCGGGGGAACTTTGCAGGCGCACGTTGCACACGCTCGCGCAACTTTGCGCAGAAAACCCTCCCGCACTCTGTGTCGATGTGCTCTTCAAGCGAAGCGTGGAGGTTGCCGAGAGACAGAGAGGACGACCCGCCGCGAATGAAAGGACAGTCCGTGCCCCGCACCAAGCGCCAGGTGCTCGTGATCGACGACGATCGGCTTCTCTGCGAGCTGCTTCGTACGACGTTCGAGCTCGAAGGTTTCGAGGTGTTCGAAGCGCATCACGTAATCGAGGCGGAGCGCGAGCTCGCGATCAGGCGGCCCGACGCGATCATCCTCGACATCGGTTTGCCCGGCATCGACGGCGTCTTCTATTGCGAGCGCCTGCGCGAGGGTCCGTCGCACACGCGCGACCTGCCGGTGATCGTCATCAGCGGCTCCGACGAGGCCGGCCGCCGTGCGATCGTGGCCGGCGCAAGCGCGTTCGTGCGCAAGCCGTTCAACCCGCTCGAGTTGCTGACGATGGTCGAGCGGCAGATCGGCGTCCTGCCGATGACGCACGGAATCAACAAGCAGTCGAACGCCGAAGTCGAGCACGCAGCTGATCTCCGCCGCTTGATCGAGATCGGCCAGCACCAGCACGAGCTGCTCGACCAGGCGTACCGCCAGACGGTCACCGCGCTCGCAGCAGCGCTCGAGTCACGTGACTTCGGCACGAGTGAGCACTCGCGCCGCGTCACCGCCTACGCGACACGGCTCACGCTCGACATCGCCCCGGCGCTGCTCGACGACCCGAGCCTCGAGTGGGGCTTCATGCTGCACGACGTCGGCAAGATCGGGATCCCGGACGGGATCCTGCTGAAGAGCGGCCTGCTCACGGCCAGCGAGCGCCGCCGCATGCAGCAGCACGCGGTGATCGGCGAGCAGCTGCTGTCACACGTCCCGCTGCTGAAGGGCGAGGGACTGCGGATCATCCGCTCGCATCACGAGAACTGGGACGGCTCTGGGTATCCGGACGAGCTCAGCCGCAACCAGATCCCGCTCGGAGCGCGGATCTTCGCCGCAGTGGACGCGCTCGACGCGATGACCGACGACCGGCCGTACCGCAGCGCGACCTCATGGGACGAGGCGCTGACCGAGCTCCTGCGCTGCCGCGGGACGCAGTTCGACCCGGATGTGATCGACGCGATCGGGATCTGCGAGCCAGACCTCCACCGCATCCACACGTCGCGGTTGATCGCCGTTTAGGACGCTCGGCGCAGGCTCTGCACCTTGCGATACGCGTCCGACTCCGGGCGCAGCTTCGTCAATGCGGTGTCGAGCGCATCCTCTGATTTCTCGGTCTCGCCGCGCCGCCTGAACGCGAGCGCCAGATTCGCAATCACCTGACCTTCGTGCTGGTCGTCGCCGAGCTCCCCGAGCGTCGTGGCCGCACGCTCGAACAGCTCGAGCGCAGCTTCGTCGCCTGCATGGTCGAGCGCGAGCGCGAGATTGTTCAGCGTCAACGCCTCCGAGTGCTGGTCGCCGAGGTCGTGGAAGAGCGTCAGTGCCTGCCGGTGCTGCTCGGCCGCGTCACTGAACGCGCCCTCGCGGCGTAGCCGCGCGCCCGATGCGTTCAGCCGCAGCGCCTCGCGCTGGCGGTCGATCGGCTTCGGCGCGACCGCCCGGGTGCGCGCACGCACAAACGCCTCTGCAACGCGCTCCTGAACGGCGCGCGAAAGTGCGGTGATCCTGTCCTCGAGTTCCATCGCCCCTCTCCGTGTTCGCCGGAGTGAAGCGAGTTCGAGGCTCGGCGAGGGCTTCCTCTGTTAAGCCTGCGATCGTGTCGGCGCTTCGACCAACACGGTCGGATGCGCCGGATGCTCGACACGCTGCGCTTGCCCGCCACCGGCGACGTTGGTCGACAGGAATCGCCAGACGAGCTTCGTAACCGCAAGCTCGTACGTCAGGCGCGGGACCCGGTCGAACGCGTGCTTCAGCACCCACGAGCTTGCAAACTGCGGCACGAGAGCGCGCGTGACCGTCCTGGCATAGCGGAGCAGCGCTTGCTCGTCGCCCGCCAGCCGGTCCGCGCACGCTTCCGCTGCGAGCCGCCCGCTGAGAAACGATTCGTAGATCCCGTCGCCGGTCAGCGGGTCGATGAGACCCGCAGCGTCGCCGACGACGCACGCGTTCTCCGACGCAAGCTTCGAGCGAAACGCGCGCAACGGCAAACGGTGACCGCGCAGCGGCTCGAGCGCATCGAAATCGACGCCGAGCCGATGACAAAACTGTGCGAGCTGCACGCGCAGCTCGGGCCCTTCGTCGATCCAGCCCCCGATTCCGATGTTGAGGTGGTCGGCCTTCGGGAAGCTCCACGCGTATCCGCCGCGAATCGAGCCCGACTCGAGGACGAGCTGACCTTTGCGGAGGTCCTCCGGCGCGAGCTCGAGATCGAGATGCCCTTCGAGCGCGAGCATCATCGCGCGGTTGCCGCCGAGCCCGAGTTTCGCCGCCGACGTCCCGTTCGCGCCGTCGGCGCCGATCACGATCCGGGCGCGGACGCGCTCGCCGTCGATGTCGAGCGTCGCACCGCCGCGGTTGAGCTCGACGGCGGTGCAGCGGGTGTCGTCGCGGAAGTCCGCACCGGCCGCCGCGGCGTGCGAGGCGACGTGCTGGTCGAGCCGCCGGCGTTGCGTCATGTAGACGAGCGGTGAACGCCCGGCGCGGCTCACGGCGCGTCCGTCGACGCTGCGCAGCTCTGCCTCGGTCACGACCGCTTCGACGACGTCGTCGATCGGGCACGGCGCCGCGGCGCGCGCTCTCCCGGTCACGCCGCCGCCGCACGTCTTGTCCCTCGGAAAGCGTGCCCGATCCGCGAGCAGCACGGTCGCGCCGCGGCGCGCGAGGCCGATCGCGGCCGCAGAGCCCGCAGGCCCGGCCCCGATGATGGCAACGTCGTAGCGGCGCATTGGGGGAGTTTGTCCTGTTTCCGTCCGTCTCACGCACGCGAGCGGTATCCGCCCGCCTGCATAGTGTTTTCGCCCGTGCCGGGGACCGCACACGAGGTCGAGGGTCTGTCCGTACGAGGGTCGGAGCCTACTCGCGATCGAGCGTGGCTCGCCGGTCACAAGCAGACGCTCGCCTACGCCCTCGTGGCGCTGACGCTGCTGGTCGTGGTCGCGGCGGCGACCATCGGCGGCTGGCAGCTCCACCGCGCGGCCGGGATCGAGCGCCAGACCCTCCGGACACAGCAGCTGGGCAGCTTCGCGTTCCAGCTTCAGACGTTCTTCTCGCAGGGCGACTCGGCCGGCCGGCGCGCGACCCGAGCCGCGACGGACGTCGCCTTCACGCGAATCCGGGAACACGACCCGGCCGAGGCGGCGCGGATCCGTCCGTCCTATCTCGCCTACGTCAATGCCTCGGACAAGGCGTACGCCGCCCTGAGCGCCGACCAAAGTGCCGTCGCCCGCCGGCTCGAGCGGCTCGAGTCCGTGATCGACGCGGAGATCGCACGCGAGGCGCACCAGACGCGTGTCACGAACCCGCACGCGCGGCTCGCGCTGATCATCGCCGCCGCCGCCGCAGCGCTCCTGATCGCCTTGCTGGCCTGGCAGTTCGAGATGCAGCGGCGCGCGGGCCGCATCGACCGCGACAACGCCGATCAGGCACGCGAGCTGATGCGTCTGCGCGACGAGTTCGTCGCGACGGTGTCGCACGAGCTGCGGACGCCGCTCACCTCGATCATGGGCTACCTCGAGCTCATCAGCGACGACTCGTTCGCCGCGCGGACACCCGAGCAGGAGACGTTCCTCGGCGTCGTGCAGCGGAACGCCGAGCGTTTGATGCGGCTCGTCAGTGACCTCCTGCTCGTCGCCGAGGCGAAGGACCGGAAGCTCGACCTCGACGTGCACGACGTCGATCTCCAACGGCTCGTGACCGAATGCGTCCAGGCAGCAAAGCCGGCCGCGGACGCGAAGCAGATCGAGCTGACGGTCGACCACGGTGCGCCGCCACACCTGAAGGGCGATCCTCTACGCCTTGCACAGCTGATGGACAATCTCGTCTCGAACGCGATCAAGTTCACGCCGCAAGGCGGCCGGGTGAACGTCAAGACCGTCGCGCACGAGGGCAACACCGTGCTCGAGGTCACAGATTCCGGCAGTGGCATCTCCGAAGCCGACCAGCTGCAGCTCTTCAACCCGTTCTTCCGCACGCAGTCGGCAACCGCGCAGGCGATTCCCGGTACCGGGCTCGGCCTGACGATCACGAAGGCGATCGTCGACGCGCACAAGGGATCGATCGACGTGCGCAGCGCCGTCGGGCGCGGCACGACGTTCAACGTGCTCCTCCCGCACGACGCCTTCTAGCCGCGCGCCACGAGCCGTTGACTTCAGGCGACGAGCTTGAGACACTCGCCACATCCTCCAGCGCATCGATCCCGTTCGCATCCGCAGTCGTGCGTACGGCGTTACGGCGGTTCTCGCGCTGGTCGCTGCCTGGCGGATGGACGAGGCCGTCCGCACCGCGTACAGCAGCGGCTGGAAGGCCGGCATCATCGACAGCAAGACGGACTGCGGTGGTTGCCGGCTTCCGAACTACTGGTGGGTCAGTGCGCATCTCGGGCTTTGCGCGCTCTGGGTGATCCTGTTCGCGTTCTCGCTCAAGCCGCTGCGGAATCTCGCGGGGACGGGGAACGACGCCATGCCGAAGCACCTGCGCCGGACGTTCCGACTCTTCGTCGGGCTCGCGTTGGCCACCGAGGGAGCAGCGATGGTCTTCCGCCTTCTCGCCGACCGCGGCCACCACGGAGGTGCTGACCGCGTCGCCCTCGGCGCCGACTTCGGCGCGCTCGCCTTTCTCGGAATCTTCGTCATCGTCGCGCTGAGCGCGGTTGGGCGCACCGGAGCCGTCCGCAAGCTCCGCATCTACGTCCAGCGCCACCGAACCAATCTCGTCGGACTTGGTGTGCTCGTCGTCATCGTCGACCTGGTCGCCGACACGAGCAGCCAGGCGATCGACAGCGTCCGCACCTGGCTCGTCCCTGACAAGACGCATTTGGCGCACCTCAGCTTCGGCCTCGCCGCGACGCTCGTGCTTTCACTCGTCGTGTACGAGACGAGCCTCCGCCTAGCACGGAGTCACGCCGCCGTCACTGAGCCTGTCACCGATCGGCGGCCGGTGGTTCCGTCCGGGGCCCGCTGGTGGGTCGCGACGCTTTTCGTGATCGGCCTGGGTCTCGTGATGAAACTGTTCTTGTCGTTCGGCTTGGGAGTCTGCATTCTCGGCGGCCTGATGGGCCTGCTCGGGGTTCTCGAGTGGCGGTGGTTCCAGCCTCCGCCGCCTGAGAGCCCGAGTCCCGACGCCCAGCCTTGCGGCGAGTGTCCGGATACCGACGCCTCCGTCCCCGAGCCCGGAATCGCGCCGGAGCTCCTCGCGATCGTGCCGCTGCTGACAATCGCGTCTGCGGCGATTGCCGGCGCAATCGACTCGATGCTCACCGACGCGCCGCAGTTCCACTTCGGGTCGTTCGCCCTCGTCTTTCCGGCGCTCTTCCTCGGCTTCGTCGCGGTGGTCATGACGGGCGACGGCCAACCCGCGCCAGCCCCGGCGCCGCTCGAGGGACGCGGTTGGCTCGTGGCGCTCCTCGTTGTCGCTCTGCTTTCTCTTCCGTTCTGGCTCAACACCAAGCTCGGCGCGGACATCGCAGGCTTCGCGCTGCTGCTGATCGTGTTCGGGTACGCGACAGCGCTGTTCCACGGGTCGGACAGCCTTCATCAGAACCGGAACGGCTTCGTCATCCTCCCCGTGTCCTTTCTCGGAGGCTTGGCAACGATGTTCGCGCTGAACACGCGAGTCTTCAGCGTCAGCCACACGCTCGGCGTCTTCGGGCTCGTCAACATCGCGCTCGCGGGCATCCTCGGCGGCCTCTTCTGGCTCGCCAACTGGGCGATCGACCGCCGCCCGCCTCGCCTGCTGTCGTCGATCGGCGTCCAGCAACTGCCGATCCTGACGCTGCTCGCTGTCTGGTGGCTGGCGGCCGGACTCACGGCGCCCGCGCAGCTGCACGATGTCAGGCTGACGCGCCTTCAGCCCCCTGTCGCCCCGGCGACACACAACCTCCAGGACGCCTTTCACGCGTGGCTCGCAGACCACAACTCGGCTCTCGAGCAAAAGGCTGACGGGCCGGTACCGCTCGTCCTCGTCGCGACGCACGGGGGCGGCATCCGGTCCGCGTACTGGACGGCGGTCGCGCTCGACTGCATCGTCGCCGCGCACGCGACGAAGGAGGATCCTGAGCACCCGGACTACGACAAGACGTGCAGGCACCGGCGCAAGCCGGACGAGACGAGGGCTGCCGCAAAGAACATCTTCCTGATCAGCAGCGTTTCGGGCGGCGCACTCGGGACGTACGCGTACGCCCGGGAGCTCCTCGGGGAGGGTTACCTGCCGTACAACTGGTTCCAACGAGTCCTCGGCGGCGACTTCGCGGCTCCGACGATCGGCTGGGGCCTGTTCCACGACCTGCCGAATCACTTTCTCGGCCTGCATCCCGGATCGGGCGGGAGTTGCTCGTTCTCGCCCGGCGGAGAATGCCTCGAATCGGATCGAGCATCCGTGCTCGAGAACAGCTTTGACCGCCACTGGCGCCACGGTCGCTTTCTCCGAGGCGTCTGGCAGACGCGGTCAACTGTGGGCCCGGGCCGCACGGCTCTCGTGCCGCTGCTCATCTTCAACTCCACTGTTGTCGGTGGCAAGGCGCGCTCTGTGACGAGCCCGGTTCCACTGTCCGCCTGGCCTCTGCCGGAGACGTCGCAGCTGAAGCCGAATGCGCACAGCATCGACCAGCGCCCGCTCGCCGGCACGGCGCAGGCGCTCACGGCACTCTGCGGGGGAAGCGACATGCGGCTCGTCACCGCGGCGCTGCTTGCCGGACGCTTCCCGTACGTTTCGCCGGCCGGCCGCATCGACGAGCACTGCCGGCCGAACGCCGATACCCCGCGGAGGCTCAACGGAGCCTGCGGCTCGAGCAAGACGATTACCGGTCGTGCCGGTTGCAAGCTCGAGCTCGTGGACGGCGGCTACATCGACAACAGCGGCCTGGCCACCGTCGACGCGCTGTTCGCCTCGATCAAGCAGATGGTCGAGGACGAGAATGCGTCGCATCCGGATCGGAGAAAGATCGCCCTTGTGATCGTCGAACTGGACAACTATTACGTCGCGTCCGCACGGGAAGCCCCGAGCGCTGACAGCACTGTGGGACAGACCCTTGCACCGCCTGTAACCGCATTCGGCGGACGCAACTCGGTGGAAACGGTCGCGCGTGCCGACGCCTACAGGCTCACGCCCGGCGGTTGCACGATCACGGTCTCACCGGCCCGCCACCCCGGGCTCCATGCGCCGGTCGGGTGGGAGATCTCGCCGAGCGCCGAGACCGAGCTTCGCAACGGCCTCGTCGCTCGTCGCGACACCGACACATCGCCGTCGCGGCAGCCCCTCTTCCTCCTGAAGCGCCTCCAGAACTGGCTCGGAGGCACGAACCTCGCGCAACTCGTCGACTGCGTCCCTCACGACTGAGCGAGGCGGCGCAACAGCGGCAGGGCGTCGCGCCGCGCGCGCGTCGTCGCGCCGCGGTTGCACGCGGCGCAACAGACCGACCCGGTGGTGTAAACAGCGCACATCGGCGTCTGGTTCGGACTCGCGCTCGCGCTCGTGTCGGCAGTCGCCGTCAACTGGGCGTACACGAAAGAGCACGACGCCGTGCGGGCGCTGCCGCCGCTCTCCCCGCGGCATCCGCTCCAGGCCGCGCGAGACCTCGTGGGAACGCGCGCCTGGCTCTTTGCCTTCGGCGCCGAGACGGCCGGCTGGCTCATGTACGTGGCCGCGCTTCACCTCGCGCCGCTCGCGCTCGTGCAAGCAGTCGGTGCTGCCGGGATCGCGGTGCTCGCGATGTCGGAGGCGAAAGGCCACCCGAGCCGGCTGCCGCTCCACGAGCAGTTCGCAGTTGCGTTTGCGATCGCGGGGCTCATCATCCTCGGGCTGTCGCTCCCGAGCCACCAGCCCGGCGACCACGCGCCGCACATCGCCCAGGCCGCACTGTGGCTCGGCGTCACCGCCGCCGTCGCCGCGGCCCTCAGCGTCGCGCGCGTCCGGTACTCGTATGCCGCGACGCTCGGCTTCGCCGCCGGGCTGCTCTTCGCGGGCGGCGACATCTCCGCGAAGCTCGTCGTCCTCGGTGGCGCCTGGTTCCTCGCCGTCGTGCCGCTGATCGTGTTCTACGCCCTCGGCTCGATCCAGCTACAGGCCGCGTTCCAGCACGGCAATGCGGTGACCGCCGCGGGCGTCGCGACGCTGACGACGAACGCCGTCCCGATCGCGGCCGGCGTCGTGCTGCTCGACGAGCAGCTTCCCGGCGGGGCGAGCCGCGTGCTCCGCATCGCCGCGTTCGCACTGCTCGTCGTCGGCGGGGCGCTGCTCAGTCGAACGAGAAGGGGCTAACTCTGCGCGCGAAGCGCGGCGACGAGCTGCTCTTTCGACATCTCGGTGCTTGACCCTGTCTGTGCGGCTGCGTCTATGCGTTCACGAGCTTGAGGACTGCGATGTCGTCGCTCACGTCGTAGCCGACGACCCGCGCGGTGTACCGGTGCGTCGTTCCGGGGACGACGACGCTGATCGACGTCGCGCCGTCGATCAACCGATTCCCTCGGACGGTTGCCCTAGCGTTGAGCTACACGAATGTTCGTGCCAGCTGTGGTCACCGCCCCGTCTCCGTCCAGCCACCTGGGGCAACCGTGCCCGAGCGGACAGGCTTCGTTTTTGCCACGGCGGAAACAAGCGATTGCATGTTCGCGCGTATCGAAGCATTTGAGACCACGTCCGAGGGACTCGACGAGATCCTCGGCGCCCTGCAACGCTCCGTCGGCATCGTTCGGACCCTGCCCGGCAACATGGGCGGCTACGTCCTTGTGAATCGCGAGTCCGGACAGCTCCTCAACGTGACGTTCTGGCAAACCGACGAAGAGCGGGAGGCCGCTGAGAGCGAGTTCGCAGCGTCACCGAACCACGGAACAGTCACCCAGTACGCGATCGCGATGCAGGAGGCTCTGAGCAGTTAGTACGGACCAGGCTCGGGTGGCCACGGTCATCTCACCTGAGCTCGCCGTAGACGTCGGCTCGACGATCCGCCAGCGGGTCGTTGAACTCGTTCCACGCCCGCGCCGCGCGCGCTTCATCGAGATCGACGTCGGCGGCGAGCAGTGCTTCGCCGTCTTCCGGCGCCGGGCCTGCGACGGGCCAGCCCGTGTGAGAGACGACGAGGCTCTGCCCGATGAACGGCTGGCCGCGCTCGACGCCGATGCGGTCGGCGGCCGCGACGACGATCGAGTTCACATGCGCCGCAGCTTGGCAGAGCAGGGTCGCCATCGCCGGCTGCCCCTCGGCCTGGCCCGGAATCGGCACCCAGTTCGTCGGGATGCAGACGACGTCCGCGTTCGCGAGCGCCGCGAGGCGGAAGCACTCGGGGAACCAGGCGTCGTAACAGACGAGCGCCGCGACGCGGCCGGCCGGTGTGTCGAAGACGGGCACACCGTGGTCGCCCGGCTCGAAGAAGCGATTCTCCTGATCCCAGAGATGGAGCTTGCGGTACGTGCCCGCCCAGCCCTCCGGCGTCAGCACCACCGCTGCGTTGTAGAACGCGTCGCCGTCGCGCTCCGCGATCCCGGCGACGAGGACAAGGCCGTGCGCTGCGCACCGATCGAGCCATGCCCCGCAGGTCGGCCCGTCGGGAACGTCCTCCGCGAGCGCGGAAAGCTCGTCCGCGCTTTCGAAGACGTAGCCGCTCGAGCAGAGCTCAGGCAGGACGAGCAGCTGCGCGCCGCGCGCGGCCGCCTCGTCGATCAGCTCGAGCGAGCGCGCGACATTTCGTTCCTTCTCCCCTACGTGCGGCTCGAACTGCCCAACCGCGATCCTCACCGCAGCACCTCGCAGCCGACCTCGCCGAACCACACGACGTCCTCGAGCTTCACGCCGAACTCGGCGGTGCCGAGGAACGGCTCGACCGCCCACGCGCCCCACATCTCGCGCTCGTTGGTCGCGTCGATGAACTTTTCGTCGTAGGCAGAGCCGTGCTTCAACGAGTGGCCGATGTTCGACCACGGATCATGAAGCTTGAAGCCCGCCGCTTGAATCGACGCAAAGCAGCCGTTGAAGAGATCGCGCGCGCGCATGCCGGGCGTGCACCGTGCGAGCGTCTCCTCGTGAATGCGGCGCACGGCCTCGAAGGCCCGCGCGCGCTCGGCGTCCTCGCCGAGCTGAAACGTCCGCGTGCAGTCACCCCACCAGCCGTCGACGGAGATCGGATGGACGTCCACGTGCCCGACGTCCGCCGGCCCGAGCGTGTTCTCGGTGGGAGGCTGATCGGGGAAGCAGATCGTGCTGCGCAGCCCGAAGCTGACGTTCGTGATCGACCAGAGCTCCGCGCAGCCGCGGTCGGCGAGCAACTGCTCGACGATGTCGCGCAGCTCGATCTCCGTCATTCCGACCTGCGCGAGTCGAACTGCCTCCTCCGCGCACTCACGGGCGACCCGCTGCACATCGACGAGCCCTTCAGGCGCCGATGACACGCACACCCTCCTCTCCGATCCACACGAGGTCTTCGACCTTCGCGCCGATTCCGTCCATGCCGATGTGCGGTTCGAGCGCCCAGCAACCCCACATCGGCGTCGTGTTGCGCGGGTCGATGAAGCCGGTGACAGCGCCTCCACGGTCGAGGTCGTGGCCGATGTTCCCGAGCAGGTCGAGCAGCTCGTAGCCGTCGTGATCGAGCAGGTCGCGCGCCACGTGAAAGAGCTCGCGTGCCTCCATCCCGGGCTCGATCGCTGCGATCGTCTGCGAGAGAACGCGCGCGCAGTCGGCGACGATCCGCTCGCGAACCGGATCGGATCCCACGACGACGGAGCGCGTCGCGTCGCCGGGCCAGCCGTCGAACTCGGGCGTGACGTCGAGGAACACGAGATCCACGTCCGCCACGCGGCGGTCCGTCGGTGGATACTCCGGATGACAGACGAGATTGCCCGCCCCTGCGCCGACCGCGATCGGCGTCCAGACGCCCGATGCACCGCGCGCACGCGCGAGCTCGAGCGCCCGCGCCGCGAGCTCGCGCTCCGTCACGCCCGGCGCGACCTCGCCGAGCAGCTCGTCGATGACCTCGAGTGTCGCGCGCTGCGCGTCGTCTAGCCCGCCAGCCACCGCACCGCCTGATCCCAGAGCCTCGCGTACCCGTCCCACGCGAGGAAGGCGGGCGGCGCCCAGTGCGGCCCGATGTCCGTCATGTACGCAAGCGTGCGTCCGTCGCCGAACTCGCCGGCGACGAGCAGCGGATCGGGGCCGACGCGCGCGAGCACCGAGCCCGACGGCCGTGCCGCCGCACGCTGGTAGCCGAGAATCGCCGGCCACTCCGCAGCCAGCCCGTCGACGACCGGATGCGACTCTCCGGTCAGCACCGGCGATCCCTCGTCCGGCGACTCGACGCGATCGTCGCCGATCTCGAGCTCGACCGGCAGCAGCTCGGCAACGGCGGTCCCGCGATAGTTCGCCTTCGCCTCGATCCCCTGAAACGAGAGGTAACCGCCGATCATCCCGAACCCGCCGCCGCCGCGAACCCATTCGCGCACCGCAACGAGGCGATTCGGCTTTGCCTCGAAGCGGGCGAACGTCGCAGGGGGAATCAGCAGCGTGTTCGAGCCGATGTCGGACAGCAGCACGACGTCCCACGCGCGCAAGCCGTCGATCGTGTGCGGAAAGTCGACGGCCGCGACGTGGTTCGGCATGAACGTGACGTCATGCCCCGCGGCGAGGAGGGCGTCACGCAATGCACCGACGCCCTCCTCATAGGCGACCGTGGTGAACGAGTCGAATCCCTTGACATGGATCGACGTCGTCGTCCACGACTCGCCGGCAATCAGGACTCGCGCCATCAGCCGCCGAGATATGCGTTCGTGTAGTAACTCGACGGCGGCAGCGCCTTCGTGATCAGCTTCTGCTTCACGAGCGCGGGCAGGAGCTTCGACCACTGTGCGTTCGTCTGGTGGAAGTAGCCGCCCGACGACTTGAACAGCGGGATCGTCGCCTTCCACTGGTCGAGCGCGTACGCGTAGCTCTCCGCCTTCGGATACGCCTTCTCGAACATCTTCACGGCGGCAGCCGGATTCGCGATCGCCCAGTTCAGAGCCCGCTTCGTGACCTTGAACCACGTCTTCGCGAGCGCGGGGTTCTTCTGCAGCCAGCTCGTGTTCGCCGCGACGAGCCAGATCGGCGAGTTCGGCACGCCGTAGTTCTTCGCGAGGAGCATGACCGGCTTCTGTTTGCCGACCGTCCGCACTTCGGAGGCCTCGGCGTTCGTCACGCCGGTCGCGACATCGACCTTCTTGGCAAGCAGTAGCGGCACGACGTCACTTGCAGCGGCGACCATCTTGATGTCGCTCAGCTTCAGATTCGCGGACTCGAGCATGATGCTGAGCTGCGCCTTCGTCCACGCGTCGTTGTAGATGCCGACCGTCTTGCCCTTCAGGCCCGCAACCGTGACCTTCTCGCCCTGCCGGCCGATCAGGCCCCAGTTGTTCGACTGCGAATACGCGCCGATCGACGTAATCGGTGCGTTCTGCGCCTTCGCGAAGATCACATCGAGGATCGTCGTGAAGCCGATGTCCGCGCGGCCGGTGCCGAGGAACTTCACCGTGTCGGCGACGGTCGGCGGCGGGATGATCTGCAGGTCGATCCCGGCGGCCTTGTACCAGCCCTTGTCGCGGGCGACGATCCACGGGATCCAGAAACCGTCGGCGACCGGCCACTCCTGCACCATCTTGATCGTCGTCAGCTTCGCCGCCCGCGGCTGCGAGCTCGCCGTCGCCGCAAACGCGGCGAGTGCGAGCGTCGCAAGCGCGAGCACGACACCAACCTTGAGCCTCATGAGCTCTCTCCTTTGATCGAGGGGGTTGCGGCGGTGCGCGTCACGGGGACGTGCCGCCGGAACGGCAGGCGGCGCGGTGTCGACCGCGTCCGCCAGGGCGTTGCGAGTTGCTCGGCACCGGCGATGAGCAGGAAGCCGACGATGCCGATTGCAGCAAGAAGAAGGATCGCCGCGAACACCCCGGCGGTGTTCAGGCGCGAGTTCTGTTCGAGGAGGTAGACGCCCAGCCCACCGTTCGTCGACGCCGTCCACTCACCGAGGACGGCGCCGGTGACGCTGAACGTCGCGGCGAGCTTGAGTGCCGAGAAAAGCGGCGTGAGCGTCGACGGCAGCTTGATGTGCAGGAAGATCCGCACAGGTCCTGCGCCCATGGCGCGTGCGAGCGAGATCGTGTCGCGGTCGACGTTCGCGAGCCCGTCGAGCACGTTCACGACGACGGGGAAGAAGATGATCAATGCGACGATCACGACCTTCGGTGTCAGGCCGAAGCCGAGCCAGATCACCAGCGCCGCGCCGATCGCGATGATCGGGATCGCCTGGCTCGCGATCAGAAGCGGGTAGAGCCCGCGCTTGATGACCCGCGACTCCCCCATCACGACCGCAAGCACGAACCCGCAGGCGATGCCGACGAAGAACCCGATGACGAACTCCTCGATCGTCTGCCACATCGCGGGCTGCAGCACGTCCCAGTCCGTCCCGATCTGCGCGAAGACCGCGTACGGCCGCGGCAGGACGTACGACTGGATCGTGAAGACGTTGACGACAAGATCCCAGATGCCGAAGACCGCCGCGGTGAGCGCGAGCGGCAGCACGATCTGCGTCACACGCCTCACGCGGCTTCGCCCTCCTGCGCAAGCTGCTTCAGCGTCTCCGAGTAGATGAGCTGCAGGATCTCGCGCTTCATCGCGATGAACGGCTCGCTCGTCAGGATGTCGATCGAGCGCGGACGCGGCAGATCGATGTCGTAGCTCGCGCGGAACAGGCCGGGCCGTGCGGACATCACGTGCACGCGGTCCGAGAGGAAGATCGCCTCGTCGACGTCGTGCGTGATGAAGAGCACCGTCCGCTCCTGGTCGTGCCAGACGTCGAGCAGCCACTGCTGCATGCGCAGCCGCGTCTGCGAGTCGAGCGCGCCAAAGGGCTCGTCGAGCAGCATGACATCCTTGTGCACCGCGAGCGTACGCATGAGCGCGACGCGCTGGCGCATGCCGCCCGAGAGCGTATGCGGGTAGTGATCGACGAACTCGCCGAGGCCGTAGCGGCGTGCGAGCGCCACTGCTTCCTCCTTGTCCTTGCGTGTGACCCGGCCGGTCAGCGACGCACCGAGGACGATGTTCTGCGTGACGGTGCGCCACGGCAGCAGGAGGTCCTTCTGCAGCATGTAGCCGACGCGCCCGGTTTGGCCCGTGACGTCATGCTCGTCGAGGAAGACGCGGCCCGCGGTCGGCAGCAGCAGCCCCGAGATGATGTTGAAGAGCGTGCTCTTGCCGCAGCCGGACGGCCCGACGATCGACGCGAACTCGCCGTCCTCGACCTCGAGGGTCGTCGGCGCGAGCGCAGCGGTCGCCCCGAAGTTGTGGTGGACGGCCTCCGCGCGCAGCTTCATGCGAGCGACTCCCGCTCGACGAGCTCCGGCGCGAGGTCGACCGACTCCGGAACGTCTCGCTCCTCGATCCCGTCGAGGAGCAGCTTCGCGGCCACGCGGCCCATCTCGCGCGCCGGCTGGCGCACCGTTGTGAGCGCGGGCGTGACGACGGTCGCGAGCGGCACGTCGTCGTAGCCGACGACGGAGAGGTCGTGCGGGACGCGCAGCCCGGCGCCGAGCGCATGCTGGAGGCAGCCGACCGCCATCAGATCGTTTGCGGCAAGGATCACGGTCGGTTCCTGTGGTAGCAGTTGCGCGGCTGCCTGGCGCCCGCTCTCGAGCCGGTAGTCGCCAGGGACGGTCGGCACCGTGTCGGGGTCGATCCCGCCGGCCGCAAGTGCCTCGCGATACCCGGCGAGTCGCTGTTCTGCCGTCCAGAGGCCGGTCGGGCCGGCGATGATCCCGAAGCGGCGGTGCCCGCGCGCGAGCGCGAGCTCTGCGGCGGCCCGTGCGCCGCGGCGGTTGTCGGAGCCGACGAACGGCGCGGCAAGGCCGTGGACGCGCTCGTCGACCGTGACGATCTTCGAGATGCGCGCGAGCTCGTGCAGTTCCGCGGGCGGCAGGCCCGTGCTCGAGAGGTGGACGATGCCGTCGAGCCGCGTCGCGCGCAGCAGGCGCGCATAGCTCGCCTCGCGCCGCTCGTCGAAGTCCGTCGAGCAGAGGACGAGCAGGTAGTCGTGCGTGCGCAGCTCGTCGCCGACGCCTTCTGCCACGAGCGCGAAGAACGGATTGAGGACGTCCGGAACGATCAGTCCGACGGCGTGCGAGCGACGGCGCTTGAGGTTCCGGGCCTGCGAATTCGGCTCGTATCCGAGCTCCGCAACCGCCGCAAGCACCTTGAGCCGCGTCGCCTGCGAGGCCGGCGCCGAGCCGTTCAAGACGGCGCTTACGGTCGAGAGTGAGACCTCGGCTCGCCGGGCGACGTCCTTGATCGTCGGGCCCACGGTGCAATCAAAACGTTTCGAGCCAAGCGGGTCAAGAGGGGACTTTTGTCGGCGTTACGGCTGTCGCATCGTTTCGAGCCAATCGCCGATCGCCGCGGTAACGGCGGGGATGTCCTTCTTGAGCCCGTGGTCGCCTGCGACCTCGATCACGGTGCGGTTCGCCCCCGCGGGCGGCATCCCGAAGGGGTCGCCCGCGCCCTGGACGACGAGCGTGGGAACGGTCACGGCCTCCAGCTCGTCGAGACGGCTGACACCCCGGCCGGGAGGCCGCAGTGGAAACGCCAGACAGACAACCCCGACCGCCTCCGCGAGGCTCGCCGTTCGGCACGCTACGCGTGCGCCGGAGGAACGGCCCCCGGCGATCAGCGTCAGTCCGCGCAGCTCCTTCGTCTTCAGCCGCTCGAGCACCGCGATCCACGCCGTGTCGAGCTGGTGCGCCGGCGCGGGCGAGCGCCGTCCCGCGACGCGATACGGCTGCTCGACGAGCGCAACGCTCAGTCCTTCTGCCTTCGCAGCGGCGGCTGCCGCGACCAGATCGCGCGCACCGACACCGCCGCCCGCGCCGTGCCCGAGCACGAGCCCGCCCCACGCTCCCGTTGTGCGATCCAGATGCACGCGCGCAGGCCCGTGCGGCGTCTCCACGTCGAGCACCTTCACACCGTAAGAATGACTGCATGACGGTCGACGAGATCATTGATCACCTCTACGGCCTACCGCCCGCCGAGTTCACGGCGGCGCGCAACGAGGCAGCGGGCGAGCTCAGCGGCGATGACCGGGCGCGCGTGAAAGCGCTGCGTAAGCCGACCGCCGCCGCGGCTGCTGTGAATCGGCTCGTCCGCGAGCATCGCAGCGACGTCGACGCGTTCCTGAGCGCATCCGTCGCGCTGCTCGAAGCGCAGGTCTCCGGCACGGGAAGCATCGAAGACGCGACGAAGCAGCAGCGAGACGCGCTCACGCGGCTCGTCAAGGCAGGCGGCGACGCCGTTCGTCAGTCGCTGCTCGCCGCCGCCGTTGACGAGGAGGCGGCGAACGAGTTGCTGGCCGGCCGCCTGGACCGGGAGCTCGAGCCGCGCGGCTTCGGCACGCTGCTCTCGCATGTCACGCCGTCTGCGCGCCCTGCCCGGCCGAAGCCTCCGAAGAAAGACGATCGCGAGGCCCGCGCCAAGCTCAACGAGGCGAAGCAGGAGCTCGCCGCCGCCGAGGCGGAAGAGCGCCAGGCCCACAGGCGCTGGGAGCAAGCACAGGCCGAACTCGACAAGGCGCGCGTCGCATTCGACAATGCAGAGCGCCGGTGGCAACGCAGCAGAAACAGCTCCTCCTGATCCTCGCGCGCGAGTTCACGTCGAACCTCTCGACGCCGGCACTCATCGCAGACGCAGAAGGAACGCTCGTCTTCTACAACGAAGCGGCGGAAGCCGTTGTCGGCAAGCGGTTCTCCGAGACGGGCGAGCTTCCGCTCGAGGCGTGGCTGCAGACCTTCGAGCCGCGGACGGCGGAATCGGAGCCGTTGCCGCCGGAGCGCCGCCCCGCGCACATCGCGTTCGTGGAGCGGCGACCTGCTCACGAGCGTTATCTCGTCACGAGCACGGACGGCGTCGAGCGTGAGGTCGAAGTGACCGCGTTCCCACTCTACGCGCACACCGAAGAGTTCATCGGCATCGTCGCGATCTTCTGGCGAGTCTGATGCGACTCACGATCTGGGGATGTCGCGGATCCGTGCCGACGCCGGGCCCGAGCACGGTCACGTACGGCGGCAACACGTCATGCGTCGAGGTCGCGCTCGACGACGAGATCGCGCTGATCCTCGACGCGGGAACCGGTATCCGCGCGCTCGGCGCAGACCTCGTCAAACGCGGCACGCGTCGCATCCATCTCTTCCTGACGCACCTCCACTTCGACCATCTCGAGGGGCTGCGGTTCTTCGCGCCGCTGTGGGATGACGACGTCACGCTCGAGATCCACGGCCCGCGCTCGCCGGTGCTGAGCCTCGACGATCGCATCCATCGTGCGTTCTCGCCGCCTCTCTTCCCGCTCGACTTCCGAGACGTCCCGGCGACGGTTCGGTTTCACGATCTTCCTGCGGACCCGTGGCGCTCGAACGGCCTGACGCTTTCGTCGGATCTCGTCCTGCATCCCGGCCCGACCGTCGGTCTCCGGCTGGAGACGGAACGGAGCGCGGTCGCGTACATCCCCGATCATGAGCCGGCGCTGGCCGGGATCGAGGGCCGCGCGCCGGAATGGGTCTCCGCGGGCGGCATCGCGAAAGACGTCGACCTGCTGCTGCACGACTCGCAGTACTCCGAAGAGGAGTACGGCGCGCGCATCGGTTGGGGTCACTCGAGCGTCGCGCATGCGGTCGCGTTCAGCGAGACCGTCGGCGCGAAGCGGCTCGTGCTCTTCCACCACGAGCCGAATCACTCCGACAAGGACCTCGAGCAGCTCGAAGACCGCGCAGGCGAGCTCAGCCGGTCGCTCGAGCGCCCGCCGACCCTCGCACGCGAGGGAATGGCGATCGAGCTCAGCTGAAGTGCGGCGACCGGTCAGGCCAAGCTAGTCAGAGAGCTCTGCGCCGGCATCGCCGAACTCACGCTCCGCACACTCCGGGCAGTACAGAGCAAGCTGCGGATGCTCCGTTTCCTCCACTGCGGCATACCGGGTCACGAAGGCTTTCCAACCGTGTGCCTCCACGTCGGCTTCCCGCCCGCACTCGTCGCACTGCATGGCCACTCCGCGGTATACGGGATGATCGATCTGCCGAGCACCCCCCATTCGAGTGAACCAGGGCTGCGATCGGTCATCACTTCGGGCTTTCGGCGAAGCCCTCACGATACGCGACGCCGACCGCCTGCGCGCGGGTTCGAACCCCGAGCTTGCGGAAGATGTGTTCGATGTGCGTGCCGACTGTCTTCACGCTGATGACCAGGCGCGCCGCGATCTCTTCCGGTGACAAACCGTGTGCAAGCAACTCGAGCACTTCGACCTCTCTCGGTGTGAGCTGATAGCGCGAGGAATTACCTCGCGATTTGCGGACGAGTCTCCGCACTCGCGCAAGCAGCTCATCGGGCGCATACGGCTTGCCGAGATAGTCGTCTGCTCCCATCAGGAGTCCTGCGACTCGATCGTGTGGCTCGCTTCGCACGCCGGATAAGAAGATGATCGGCAGCTCTTCGCCGTGTTCCTCACGCAGAGTTCGGCATACCTCGTAGCCGGACAACCCTCCGAGCGGCACTTCGAGGATCAGCAACGCCGGCAGCCGTTTACGGGCTTGCTGCACAGCTTCTTCACCCGTCGCGACGTCAAGCACCGTGTAACCCGCCGCTCGCAGCAGATTGGCGAGCGTCGCGCGCGCCCCCTCATCGGGATCCGCAATCACTATCGGGCGTCGCCCCGCATTGGCTCGGCCCACCGCAGCACCTCCGCCCGCCTCGCCGCAACTGCTCCTCAAGTTTCCCTAGGGAAGTCGACCTAAACAAATGCGACAAGGGTCGTAGTTCCCGGAGTTGGACACCGTGGAAGGTCGGTGCCAACCGGTTTTACAGGACGAGAGCACGTCGTCCACGCGAAGCCGGCCGCCCCCGACAACCGAGGAGAGGACACGCGGTGACCGACATCAGCGCCACTCCGACACCGGCAACAACATCGCCGACCAGCGACCCCACTGCCGTCACTACAGCAGTAACAACAACGACTTCAGGCACGACAGACGCCACGACGGCCGCCGCGGATGTCAGCGCAAGCGCGGGCGGAACGAGCGTCGA
>DATAOK010000047.1:0-77648 GCA_036265735.1 Gaiellaceae bacterium
TCGGCCTGCTCGGCTCGAGCCTCGACACGCTCGGCATCTCGCTTCCGTTCACGCAGACCGCCGTGACGATCGCGGTCGCCTACGTCGCGAGCCCGCTCTACGTCCGGCAGGCGGTCGCGGCGTTCGAGGCGACGGATCCGAACCTCGCGGCCGCCTCGCGCACGCTCGGCGCCGGCCCCGCGCGCACGTTCTTTCGCGTGATCCTGCCGCTCGCGCGCGGCGGCCTCATCGCCGGCCTCGCCCTCTCGTTCGCGCGCGGCCTCGGCGAGTTCGGCGCCACGATCATGTTCGCCGGGAGCCTCCAGGGCGTCACGCAGACCGTGCCGCTCGCGATCTACGCCCAGTTCGACCAGGACTTCGACGCGACGCTCGCAATGAGCGCAGTCCTCGTACTCTTCAGCGTCGTCCTCCTCACCGCCCTGCACGCGGGTCTCACATGGCAACGCTCAGAGTCGACGAGATCACAGTCCCTCTTCGGACTTTCCGGCTCGAGCTGAGCCTCGAGGTCGGCTCGACGCTCGCGCTCGTCGGGCCGTCGGGCGCCGGCAAGACGACCGTGCTCCGCGCCGTCGCCGGGCTCGCCCGCCCCGAGTCGGGACGCATCGCCGTCGACGACGAGGTCTTCTTCGACGCGGAGCGCCGTGTCGAGCTCCCGCCGGAGCGCCGGCGGGTCGGGCTCGTGTTCCAGGAGTACGCCCTCTTCCCGCACATGACGGTGCGGCAGAACATCGAGTACGCGCGCAGGCACGCGGCGGACGAGTACCTCGAGCGGTTCCGGATCGCCCACCTCGACCGCGCCCGGCCGCACCAGCTCTCCGGCGGCGAGCGCCAACGCGTCGCGCTGGCGCGCGCACTCGCGCGCGACCCGCAGGTCCTGCTGCTCGACGAGCCGCTCTCGGCCCTCGATGCCCACACGAAGACGACGGTCCGCGCCGAGCTCCACGAGCTGCTTGCCGGCCTCGAGATCCCTGTGCTGCTCGTCACACACGACTTCGAGGACGCGGCGGCGCTCGCCGACGAGGTGAGCGTGATCGTCGACGGCTCGCTGCGCCAAACCGGCACGCCGAGCGAGCTCGTCGGCAAACCGGCGGACTCGTTCGTTGCGTCGTTCACTGGAGCGAACCTCCTGCACGGCGTTGCCGAGCCGAGCCGGAACGGCTCGACGCGCGTCCACCTCGCCGACGGCACGACCGTCGTGACGGCCGACCCGGCGGCAGGACGCGTCGCACTTGCGGTCTATCCATGGGACATCACGCTCGCGGACGCGCCGCCGCACGACTCCGCGCTGAACGTCATCCACGCGCCGATCCGCAGCATCGCCGAGCTCGGCAACCGCGTCCGCGTGAGCGTGGGGCCGGTCAGCGCGGAGATCACCGCTGAGTCGCTCGAACGTCTCGGGCTCGAGACCGGCCAGGTCGTCTACGCGACGTTCAAGGCCACCGGTACACGCGTCGTCTAATCCGCGACGCGGATCCGCGGGTCGAGCAGCCCGACGAAGAGGTCGGAGACGAGCAGGAAGACCGCGACGACGCCCGCCGCGACGACGACGAGCGCGGTCAGCTGAAACGGATCCGCCGCGGCCAGCCCGGTGAGGAACGCCTGCGCGAGGCCGCCGAGGCCGAAGACGGCGTCGGCGGCAAGCGAGGCGCCGACGACCGCGCCGAGCTCGAGTGAGAGGAGCGACGCGACCGGCACGAGCGAGTTGCGCAGCGCGTGCCGGAAGACGACGCGGCGCTCCGACAGTCCCTTCGCGCGCGCAACGGTCGTGTACTGCTCACCGAGCGAGACGAGCATCGCTGTCCTGATGTAGCGCGCGTAGATGCCGATGAGGCCGATCGCGAGCGCGAACGCGGGCAGCGTCATGTGTTGGAACCAGTCGAGGAAGCCGCCCGTCGGCGGTCCCACCTTGAAGAAGCTCGAGTTGCTGATGTGCGTCTGGCCGGCGACGAAGGTCGTCGTGATCTTCCCGGCAAGCCCCTGCCGAAGCAGGTACGCAATGAGAAACGTCGGCATCGACGCCGCGACGTACGTCACGATGCGCGGAACGTCGAAGCGCACGTAGGGATGCCGCGCCGAGTACGTCCCCACGGCCGCGCTGCCGATCACTGTGAGCACGAGGGCGTACGCGACGAGCTGAAGCGTGATCCCCGCTCCGTGGAGGAGCGCCGGCCCGATCGGCTGGCCGGGAGCGGAGATGTGCCCAGGCGATGGGAACATGTCGACGCTGAGGGACACCGTGGACCCGAACCCGTGCGTGAACAGGCTCTTCAACCAGAGCCAGTAGCGCTGGAGGATCGGGTCATGCAGGTGGTAGACGCGAATCACGACGTGGCGTGGTCGCTGATCCGGGTCGAGGACGAGCGGATAGCTCGGATCGAACGACAACCCGAATGTCACGAAAGCGGCGAAGGACACCGCGAAGAGGGCGGACACTGCGAGCAGCGCGCGCCGCGCGAGATAGACCGCCACGGGCAGGAGTTTAAAATCGCGCGATCGTGAGCACGACCGCCGCTCCAGCTGTTGCCGCGCCCACGACGACGGCTGGGCCGTGGCGGCAGGCGTTTCACCGGTTCCGGCGCAGGCCCCTCGGCGTTTCCGCGCTCGCGATCGTCGTCGCGTTCTTCGTGGTCGGCTTCCTCGCGAAGCGGCTCGCGCCGTACGCGGCCGAAGATGAATTTTTGAAATATCTCGGCCACCCGCAGCCGCCCCTGACGGCGCATCACCTGCTCGGGACGGACGCGATCAGCCACGACTTCCTGTCGCAGCTCCTCGTCGCGATTCACGAGACGACGATCTCGTCACTGACCTGCGCGGGGCTCACGACGGTTGCTGGGACGATCGTCGGCGCGCTCGCCGGGTACTACCGCGGCTGGTTCGACGCACTCACGAGTTGGGTGACAACGGTTGTCGTCGCGGTCCCCGCGATCGCATTCCTCCTGATCGTGATCGTCTGGAACCGCGCACCTGTCACGCCGATGGAGTACGCGTACTGGCTGACGGCGATCCTGTGGATCCCGGTCGCGCGAGTCGTCCGCGCAACGGTGCTGACGTTGCGTACGCGCGAGTACATCGAAGCGGCGCAGGCGCTCGGCGCGGTCGGCCCGCGGATCATCGCGCGGCACATCATCCCGAACGCCGGCGGCACGATTCTCGTCGCCGCGACGACCGTCGTCAGCCAGTCGATCGTGCTCGTCGCAACGGTCGACTACCTCGGCTACGGCTTCAACCAATACGACAAGCCGACGCTCGGCGGTCTGCTCGCGGTCGCCGCACGCGGCGTGCTCGCGCCCGGCACCTTCGCGCCGGTCTCGTCGCCATGGTGGCTCTTCGTCTTTCCTGCAGTGCTGCTCGTGCTGCTGCTCGTCTCGGTCAACTTCGCGGGCGACACGCTCGACGATGCGCTGAACCCGCGCACGTAAACACGGTGAGATAAAGGAGCCGGGGCAGGCAGGGCTGCGGCTCCCTCACCACATCCCCGGCTCCCACAGCCGCAGAGGCTCCAGCCTAGCGCGCTCCCGGCCTAGCCGCCTCCGGCCGCAATGTAAATGACGATCGCCACACCGACCGGCGCCTGCCCACCCGCGGGCGTCTGGTAGACGACGGTTCCATCCTGGCTCGCGTCGCTGACCGGCCATTGCGCCTGGATCACGGTGAAGCCGGCGGAGCGCAAATCGCTTGCCGCTGTGGCCGAGTCCTCACCGGTGACGTCGGGTACGTCGGCGGTCGTGTGGGCCTGCGAGCCGGCTGCCACCTGCAGGCGCTCGCGCGACCCCACGGGCATGCCGGCGACGACGACGCCCGGGGGCATCGCCGACGCGACGTACTGGACGATCACCTGCTGGCGGCCCTGCACGATCTTCTGCACAGCCTGCGACAGTCGCATGCCGCGGTAGTCGTTGCCGGTTTGCGGCGGAGCCGATGTCGTCGATGTCCCTGTCTCCGCCGTCGTCGTCGCACTCTGCGTTGCGCCGTTCGACACGTTCAAGCGAACTGCGGAGCCCTGTGCGACCTTCGTTCCCGCCGCCGGATGTTGCGCGACAACGGTTCCCTTCGCCTGCGTGCTCGGCACGGTCGCGACCGTCGAGCGCAGACCCGCACGCTGGAGTGCAGTCGACGCCTCCTGCGCGCTCTGCCCCGTGACGCTCGGCACCACGACTGACGTCTTGCCCTTCGAGACCTGCAACACGACCTGCGTACCGTGCTGCGCGCGCTTGCCCGGATTCGGCGACTGCGCGACGACCGTGCCCGGCGGTTGTGACGATGCGATCTGCTCGAGCTTCGCCGAGAGCCCGCGCGCCTGCAGCGCCTTCAGCGCGTCGGCGGCCGCGAGGCCCGTCAGGTCGGGCATCCCGACACCCGGTCGGCCCTTCGACACGAGGAGGGTGACGACAGTCCCCTGCGGTACAGACGCGCCGTGCTTCGGCGACTGGCCGACGACGATCCCTTTCGGCTTCGCCGCAGCCTTGCGCTCGACCTTCGACGCGAGCTTCGCCTGGCGCAACTGGAATTGCGCCGACTGCACGCGGATGCCGGTGACCTTCGGCACCGACGACTTCGACGAGACGGCGACCGCCGCCGCACTCGAGTCGTGGTGGTGGCGATAGAGCGTCAGCCAAACAAGGAACGCGGCGAGGGCGGCGAGCACCGCGAGTCCGAGCACCCACGCGAGTGCGGCGTGCTCGCGCGGAAGGGCAACGGCAGTCGATTCGCTTCGCACCGACGAGACGGGAGAGCCGGACAAGCGGTACACCGCCTGGGAGATGCGCCGGCGGCGCGCACCCGGCATCCGCGCGCGGTCAACCCACCCGACCCAGGCGTCCTTCTGCTCGGCAGGCATCGCCCAGAAGCGGTCGCGCGCAGCGCGATTCGACGCGAGCGCGTCTTCGAGATCCGCTGGAACGCGGCGTGCCACCGCCCCGGAAACGCCGGAGCCGCGCGCAGGGATACGCCGCGCTACTCGCTCGTGCGGTCGCCGCGCATCTCGTCGACGGCGGCGCGGCCCCGCTCGTGCACCGCGCGGCGGCGTGCGTCCGGGTCGTCGTCCGGCGGCGCCTCGGGCGCCGCGGCTTTTGTCTCCGCGAGCTTCGAGCGGAGCTCCTCGGCCGGGTCGGGCTCGTGCACCACGACGTGCGCGGGCGCCGGCGGGCGCCGGAAGATGCGGGCCGCGGCCACGCCGCCCGCCACCCCGGTGAGCCACGCCGTCAAGCGCTTCATCGGGGCGATGCTACAGTGGCCGCTGCTTCCTGCCCCGTCATCGCGCCGTTCCACCCCGAGCGGCGCAAGCAGTCGGGGCCGATTCAGACCATGGGAAGGAGTGATCGGGGCTTTGACGACGTACGAAATCTTGCTCATGCTGGACCCGGAGGGCGCAGAGGCCCACCAGGACGAGCTGATCGCGCGCGTGCGCGAGCTCGTCGAGAAAAGCGGCGGCACGTGGCGCTCCCACGACGCGTGGGGACGGCGGCGGCTCGCCTACGAGATCGCGAAGAAGCCCGAGGCGATCTACCACCTCGTGGTCTTCCAGTCGAGCGCAGAGACGCTCGCCGAGGTCTCCCGCGTCCTCAAGATTGACGACGCAGTGCTGCGCCACATGGCCGTGAAGCACATCGAGGGCTCGCGCACGAGTGCACCCCGTGACGAGACGCCGGCGCCCGCTCCTGTAGCGGCCGCCGTCGCAGCGCCCGAGTACGCTGAGCCGAACACACGTTCGGACGACGAGGAGGAGTAGGCGATGGCAGCCAACATCAACCGGGTCGTGCTCGTGGGCAATCTGACCCGCGATCCCGAGCTTCGGCACACCCCGGGCGGCACGCCCGTGTGCTCGCTGCGCATCGCGGTGAACAGCCGGCGGCGCGACGAGTCGGGCAACTGGACCGACAAGCCGAATTACTTCAGCATCTCCGTCTTCGGCAACCAGGCGGAGAGCTGCGCGCAGTACCTCTCGAAGGGCCGCCCGGTTGCGGTCGACGGCCGGCTCGACTGGCGCGAGTGGCAGGCGCAGGACGGCGGTAAGCGCGAGTCGGTCGAGATCGTGGCCGAGTCCGTGCAGTTCCTCGGCAGCCGCGGCGAAGGCGGCGGCGAGTTCGGCGGCGGCAACCAGTTCGTGCCCGCAGGCGCGGGCGCCGAGTCAACTGCGGACTTCCCGTCCGCGACCGACGACGACATCCCGTTCTAATGGCACGTGAGAGACAGCAGCAGCGGA
This sequence comes from Gaiellaceae bacterium, assembly GCA_036265735.1. Lineage (GTDB taxonomy): Bacteria > Actinomycetota > Thermoleophilia > Gaiellales > Gaiellaceae > Palsa-739. The sequence continues at coordinate 6,203 of DATAOK010000047.1, forward strand.
AGCGGCCCGGCGGCCCCGCGGGGGCGATCAAGCGCCGGAATTGCTACTTCTGCAAGGAGAAGATCGCGGAGATCGACTACAAGAACGTGAACCAGCTGCGGCGGTACATCTCCGAGAAGGGGAAGATCCGCAGCCGCAGGATCACGGGCGCATGCCGGCGCCATCAGGTGCAGGTCGCGCAGGCGGTCAAGCGGGCGCGCGAGATGGCGCTTCTGCCTTACGTCGCCGAGGGCAGCGATGACCGCGAGCGCGGCGGCGGCCGCGGCCGGCGTGAGGACCGGGACCGCTGATGGACGTCATTCTGCTGAAGGACGTCGAGAAGGTCGGCCTCCGCGGGGACGTCGTGTCGGTCGCTCGCGGCTACGCGCGGAACTTCCTGTTCCCGCGGCGGCTCGCCGAAGAGGCGACGACCGCACGGGTCGCTGAGCTGCACAAGCGGGATGCGCGTGTCGCCCGCCACGAGGCGAAGACCTCCGACCAGGCGCAGGCGATCGCGGCGACGATCGGCAAGACGGAGCTGCGCTTCGAGGTGAAGGCAGGACCGACCGGGTCGCTCTTCGGCTCGGTGACGCCGACGGACATCGCAGACGAGCTCTGGTCGAAGGCGAAGGTCCGCGTCGATCGCCGGAAGATCGGCGTCGACAACATCAAGCGGATCGGCCGCTACCAGGTGCCCATCGACCTCTTCCAGGACGTGCAGGTCGAGGTGACGACGCTCGTCATCCCTGAGGGCGGCGAGCTGCCCTCCGACGCGGAGCTTGCTGCGATGGAGGCCACGGAGCAGCAGGCCGAGGCGGCTGCAGAGCCGGCGCACGAAGGCCCCGCAATGGAGGAGATCCTCGCGAGCGAGGACGAGGAGCCCGAGGAGCCCGCAGCGGAGGCCGAGCCTGAGCCGGACTGGCGCGCCGACGCAGACGCGGCCCTCGCGGACGAGTAGCCCTTCCCGGGGTCAGACCCTCCCGGGTCTGACCCCGCTGTTTCCACAGCGCTATGCACGGCCTGTGGAACTTCCTAGGAAGTTCCAGCACGGTGCACACGATCTGTCCACAGGGGACGCGCCGTCCGATGCTCCTGCGAGCATGTTTTTCCCTGCAAATGGCGCGAAAAGACATGTTCACAACGGACTCTTCCAGACCTGGCAGCGCGGGGGATCCCGTGGTGGAATCCGCGCGCATGGCGACGCTCGCAGCCGTTCCTGACAGTGCTCCCGTCCCGCCTCAGAACCTCGAGGCCGAGGAGTCGGTCCTCGGGGCGATGATGCTCTCCCCAGGGGCGATCGGAGTCGTCAGCGAGATCCTCGACGCGAAGGACTTTTACCGGGAGTCCCACGCGAAGATCTACCGCGCCACGCTCGCGCTCTATGCGAAGGGCGAGCCGGTGGATGCGATCACGTTGACGGACGAGCTGGAGGAACGGAGCGAGCTCGAGGACGTCGGCGGCCGTGTTCGGCTGCACGAGCTCGCGGCGCTCGTCCCCGCGACCGCGAATGCCTCGCACTACGCGAGGATCGTGCGCGAGACGGCAACCCTGCGCGGCCTCATCCGCGCAGGGGGCGAGATCTCCCGCCTCGGATGGGATCGCCCAGGCGAGGCGGGGGATCTTGTCGATCGTGCCGAGCAGATCGTCTTCGACCTGTCGCAGCAGCGCGTGTCGGGCGAGTTCACGCACATCGACCAGCTACTGAAGGAGAGCTTCGAGCGCATCACGACGCTGTACGAGGCCGGCGCCGACGTCACCGGCACCGCGTCGGGCTATCGCGAGCTCGACCGGCTCACGTCGGGCTTCCAGCCGGGCAACCTGATCATCGTCGCGGCTCGCCCATCGATGGGGAAGTCGGCGCTCGCGCTCTGCATGGCGGCGAACATCGCCGTGCGGCAGAACATCCCGGTCGGGATGTTCACGCTCGAGATGTCGAAGTCCGAGGTGACGCAGCGGCTCATGTGCAGCGAGGCGAAGGTCGAGTCGCAGCGGCTGCGCACCGGCAAGCTCGCGCCCGACGACTGGCCGCGGCTCACCGCCGCGTGCGACAAGCTTGCGAAGGCGCCGATCTACGTCGACGACACGGGCTCGATCAACATGATGGAGATCCGGTCGAAGGCGCGACGCCTGAAGTCCCGCCATCCCGATCTCGGGCTGATCGTCGTCGACTACCTGCAGCTGATGACGAGCGGCGGCACCACGGAGAACCGCGTGCAGGAGGTGTCGCAGATCTCGCGCTCGTTGAAGATCCTCGCGCGCGATCTCGACGTCCCGATCATCGCGCTGTCGCAGCTCTCGCGCGCGGTCGAGCAGCGCACCGACAAGCGGCCGATCCTCTCCGACCTGCGCGAGTCGGGCTCGATCGAGCAGGACGCCGACCTCGTCGCGTTCATCTACCGCGACGAGTACTACAACGAGGAGTCCGATCAGCAGGGCCTTGCCGAGGTGATCCTTGCGAAGCACCGCAACGGGCCGACCGACTCCATGAAGCTCTCGTTCCTGAAGCGCTACGCGAAGTTCGCGGACCTGGCTGCGGCGTGACCTTCCGCGAACAGGTGGTGCAGATCTCGCCTCGCGCCACCTCGTTCACGGCTGTGTGTGTGGAGTGTGCGGATCTGGACGGCGGCGAGGGCTATCTCGGCGCGACCTTCGCCGGACGGCTCGAGCTCGACCTACGGCACGGGACGTTCCTCTGTCGGCGCGGCCACTCGGTCCGCGTCGAGCGCGCGGTCTCCGAGACCGGCGTCGCGGCCGCGTAGGAGGGTCTGAATCCGAACCTCTTGCCCTGCCGTAGGCAGGGTGGTTGGATCGGGCCGAAAGGAGCCGCATGAGTCGGAACAGGCACAGGTTTTCGCTCCTCGCCGTGGCGGTCGCGATCGCACTGGCTCTGGCAGGCGCAGCGCTCGCTGCGGTCATGAGCCACGGCAGCGCAAACGCGGCGACAGCGATCAAGGTGACCGAGCGGGAGTACAAGCTCACGCTCTCGAGGAAGATCGTCGTCGCCGGGACCGTGACGTTCACAGTGCACAACGCCGGACAGATGAAGCACGCGCTGGCCGTCGCGGGTGGAGGTCTGACCGGCGTCAAGAAGCTCGCGTCGATCGCGCCGGGCAAGACGCGCACGCTCACCGTCAAGTTCTCGAAGGGCGGGACGGTGCAGGTTTGGTGCCCGGTGCCCGGGCACGCTGCGCTCGGGATGAAGACGTCCTTCAAGGTGGGCAGCGGCACGACGTCGGTACCCGTCGGCGGCGTCTCGACGACGCCTGACACGTCCACCGGCGGAGACGCCTGGGGCTAGAGACGAACATCGAGAGCGGGGACGCGGGCGCGGCACCGCTTCCCCGCTCGCTCTTCCTCGGCTTCGCGATCGCGTCGATCGGCGGACCGATCGCGCTGCTGTCGATCTTTCCGGGAGCCGCGGACGACGGCGTCGACTCTGCCGGGCTCGTCGTCCTGCTGGCCGTCGCGGTCTTCGCCGCGCCGGTTTGGATCTGGTTCACGTACTCGGGCCATGTCGCGTCACCGGGCGGGCTGACGGCGTTCGTCGAAGCCGCGGCAGGACGGCCCGCTGCGCTGGCACACGGCTGGATCTGGGCGCTTGCGTACTTCCTCTACCTGCCGTACACGATCACGCAGGTCGTCTACGACGTGTTGACGCCGGTGTTTCCAGGCATCCAGGCGTACCGCAACACGTTCGAGCTCGTCCTCCCCGTGCTGATCGTCCTGCTCGTGCTGCTGCCGGTTCGGCTCGTGCTCGTCCCGCTCGGCGTGCTCGCGGTCGCGCAGCTCGCGGCGATGCTCGTCGTGGCGTGGTTCACGTACAGGCACACGTCGACGACGTTCGCGTCCTCGCCGAAGGTGAACGATGTCGGGCGCGCAACGGGCAGCACGGCGTTGCTGTTCGTGTGCGCGAGTCTTCCCCTGTACCTCGGCGCCGAGGTTCGCGGGGCGAACCGCACCGTGCGGCGCGTGCTCGTGGCGGCCGTGGCGATCGTCGGCGTCGTGTTCTTCGTGTCGGCGCTGCCGCTCTCGGGCGTTCCGGACGAGCTGCGCGACTCGGCCGTTCCCGGCGCGGCGATCGCGCAGGCGTACTGCGGCCGCGCGCTCGCGGTCACGGTCGGCCTGCTGACGGCGCTGAGCATCCTCGCGTTGATCGTCGCCGAGTACGTCGCACTCGCGCGGCTCCTGCACTGGCTGCACGGCCCGCCGGTACGCACGCTGGTCGCGTGGATCGCCGTGCCGTTCCTGGCGGCGGACGCGATCTCGCTCATCAACCCGGAACGCTTCTACGACGATCTCCTGAAGCCGTCCCTCGGCGCACTCTTCGTCTCCCAGCTGATGGTCTTCGGCCTCTTCCCGCGCTTCCGGCGAGGCCCGTTCGCCCTCGGCGCAGCCGCAATCGCCGTCGCGCTCGCCGGCTGGGGCCTCTACACGCTGCTCTGGGGCGGGGCCTCGACCTGACGATTCGGGACACGTCCCGGTGCCAGGCACCGGGTCGTGTCCGGAGTGGCCCTCTACACTGCGGACGTGCGTAGGCTCGACGGAGCACGATCAGGAGCGCAGGCGCCGGCTTAGCCGGCGCCGGAGCGGGACCTGTGCCTGCGACCGTCATCGTCGGGGCGCAGTGGGGAGACGAAGGGAAAGGCAAGATCGTCGACCTGCTTGCGCAGGACTCGGACGTCGTCTGCCGCTACCAGGGTGGCCCGAACGCCGGGCACACGATCGTCGTCGGCGACGACACGTTCAAGATCCGCGCGCTGCCGAGCGGGATCGTGCGCGGCAAGCCGTGCGTGATCGGCAACGGTTGCGTCGTCGACCCCGAGGTGCTGATCGGGGAGCTCGACGACTTCGAGGCGCGCGGGCACTCGACGAGCGAGGTCTACCTCTCCGGGAACGCGCACCTGATCATGCCGTGGCACCTCGCGATCGATCAGGCGAGCGAGCGGCGGCTCGGCAAGCTCGCGATCGGAACGACGAAGCGCGGGATCGGCCCCGCGTACGCGGACAAAGCGATGCGGCTCGGCATCCGCGTGCAGGACATCCTCGACGCCAAGATCCTCCGCCAGAAGATCGAGGTCGCGCTCGCGGAGAAGAACCTGTGGCTCGAGCGCGTTTACGAGTCCGAGCCGTTCGATCTCGAGACCGTCGCGGCGCAATACGAAGGGTATGCGCAGCGGCTCCGGCCGTACGTCACCGACACGTCGCTCTACGTCGACAATGCGCTACGCGACGGGAAGCACGTGCTGTTCGAGGGTGCACAGGCGACGCTGCTCGACCTTGACCACGGGACCTATCCGTTCGTCACCTCGTCGAACCCGGTTGCATCGAGCGCCGCCACGGGCGTCGGTATCGGGCCGCAACGCATCGACCGCGTGATCGGTGTCGCGAAGGCGTATGTCACGCGCGTCGGCGAAGGGCCGTTCCCGTCGGAGATCGAAGGCCCCGACCAGGAGACGATGCGCGAGCTCGGCCACGAGTACGGAACCGTTACAGGTCGCAGCCGCCGCTGCGGCTGGCTCGACCTTGTCGCGCTGCGCTATGCGGTGCGCGTGAACGGCATCGACCAGCTCGCGCTGACGAAGCTCGATGTGCTCTCGCACTTCTCCGAGCTGCCCGTCTGCGTGCGCTACCGCCTGCGCGGCGGCGAGGAGACGCGCGACTTCCCGGCGCACCAGAGCGACTTCCATGCTGCGCGACCGGTGTTCGACCTCCTGCCCGGGTGGTCGGAGCCGCTCGACGACTGCGCGTCGGCGGACGACCTTCCCGAGGCTGCGCGGCGTTACGTCGAGCTCGTCGAGCGGGAGCTCGGCGTCGGGGTGACGCTGATCGGTACCGGCGCCGAGCGCACGAGCGTCCTCACCCGCGCGTGACCCTTGCCGCCCAGGCCGTCCCGCTCAACGTGAACGAGCCGGCGGGCTCGCCAACCTGCCGGTAGAGCTCGTCATGCGCGGCGGCTCGCTGCTCGTCCGAGAGCGACAACGCCCACTGACCCGCAGGGCCGGCGCCGCTGCCGAGGGCTGACCAGAAGTCGTCGAAGCCGGAATACTCGGCGCTGACGGTCAACATCTCGACCCGCGCGTCGTCGCCGAGCAGCCCGCGTGCAGCTTCAGCCGACCGGTAGGGAGAGACGTCTGCCGAGCGCTCGGGCGAGATGACCGCCTGCGTGCGGTTGATCGCCGAGAGCAGCTCCATGTCGTCACGCAACCACATGCAGACGGCGACGGTTCCGCCCGGCCGCACGACGCGCCGCATCTCCGCGATCCCAACGGGTGCGTCTGACATGAATGCAACGACGAGCTGTGCGAGCGCCGCGTCGAACGACGCGTCCGGCCACGGGAGATCCTCCGCGGCCCCCTGGCGCGCTTCGATGTCCGGGAACCGGCTCTGCAACGTCGCCGTGAACTCCGGAGACGGCTCGACGGCTGCAACGTCGACGTCGCGACGGACGAGCTCGGCCGTCAGCGCGCCGGTGCCGGCTCCGACGTCGAGCACACGTTTACCGCGCTCGATGCCCGCGAAGTCGGCGAACACGGGGGCAAGGCGCGTCGAGAAGCGCCCCATGAACTTGTCGTACCCGAGGTCAGAGCTGAACATCGTCGGGAGTATTCACGTTCACGAGGACGTCCGGATCGAGATCGACCGTTGCGACTGCGAGCTCGTGAATCGCGTCGCGTAAGGCGAGCTCGCGCTCGGCAAGCGCGCGTTCGAGCGCCGGCAGCGCGGTCTTGCGGTAGGCCCCCGGCAACGGCCCGGTCGACGGGCACGCGACGTCGAGGCACGCATCGGCGAGCCGGTACAGCGACTCCACCGTCAGGCGTGGCATGTCGACCGGAATCACGACCGCGACGTCGCGTTGCGCTGCGCGCAGCCCAGCGATCACGCCCACGATCGGCGCGCGCACGTCGCTGGCGTCGTCGAGAACATCGAAGGGAAGCTCATACTCGCGCTTGCCGACCGCGATGCGCTCGTCGCACGCCTCGCCGAGGAGGCGCCACGCACGCTCGGCCAGCGTCTGACCGTCGACCACTGCGAGCGCCTTCGGCGAGCCGAACCGCGTGCTGGCGCCGCCGACGAGCAGGACGCCGGTCAGCGCTCGATGCGCCACGCTTCGCTGTAGACGTTCGCGTTGCCGTTCCGCACGAACCCGCACAGCGTGATGCCGCGGTCCTCGGCAAGCGACACGGCGAGGCTCGATGGCGCGCCGACCGCGACGACCACTGGGCAGCCGGCGACCGCCGCCTTTTGCACAAGCTCGAAGGAGAGCCGGCCGCTCACGCAGAGCACCGAGTCGGTGAGCGGCAGCCGTCCCGCGCCGAACGCCCAGCCGATCACCTTGTCCATCGCGTTGTGCCGACCCACGTCTTCGCGCACGCAGAGGGGCTCGCCGGCGGGTGTGAAAAGCCCGGTCGCGTGCAGGCCGCCCGTCACGTCAAACGCGCCTTGCTCCAGGCGCAGCGTGTCCGGCAGCGATGCGACAACTCCGAGCGCGACGCGTAGATCCGAAGCGACGCGCGGCGCTTCGACCGAAACCGCCTCGAGCGCCCCCTTGCCGCACACACCGCACGAAGACGACGTGTAGAAGCTGCGCTGCAACCGCGCAGGATCGAAGTGCGCGGCGTCGACCTCAACGGTGTTCGCGGCAAGGTCATCCGGGAGGCGGGCTGCTTCCGGACGCAGCCCTTCGGAGAGACAGAATCCGAGCGCCAGCTCCTCGTCGTGGCCCGGCGTCCGCATCGTCACGGCCACCGGCGCGCCGTTGATCCGGATCTCGAGCGGCTCCTCGACGGCCACCTGGTCGCGCTCGCTCCGGCCGTCGGGGAGGCGCACCACATCCACCGCCGCGGCCGAGTACGGCGGAGCTCCGTCCATGGAGAAGACCCTACGCTTCGGCGTCCGCTGCGGCGCGCGTCGACACGAGGTAGCCGAAGATCGCGCGGTACCCGTTGATCGCCGCTGCGATGTCGCCCGCCGAAAGCTCCTCCGACCGGTCCTGCGCCGCCATGGCTAACCGCAAACCCCTCTAGCATCCGGCGCGTGAAAGTCCTCGTCGTCGGCTCGGGCGGGCGCGAGCATGCACTCACCTGGGCACTGTCGCGAAGCCACGGTGTCTCGGAGTTGCATGCCGCGCCGGGCAATCCCGGGATCGCATCGCTTGCTCGCTGCCACCCGGCGCGGGCCGACGACCCCGCCTCGATCGTGCCCCTCGCGATTGAGCTCCGCGTCGATCTCGTGGTCGTCGGCCCCGAAGCTCCGCTTGTCGCCGGCCTCGCGGACGAGCTGCGCCACCGCGGCATCGCCGTCTTCGGCCCGAGCGCAGAGGCCGCACGGATCGAAGGCTCGAAGGCATTCGCGAAAGACGTGATGGAGGCAGCGGGCGTGCCGACGGCCCGCACGCTCGCGGTCGCGCGGCCCCCCTGTGTCGTGAAGGCGGACGGCCTTGCCTCCGGCAAAGGTGTTTGGGTGTGCCGGACGCAGGATGAACTCGACGAAGGGTTGCGAGCCGCCGAGGCACTGGGTCAGCCGATTCACGTGGAGGAGCTGCTCGAAGGCGACGAGGTGTCGATCTTCGCGCTCTGCGACGGGCGGCACACGGTGGCGCTCCCCGCGGCGCAGGACTACAAGCGGATCGCAGACGGCGACGAGGGCGCGAACACCGGCGGCATGGGCTCGTACTCGCCGGTCGCAGACGTCGACGCGAACGAGCTCGTCGAGCTCGTGTGCACGCCGGTGCTGGACGAGCTCGCGCACCGCCGGACGCCGTTTGTCGGCGTGCTCTTCGCCGGTGTGATGCTCACTGCGGACGGCCCGCGCGTGCTCGAGTACAACTGCCGCTTCGGCGACCCGGAGACGCAGTCGCTCTTGCCGCGCCTCGACGGAGATCTGCTCGACGTGCTCGCTGCCGCTGCCGCAGGCTCCCTCGGCGGTCTCTCGCTTCCGGCGTCCGACCGCGCGGCGGTCACGGTCGTGCTCGCAGGCGGCGAGTATCCCGCCCGTGGGGACAGCGGCACTCCGGTCGAAGGCATCGCAGATGCGGAGGCGCTCGGCGCTCTCGTCTTCCACGCCGGCACGGCGTTGCACGACGGCCGGCTCGTGACGAACGGCGGACGGATCCTCAACGTCACTGGAGTCGGGGACTCGGTCGAGGCTGCGCGTGCTGCCGCGTACGCGGCGGCGTCCTGCATACAGTTCGCCGGCATGCAGTTCCGACACGACATTGCCCATGCCTGAGACGCTCGTCGGCATCCTCGTGGGAAGCGAGTCCGACCGCGAGCGGATGCAAGGCGCCTTCGACGTCCTCGAGAAGGAGGGCGTCGGCTACGAGTTCGACGTCCGATCTGCGCACCGGGCGCCGGACGCCGTCGCGGAGTATGCAAAGTCGGCGCGCGAGCGCGGCCTGCGCGTCCTGATCTGCGGCGCAGGTCTCGCCGCGGCGCTTCCCGGAGCCGTCGCAGCACACACGGATCTGCCGGTGATCGGCGTGCCGCTGAAGTCGAGCTTGAGCGTGCTGGACGGCGTCGACGCGCTGCTCGCAATCGCACAGATGCCGCCGGGCGTTCCCGTCGCCGCAGTCGGCGTCGACAACGCGCGGAACGCCGCGGCGCTCGCCGTGCGGATCTTGCGCTCCTAGAACGCGGAGCGGATGTTCGTCAGCGTCGCGGGGACGTCTGGTGCGAGCGCACCGATCTGAACCGTGAGCGCACGCACCAGCGTCCGGTGTGCGTCGCGCGGCTTCATCCCGTGATTGCGCGACGTGTGTGTCGTCATCACACCGGCGAAGCGGAGCGGCCGGTGATAGCGGTGGCGCGCGATGTGCGCGAGCTCGGCCCATTCCCGTGCCATGGCGTCGTTGTAGATCTCGGGGATCGACTGCGCGTAGCGCATCCCGGAGGTGACGAAGAAGATCTGGCGCGCGTTCCAGATGCCGCCGATCCCGCCGTCAAGCGAGCCGTAGTTGTAGAGCGGGTGGCCAATGTGCGCGTCCCGGTAGCCGCGGAAAAAATCGCGCGTCCGATGGAACGGGCGGTCCCACGCGGGCTCGACGTCGTCTGCAGCCGCGGATACGACATGCGTTTCGAGGTGGTGGCTACGCAAACGGTGCGCAAGCGCCATCGTCTCGCGCGCCCACTTGCGGCCGGCCTTGTAGGCACTCGGCAGATGCGGGTGGTAGTTGCTCGTTCCGCGCGCAAGTGTGATGCGCAGCTTCGAGTGGCGCGCCAGGCAGTACCGGTACCCGGCGGCGTAGGCGAACATCGCGCGCGTGATCGCCTTGTTGCCGGCGAAGCGTCCGGAGAAGAGATAGGTGCCGTAGGTGTGACCGTTGTACGCGGGCTGACCGAAGTCGAGGATGACGATCCCGCCGACGCGGCGCTTCGCGGCGTGGCACCCCTGCAGGCGTAGGGTGCTTCGGCGGATTGTGTGCTCGTAGAGCGAGATCGTCGCGCGCGCGGCGGTGTGCGGTTGGCGGCGCGCCTCCCGTCGAAGCTCTCGCGACACGCGCGCGGTCGTCGGCGCGGGCCGAGGCAACGGTGCTGTCTGCTCGGCGACCGCACCGTGAGCCTCCGACCGGCCGGTCGCCGTCGCAGTCGACCCGATTCCGACGAGCAGCAGACCGAGCAGCGTGGCGACGAGAATGCCCGATTTGTGAAGGCGGTCTTTACAAGTTTCAAGCAGCAATTCCTGCGGGAAGGTAGCCCGGCTCCCGCTCGCCTCCCATCCCCCAAAAGGGGGATGCCGGGCTTCGAAACCGCTGACCTGGAGGCGCTCTAGACTGGAGACAGTGATCGCCCGCTACTCCCGCCCGGCCATGGCCAGCATCTGGTCGGACGAGGGCAAGCTGCGGGCCTGGCTCGAGGTCGAGCTGGCTGCCACAGCCGCCTGGACGGAGCTCGGGGTCGTCCCTGCCGCGGCCGCGCAGGCGCTCGCAGAGCACGCCGTTCCACCGAGCCCGGAGCGGGTGGCCGAGCTCGAGGCGACGCTTCATCACGACACGGCGGCGTTCGTCGACGCGGTCGCCGAGCAACTCGGCGAGGAAGGCCGCTGGTTCCACTACGGCCTGACCTCCTCCGACGTCGTGGACACGGCCCTCGCGTTGCAGATACGCGAGGCGGGCGCGCTCGTCCTCGACGGGCTCGACCGCGCGCTCGCCGTCGTCGTCGCTCGCGCGGAGCAGCACCGCATGACACTGCAGATGGGCCGCACGCACGGTGTGCACGCGGAGCCCACGACGTTCGGGCTGAAGCTCGCCGGCTGGGCGTTCGAGCTCGACCGCAACCGGCACCGTCTCGCGCGCGCGCTCGCGGGGATGCGCGTCGGCAAGCTGTCGGGTGCGGTCGGCACGTACGCCGCGACCGATCCGGAGCTGGAGCGGATCGCGTGCGAGCGACTCGGTCTCGAGCCGGCGCCGAGCTCGACGCAGATCTTGCAGCGCGACCGGCATGCAGAGCTTCTGACGGCGCTCGCAGTGCTTGCGTCGTCGCTCGACAAGTTCGCGCTCGAGCTCCGTCACCTCGCGCGGACGGAGGTCGCCGAGGTGCAGGAGCCGTTCGGCCGTGGGCAGAAGGGCTCGTCGGCGATGCCGCACAAGCGGAACCCCGTCGTCGCCGAGCGCATCTGCGGCCTTGCACGCGTCGTGCGGGCGAACGCGCTCGTCGGGCTCGAGAATGTCGCGCTCTGGCACGAGCGCGACATCTCGCACTCCTCGGCGGAGCGCGTCGTCGTGCCCGATTCGTTTCTCGCGGTCGACTACATGCTCGACCGGTTCGCGTGGCTGGTCGAAGGCCTGATCGTCCGGGAGGAGCGCATGCGCCGGAACCTCGAGGCGAGCCACTACCTCTTCTTCAGCCAGCGCGTGTTGCTCGCGCTTGTCGAAGCCGGCCTGTCGCGCGACGAGGCGTATCGCCTCGTGCAGCGCAACGCGATGCGGGCGTGGGACGAGGAGCTCGATTTCCGCGAGCTCGTGCACGGCGACGAGGAGATCGCGTCGCGCGTCGCACTCGACTCGTTGTTCGATCTCAATGCCTACACACAACACGTCGACACGGTGTTCAGCCGACTCAACTCGATCGCAGTCAAGGAGGAGCCAGTTCATGCCTGAGGCCACGCACGTCGCATCCGGAAAGGTGCGCGAGATCTACGCGCTCGACGACGACCGCTTGCTGCTCGTCGCAAGTGACCGCATCTCGACGTTCGACGTCGTCCTACCGACGGAGATCCCGGACAAGGGACGCGTACTCACCGGCCTCTCGGGCTTCTGGTTCTCACTGCTGCACGCGATCGTCCCGAACCACATGCTCGCGATTCGGGACGATGCGCGCTCGATGGAATGCCGCCGGCTCGACATGCTCCCGATCGAATGCGTCGTGCGAGGATACGTCGCCGGATCGGCGTGGAAGGACTACAAGGCGACGGGCGCGACGTCGGGGCACACGTTGCCGGAAGGCCTGCGGGAGTCCGACAAGCTCGCGGAGCCGATCTTCACGCCGGCGACGAAGGCGCAGACGGGCCATGACGAGAACATCAGCCGCGACCAGGCGGCTGAGCTTGTCGGCGCGGCGCGTCTCGCCGAGGTCGAACGGATCTGCATCGAGCTCTACACGACAGCCGCCAACCATGCCGCGACCCGCGGGATCATCATCGCGGACACGAAGTTCGAGCTGGGGCTCGACGGCGACGGCAACGTCGTCCTCGGTGACGAGGCGCTGACGCCCGACTCGTCCCGGTTCTGGCCCGCCGATGCCTATGAGCCGGGGCGCGCGCAGGACAGCTTCGACAAGCAGTTCGTGCGCGACTACTGCGAGCAAACCGGCTGGGACAAGACCGATCCAGGCCCGGAGCTGCCGGACGACGTCGTCATGCACACGCGCTCGAAGTACATCGAGGCGTTCGAGCAGCTGACGACGATCCCGTTCGAGGCGTACCTCGAGCGGCCCGCAGTGGTGCTCGGGTGAAGGCGACGGTGGTCGTCCGCCCGAAGCAGGGCATCCTCGACCCGCAGGGAGAGGCCGTGGAGACCGCGCTCGAGCACCTCGGGTTCGCCGTCTCGGCCGCGCGCGTCGGCAAAGTCGTCGACCTCGAGCTCGACGCGGACGATCCCGAGCAGGCGCGCGCACAGGTTCAAAAGATGTGCGAGCAGCTGCTGGCGAACCCGCTCATGGAGTCGTTCGAGGTCGAGATCCATGGCTAGCCCGCAACCCCGCATCGGCGTCGTCACCTATCCGGGCTCACAGGACGACCGCGACGCGCTCTGGGCGCTCGGCGCGCTCGACGCGGAGGCAGTTCCGGTCTGGCACGAGGAGACCGAGCTGCCGGACCTCGACGCAGTCGTCCTGCCGGGCGGCTTCTCGTACGGCGACTATCTCCGCTGCGGAGCGATCGCGCGCTTCTCGCCGGCCACCGCCGCCGTAAAGGCGTTCGCCGACGCAGGCGGGCTCGTCCTCGGGATCTGCAACGGCTTCCAAATCCTCTGCGAGGCCGGCCTTCTGCCCGGCGTGCTCCTCCGGAACGAGTCGCTCCGCTTCGTCTGCCGCGACGTGCCGCTCGTCGTCGAACGCGATGACCTGCCGTTCACGTCGCGCTGCACCGTCGGCCAGCGGATCGTCGTCCCCGTGAAGCACGGCGATGGACGCTGGTTCGCGCCGCCCGAGCTCGTCCGCGAACTCGAGGCGAACCGTCAAGTTGTCTTGCGCTACGGCGAGCCATGCAACGGTTCCGTCGACGACGTCGCCGGGATCTGCAACGAGCAGGGAAACGTCATGGGCCTGATGCCGCACCCCGAGCATGCGGTTGATCCGCTGCTCGGCTCCGCCGACGGCGCCCTGATCCTCGCCTCACTCGTCGAGTCCGCGCGCGAGCTCGTGCTCGCGTTCAACTAGAGACCGAGCACCTCCTGCAACTGCGGTCGGTTCTCGAGCGCCCCGCGGAGCCGCTCGAGATCGCGCTGACGGAGCGTGATCGGGCCGCGCCGGGCGGTGCCGCCGGTCGAGTAGGCAAAGCGCACGAGCCGCTCGCCGTTCCCGGTCTCGAGCAGCTGCACGATCGAGGCGAAGCGCTTCTCGCCCGCCTGCTGGCGGACCGTTACCTCCTCAATGAGGTCGGCCGGTCCCCACGGTGTTGCCGTCTTGCCCATGGAGACGACGGTACGCGGAAAGGCGTCACGAGAGTGTGACGCCTTTCCAACAACTGTGTGGCTAGAGCAGGCTCAGCCGATGCGCATGACCGACGGATCGATGTAGAGATCGTCGATCTGCCAGCGGCTGCCCGAGCCGAGAGGCGTGATCTGGACCCGCGCCGACGACGACGAGACGAGCGCAACGACCGGCAGCGGTGCAAGCAGTCCGCCGCTCGACTGCACCTGGCTCGTCGGAGCCCAGTTGCCGCCACTCGGGAAGACCGCGAAGTCCGAGAACCCGAGCAGCTGGTTCAGGAGCCCGTACCAGTAGACGCGCACCCGCAGTCCGCCATCCGTTCCGCCGAGGTCCTTGCCGAACATGCGGATGTAGAGCTGCTTCGTGCCGAGGCACACGGTCGGGCTCATCGCCGAGCTCCCGCTCGGCAGCGAAAGCGAGTGCGTGCCGGTCGGATAGAACGGCTCGTTACCGCTTACCACGCCGGCGCCGCCCGAGAGCGACCAGCCGGTCGTGCCCAACTCGAAGCTGCCGTTCGGCGCGAGCAGATACTGCGCCGCGTCCTGCCACGGTGCGAAGACCTGCGACCCGCCGCTCGGGCAATTGCCGTTCAGCAGGTTTCCGATGTCCCCGATCAGCCCAGCATTCGCCGCCGGGACTGAGCAAACAACAGCAGCCAGGACCGCCGGAACGAGATACCGCAAACGTGCCGCCATAGAACCCTCTCTCCTCAAGAAGCCGCAGAAACTGATCTCACTCTGCTCAGCGGTCAGGCGCGAACAATCACCTTGAAGGGGTACGCCGTTCCCTAGATCGAGGGGTTATCGGTACTGCACGTCAAGGGCACGGACGAGGGTGCCGATTTCCTAGGCATGTCCGCCGTGACTCCGGCTCATTCGAGCGCGCTCGACGACGACTCACTTGTCGAGCTCGGGCGCTCGAGCGCGACCGAGCACCTCGCCCGCCGCGACGCAACCGGGCTCGCTGCAGTCCTCTTCGCAATCACCGCCGGGGCGATGCTGGCGCTGCCGTCCGACCGCTCGCTGTCGCTCACCGCGCTCGCGGTATCGGTGCTCTGCTACGCGCTCGCCGCGCGCGTGCAGTTCGAGTTCGGCGGCGTCTTCGCGGTCCCGACAGAGGCCGTGTTCGTCGCGATGTGGTTCCTGCTGCCGGCCCGCATGCTGCCCGTCGCGGTCTGCTTCGCGATGCTCATCGCGCAGGTGCCGGAGCTTGTGCGCGACCGGCCGCCGGTCGACCGCCTCGCGCTCCTTCCCGCGTCATCCTGGTTCTCCGTCGGCCCGGCGCTCGTCATCGCGCTCACTGCAGACGGCAAGCCCCACTGGCACCTGCTGCCCTTCTACGGGCTCGCGCTCGTCGCACAGGTGACGTTCGACTTTGTCAGTGTCTATCTCTGCTACCGAACAGTGCTCGGCATCCCAGTGCTGACGCAGGTGCACTCGATGCTCCCGGTGTACGCCGTGGACGTGCTGCTCGCACCGCTCGGGCTGCTCGTCGCGTTCCCGACGGTCAGGCATCCGCTCTCGCTCATGCTCGTCCTGCCGGTGCTGCTGCTCTTCGCGACGTTCGCGAAGGAACGCCAGCGCCGTCTCGACAACGCGCTCGAGCTCTCGAACGCGTACCGCGGTACGGCAATGCTGCTCGGCGACGTCATCGAGGCGGACGACGAGTACACCGGGAGTCACAGCCGCGACGTCGTCGACCTCGTCGTCTCAGTCGCCGACGAGCTCGGGCTCGATGGGCGCGAACGCACACGTGCCGAGTTCGCCGCGCTGCTGCACGATGTCGGCAAGGTGAAGATCCCGGCCGAGATCATCAACAAGCCGGGCGCGCTCGATGACGCCGAGTGGGAGCTGATGAAGACGCACACCGTGCTCGGTGAGCAGATGCTCGATCGCATCGGCGGGCTCCTCGGCGAGGTCGGGACGATCGTCCGCTCCTGCCACGAGCGCTGGGACGGCAAGGGCTATCCGGATGCGCTCGCCGGAGATGCGATCCCGCTCGCCGCGCGCATCGTGTGCGCGTGCGACGCGTGGAGCGCCATGACGACCGACCGCTCGTATCGCAAGGCGCGCTCGGCGGAAGAGGCGGCGACCGAGCTCCGCGCGAGCTCCGGTTCGCACTTCGACCCGCGAGTCGTCAGCGCACTCGTCAAAGTCCTCGGCGTTTAACCTCCGCAACATGCGTGTTGTGGCGCCCGACGAGGCTCGTCGAATCGCGGTCCGTGCACAGATGCTCGACGGCCGTGCGACGTCCGTGCTCGACACCGTGCGGAGGCTCGGCTATCTGCAGATCGACCCGATCTCGACTGTCGCGCCGCCGCAGCAGCTCGTGCTCTGGAGCAGACTCGGGCCGTACGAACGGAGCGAGCTCGACCGGCTGCTCTGGATCGACCGAAAGCTGATCGAGTGGCGCGCGTTCATCTGGCCGGTGGAGTCGATGCCGTATCTCCGCGCCCGGATGCGCCGCAGACGCACGAACCCGTCTGTTCCCGAGCAGCGCGGCCGGGAGTTCCTCAAGACGAACGCTGCGTTCCGCCGTTACGTGCTCCGTGAGCTCGACCGGCGCGGACCGCTCCTCGCGCGAGATCTCGAGGACCGCTCGACGCTCAAGCGTGAGACACACCGCTGGTACGGCAGCCGTCAGGTCGGGATCATGCTCGAGCTCCTGCACAGCCGCGGTCTCGTCGCGGTCGTCGGCCGGCAACAGGGGCAGCGGCTCTGGGACATCGGGGAGCGCTGGTATCCCGAGTCCGAGACGGTGACGCTTGCAGAGGCCGAGCGCGCGCTCGCCGAGCAGCGTGCGCGTGCTCTCGGCGTGCAACGCGTGAAGGAAGAGTGGATCGCGCACGACGACATCGCCGACGGGCCGATCCCCGAACGCGCGACGCTGCTGTCGCCGTTTGACCGGCTGATCCACGACCGCGATCGCGCCGAAGCGCTGTTCGGCTTCCGCTACCGCCTCGAGATGTATGTCCCGAAGGCGAAGCGTGAGTACGGCTACTACGTCCTCCCACTCCTCGTCGGCGACCGCATCGTCGGCCGCGCGGAGCCGGTCTACAACCGCAAGACGCGCACGCTCGAGCTCGTCGGCGCGTGGGGCGACACGTCGCGACTCGACGAGGCGCTCGCGAGTCTCGAGGCCTGGCTTCAGGCGACGCCGTAGAAATGCCGGTACTGCCACGCCGCCTTGCGCTCGAGCTCGTCGACGCCTGACGCGAACCGCGTCACCGAGAGCCGGCCGAGGTCGAGAGGCGGCTCACCCTCCACGATCCACGCCGCGAGCGCGTCGCCGATCGCGGGTGATACAGAGAGCCCGGCGACATTGCAGCCGCCCGCGATGAAGAAGCCCTCGGCACGTGGCGCGGGGCCGACGATGTGGTCGCCGTCCGCGGTCATCGTCGGCAGTCCGCCGCGATGCTCACGAACCGCCGCCTCGCGAAGAACGGGAAGCTGCAACCGCACGTCGTCGGCCATCCGCCACAGTACGTCCGCGTCGAGCGGCGTATCGGGAATCGAGAAGCGACCGCCGAGCGCATCCATGTCGAACATCCGCGGCGCCTCCTCGTAGCCGCCCCACAGCAGGCCGCCCTCACAGGGCCGCACATACACCGCCGCGTCGGCAATGCGGACGATCGGGAGCTCGGCATGCACACCCTCGATCGGCTCGGTCACGAACAGCTGATGGCGCGTCGGGACGAGCGGGATCGTGATGCCGCTCGCGGCCGCGACTTGCCGCGTCCACGCGCCGGCGGCATCCACCACGACCCGCGTGCGGATCGTGCCCTGGTCGGTCTCGACGCCCACGACGCGCTCGTCCTCGATGTTCACGCGCGTCACCGTCGTGTGCGGGAGCATGGTCGCGCCGCGCGCCTCCGCGCCCCGCACGTAGCCGATCGCGACCTGCGCCGGGTCGAAGTACACGTCGTCGCCGACGCGCATCACCGCCGTGATCCCTTCCGTCTGCAGCAGCGGGTTGAGCCGATGCGCCTCGTCAAGCGAGACACGCTCGATGTCGAGCCCGTGGCGTTGTCCGCGCAGAACGTCGCCGTCGATCACCTCGACGTCCTCTTCGCGACGGACGACCTTCAGGCTCCCGGATTGCGCCCAGTCGAGCGGCTCGCCGGTCTCAGCAGCGAAGCGCTTCAGGTTCGCCGTCGCAAGCTGCACGAGCTCGATCATGAAATCGCTCGTTCGCGCGTGGCTCATCAGTCCCGCCGCGCGCGGCGACGTCTGCGACGCAAGCTCGTGCTTGTCGACCACCACGACGTCCCGCGCGCCGCGGGCAACGAGGTGGAACGCGGTCGAGGCGCCGAGGCCGCCCGAGCCGATGACGACGACGTCGGCCCGGTGGACTGCGGCCATCAGCGACCGGAGCGATCGATCAGCTCGATCCGATACCCGTCGGGGTCTCGGACGAAGCAGAGCAGTGAGCCGCCCTCACGGACGCGGTACGGCTCGCGCTCGGGCTCGATCCCCTGTTTACCCAGCGCGGCGAGCGACTGCTCGAGGTCGTCCACGGCAAGGGCGATGTGCCCGTAGCCTGTGCCGAGGTCGTACGTACGGCCGTCGTGGTTGAAGGTCAGCTCAAGCACCGAGGAGTCATCGCCGATGCCGAAGAAGTAGTTCGTGGCTTCCTTCTCGCCGTTGCGGACGATGTCCATCTCTCGCTCGAAGGAGAACCCGAGTGCCTCGTAAAACGACCGGCTTCGGGCCGGGTCGGTGATCCGGACCATGGTGTGGAGAAACTCGGCCATCTCGAGATCCTACGGACGGGGAGTTGCCGCCGCGGAAGACCCTGGATACGCTGCCAGCGCTGCGGCATTGGAGACCCGCCCGATGCCATATGGTCCGTTGCTGCTCCGCTTGATTCCGGCGCTGGTCGTCGGCTGCGTTGCGGTCTGTTTGGCTGCCGGCGCGTTCGCCGCGCGCGGCGACCAGAGGCTGCAAGGCCCCGGCACCGTCTGCGGAGGCACGCTCTGGCGTCTGATGAACCTGAGCGACATCGACCGCATGAAGGTCAACCTTCATCCGGAGGACACGACGATCGCTGCAATCGCTGCGCTGCACGACCCGCGCACCATCGTCCCGCGACGTACGAGTGCCTTCCAGAAGCGGGTGTGGCGGATGCGCACCGTCGTCGACAGCTACCGCATCGCATCGAACGGCGAGATCATCCTGATCCTCTACAGCATCGACACGGGCCAGTTCATGAACGCGTACCTGCCGTCGCTTCCGTGTCTCGTGAAAAAAGCGCGCGACAGGACCGGGATGCTCTCCGCGCGTAAGGAGTGGACGTCGAGATGTCCGAGGGCGACGCCCGCGTGGCGGCTGATCGGCGTCACGGTCGAAATCGGCGGCGTCGGCTACTGGAATCCGGTTCGAACGACACGTCACGCACTTCAGAACGGCGCTGAGCTACGGCCGGTCACCAATCTGAAGATCGTCAGCGGCGGAGCAGAGTGCCCGTGAACGCAGCGACCGCCGAGACGCATCGCACACCCGCGCGCCAGCGCCTCGCCGCGTTCACCGGCTCGCATGCCGTCAAGCGGCGCGTGCAGTTCTCTCTCTTCATCCTGCTGCTGTCGCTTGCAGCAGTCCTCGGGACGGGCATCGCGGCCGCGCAGACGCTCTACAACTCGGCGGAGGTGCACTACGTCAAGTTCGCGCTGCCGTTGCGCGCGACGACGCGCGATCTCCTCTTCCAGATCGAGCGAGAGGAGAGCGGCGTCCGCGGCTACGTGATCACGCAGAACCGGAAGAGCCTCGGGCCGTACTTCGACGGCCGACGGCTGGTGACCAGGGACCTCTCCACGCTCGACTCTCTCTCGAGCAACCATCCGGAGCTGGCAAAGCCGCTCGCGCAGGTGCGCGGGGAGGTCGTTTCGCTCCACGGCTTCTATGACCGCTTGATCGTCTTCGTGGCGGACGGCGGCGGGCGCCCCCAGGCGGAGCGCGACGTGCTCGACGGAGCGACTCTCGCGACGCAGCTGAGGAACTCGGCGGGGGAGCTGCAGCAGGCGGCGAACCGCCTTGTCTCCCGTACGCAGCACCAGCAGCACAACGCCTACGTGCGCACACTCGTCTTGCTCAGCCTCGCCGGGGCTCTCTCACTCTCGGTGGCGATCTGGCTGCTCGTCAAGCTTCCCGAGCGGCTCCGGTCGGCGTACGCCTCAGAGGAGGAGGCGCGGCGGCGTGCCGAGCAGGGCGCGAATGCCGCCAAGGCACTCGCCCATGTCTCTGAGGCCGTCGTTCTGATCGACGATGACGACATCGTCCGCTACTGGAACGAGGGCGCCGAGCGCCTCTTCAACGTCGCGGCTAACAGGGCGATGGGTGCACACGTTGCTGCTGTTGTCCCCGACTACGAACGCGTGTCGGACGCCACGGCGCGCGACGATCGTTTCGTCCCCGTCACGATTGACGGAGACGAGCACTGGGTCTCGCCCGCGCTGTCGGCGTTCGAAGGCGGCCGCGTCCTGACCGTGGCCGACGCGACGGCAGGTCACCGGCTCGAGCGCATGCGCTCGGAGTTCGTCGCGACTGCGTCGCACGAGCTCCGCACGCCGCTGACGACGGTTTTCGGCGGTGTGCAGACACTACGCGCGCACCGCGATGTGCTCACGCGCGGTCAGCAGGAGCGCCTCCTCCAGATGATGGAACAGGAGTCGTCCCATCTC
The DNA here is from genome assembly GCA_036265735.1 of Gaiellaceae bacterium. Taxonomy (GTDB): domain Bacteria; phylum Actinomycetota; class Thermoleophilia; order Gaiellales; family Gaiellaceae; genus Palsa-739. Next base: position 27,002 of record DATAOK010000047.1, read on the forward strand.
GTCGAGATCGTCGACCAGCTGTTGATCAGCGCGCAGCTCGACCGCGCGACGCTCCGCATCGAGGCGTCGGACTTCGACGTCCCCTCGCTTTGCCGCGCCGTCGTCGAGAGCGCGCAGCTGCGGGTCGGCGACCGGAACCTGATCATGCTCCAGGCGCCCGGCAAGATGAGCTCGCTGCACGCCGACAGCGCTCTCGTCCGGCAGATCCTCGTCAACCTCGTCGACAACGCGATCAAGTACTCGACTCGCGGGGACCGAATCGAGGTCCTCGTCTCGGACGAGACGACGCAGGTGCGCGTCGCCGTCGTCGACGAGGGGATCGGCATCCCGCCGTCGGAGCAGGATCGGATCTTCGAAAAGTTCTACCGCGTCGACCCGGAGATGGCGACCGGCATCGGCGGCTCCGGACTCGGGCTCTACATCAGCCGGGAGATCGCGCAGCAGATGGGCGGCTCGCTGACGATGCGCTCTGCGCCGGGGCGCGGCTCGACGTTCGTTCTGCAGTTGCCGCGCGACGCGGAACCGGCCGCGGCCTAGAGCTCCTCACGCAGCAACGAGAACAGGACCGCGTCCTGCCACTCGCCGTGCTTCTCGTACGCCTTCCGCTTCACGCCTTCGCGCACGTAGCCGCACCGTTCCGCGTGCGCGAGCGCACGCTCGTTGAACCCGTAGATCTGCAGCTCGATGCGGTGGAACCCGAGGTCGACCAGCAACAGACGCTGGAACTGTCGCGCGGCCTCGAGCCCGATCCCGCGACCGCGGAACTCCGGAGCGATCGCGAAACGCCCGGCTTCCGCGATCCGGTTCCGCTCGTTGACCCGGTGAAAGACCGCGGACCCCGCACGTGCGCCGTCAGCTTCGATGACGAACCAGCCGAACGCGTGCGGATCGCGCTCGGAGCGCTCGATCTCCTCGACGACCGCGTCGCGCGACTCGCCGGCGCGCCCGCCGAGGAAGGGGCGCGTGTCGTCATCCGTCACGAGCCCGAGGAGAAAGTCGGCATCGTCGGGGCGCGCGCGGCGCAGCGACACCGTCACGGTGCGGCCACCACCGCGCGGCGACGCCGTATCTGCCAGACACCCGAGCCGAGGCCGACGCCGCCGAGGATCAGGAGCAGCCCCACGAGCTTCTGCCACGTCAGGCTTTCGCTCAGGAACAGCGCGCCGTAGAGCAGCGCGAACGCCGGCAGCATGTACGCGACGAGCACCGACCGGGACGAGCCGTAGATGCGGATCATGCGGTAGGAGAGGATCTGCGCGACGGCGGTCCCGAGCAACCCGAGGACGACGCCCGAGCCGACCGCCTTCCAGCCCGGAGCGTGGCTCGGCAGCGACGCAAGGGCGAACGGGACGAGCACGACCAGGCCGACCGTCATCGAAACGGCCGCGAGCGCAGGCCCGCCCGCCGACATGCGCCGGCCCGCGTAGAGGTTCGCGGCGGCGTACGAGATCGACGCGACGATGATCGCACCGGTGCCGAGCACACCCTTCCATCCTCCCTCCGGGTGGACGCCGGCGAGGATCGCGACGCCTGCAAGGCCGAGCCCGACGCCGACGGCGCGCAGTCCGGTAGAGCGCTCGCTCGGAACGAACCAGACGGCGAGGATCGCAAGCCAGATCGGCACCGACGAGTTCGTGACCGCTGCGGTGCCGGAATCGACGTACCGCTCGCCCCAGGCGATCAGCGTGAACGGCACTGCTGCGTTCAGGACGCCGAGCACCACGCCCGGCCGCCACGCGGCGCGCAACCCCGCCCAGCCGTACCGCGGCCATGCGAACGCGACGAGCACCGGAGCGGCAGAGAGGAGGCGGATCTCGATGAGCGCCGCCGGGGAGAGGTCGCGCACGCCGACCTTGATGAAGAGGTACGACGAGCCCCAGATCGCTCCGAGCACGACGAGGTAGAGCGCGTAGCGGCGGCTCACGCCTCCGAGGCTAGCTCCCTGCGCCTCAGCCGGACGCGCCCCGTACCGAGCACGACACCGCCGAGGATGAGCGCGAGCGCCGCGAAGTCGACAGCGCCGAAATGCTCGCCGAGGAAGATCGCGCCGTACGCGAGCGCGATCGGCGGCACGAGATACGTCACGAGCGACGCGTACGCAGCCCCGGCGCCCGCGATGATCGCGTAGAAGAGGAGGAAGGCGACCGCAGTGAGCGGGATCGCGAGCGCAGCGACCGAGCCGACCGTCTTCCAGCCCGGCATGTGCCCGGGCGCCTGTGCGATGCCGAACGGGGACGCGACGATCGCCGCGACGGCCGTCGTGGCGAGTGCGACCACGGGCGGCTGCACCTGCCGGAGATGCCGCCCGGCGAGCAGCTGCCCGACGGCGTAGCAGAGGGCCATCCCGCACACCGCGAGCGCACCGAGCACCTTTCCGTGCGGCTGCGCGCCGACGAGCAGCGCGACGCCGACGAAGCCGATGCCTACGCCCGCGAGCCGCAGCCCACCGACCCGCACATCCCGGAAGAAGCCGAACGCGATCACCGCGTTGAAGATCGGGACGGACGCCTGGATGATCGAGGCGAGGCCCGACGCGATCCGCGTCTCCCCCCACGAGAGGAGCCAAAACGGGATCGCGACGTTGACGAGGCCGACGACGGCGAGCCAGCCCGCGTTGGCCCTGATCTCGGCGATCGTCCGGCGGCCGCCGGCGAGGAACGGGACGATCACAGCAAGCGTGAGTGCGGCGAGGCCGAGGCGGCCCAGGATCAGGGTGGCCGGGGCGAGCTCCCGCACGGCGACCTTGATGAAGAGGAAGCTCGCACCCCAGAGCAGCGCGACCGCGGCCAGCATCAACGCGTAACGGCGTCCCACACTCCCATTGAACGTGCGCGGTCGGCCGTCTGTTTCCGCGGTTACACTGGATCACCTGAATCAGGTCGCCGAACAGCCGCTCCATCGCGCTCTCGGGCTGACCGATTGGGAAGCTGAACGGATCCAGGAGCTCCTCGGTCGTGAACCGAACCATTTCGAGCTCGCCGTTTTCTCCCTGCTCTGGTCGGAGCACTGCGGCTACAAGCACTCGGCGCCGCTCCTGAAGCGGCTCCCCTCGGCCGGCGACCGCGTCCTCCAGGGGCCGGGCGAGAACGCGGGGGTGCTCGACCTCGGCGAGGGCGTCGCCGTCACCTTCAAGGTCGAGTCGCACAACCACCCGTCGGCGGTGGAGCCCTACCAGGGCGCGGCGACAGGGATCGGCGGGATCCTCCGCGACATCGTCGCGATGGGCGCGCGGCCGATCGCATTGTTGGACGGGCTCTGGTTCGGCGCGCCGGATCACGCGTTCGAGCGCGCGGTCGCGGGGATCGGCGGCTACGGCAACTCGGTCGGCGTCGCGAACATCGGCGGCGCGACGGTCTTCGACGAGGCGTACGCGGGCAACTGCCTCGTGAACGCGATGTGCGTCGGGGTGCTCGATCCGTCGCGACTGCAGTCGGCGAAGGCGCACGGTCCGGGCAACATCGTCGTCCTGTACGGCGCGACGACGGGCCGCGACGGGATCGGCGGAGCGTCGGTGCTCGCATCGGCCGAGCTCGGTGAGGACGACGCGGACAAGCGTCCGTCGGTACAAGTCGGCGACCCGTTTACGGGTAAGAAGCTGATCGAGGTCTCGGTCGAGCTCGTCGAGGCCGGGCTCGTCGAGTCGCTGCAGGACTGCGGTGCGGCCGGGCTCGCGTCCGCGCTCTCGGAGATGGCGCGCGAGGGCGCCGGCATCGACGTCCACCTCGACCGCGTGCCGCTCCGCGAGGAAGGCATGGAGCCGTGGGAGATCATGATCTCCGAGTCGCAGGAGCGGATGGTCGCCGGCGTGCGGCCGCGGATGCTCGAGTCCGTGCGCGAGGTGTGCTCACGGTGGGAGCTTGCGTGCACGCCGATCGGCGAAGTCACCGAGCACGGCGAGCTGCGCGCGCTCCATGACGACGAGATCGTCGGCTCGATCCCGGCAACGCTGCTGACGGACGAGTGCCCGCGCTACGAGGTCGAGCAGGCGAAGGCGGACACGTGGGAGCGCGCTCCGAAGCCGCTGAGTGACGCGAATCGCGCCGACAAGGGGTGGATCGTCGAGCAATACGACCAGCTCGTCGGGTCGCGGACGATCCGGCGGCCCGGGCTCGACGCCGGAGTGCTCCGGCTTCGTCCGTCCGTCCGCGGGCTGGCCGTGTCGCTGCAAGGGCCCCGGCCGGGCGAGAGCGACCCGTATCTCGCAGGCGTGCAGGCCGTGCTCGGCTCTGCTCGAAACGTTGCGTGCGCCGGCGGCGAGCCGATCGGGCTCACCGATTGCTTGAACTTCGGCAATCCCGAGAAGCCGGCGATCGCGTTCGAGCTCGCGCAATCGATCGAGGGCATTGCGCAGGCAGCGGAGGCTCTGGGCGTTCCCGTTGTGTCGGGCAACGTCTCGCTCTACAACGACACAGACGGCCGCTCGATCCCGCCGACGCCGGTCGTCGGTTGCGTCGGGCTCGTCGGCGACGTGCGGTTCGTGCCGGCCGCATGGCAGTCGGGTGACGTCGTGCTGCTGGCCGAGGCGCCGGAGGCGAGCCTTGCTGCGGAGGCGTCACTCATTCGCTTCTTGTGGAAGGCGGCTCCGTTGTTGTCGCTGTGCCACGACGTCGGCTACGGCGGTCTCGCGCACGCGCTCGCGGAGGCGGCGCGCTGGAGCGGGCGCAAGGCCGACGTGACGCTGCCGGAAGAGCCTCGCTACGGCGCGGCCGTCCTGGCCACGTCGCCCGAGCGTGTGGCGAAGCTCGGCTCGCGCGGGTTCGTCCAGATCGGCGAGGTGCGCTAGACATGTGCGGCGTCTTCGGCGTGCACGCGGCGGATCGCGACGTCGCGCGGCTGACGTACTTCGGGCTCTTTTCCCTGCAGCATCGCGGCCAGGAATCGGCGGGGATCGCCGTGTCGGAGCACGGCCGGCTGACGGCCCTGCGCGACCTCGGGCTCGTGACCCAGGTGTTCGACGAGCAGAAGCTGCACGGCCTGCAGGGACAGGTCGCGATCGGGCACACGCGCTACTCGACGACGGGCTCCTCGCAGTGGTCGAACGCGCAGCCGCTCGTCCAGCACGGCACGGCGCGGACGGTCGCGCTCGGCCACAACGGCAATCTCGTGAACGAGAGTGCGCTGCGGGACGAGCTGCGCGCCGCGGGCATCACGTTGCGCGCGACGTCGGACAGCGAGGTGATCGCGGCACTGATCGCGAACGACGATTCGCCGTTGGATGAGGCGGTCGCGCATGCGATGCAGCGGCTGGAGGGTGCGTATTCCGTCGTCGCGTTGGCCGAGGGGACATTGATCGCGTGCCGCGACCCGCACGGCTTCCGGCCGTTGGTGCTCGGGCACATCCATGGGGATTACGTCGTCGCGTCCGAGACATGCGCGCTGGATCTCGTCGGTGCCGAGTTCGTGCGCGAGGTCGAGCGCGGCGAAGCGGTGCTGATCGACGACAACGGCGTGCGCAGTGTCCAGGCGGTCGAGCCGGCCGGCGACGGCGCGTTGTGCATCTTCGAGTTCTTCTATCTCGCGCGGCCGGACACGCAGCTATCGGGCATCGAGGTGCACGGCGCACGCGTGCGCATGGGCGAGCAGCTCGCGCGGGAGGCACCGGTCGACGTCGACCTCGTCCTGCCGATCCCGGACTCGGGCACACCCGCGGCGATCGGGTTCTCGCGCGCGCTCGGTGTCCCGTTCAGCGAAGGGCTGATCAAGAACCGCTACATCGCGCGGACCTTCATTCAGCCGGATCAGGAGCTGCGCCGCCAGGGCGTGCGGCTGAAGTTCAATCCACTGGCGGAGGTCGCGGGGAAGCGGCTCGCGGTCGTTGACGACTCGATCGTCCGCGGAAACACGACGAAGCAGATTGTGCAGATGCTCTTTGACGCAGGCGCGGCGGAGGTGCACGTGCGCGTGTCGGCGCCGCCGGTGATCGGGCAGTGCTTCTACGGCATCGATCTTGCAGATCCGGCGGAGATGATCGCGTCGAGCAAGTCCGTCGAGGAGATCCGCGAGTACATCGGCGCGACGACGCTCGCATATCTCTCGCACGACGGTCTTGTCGCTGCAACGCGGCGTCCCGAGTCGGAGCTCTGCCGCGCGTGCCTCACCGGGCGGTACCCGACGCCGGTGCCGGACGCGCACGCGAAGCTTCGGTTCGAAGCCGCGCGCGCCTGACGGCGGTCACTGACCTTCGCCCGGCTCCCAGAGCTCGAAGCGGTTCCCGTCGCAGTCGACGCCCCAGCCGAAGCGGCCGTTCTCGTGGTCCATCGGCCCGTCGACCGTCACACCGGCGTCGCGAAGCTGCGCGAGCATCGCGTCGAGGTCGCGCACGCGGTAGTTGACCATCACCTGCTGCTCACGGGAGCCGAAGTAGTCGGTCTCGCCGTCGAAGACGGCCCACACGAGCGTCTCGCCGCCCTCGGAGCGGAAGACGGTGCCGCCCCACTCCTCGAGGTCGACTCCGAGATGCTCGGCGTACCACGCTCGCAACCGGTCGGGTTGCGCGGAGCGGACGAAGACACCGCCGATGCCGGTCGCCCGCTCCACGCGCGTCGTCCCCGCTACTGCTCGAGCACGCGGCTCGCCTTCGCGATGCCGCGCGAAATGAGATACGCCGCAGTCAGCCACGTCGTGGCGACCGCCCAGCCGTGCGCGTCGAAGCCGTCGCTCACCGCAGCGACGATCGCAAGCACGATCTCGACGATGAACCAGATCGCGATCTCGGCGTTGCCGGGCACGGGCAGGATCGCGCCGGATACCGGCGTACGGCCTAGACCGGGGTAGCCGTGGTCCGGTGGTTGCTCAGGAGGCGTCGTTGACACGGTGCTCCTTTCAGGCCGCGAGGGCCGGGACGTGGAGGAACTCGAGCTTCAGCCCGTCCGGGTCATAGAAGAAGACCGCGTAGTACCCGGGCGAATAGGTGTATTCCTGCGGCTCGCTCTCGAGTAACGCGCCGTTCGTGCGAAGCCAGGCGGCGCGCTCGTCGACGGCCGCGCGCGACTGTACCTCGATCGCGAGGTGATGCAGCCCGATCCGGTAACGATCGACCTCGGGCTCGTCGCGCGTCTGTGCTTCTCGCAGGCCGATTGAGCAGTCGCGGCCGCTCAGGTACCAGATCGTCTCGCCACGCTCGCCTTCGACCTCGCTGATGCCGTGCCAGCCGAGCGGCCCGAGGAGCTCGCGGTAGAACGGCAGGCTTCGCTCGATCGACGAGACGACGAGGTCGATGTGATGAATCCCCATCCGATCCAGCGCGGCTTCGACGCGACCGGAACGAGTCCTCCGTACCATGGCCGCGCGTGCACCTGTTCCACTACCACCTCGTCACAAGCCGCGTGCGCGAGGTCGAGGCGCGGTACATCGGCAAGCTCGGCTTCGATCTGATCGCGCGCCACGGTCGCATCGGCGAAGACCTGACGTCGTACGAGTCCGGCCTCTCGTGGACGGAGCTCGATGAGATGGGCTTCAAGCTGCGGCTGTCGGAGCTCGAGCTCGGCGCGGTGAACGTCGTCGTGCAGCCGGGGCAGTGGCCGTTGCCGCGTGTCGACCATCTCGGGCTTGCGCTCGACGACGACGAGTTCGACAACGCGCTGGCGCGTGCGGACGAGGCTGACCTGCGTGTGCAGGAGCACGGCGGCCGGCGGACGTTCGTGTCGACGAATGCGGGCTACCGGTTGGAGCTGCATCCGCCGCGCGACTGGATCGACGATCTCCTCGAGGAGAGCCACCGGCTCCGTTTGTCCGAGTTGCACCTGAAGGCCGACGATCCGGAGGCGAAGGCGGCAGCGCTGTCGGACGTGCTCGAATGCCAGCGGATCGGCGCGGACGTCGAGGTCGGGGACACGCTCGTCCGCTTCGTTCCGGGCGGACCTCAGGGCCGGCCGGAGTTGAACGCCGAGCTCTTCCTGTGACTGCGCTCGACCGTGTGGTCGAGCGGATTCGCGAGCTGGACGAGCCGTGGCGCGTCGCGGTCGACGGCGTCACCGCGGCGGGGAAGACGACGATCGCGGACGAGCTCGGGCGGCGGCTCCGCGCTGCGCGATTGTCGATCGACGACTTTCATCGTCCGCCGCCGCACGAGTACTACCCGGACAGCTTCGACCTCCCGCGGTTCCGCGCCGCCGTTCTCGGGCTTGACGAGAACGCGGTTGTCGACGGGGTCTTCCTGCACCACCCGGATCTGCGCGACGTCTGGCAGCTCAGCGTGTTCCTTCACGTCGACCGCCAGGTTGCGCTCGAGCGCGCGCTCGCGCGCGACGAGTCGTGGATGGAAAACGCACGCGAGCGATATACGACGCGCTACGTCCCGGGCGAGAGCCGCTACCTCCGCGAGGTCGACCCGTCCGCGCTGGCCGATGTCGTGCTCGACACAACCGACCTCGAGCGGGTCACGCTTGTCCGCGGATAGGACATGACCCGGAGTCAGACTCCCAGGCGCGCGAATCCGCACGAATTCGGCGTTGCGCATGCGAACGACACGTCTCGGTGTCAGACGTGACACTCTCGTGACGTCGTGCAGAACGGACGGTCCCCGGTCTCCGAAGCCTCGTCCATCCCGGCGTGATCGTAGACTCGAGTCCTTGACCGAGGACGCACGGACTTACGGCGCCGCCGGCGTCTCGCTCGCAACCGCGAACGCCGTCGTCGAGCGCCTGCGCGCGGCAGTCGAGTCGACCGGTGCCTCAGGCTTCGGCCACTTCGCGGGGCTCTACCCGCTCGACGAGCGGCGCTATCTCGCCGCCTCCACCGACGGCGTCGGCTCGAAGCTGATGCTGCACCGCCGCGCCGGAAAGCTCCGTTGGGGCGGTATGGATCTCGCCGCGCACTGCATCAACGACGTGCTCTGCACCGGCGCAAGCCCGCTCTTCCTGCTCGACTACGTCGCCGCCGCGCACATCGAGCTCGAGCAGGTCGCGGAGCTCGTCGAGGGCGCAGCCGAGGTCTGCCGCGCCGCCGGCTGCATGCTCGTCGGCGGCGAGACTGCGGAGCTGCCGGGTGTGTACCGCGACGACGAGCTCGACTTCGCAGGCACCTGCGTCGGCATCGCCGATCGCGACGACGTGATCGACGGCTCGAGGTGCGCGCCCGGCGACACAATCGTCGGCTTCCCCTCGAGTGGACTGCACACCAACGGCTTCTCGCTCGTGCGCAAGCTCGTCGGCGACGACGACTTCGATGCCGACCTGCTGCTCGCGCCGCACCGTCTGTACCTCGAAGACGTCAAGGCGCTGCGCACGAGCGCCGACGTGAAGGCACTCGCCCACGTGACCGGCGGCGGCATCCTCGCCAACCTCGAACGCGTACTGCCGGACGGTGTCCAGGCCCAGATCGACTGGGACTCGTGGGAACGACCGCGCGTCTTCGACTGGCTCGCAGAGGAAGGCATCGAGGAGGACGAGGCGCGCCGCGTCTTCAATCTCGGGATCGGTCTCTGCGCCGTCGTCCCGGATCCGCCGGCCGGCGCGCTCGTGATCGGGCGGCTGGCGTGATCGGAGTGCTCGTCAGCGGTACCGGCACGAACCTGCAGGCATTGCTGGACGCCGGTCTTCCCGTCATCGCGGTTGCGAGCAACAAGCGCGGCGCTCCGGCGCTCGCGCGCGCACCCGGGATTCCGACGCAGGCGTTCGAGCTCGACGACTACGCCGACCGCAGCGAGCGCGACGCGGCGATGGCGGACTGGCTGCAGGATCGGGGCGTGCAGATCGTCGTCCTCGCGGGCTACATGCACCTGCTCACCGCGGCGTTCCTCGACCGTTTCCCCGACTCGATCGTGAACGTCCACCCGTCGCTGCTGCCGGACTTCCCCGGCGCGCACGCGGTCGAGGACCAGCTCGCCGCCGGCGTCACTGAAAGCGGCGCGACCGTCCACCTCGTCGACCTCGGCGTCGACAGCGGCCCGATCCTCGCGCAGGAGCGCGTGTCCGTGCACGAGGACGACACAGCGGAGACGCTGCACGAGCGGATCAGGCAGATCGAGCACGAGCTTCTGCCGCGGGTCGTCGGAGAGCTATGCGCGCGCTGATCTCGACGTACGACAAGACCGGCCTCGATGTCTTCGCAACGGGTCTTGCCGAGCTCGACTTCGAGCTCGTCGCGAGCGGCGGCACGGCGGACTTCCTCGACGGCCTCGGCCTCGGCGTCACACGCGTCGAGGACGTGACCCGGTTCCCGGAGATGCTCGGCGGACGCGTGAAGACGCTGCACCCGCGCATTCACGCCGGCATCCTCGCGCGACGCGACGACGCCGGCGACGCTGCGACGCTCGACGAGCACGAGATCGAGCCGTTCGATCTCGTGTGCATCAACCTCTATCCATTCGAGCAAGTGGCGTCGCAGCGCGGCGTCACCGAGGCGCAAGCGGTGGAGATGATCGACGTCGGCGGGCCGTCGATGCTGCGGGGCGCGGCCAAGAACTTCGCGCATGTCGCCCCCGTCTGCAGGCCCGAGCGGTACGGCTTCGTCCTCGACGAGCTCAGAGCGCATGGAGAGCTCTCGCTCGACACGCGCCGCGAGCTCGCAGCTGAGGCGTTCGCGACAACCGCAACCTACGAAGCCGCTATCGCAACGTGGTTCGCAGAGCGCGAGACGTTCCCTGAGTCGATCCTGCTCGCGCTCGAGAAGGTGCTCGACCTGTCGTACGGAGAGAACCCGCACCAACGCGCCGCCTACTACGCGGAGCGCGGCGCGCGGACGCATCTCCTCGCACGCGTCGAGCAGCTGCACGGCAAGGCGCTCTCCTTCAACAACCTCAACGACCTCTCGGCGGCGCGTCTGCTCGCGCACGAGTTCACGCTGCCGGCCTGCGTGATCGTGAAGCACGCCAACCCATGCGGCGTCGCAATCGGCGCGACGCTCGAAGAGGCGTACGACCAAGCGCTCGCGTCCGACCCGACGTCTGCTTACGGTGGCATCGTCGTGCTGAACCGAGAAGTGGACGCCGCGCTCGGCGCGAAGCTCGCGGATCAGTTCGTCGAGGTGCTATTCGCGCCCGACTATGCGCCGGACGCGCTCGCCGCTCTCCAGCAGCGGCAGAACGTGCGCATCCTCGCCGACCGCGAGCGGCGTCGCGGCACCGACTTCCGCCACTACAAGCGCGTGCTCGGCGGGTTGCTCGTCCAGGACCCGGACTCGGACATCGAGGATCGCGAAGGCTGGGAGCTTGTCTGCGGCACGGCCGACGAGAAGACGTGGGGCGATCTCGTCTTCGCGTGGCGCGTGTGCAAGCACGTCTCGTCGAACGCGATCGTGCTCGTGAAAGATGTGCAGACAATCGGGATCGGTGCGGGCCAGATGAGCCGCGTCGATGCGGTGAACATCGCGGTCGAGAAGGCGCGCGCGTACGGCCACGACCTCGACGGTGCGGTGCTCGCGTCCGACGCGTTCTTTCCGTTCCCGGACGGCCCGCGCATCGCGCTCGACGCCGGCGTCACCGCGATCGTGCAGCCGGGCGGCTCGCGCCGCGACCAGGATGTCATCGACGCGGTCGAGAACGCAGGTGCGGCGATGGCGTTCACCGGGCGCCGTCACTTCCGGCATTAGCGATGTCCGGCTCGCGTTTTCGGTTGCTCGCGCGCGCGGAGCAGGCGCCGCTCCTCGGGCTGCCGTGGAGCCTGCCGCTCGAGAGCTGGCCGGAGAGCCATTTCGTCGAGGTCGAGCGCGGCATCAGCCGCCACGTCGTGCGCTTCGTCGAGCTCGGCGGCAATCTGTTCGCGTTGAAGGAGCTCCCGCCGAGGCTCGCGGCGCGCGAGTACCGGCTGCTCACGGCGCTCGAGCACGAGCAGGCGCCGGCAGTCGAGGCGGTAGGCGTCGTCGACGGTCGGCGCGCGGAGGACGGCGAGGAGCTCTCCGCAGTTCTCGTGACGCGCTTTCTCGAGTTCGCGCTTCCCTACCGCCTGATCCTCGGCCGCAGCGTCCTACCCGCGCCCGAGCCGTCGATTCGCGCAGCGCTCGCGGAGCTGCTCGTCCGGCTGCATCTCGCCGGATTCTTCTGGGGCGACTGCTCGCTGTCGAACGCGCTCTTCCGCCGTGATGCCGGCGCGCTGTCGGCGTATCTCGTCGACGCGGAGACGAGCGAGCTGCACGACCGGCTCACCGACGGGCAGCGCACCCACGACCTCGACATCGCCGAGGAGAACCTCGCGGGCGAGCTGCACGATCTCACCGCGGAGCTCGGTCACGAGGTCGTCGATGATCCGTTCGAGTTCGCGGCGACCGTGCGCTTCTACTACGACGAGCTCTGGGACGAGCTCACGCGCGACGAGGTGTTCCATGTCGGCGAAGGCGGCAAGCTCGAGCGGCGGCTGCAGCGCCTGAACGAGCTCGGCTTCGACGTCGAGGAGGTCGAGCTCGTGTCGAGCGACGGCGAGGTCAGGCTCACGCTCCACTCGAAGGTGGTCGAGCCCGGGCACCACCGGCGCCGGCTCCTGCATCTCACGGGCCTCGACGCGCAGGAGAACCAGGCGCGCCGGCTGCTCAACGACGTCACGCGATACCGCGCGTGGCTCGACCGTTCCGGCAGGACGCCCGTGTCGGAGGCCGCCGCCGCGGGCCGCTGGGTCAGCGAGGTCTTCGAGCCGTCGATCGCCGCCGTCCCCGCAGAGCTGCGCGCAAAGCGCGCGGCTGCGGAGATCTTCCACGAGCTGCTCGAGCACCGCTGGTTCCTCTCCGAGCAGGCGGGGAAGGACGTCGGGCTCGACAAGACGATCCCGTCGTATGTGGAGAAAGTCCTGCGCTCGGCGCCCGACGAGAAGCTCCCGCTCGGACGATAGGGTTATCGCCGGTGGCCTCGGTCGAGCATCACGAGCCGGACCCACATCGCTGGCAGGCGCTGGCGCTGGTGTGCGTCGCGTTCTTCATGACGATCCTCGACGTCTCGATCGTCAACGTCGCGTTGCCGTCGATCAAGAACTCGCTGCACGTCTCGGACAACACGCTGCAGTGGGTGCTGATCGCGTACGCGATCACGTTCGGCGGCTTCCTGCTGCTCGGCGGGCGGGCGGCCGACCTGCTCGGACGGCGGCGGCTGTTCATGATCGGCGTCACGATCTTCTCGGCCGCGTCGCTCGTCTGCGGGCTTGCAAACTCGATCGGCGTGCTGATCGCAGCGCGCGCGGTGCAGGGCGTCGGCGCCGCGATCGTCTCACCGGCGACGCTGTCGATCATCACGACGACGTTCGAGGAAGGCTCGGAGCGGAACAAGGCGCTCGGCATCTGGGGCGCGATGGGCGGCAGCGGGGCGGCTGCCGGCGTGCTGTTCGGCGGCATCCTCACGAAGTACGCCGGCTGGGAGTGGATCTTCTTCGTCAACGTCCCGGTCGGCGCGCTCGTGCTCGCGCTGACACGGCCGATCGTGCGTGAGAGCCGCATCCCCGGGCTGCGGGGCTTCGACGCCGGCGGCGCCGTCACGGTCACATCGGGGCTCGCGCTGTTGGTCTACGCGATCTCGAAGGCGCCCGACGTCGGCTGGTCGAGCGGACGCACGATCGGGCTGCTGATCGCAGCTGCGGTGCTCTTCGTCGCGTTCCTCGTGATCGAGAAGCGCCAGTCGTCGCCGATGGTGCCGTTCGGCATCTTCCGCATCCGCACGGTCGCGGGGGCGAACGTGGTCGGATTGTTCCTCGGCGCCGTCATGTTCGCGAACTTCTTCCTGCTGACGCTCTACGTGCAGCAGGTGCTCGGCTATTCGGCGCTGAAGACGGGACTGACGTTTCTCGCGACCGCTGGGACGGTGATTCCGGTCGCCGGCGTCGCGCAGGCTCTGACGACCCGGATCGGCCCGCGGCCGGTCATGACGGTCGGGCTCGTGTTGATGACAGCCGCCATGGTCTGGTACTCGCAGATCCCGACGCACGGCTCGTTCGTGGCGCACCTGTTACCCGGCTATCTGCTGGTCGGCTTCGGCCTCGCCTTCTCGTTCATCCCGATGTCGATCGCCGCGCTCGCGGGCGTCTCGTCGGATCAGGCGGGACTTGCGTCCGGACTGATCAACACGGCGCAGCAGATCGGCGGCGCTCTCGGCGTCGCGATCGCGTCGACCGTTGCGTTCACGCATGCGAGCACGCTGCTCGCGTCGCACCACTCGCCGGCGCAGGCGGCGACAAGCGGCTACGCCCTGGGCTTCTGGGTGCTCGCCGGGATCAGCGCGGTCTCGGTTCTTGCCTGCATCGCGCTCGTCCGCGGCAGCGAGCTCGAGCAGCCGGCGACCGCCGTGGCGCTCTAGAGCTCGCCCGGCTTCGCCCAGCGGTAGAAGAACGGCCCGAGCCCGGCCTGGTTCGCGGCGAAGAGGAGCCCGAGGGCGTCCTCCATTGCGCGCGCCTGGTCAAGGCCGCCGACATTGATCGGGTCGAAGCCGGCGTCGCGGATCAACTGCTCCGTCGTCTCGCGCGCGTCGTCGTCTGCCGCGTAGATGTTCCCCGGCTGTGCCCGCTGCTTGTCGATCTCGTCGTAGATCACCGCGAAGTTCAGGTTGAAGGACTTCGCCACCGGCCCACCGGTCAACGCCTTCACCTCGTGCGCGTTCGACTCGTACTCCTCGTTGCGCCCACGCACCGCGTTCGTTGCGTCGATCGTGACCTTTCCCTCGATCCCGGCGACCTTGCCCAGCGCGTCCGCGATCGACGGGCCCGGGACCGCGAGCAACAGCACGTCCGCCCCGCTCGCATCACCGCCGTCCCGCCCCAGCTCATCCACCGTATGCCCCGCCGCCCGCCAGCGCGCTGCGAGCCCGCCGCCCACGTTTCCCCGCCCGATGACTGTGATCTTCATGGCTTCCTCCAACGTCGGTTCGTGGCATACGCTTCCCGGCGTTGGCCAGGGAGTATCCGACCATCCTCGAGCTCGTCGGGGCGACGCCCATCGTCCGCCTCGCGAAGCTCAGCCCTCGCGGCGGCGCCGAGATCCTCGCCAAGCTCGAGTACCTGAACCCGGGCGGCTCCGTGAAGGACCGCATCGGTCTCCCGATGATCGAGGCGGCCGAGCGCGACGGAAAGCTCAAGCCCGGCGGGACAATCGTCGAGCCGACCTCCGGCAACACCGGCGTCGGCCTCGCAATCGGCGCGGCGATCAGAGGCTACCGCTGCATCTTCGTCATGCCCGACAAGATGAGCCAGGAAAAGATCGCGCTCCTGCGCGCGTACGGCGCGGAGGTCGTGATCACACCGACCGCGGTCGACCACGACTCGCCCGAGTCGTATTACTCCGTCTCCGACCGCCTCGCCGAGGAGATCCCCGGCGGCTTCAAGCCCGACCAGTACTCGAACATGGCGAACCCGGAGGCGCACTACCGCCTCACCGGGCCCGAGATCTGGGAGCAGACCGAAGGCGAGATCGACGCGATCGTCGTCTCCGTCGGCACGGGCGGCACGATCAGCGGCGTCGGCCGCTACTTCAAGGAGCGCAAGCCCGGGGTGCTGATCGTCGGCGCCGACCCGGAAGGCTCCGTCTACACCGCGAAGGACGACAACGACCTGCATCCGTACCTCGTGGAAGGCATCGGCAAGGACACGTGGCCGAAGACGATGGATCCCGAGGTCGTCGACGAGTGGATCCGCGTCTCCGACCGCGAGTCGTTCCAGTGGGCACGTCGCCTCGCGCGCGAGGAAGGGATCCTCGCGGGCGGCAGCGGCGGCACGTCCGTCTTCGCGGCGGTGCAGCTCGCGAGAAGGCTCGGGGCAGGGAAGCGCGTGCTGACGCTCATCCCGGACTCGGGCCGCAACTACCTCTCGAAGTTCTATGACGACAACTGGATGCTCGAGCACGGCTTCCTCGAGCGCCACGCGCCGCTGCCGACCGTCGAGGAGGTGCTGCGCGCGAAGCACGGCGGCGACCTTCCGGCGCTCGTCACGATCGCCGCGCACCAGAAGGTCGGGGAAGGCATCGACACGATGCAGCGCTACGGCATCTCGCAGCTTCCCGTTGTCCGAGACGGCGAGTGCGAGTCGCTCGCTGACGTGATCGGGTCGCTGCAGGACCGCGCACTGCTCGAGCGTGTGTTCACGAATCCGGACGTCCTGCACGAGGACGTCGCGACCGCGATGCAGCCGCCCCTCGGCGCGATCGAGGGCTCAGCGACGCTCGACGAGGTGTTCGCGACGCTGACCGGCGGAATGAACGCCGTCGTCGTCGCGCACGAGGGCAAGCCGGTCGGCGTTCTGACGCGCTCCGACCTGCTCGAGTTCCTCGCGCACAGCCGTTAGTGCCCTAGCCGCGAGCCGTTCTGCTTCGCGCGTTCGCCGAGCTCGCGCGCGGCGATCAGCAGCTTGCGCGCACCGTCGAGCAGCTCGGCGACCCGCTCGAGCCGATCGGCCTCGGACACCGATTCGAGCAGCCCCTGCTTCGCGTCGGCTGCCAGCTCGACCTGGGCCGCGAGCTCGTACGACAGGATCGGCGACGACTCGTCGAGCTCGTCCAAGTCGGCGCCCGCGAGCGTCGCCAGTGCGCGGAACGACCCCGTCGCGCGCTCGGCTGACTCGGCCGGCGCGAGGCCGGGCTCGTCCTCGACCGGCTCGACCTCCGCGGTCATGAACGACCGTCCGCGCGTCAGCTTCTCGACGCGGAACCGCTCGCCGCCCTCGACGACGACGTTCAGCCGCCCGTCGTCGAAGCGCTCGAGCACCTCGGCGACACGTGCACGCGTCCCGATCTCGCGCACGCCGTCCTCGTCCGCGTACACGAGCCCGAACTCGCCGTCCTCGTCCAGACACTCCCCGATCAGCTCGCGATACTGCGGCTCGAAGATGTGCAGCGGCACCCGCTCGGTCGGCAGCAGCACGATGCCCAGCGGGAAGAGGCCGATCTCCTCCATCGCGGCTAAGGGTACGTCGCCGTCAGTACCATCACGGCGTGGCCGTCGAACGCCTCGAAACCCTGCTGCGCAGCGCCTTCCCCGACGCGAACGAGTTGAGCGTCGAGGACCGGACCGGCGGCGGCGACCACTTTCAGGTTGTCGTCTCGACGCCGCGGTTCGACGGCCTATCGCTCGTCGACCAGCACCGGCTCGTGAACGACGCACTCGCCGAGCCGCTGCGCGACGGCACCATCCACGAACTGCGAATCAAGACGAGAGGGACAACGTGAACGAGCTTTCAGATCGGATCAAGGACGTGATCGAGAACGAGCCGGTTGCGCTCTTCATGAAGGGCACTCCGCAGTTCGTGATGTGCGGGAACTCCGACCGTGCGTTGCGCGCACTGCGTGAAGCCGGCGCGCCTGTCACCGCGGTGAACGTCCTTCCGGATCCGGCAATCCGCCAGGAGCTCTCCGCGCTCTCGGGCTGGCCGACGATCCCGCAGGTGTTCGTGAAGGGCGAGCTCGTCGGCGGCGCCGACATCGTCCAGGAGCTCTCGGAGTCCGGCGAGCTGCCGGGCATCCTCGCCGAGAAGCTCGGCGAGGGCTACCGCGACGACGCAGAGGAGCACGTCGTCGACGTGCTCAACGGCGCCCGCGCTTAGTCGCTCGGAGCCGGAAACGGGGAAGACTCCCCCTCGCGTCAGCCGTTCGCCGAGCGGGTGCCCGCCCAGCGGTAACCGATCGCCGGAATCGCCCCGGCATCGATCAGCGTCTGCTCGAGCGCCTCGCTCGACGGGCCGCGCAGCCAGCGCGTCAAGAACGGCACCCACTCGAGCGTGCGCTCGTCGTAGCGCGCCCGCAGCTCGCGCAGCAGCACGTCGTGAGGATGCAGCCCCGGATGGCGCTCGCGCCATTCGTCGAGGCCCGGCGGGCCGTGCGGCTCCGTCCCGGCGGCGCGCAGCATCCGGTGCTGGCCCTCGTACCAGTCCTGCGCGGCGGCGTCGATCTTGTCGCTCGCGAACTCGTCGACGACGATCAGCGGCGCGAACGACGCGAGCACATCCAGCCCGGCGCCGAGCGGATTGACGTGGTGCAGCACGTTCCCCGCGACCACCGCATCCCACGAGCCGTCGAGCTCCTGGAACTCGGCCTGCACGAACCGCTCGCCAACCGGCGCCCGCGGATCGACACCGAGCACGTCATACCCGCGCGAGGCGAGCGCCTCGACGAGCCCGCCCTCGTCCCCGCAGCCGACCTCGAGCACTCGACGTGGAGGCGGCGGCAACTGGTCGAATACGAAGGTGGCAAAGTCGGTCACAGCCGTGAGCCTTGCAGAAGTCCGCTACCGCGTGGTCGCGGCACAGGGCTACGCGTCGCGCGCACGCAACGGCACGAGCGCGGAAGTCCTCGCGACGATTCAACGGCTCGGCTGCGTGCAGCTCGACTCGATCTCGACCGTCGAGCGCAGCCACCGCATCGCACTCGGCGCGCGCATCGGCGCGTATCCCGAGGCGGCGATCTCCACATTGATGCGCTCCGGGCAGATCTTCGAGTACTGGGCGCACGAGGCGTGCCTGGTCCCGATCGAGGACTTCCGCATGCACCGCTGGCGCATGGAGCGCTTCGCGGAGACACACCCGTGGCGCGGGAACGTCTTCGAACGGGAGCCGGAGCTGACGCAGCAGGTCTTGCAGGAGATCGCGGAGCGCGGCCCGCTCGCCTCGCGCGACTTCGACGGCAAGGGGTCGGGCGGGATGTGGAACTGGAAGCCTGCGAAGGTCGTCCTCGAGGCACTGCACTCCGCCGGCCGCCTCGTGATCGCCGGCCGCGACGGCTTCCAGCGCCTCTACGACCTGCCCGAGCGCGTCGTGCCGCCGGAGGCGTTGGCCGGCCCAACGCCGACGCGGGACGAGTTCATCCGCTGGGCGACGCTCCGCGGCGTCCTCGCACGCGGCGCGCTGACGGAAGCCGCGGTCGCGGAGATGTGGCGGCTCAAGGGCGGAGCAGCGGCGATCAAGCCGCACGCCGACGCCCTCATCGACGAGGGGCACCTCGAACGCCTCGAGGTCGCCGACGGCAAGGCACCGGTGCTCGTTTCCACGGAAGAGCCCGAAAAACGAGTCCCCCCGGCGGCGCTCCTCTCCCCATTCGACAACCTCCTCTGGGACCGCACGTATCTCGAGCGCATCTTCGGGTTCCGCCACGTGATCGAGGTCTACAAGCGCGAGCACGAGCGTGTCTACGGCTACTACGTCCTGCCGCTGCTCAGGAAGGACCGGATCGTCGGTCGCGCAGACCTGAAGCACGACCGCACCGAGCGGACGCTGCGCGTGAAGGCCTTCCACCGGGAGCCGGGGATCCGCGGCAGCCTCGACGACGCCCTCGACGCCGCGCTCGCCAAGCTCGCCCGCGTGCTCGGGGCCGAGCACGTCGAGCGTTCGTAGAATTCACGCCATGAACTTCGAGACGCGCGCGATCCACGACGGGCAGGAGCCGGATCCTGCGACCGGCGCGATCACGACGCCGATCTACCAGACGTCGACCTACGTGCAGGAAGCCGTCGGCGAGCACAAGGGCTACGACTATTCGCGCGTCGCGAACCCGACGCGGACCGCCCTGCAACAGGCGCTCGCCTCCCTCGAGAGCGCCGACCACGGCATCGCGTTCTCGTCCGGCCTCGGTGCGACGACGACGCTCATGCATCTCGTCGACCCGGGCCAGCGCGTCGTCTTGATCGCCGACGTCTACGGCGGCGTCTACCGGATGACTTCGCAGGTGTACGAGCCGAAGGGCTACCTCTTCGACTACGTCCCCGCCGACGAGTTCCCGAACCTGCGCGAGCACCTCGACGACAACACACGGATCGTGTGGATCGAGACGCCGTCGAACCCGCTGCTGAACATCGTCGACATCCAAGCCGCGGCAGACGCGGCGCACGAGGCCGGCGCGATCCTTGTCGTCGACAACACGTTCGCAACGCCGTACCTGCAACGACCGCTCGAGCGCGGCGCGGACATCGTCGTGCACTCGACCACGAAGTACCTCGGCGGGCACTCGGACGTGATCGGCGGCTTTGCCGCGACGAACGACCCGACGATCGCCGAGCGCCTCTACTTCCTGCAGAAGTCGCTCGGCGCAGTGCCCGGCCCGTTCGACGCGTGGCTCGTCCTCCGCGGGCTCAAGACCCTCGCCGTGCGCATGCGCCAGCACTGCGAGAACGCGATGGCGATCGCGCTCTGGCTCGAGCGCCGCGCGAACGTGGAGAAGGTCTTCTACCCCGGCCTGCCCACGCACCCGAACCACTCGATCGCGGCGCGGCAGATGCGCGACTTCGGCGGCATGGTCTCGTTCCTCGCCGAGTCGGACGCGCATGCGGCCGAGCTCGTCGCGCGCACGAGGCTCTTCCAGCTCGCCGAGTCGCTCGGTGGGGTCGAGAGCCTGATCGAGGTTCCCGCGAAGATGACGCACGCCGCGACCGCGACATCGCCGTTCGCCGCGCCGTCGAACCTCGTGCGCCTGTCGGTCGGCATCGAGTCGGTCGAGGACCTCATCGCCGACCTCGAGCACGCTCTCACCCCCGCACGCGTCAGCGCTTGACCGACGTCGTCTACGTCGAGATCCCGTCGGGGTCGCGGAACAAGTACGAGTACGACCAAGAGCTCGGCGGCATCGTGCTCGACCGCCGCCTCTTCACGGCGATGGCATATCCCGCGGACTACGGCTACATCGAGGGCACGCTCGCGGAGGACGGCGACCCGCTCGACGCGCTCGTGCTCGTCGCCGACCCGACGTTTCCCGGCTGCCGCATCCGCGTCAGGCCGATCGGCGTCTTTCACATGTCGGACGAAAAGGGTCCGGACGAGAAGGTGCTGTGCGTGCCGCTCGGCGACCCGTCGTTCGAGCGCACGCGGGACATCCATGACGTGACGTCGGAGCTGCGCGACGAGATCGAGCACTTCTTCCAGCGCTACAAGGATCTCGAGCCGACGAAGAAGACCGAGACGCGTGGTTGGGGCAACCGCACGGAGGCCGCGGAGATCATCGCGGCGGCGCGCGTGCGCGCGTGACCCGCTGGATCGCCCCGATCGGCGACCAGGTGCAGCTGCTCGTCGACTGGCTCGACCCCGTGCTGAGACGGCCGGGACTGACGCCGGTTCCGCACGAGGAGCTCTGCATCGAGATCGGGGAGAGCGAGCACGCGAACCCGTTCGAGCCGTTCGACGCGCTCGTCGGCCCGGTGCGCATGGCGCCTGAGGGCGTCGTCGCAGACGTGATCCCGGTCGAGGCGTTCGACGCCGTCGTGCGCGGCGCAACGCCGCGCGTCGTCTTCGCCCGCTCCGACGGCTCGGTCGAGTACGAGCCGCTCGAGTTCGTCGCCTCCGAAGCCGTCATAGTCTCGGCCGTGGTCGCCGCATGAGCGTAGGCTCGATAGAGCTCATCAAAGAGCGGAGGCGCCGGCTTTGCCGGCGCCATGAGCGGGTATGACGCTCGAGCCAATCGACCTGCACCACCAGGGCGCGGACCGGATCATCGCGTCGTACGTGCTCGACACCGACGATGGTCTCGCGCTCTTCGACTGCGGCCCGTCGACGACGATCCCCGCACTCGAGGCCGGTCTCGCCGACCAGGGGCTGACGCTGAACGAGATCAAGCATCTCTTGCTCAGCCACATCCACCTCGACCACGCGGGGGCCACGGGAACGCTCGTGCGAGAGCATCCACACCTGCAGGTGCACGTCTCGTCGATCGGCGCGCCGCACCTCGTCGATCCGTCGCGGCTCGAGCGGAGCGCGCGCCGGCTGTACGGAGACACGTTCGACGTGCTCTGGGGCGAGCTTGCACCTGTGCCGGAAACGAACGTGCACGCGGTCGGCGACAACGTGCTCGGGCTCGAGTGCTTCCCGACGCCCGGCCACGCCTCGCATCACGTCTGCTACCTGGACCGCGACGGCACGCTCTTCGCCGGCGACGCGGCGGGCGTGCGCATCACGCCCGGGAAGTACGTCATGCCGCCGACGCCGCCGCCTGAGCTCGACGTCGCGGCGTGGGACGACACGATCTCGACGCTCGAGGAGCGAGCGCCGGAACGGCTCGCTCTCATCCACTTCGGCGTGTTCGACGACGTGCAGCGCCAGCTCGCCGATCTGCGGCTCGAGCTCTACGACTGGGCCGACTACGTGCGCGGCGGCGCGTCAGAAGAAGACTTCACGTCGTACGTCCGCGCGGAGCTCGAGAACGCCGGCGAGGACGTCTCGCACTACGACGTCGCGATGCCGCTCTGGCAGTCGTACCAGGGCCTCGCGCGCTGGGCGGAGAAGAAGGCGCGTGCCTGAGCTCCCGCTCCCCCCGCAGGTCGAGGCGGTGATCGTGAAGCCGTATCTCGCTGTCATCGCGACCGTCCTGCCGAACGGCGCGCCGCACACGGTCGCGACGTGGTACGACTGGGACGACGGGCGAGTGTTCCTGAACATGGCGTTCAGCCGCAAGCGCCTCGAGAACATGCGCGCCGACCCGCGCGCCGCGCTCACCGTCATCTCCGACGGCGACACCGTCGATCACGTGAGCCTGCTCGGCAGGATCGTCGACATCGAGCCCGACCCTGACCTCAGCGGCATCGACCGGCTGGCGCTCCGCTACGACGGCGCCCCGTTCGGCCGCCGGGACCAGGAGCGCTGGAACGCCTGGCTCGCGCCCGAGCGCTGGCATACCTGGCCCTTGCCGGAAAACCTGTAGCCCGTCACGATCCGGTCGTGCAGGCGCTGCGCGACCGCAACTTCCGG
The DNA here is from genome assembly GCA_036265735.1 of Gaiellaceae bacterium. Taxonomy (GTDB): domain Bacteria; phylum Actinomycetota; class Thermoleophilia; order Gaiellales; family Gaiellaceae; genus Palsa-739. The sequence goes on from DATAOK010000047.1 coordinate 49,558, forward strand.
CTCCTCTTCGCGGGCCGCGCGATCTCCTACATCGGGACGTACCTCGCACCGATCGCGGTGGCGTTCGCTGTGCTCGATCTCGGCGGCAGCGCAACGGAGGTCGGGCTGAGCTTCGCAGCCTGGACGCTCGCGCAGGTCGCGATGCTCGCGTTCGGCGGCGTGCTCGGCGACCGCTTGCCGCGGCGCATCGTCATGATCGCGGGCGACTCCGCGAGCTTCGTCGTCCGCCTCGGAATGGGCCTGCTGCTCGTGACCCATCACGCGCAGATCTGGGAGCTGATCGTCCTGCAGGGGTTCGGCGGCGCAAGCGTCGCGTTCTACAACCCGGCGTTCTACGGGATCGTGCGCGAGATCGTGCCGACCGATCAGCTGCAGCAGGCGAACGGCCTGCTCGCGATTGCGCGCTTCGCGTCGTTCCCGCTCGGCGCCGCGATCGGCGGGACGATCGTCGCGACGGTCGGCTCCGGCACGGCGCTCCTCTTCGACGGCGGAACATACGCGACGAGTGCGCTGCTTCTTTCGCTCGTGCGTGTCACGTCGCTCGTCCAGCCGGCGGCGGGCTTCATTCAGGGACTGCGCGACGGCTGGAGCGCGTTCGTCGAGCACGCGTGGGTGCCGATCCTCACCGTGTGGATCGCGCTCTATTTCATGATCACCTACGCGCCGTTCTTCGTGCTCGGGCCGGTCGTCTCGAATCACTCGATGAACGGCGCGAGCTCGTGGGCTGCAGTCGTCACGGGAGAAGGCATCGGCTCGCTGCTCGGCGGGCTCGTCGGCCTGCGCTTCATTCCGCGACGACCCCTCTACGCCACGGCGTGGCTTTTTCTCTTCACCGCGATCCAGAACCTCCTGCTCGCGTTCAAGCCCGACGTGGTGCTGCTCGCCCCCGCTGCGCTCCTCGCCGGGCTCGCGTTCTCGCTCGGCGCCGTCGTCTGGGACACCGCGATCCAGCGCACGATCGCGCCGGACAAGCTCTCGCGGGTCGCGGCGTACGGCTGGATGGGAGCGATGGTCTTCCTGCCCGCGGGCTACGCGCTCGCGGGACCGATCTCGTCCGTGATCGGCCTGAAGACCGACCTCGTGATCGCAGCGGCCTGGGTCGTCGCCAGCACGCTCTTCATCATGCGGCTGCCCGACGTGCGCGGATTCACGCTGCAGGAGTCGGCGGAGTCTCAGCCGGCACCGGCTCCGTCTTGACGAGCCAGAGCGGGCCGTCTGCGCACTCGACCCGCGCGGCCCCGTCGACCTCCGCGAGCGACGACGCGAGCACGCGCACCGTCTCGCCGTCGACCTCCGCGAGCGCGCCGTGGAGCGTTCCGCGCGGGATCGAGTAGCGCCACGCCCACACGAGCCGGTGCAGCTCGAGAGCCGGCCGCGAGAAGTCGAGCGTCGCATCGTCGTCGGTGAAGAACGACTCGTACGTCCCCTCGCCCGCCTGCGTCGTCCCCGGCTCACCGGCCGCGAGCTTTGCCAGCGCGTCCTTCAGCGTCTCGATCACGACCGGGCCCATGCGCGGATAGAACGCGTCGGGTTCGGTGTAGTCCCCGATCTCCATCGAGCGCTGCGCGAGGATTGCGCCGGTGTCGAGCTCCGCGTCCATGCGGTGAAACGTGATCCCGATCTCCTCGTCACCCGCGCGGATCGCCCAGGCAACGGGGACCGGGCCGCGGTGGAACGGCAGGAACGAGGGATGCCCGTTGATCCATCCCTGCGGCGGCAACGCGAGCGCGTCGGGCGGGACCTTCCACGGAAAACCCATGCAGATGACGAGGTCAGGCTTCACCGAGCCGAGCAGCGGCGCGATCATCGAGCGGCTCGCCGGCAGCAGCACGCTGAGATCCGCGGGCAGCTGCCCGAGCATCCCGCCGATGTCGAAGGTGCCGTAGCGCCCGTCGCTGTCGCGAATCGTGAGCACCGCGACCGGCTCGTGCCCGGCTTCGCGTACGGCCTCGTAGAACCCGAGCGCCACCGGCAGCACCCGGGTCACGATCACGACGCGCCAGCTGTGTTGCGCAGGATTGAGCTCCGTCGAGCCTACGCTCATGTCTCGCGCAGGATGCGCCCGCCCGAAGCCTGGTTGCGCGCCTTGACGACGATCTCGTCGACGTTCACATGCCAAGGGCGCGTGACCGCCCACAGCACGCAGTCCGCGATGTCCTCGGCCTGCAGCGCGTCGATCCCCTGGTAGACGCTCGCCGCCTTCTCGGTGTCGCCTCTGAAGCGGACGACCGAGAACTCGGTCTCGACAAGCCCGCCGTCCACGGTCGTCAGGCGGATCGGCCGCCCGAGCAGGTCTTCCCGCAGGGCGTAATGGAAGCCGCGCACTGCGAACTTCGACGCGACGTACGTCGCGCCGTTCTCGTAGGCCTGCCGCCCGGCGACCGAGCCCATGTTCACGATGTGGCCGCCGTCGCGGATGTGCGGCAGGCAGAGCCGCGTCATGCGGACGAGCCCGTTGATGTTCGTGTTGAAGACGGCCGACTCGTCCTCTTCGTTCGACTCGTCGAACGGGTAGCGCCCGAGCGCGAGGCCGGCGTTGTTGAAGAGGATGTCGATGCCGCCGAGTTGCTCGACAGCCTCGCCGACGAAGCGCTCCGAGCTCTCCGGATCGCGGACGTCGAGCTCGAGCGCGATTTCGGTGGCGAGCCGGTCGACGCGCCGTGCGCCGCCCGCGACCCGCACGCCGCGGTCTGCGAGCGCCTGCGCGGTCGCGCGCCCGATCCCGGACGACGCACCGGTGACGATCGCGGTCTTGCCGCTGATGTCGTACTCGGCCACGCGCCGACTCTAACGACGGTGCAGCTCGACGGGCTGTTCCCTCCGCGCGACGTGGTCGACCTGAAGCGTCACGTGGTGGAGGTGGAACCGCTCCTCGAGCACATGCTGCAGGCGGCGCCGAGCCGCGTGGCAGTCGGCGTCCGGCGAGACGAGGACGTGGGCGGCGAGCGCAGGAAAGCCGCTCGTCACGGTCCAGACGTGGAGGTCGTGCACCTCGACGACGTCGGGCTCGTCCGCGATCGTCCGCGCGACCGCCGCCGGGTCGATCCCCGCCGGGGAGGCCTCGAGGAAGATGCGGCCGGACTCGCGCAGCAGCGTCCAGCTCGAGCGCAGCATCAGCACTGCGACGAGCAGGCCGGCGATCGCGTCGAAGCGGTACCAGTTCGTCGCGAGCACGAGCGCGCCCGCCACGGCGGTGCCGGTGAACGCAGCGAGATCGGTCGCAACGTGCAGGAACGCCCCGCGCACGTTCAGGCTCTCGCGGTCGGCGCGCGCAAGCACGAGCGTCGCGGCGAGGTTGACGGCGATGCCGGCCAGCGCGACGACGAGCACGACGCCGCCGTGCACGACGGGCGGCGACACGAGCCGGCGAATCGCGCCGTAGACGATCCAGATGCCGACAAGCAGCAGCGTGACGCCGTTCACCTGTGCGGCGAGAATCTCCGCCCGGCCGAACCCGAACGTCCACACGCCGCGCGCCGGCCGCGACGCGAGCCGCGACGCGACGAGCGCGCCCGCAAGCGCGGCGGCATCGGTGAGCATGTGCCCCGCGTCCGCGAGCAGCGCGAGCGAGCCGGCGAGGAGACCGGCGACGATCTCGCCGACCATCAGCGAGGCGATCAGCGCGAGCGCGATGCCGAGCAGGCGACGGTCCTGCGCACGCGAATGCGAATGCGAATGCGAATGCACTACGCGGCCGCCCAGGCGCGGCCGTAGGCGAGCCGCTCGGGCGTCGTCGGGTGGGAGAACAGGAGCACGTACGCGAGCCTGGGCGGCTCGAGATCGCCGAGATTCTTCCGAGCGAGACCGAGATGCGCCCGCTCGTACGCGGGAAGGTCGTGCGTGAGCTCGAGCGAGAAGCGGTCGGCCACGCGCTCGAAGCGCCGCGAGATCCACGCGCCGAGCGGGAGCACCGCAGTGCGCAGCGCAATCGAGATCAACAACACGAGCGGGAGGTTGCGCGGCGACGCAGCGCGATCGCCGAGGATCGCCCAGAGGAGAACGATCCAGAGTGCGAGCGCGATCATCAGGCCGAGCGTCATCTTGACGACGTGCCGCTCGCGCCGGTGCCCCAGCTCGTGCGCGATCACGAGCTTCAGCTGCCCCTCGTCTGCCGACTCGAGCAGCGTGTCGTAGAGCACGACGCGCCGTGTCGCCCCGAGGCCGGAGACGTACGCGTTCACCTTCGTCGTGCGCCGGCTTTCGTCGGCGACGAGCACGTCGCGCACGGGGACGCCCGCGCGCTCGGCGACCGCGCGGAGCTCGTCCGCGAGCCGTTCGTCCTCGAGCGGCTCGAAGCGGTTGAACATGGGCTCGAGCACGACCGGCGCAACGAAGATCAGCAGAAAGGCGACGAGCGCGAGCGCCGACGCGGCCGCCGCGGGCCAGGCCGACGGCAGCGCGTGACGCAGCCCGCCGAGGCCGATCCAGAAGCCGGCGAGCAGGACGAGCCCGATCGCCTCGACCTTCAGCAGGTCGAGGAACCACCCGGCAGCGCTCTGCGTCGAGAATCCCCACGACCGCTCCCGGACGTAGCCGCGCCAGTACGAGACCGGCAGCTGGACGACGACGAGGGCGCCGCTCACGACCGCCGCATGGGCCGCCGCCGAGCCGGCCCAGCCGAGCGCGTCGACGAGGTGCCACGGACCGTCCCAGCCCCACTGAAGGACAACAAGCACCCCAACCGAAAGCAGCAGATCGGCGAACAAGGAGAGATAGCGAGGCCGGTGGTAACGCGCTGCCCGCTCGACTTCTTCGTGAGAGAAATCTAAGGAGTTCATCCGCGCGTACACAGGGTACGCCGTACCACATCTAGACTGGGAGCCCACGATGGCGACAGCTGCGGAACCGACCAAGACGGTCATGCTCCGATCGAGTGAGGAGTCCGTCGCGCTCGCCGCGCAGCTCCGGAAGCTCGCGCGCGTCGCCACGTTCGTCGCAGTTCTGACGAGCCCGGCCGCCTACTTCTGGTTCCGGCACAACACGCATCTCGGCGTCGGCGGCTCGATCGCCGCGACGGTCGGTGTCGTCATCGGCTTCCGCGGTCTCGTCGACCTCGTCATCCGCCGCCTCATCCCGTGGCCGAGCCTCTTCGGCACCGAGGAGACGCGCCTGCGCGAAGAGGACGTCGTCAACCGGCGCCGCGCGTGGACGTGGCGGTTCTGGTACCGCCTCGGGATTTGGGTCACTGGGATCATCACGCTCCTCTGGCTGAAGGGCGTGCTCTTCAGCTCGACGCACCGCTCCTGGTGGGGCACGGCAACGCACGACCTCAGCGTGGCCGGCCGCCTCGTCCACAGCGGCGCGTTCTGGATTCAGATCGTCGTGGTCTTCTTCCTCTTCTTCGCGAACTTCCTCATCTTCATGGGCCCGCTGATGCTGATGGGGATCTCGCAGATCCGCGGCTACGAGCCCGGCGACGCCGAGTGGGGCGTCAAGCTCGATGACGTCCGCGGCCAGGCCGAGGCGAAGGAGGAAGTGCGCCGCGTCGTGACGCTCTGGCAGTCGGGTGAGGCGTTCGAGCGCGCAGGCGGCAAACGCGAGCGCGGCCTGCTCTTCCTCGGCGCGCCGGGCACCGGCAAGACGATGCTCGCGAAGGCGATCGCAACGGGCTTCAACTCGCCGTTTGTCTCCATCCCGGGCTCCGGCTTCGCGCAGACGTTCATCGGCATCGACGCACTCATCGTCCGCTTTCTCGCGCGCAAGGCGAAGAAGCTCGCGCGCAAGTGGGGCGGCCAGTGCATCGTCTTCATCGACGAGATCGACGCCGTCGGCATGCGCCGGCAGGCGCTCTCGGGTGGCAACACCTTCCAGCCGCTCGACACGGTCGAGCCGGTGTTCTACGGCCAGTTCGGTGCGCTCAACTCGAGCGGCGATCTCATCGGCGAGAACGCTGCCTGGCGCGAGCACATGTTCAACCTCCGCGCGCCCGAGCGCCGCTCGCCGTATCCGGGCTGGATGCACAAGGTCGGGAACATCGTCAACCAGGGGATCTTCCCGGGGATGATGGGCGGGCAGGGCCAGCTCGCGCTGAACCAGCTGCTCGTGACGATGGACGGCATCGACAACCCGCCGTTCCTGCGCCGTTTCTTCACGAGCCGCATGAACACGCTGCTCGACGCGGTGTACATCGTGCCGCGGCGCCTCGGCAAGGTCAGCCTGCGGCTGCCGCCTCCGCGCCCGCTCGGCGCGCAGATCTATTTCATCGGCGCGACGAACGTCCCGTTCGAGCGCCTCGATCCGGCGCTCACGCGGCCGGGACGCATGGGTCGCCACGTCTGGTTCCGCACACCGACGAAGGAAGACCGCAAGGACATCTTCGACCTGTACCTCGACCGCGTTTCCCACGACGAAGAGCTCGACACCGAGCAGCGTCGCGACGAGATCGCGCGCATCACGAACGGCTACTCGCCGGCGATGATCGAGCAGATCTGCTCGATGGCGCTGACGAATGCGCACCACGAAGGCTTGCTCGCCTTCTCGTGGCAGCACCTCGTGGACGCGATGACGTCCGTCGAGTCCGGAACGGCGATCGGAGTTCAGTACACGCCGAAAGAGTCCCGCTCGGTGGCGATCCACGAGGCCGGACACGCGTCGACCGCCCACGCCTACCGGCCGGAGATCGAGTCGAGCCGGCTCTCGATCAAGATGCGCGGCGGGTCGCTCGGACACCATCAGTTCTTCGACCGCGAGGAGCGGTTCAGCAGCTGGCAGAGCGAGGAGGCGGGCGACCTCATTCACACGGTCGGCGCGATGGCGGCCGAGCACGTGTTTTACGGCCAGAACTCGAACGGCGTCGGCGGCGATCTCGGGATGGCGACGCAACGCGCGGCCGTCATGGTCGGTATCTGGGGCATGGCGCCCGGCCCGGTCGACCTGACGCACACGAGCTTCGAGGGTGACGAGCAGGACGAGCAGGACCGCATCAAGGAGCGCTTCGAGACGATCGGCATGCGCCTGATGAACCGGACGCGCGGCTCCGCGGATTTCCAGGGCGACCCGATCGCGTCGGTCCTCCGCGAACCGTTCAAGGTGAAGATCGCCGCGCAGTTCCTCGGCCAGGCATTCGTGATCGCCTATGTCTTTGTCCAGCACAACAAGGCGGCGGTCGAGAAGGTCGCCAACGCGGTGCTCGAGAAGAAGGAGATCTTCGGAGACGACCTGAACCGATTGCTCGACTCCGTCGAGCTCAAGCGACCTGAGATCGACTGGACGAAGGAAGAGACATGGCCACGGATCTGACCAGCACCGACGCGCACGTTCCCGCCTCCGTGGCGCACCAGCCACCCGCGCCGAAGAGCGCGCCGCACCGCTGGCGCTTCGTCTTCATCTACGGCACGCTCGCCGCGGTGCTTGGGCTCGCGATCGCCGGCATCGTGATCTACGCGGGCCGCTCGATCAACCCGGCGCCGAAGTGGTCGGCCTGGCAGCCGAGCGGCGGCGGTCTCGGCGCCGCAAAACAGATCGCTGACCGCGTCGCCGGCACGTATCACCTGCCGTCCGGCCAGCAGCTCGTCGACGTGATCGCGAAGGCTCCGTCCGTGTCCCCGGCCGATCAGCAGATCCCGATCCACTACATCGCCGTGCGCGGCGCGAAGGGCGTCGTCGACGCCGTCTTCCCCGTCGACTCGTCGAACAGCCTCATGTACTCGCTCTGCGGCCTCGGCGCGTCCTGCTCGATTCAATCCGGCACGCCGTCGGTTGCGCGCGGCACCCTGGTCCGCCGCGAGATCCTCGAGCTGGCGCTCTACACCTTCAAGTACGTCGGCGGAGTGAAGAACGTGATCGCGTTCATGCCTCCAACGCCGGGCGCGCAGCCGACCCTCGCGATCTACTTGCAGAAGAGCGACTTCTCACAGGAGCTGAAGCACCCCCTCGACGAGACGCTGAAGACGAAGGTGCCGCTCCCCGCGGCGATCACCGCCAAGGAGCAGGAGACGATCGACTCGACGACTCAGTCCCGGGTCTACAAGTTCAGCCTGTCGCAAGCCCAGCAGGGCGACGCGATCCTGGTGTTGCAGCCGCTTGCGTAACCAAACCGCGGGGTTCCTCGTTTCTCCTGTGTAACCGCCCTCCATCGGGGCTGGTCTAAAGGAGGCGACTACACAAATGCTGCTACTCGTTCTTCTGGCGATCCTGGCAATCATCGCGTTCGGCGTCGGGTTCGTCGTCCACTGGCTGTTCATCGTCGCGGCCGTGCTCGCCCTGATCTGGCTCATCAGCCTGTTCACCGGCGGCGTCGGTCGGCGCGGCGGGGCGCTCTAAGCGACCCGCACCAGCTCGGGCGGAGCGGTCCTCGGATCGCTCCGCCCCATTAGGACCGCCGAGCGGCGATGTTGGGCCGCCCGGCCCATTGCCGTTCCCGGAGAGCCGGGATACGTTGGGCGCGTGTCGCGGACGCAGATTCTGCTCTGGATCGTCGCCCTCTTCTGGCTCGAGGTGAACCACCTGAAATGGATCTGGTGGGAGCACTGGAACTGCCGCGCGTGCACCGTCGCCCACAAGGACTGCTCCTGTGGGCGGACGAACCGCTGGATCATGTACCTCTGACGATCGCCGCGGCGATCGCGATGATCGCAGCCCCGGCAAGAAGCGCGACCCGCCGGCGCCGCGACATCGGGCTGATCTCGGTCGCTCTCCCCTGCCGGCCTGTCCACGACACGTAGTGGCGGCCGAGGATCCACTCGCGGACGAACGTCCAGAAGTAGATCGCCTTGTTCCACCAGTTCGCGATCCAGTAGCACGGGAAGCCCACGATCGCCTGCCTCCACGTGATCGTGCGCGAGGCAATGAAGATCGTGAGCGCCGCGTGAACCAGGATGCTCGGCGCGAGCCAGCGCAGGCTGCCCGGATCGTGAATCGCCCAGAGCACGACGAACGTGTAGGTGACCGGCAGCATCAGCAGGTCGAAGAGGAGCGAGCCGACGACGAGTACAGCCGCGGGCGACTTGACGACCTGACCCTTGTGCGATTGGAAGTTCTGGAAGAATCCGGACGCCCAGCGGCGCATCTGCTTCGTATAGACGGTGAAGCTCTCCGGGTCGTAGGTGTACGCGAGCGCGCGATGGCAGAACGTGGTCTTGTACCCGGCCCTGTAGAGGTTCCACGTGAGATCCATGTCACAGGTGATCAGCTCGCCCGGAAAGCCGCCGATGGAGCGCACCGTCTCGGTTCGCAGGGCGTAGGCGCACCCGGAGAGAACCATCAGCCGGCCGAGTTCCGCCTGGCACCAGCGCCACCAGTAACGGCCGAGCGCGTAGGCGAAGCGACGGTTCGCGACCCAGAAGCCGCGCTGATGCGGCATCGGGAGCATGTTCGCGCACGTCGCATCGGCTCCTGACGCGAGCTCTGCGACGAATTTCTCGACGACGTCGACGTCGATGACGGTGTCGGCGTCGATGCAGACCATGACGTCGCCCGTCACGTAGGGAAGGCCGACGTCCTGCGACGCGGCCTTCCCACCTTGCTCGGTCTCGACCACGATTGCGCCGTACGACTGCGCGACGGCGACCGTGTCATCGGTGCAGGAGTCGGCAACAACAACGATCTCGTCGACCGGGAGTGTCTGTGCCATGACGGCGTCCAGACACTCCCGCAAGACGCCCGCGTCGTTGTGGGCGGGGATGAGGACAGAGATCATTCGCGGCTTACCAGTGCGGCGACGCGATGTGGCGCACGAGGTAGCCGATGCCACCCTTCGCGGCGGCGACGAGCGTAAGCACGAGCGCACCGATACCGGTGTGCGAGTGTCCGTACATAAAAGGACTCCCCCTCAGTTGTTTGCGGCGTGAGGACTGCGGCGCTCAGTTCGTCGGCATTCCGACGCTCCGCGCCTCATCCCCGGTAGGAGGGAACGAACAGACAAATGTCACTAGCGGTAGCCTGATTGGCATTCGCCCCCATCGACTAGCGGTCCAGGTCGCGGCCCTTTCAAGGCCGTAGCACGGGTTCGAATCCCGTTGGGGGCATCAACCGCGGGTAGACTCGCCGCGATGTCGACGGCGACCTTTGTCTTCCGTGGCAGACCGGCGCGCACGCGGTGCGCGTCCGTCCCGGCCGCGTAGCCAGCACTTCCTCCGCCCCGCGTTCGCGGCGCAGCTCGTACGCGACGCGGGCATCGGGCGTGACGACCTCGTCGTCGATCTCGGCGCGGGCACCGGTCGGCTCACCGCGGAGCTTGCGCGCGTCGCGCGGCACGTGATTGCGGTCGAGCTGGACCCAGTCCTTGCACGTCGTCTGCGCGGTCGTTGGCGGAACGTCTCCGTCGTCGAGGGTGACGCGACGCGGTTCCGGGTGCCGCGAGAGTCCTTTCGCGTCGTCGCCAACCTGCCGTTCCACCGGACGACCGACCTCCTGCATCTGCTGCTCGACGATCCGGCGACACCGCTCCAGCGTGCCGATCTCGTCGTTGAGTGGGGCGTCGCGTTCAAGCGCTCGGTGCCGTGGCCGAGCTCGATCAGCGGCGTCGTGTGGGGCGCGTTCTACGAGGCGACGCTTTCACGACGTCTCCCGCGCGAGGCGTTCGAGCCTCCGCCGGCCGCCGACGCGGGCGTGCTCGTCTTTCGCCGGCGCGCCGAGCCGCTCGTGCCGGGCAACTCGGTGGTCGCGTACCACCGCTTCGTGAGCAGCGGCTTCCGGAACGGCGCGGGCCGGCGCAGTGCGGCGCGGGAGCTCGACGCCCACGCGTGGGCGGCGCGATTTCTGACTAAGATCAGAGAATGACTGACGTCGTCGAGCGTCTCCGAAGCTTCAACCGCACCGTGACGGAACGCGTCGGCGCCCTCGAATCCGAATTCCTCGGCCGGAGCCGGCCGCTCGGCGAGTCCCGCGTGTTGTGGGAGATCGGGTCGGAGGGAGGGGTCGTGCGCGACCTGCGTCGCCGGCTTGGCCTCGACTCCGGCTACATGAGCCGGATGCTTCGCTCGCTCGAGGCGCAGGGTCTCGTCACCGTGAAATCCAGTGAAGACGACAGACGGGTGCGAACCGCACACCTGACGGCGCGCGGCAGGCGCGAGATCGCCGTCCTCGACCGCCGAGCCGGCGAGCTCGCGCGGTCGATCGTCGCTCCGCTCGACGAGAAGCAGCGCGCCAAGCTCGCCGACGCAGCCGAAACCATTCGTCGCCTCTTCGAGGCGTCGCTGATCGTCGTCGAGCCGGAGCCTGCGGACAGCGCCGATGCGCGCTGGTGCATCGCGCAGTACTTCGATGAGCTCGGCAGGCGCTTCGAGATGGGCTTCGACCCCACGCGCAGCATCCCCGCGGCGGAGGCGGACATGACGCCGCCGCACGGCGTCCTGCTGATTGCTCGACTGCGCGGTCGCCCGGTCGGCTGCGGAGCGCTGAAGCTGCATCCGGGCGAGCCGACCGAGTTGAAGCGGATGTGGGTCGACCCGAGCGTGCGCGGTCTCGGCCTCGGGCGGCGTCTCCTCCGCGAGCTCGAGCAGCACGCGGCCGACGCCGGCGTCAAGACCCTCAGACTCGAGACGAACGGATCGCTCGCCGAAGCGATCGCGCTCTACCGCTCTGCGGGCTACGACGAAGTGCCGGCGTTCAACGACGAGCCGTACGCGCACCACTGGTTCGAGAAGCGCCTGGGCTGAGCTCTGTGCAAAGCTGAGGCGATGGCAGCTCCTGTCGTCTTCATCCACGGGCTCTGGCTGCACGCCGATTCGTGGCAGCCGTGGGTCGACCTCTTCCGCGAGCGCGGCTATGACGCGAGCGCGCCCGGCTGGCCGGGTGACGCCGCGACGGCTGCGGACACGCGTGCAAGCTCGACCGCGGTCGCGGGCCACGGCATCCAGGACGTCGTCGAGCACTATGCAACGGCGATCGCCGATCTCCCGGAGAAGCCGATCGTGATCGGGCACTCGTTCGGCGGCCTGATTGCCCAGCGCCTCCTCGGTGAGAACAACGCGGCCGCCGCGGTCGCGATCGATCCTGCGCCGATCAAAGGCGTGTTGTTGCTGCCGTTCTCTGCGTTGCGTGTCGCCGGCATCGCGTTGCGCGATCCGCGCAACCGCAACGGCGCGGTCTCACTCAACGCCGGCCAGTTCCGGTACGGCTTCGGTAACGCGATCTCGCCGTCGGAGTCCGACGAGCTGTTCGAGCGCTGGACGATCCCATCGCCGGGCAAGCCGCTCTTCGAGGCGGCGTCGGCCAACCTGATGCCGCACTCCCCGGCGTCGGTCGCCACGGGCAACCCGTCGCGCGGGCCCTTGCTCCTCACTGCGGGCGGGAAGGATCACACCGTGCCCGCGACTGTCTCCCGGCAAACGGCGAAGCTGTACCGGCATTCGTCGGCCGCGACGGAGTTGAAGGAGTTCCCCGACCGCGGGCACTCGCTGATCATCGACAGCGGCTGGCGCGAGGTCGCGGACTCCGTGCTCGACTGGCTGTCGGGTCACGGGCTCTAGGGCTATCCTTTGGGAATGCGCGCCGTGGTCGCTGCGCTCGTCGCCGGAGTTGCGCTCCTCGTGGTCCCGTACGCGTCGGCGTCGTTTTTCCCGCCGTCCGGCCAGCTCCGGCTCGAGAATCTGAAGACGCTGAAGCTGACGCCGTTCAAGTGGGACACGCGGACCTGCACTGCGCAGTCGAAGTCGCGGTCGTCGCTCGGCAAGATCGCGCGCAAGGTTCATCCGGTCGCCTGCGAGCAGCCGCCGCGCTCGAACGCGCTCGACGGCCAATTCGTGATCACGTTTGCGCCTTAACTCTCGAGCAGTCGCTTAGGCGCCACGGTCGCGAAGGCGTCCTCGACGATGCCTTCGAGCTCGTCCCAGTCGACGCCGTCGTTGAGACGCACGCCGAGCCAGCCGCGATGGCCGACGTACGGAGGGCGGAAGAACCGGTCCGGGTTCGCGGAAATGAGCAGCTCCTGATTCCCGGGCGGCGCTGCGCACCAGATCCCGAAGATCCCGTCTTCGTGATGGTTGTCGAGCACCATCAGGAAGCACTTTTTCTCCCGGATGAAGAAGCTGGGCGCGCCGTGACTCAGGCGCTCGCTCGTCTCGGGGAGTGCGAGGCAGATCCGCCGCAGCCGTGCAAGGACGGCCCGACGTTTGGCGACCGCGGGATACGCCATGTGTACCGTGTACCACGCTGGGGCGGTTAGCTCAGCTGGTAGAGCATCTGCTTTACACGCAGAGGGTCGGCGGTTCGAGCCCGTCACCGCCCATGTGGATGCCGAACAAGTAAGCCTTCTCCGCTGGTTGCGACGGCAGCTCCGCGAGCAGACGCCCGTTCGCGAGCACCTCGAGGCCGCGGTCGAGAACGACGACCCCGCAGAGGCGAGGCGCGTCGTCGCGCGATTCGAGTTCACCGACGAGCAGCGGCGGAACGTCGACCAGCTGCTCGACGCGTGGGAGCGGACGCTCGACCGGGCGTGAGCTTCCCGATCGTCCTCTCGAACGGGCCGCCGCCGAACGGGAAAGCGCCGAACGGGCGGAACGGCCTCGCAGAGGTCGCAGCAGCAGGTGTCACGCACATGCGCACCGGACGCGGTGACTGGAGCTCCGCGCAACTCGCCTCGCAGATCGCGGCCGAGCGCGCGACGCTTGACGCATTGCACGCGCACGGGCTGCGCGGGTGGTGCTGGCTCGGCGATCTGCCGAACATTCCCGAAGGCGCGACCTCGCCGCAGCAACAGCTGCTCACGCGCGTCGCCGACGGGCTCGGCGGGCACGCGGCGCTCGGCTTCTACAAGGGGATCGACGAGCCGCGCAATCCGTTCCGCGGTGCGAACTGGATCCGCCCTGCCGGAATGATCCGTGCGTATCAGCAGCTGCACAAGATCGACGCAGCGCATCCGGTCGTCGTGATCCAGGCCCCGATCGGAACGGTCGCGCAGCTCAGTCCGTACCGTCCAACGTTCGACATCACCGGCGCCGACGTCTATCCGGTGTCGTACCCGCCGGGCACGCACACGCAGACGAAGAACACGGACATCAGTGTCGTCGGCGACATCACGACGAAGATGACGCGCGCCGCCGGCGGCAAGCCGGTGTGGATGACGCTGCAGATCGCGTGGAGCGGAGTGCTGCCGCCGAATCATGTGCCGCGTTTTCCGACGCTGCAGGCCGAGCGCTTCATGGCCTACCAGGCGATCGTCCGCGGCGCGCGCGGGCTCGTGTTCTTCGGCGGCCACCTGACGCAGGTCGCGACACCCGCGGATGCGGCGGCCGGCTGGAACTGGACGTTCTGGCAAGAGGTGCTGCGTCCGCTCGTCGAGGAGCTCGGCTCCGCAGCACTCGCGCCGGCGCTCTCCGCGCCCGACGCGAAGCTCGCGATCAAGGCGTCGGTGCCGGGCGTCGATCTCGTCGCGCGGAAGGCCGCGGGCGCGCTCTACGTCATCGCCGTACGCCGCGGCGGCACGGTGAGCCGAGTGCGCTTCAGCGGCCTGCCGAAGGTGAAGAGCGGCGCCGCGCTTTTCGAGTACGTGCAGGAGCCTCCGCCACCTCCGATCCAGCCGGGCCATCAGGTGCCGCGGCCGCTCAGCATCTCCGGCGGCGCGTTCACGGACTGGCTCGCGCCGCACGACGCCCGCGTGTACCGCTTCCAACTGTGAGCCGTACACTCGGAGGCAGGGGCCGGTAGCTCAGTTGGTAGAGCAGGGGACTTTTAATCCCAAGGTCGCAGGTTCGATCCCTGCCCGGCCCATCGCGAAGCTCGTGCAAATCTCGCCTTTTACTGATCGACACTCCCGCAGCTGCAGACTCGGCCGTCCGTGGACGACGTTCGCTGAGTCGACCAAGCAGCACGGTTGTAGCTGCTCTCCCCTCTACCATGAGGTCCTTCCGCCACGACGGCAAGCTCGTCCGCGAGCCCGTCGGACACAACCGACGCGAGGCCGAGCGAGCGCTCGACGCGCGCCGCGGCGACATTGCCCGCGCCTCTGCGGTCCAGGCCCAGGGCGGCGTGATCATCAACGCCGCGCTCGGCACCGCGACCGCGACGGGCTACTTCCGGAACAACACGATCGGCACATCGGGAGTGGCTAACTCAGGCTCGAGCGGCAACGATCCGGCTCTCGACGTCGAGTCGAACGGCGGCGGCGGCGACCTGACGATCGTCGTCACGAACAACCAGATGTTCCAGTGGGGCTCGAACGGCGCGGGCTTCCTACTGCAGGCGGGATCAACGAGCGGCAATCCGACGTCGGTCAATGCGACCGTTACGAACAACACGATCGCCGAGCCCGGCACCTTCGCAGTTGCCAACACCGCCCAGGGGTTCCAGCTGAACAACGGGACGACCTCGGGCGAGAACTTCACCACGTGCCTCTTGTTCTCGGGCAACACCGCCGACCAGTCCGGCACCGGAGCCGGCGGCGACGTACGCCTCCGCCAGCGGTTCGACACCAAGGTGCTGATGCCCGGCTACACAGGAGCCGCAGACGGAACGACCGGCTCCCCGACAGTCGCCAGCTACATCCAAGGCCTGAACTCGCCGGCTCCGGCCGTCACGTCCGTCAGTTCTACCGCTGCCGGCGGCGGCTTCTTCAACACGCCCGGCCCAGGCAACGCCTGCGCCGTTCCGAGTTTCCCGTAGAACCGTGACCAAGGAAAGCGTTGAGGGACGGGAGCGGAGGCTCCCGTCCCTCTCCGCGCACCAGAGTCCGGAAAGCGACGGCCTTAGCCGTGCAGGTTCATGGTGCCGTCGAATGCGAACCCGCCCGGGGCGGGCGGGGCGCAGGGTGCGCTGAGCGTGGGGTAGTAGCCGCTCAGGAAGTCGGGGATCAGGAAGTTCGCCTGGCTATTGCCTGTGCCGGTGGTGGTCATGTGGATGTACGTGTTGCCGCCGGGGGGCCGGCTGAGATCCGACGATGACGTGATCAAGAGCCCGATGCGGGCGGAGTCACCCGAAATGTTGAGGCAGGTGACGTCCGCTTCGAAGCCGGTGTTCGTCGAGGAGTCGTACATGCCGAGATGCCCCTGCGCGTTCGCGCCGCCGACGTCGCTCGTCGCGATCCACTGCCAATGCTCCTCGGTTCCTTGGCGCGTGCCTGCGCCCTGCGCGATCCAGCTGCCCGGCGAGGCTTCGGCTCGAACGCCGATTGTCCCGTAGAACGGATCCTTCGCGCCCGAGGGCGGTGGACAGGCTGGTGGGACTGCGTTGCTGCCGTCGGCGCCGACAAGGTGAAGCGCATCCACGCCCTGGCCCACCGAGGTCATCGTTATCCAGGTATGCGCACCCAGCGGTCTGAACGGGTTTGTAGACCGCGTGACCGTGATGCCGATGCGCGCGCTGTCGTTCTGCACGTTCAGGCAGGTCACGTCAGCGTCGAAGCCGATGTCCGTCCCGGGGACGCGCTCAGAGAAATGGCCCTTCGCGGTCGCGCCGGTTAGCGCCGTGCCGACGCTGCTCGTCGCGACCCACTGCCAACGCTCCACCGTCGGCACCCCAAAGTCAGTCTGGTTGACAACTGTGCCGGATCCCTGCGCAAACCAGCTTCCGGACGCCGCCGCCGCACTTCCCGGCAGCGCGAGCGCCGCACACGCACACAGGGCCAATAGAAATGGTGTGGCCTTCATCGCCTGCTCCTCCTCCGCATTTGCGACGGCGACCCTGCCGACTCGCCCTCGCCTCGTCGCGCGAAGCGGGCGACCATCGCTCTCTCGTGTCGACCGATTCGTCGCCGGGTCATCCGCTTTCCAAACGGATTGACTGTTCAATCAACCTGCTTGCCCAGGTAGCAGGCGCGGAGGGCCGTAGTCACCGTCACGTGCAGCGAACGACTATCGCTCTCCGCCGCACGGTGCCCCTCTTCACTCGCCGGTCAAGCGAGCGGTCTCACTCGATTCCCGGCGTTTCGCACACCTGTCGTATGACTGGTGACAAGTTGGTACGCGCAGAACGCGAAAACCCGGCGCGGTGGCCGGGCTCAGCGGGTAACGGTTGGTGAGAGACGGAGGCTAGTCGGCGAACTGCTCGAGTGCGATGCCGGCGGCGATGTTCACGTCCGCGAGCTCGCGTGAGACTGCGATCCGCTCGAGCCGTTCGAGAAGGGTGCGCTTGCTCGAGAACCGGCTCGCCGAAGCACCCACGATCGCGGTGCCAACGATCACCCTCGAAGGCGACGCCAACGCGCTCCGCACCCCGAACCGAGTTCTTACGCTGCCAGGATCACGGGCCCGTACACGCACCGGACGGTCGCGGGAGGGGGCGGCCACAACCTCCCACAAGAGGCCCCTCAGGCGTTCGCCGACGTGGTCATCGACCTCGCTCGCGACGAGAGCCTTGCCCCAAACTGATGGTTGCCACGAGCAGCACCGAGTGCGCGTACGTTTGCGCGTACGGGCATGTCTCCGCACGCTTCAGTTGGCTTCGTCTAGTCGCAGTGATGATTCGGGCTCGTTGCAGGCAGTTTCAGTGAAGCGCCGCTTGCCACACCTTTTCTCGCCGGACTTTTAATCCCAAGGTCGCAGGTTCGATCCCTGCCCGGCCCATCGCGAGAGCGTGCAAATCGCCCTTTTGGGGTAGACGCGCGAGCAAGTCAGCGTCACAGCCAATCACGCTTTGGGTACGAAACCGTGACGTGTGGATCGACGGCTGAATAGAGGACTACCAATCCGGAGGCTGGCTAGCTGGAGGCCGGTCAGCGGACACGCGGCGCAGCTGCGCTAATCCCTCAAACAAGGGAACTCGCGGCCGTACCTCGCAGGGGGGATTCAACTTGGAGTGTGCCTCCCTACGCTCCGCTGGCAACGTACTGCGGCGATAGCCAGAGGGTGCTTGACACCCGAGGCGTGGAGGTTCGAGATGGCGGCGGCCCGTCAAACGTTCGAGGTAGCGCTTCGTCGGCGTCTGGTCGGCATGCTCGCGGTGGGTCTCGCCGCATTAGCAGTCGGCGCTCAGGCTTCCGTCGCCGGGACCGGTGTCTATAATCCTGCCGCGGATCCGTATTCCATGGCCGCAACGACCGCGTCGATCGGGGCGCCCGCCTGGTGGAACGCGGGCTACACGGGTCAGGGAGTCGATGTCGCCATGATCGACTCCGGCGTGTCGCGGGTTTCGGGACTGGATGGCGCCGGCAAGGTCGTGTACGGCCCCGATCTGTCGCTCGAGTCGCAGGCGCCGAACCTGACGAACCTCGACACCTACGGCCACGGCACGTTCATGGCGGGCCTGATCGCCGGAAACGACGGCCAGCCAGGAGGCTATCGCGGTGTCGCGCCGGATGCTCGCATCGTCAGCCTCAAGGTCGCGACCGCAGACGGCGGCGCCGACGTCTCGCAGGTGATCGCCGGCATCGACTGGGTCGTTCAGCACGCGCACGATCCCGGCATGAACATCCGGGTGATCAACCTCTCCTACGGCACGAACTCGACGCAGGCGTACGGCGTCGATCCGCTCGCCTTCGCGGTCGAGCAGGCGTGGAAGCACGGCATTGTCGTGGTTGCCGCGGCGGGGAACAGCGGCTATCAAAAGGGCGCCGGCTCTCCGTGTCTGGCGGATCCCGCCTACGACCCATTCGCGATCGCGGTCGGCGGTACAGACACACGAGGAACGGTGACCGAGAAGGACGACCAGATGGGTTCCTACTCCTCGGCAGGCGCGGCAAGCTGCAAGAGCCCTGATTTCGTCGCTCCCGGTTCGCATATGCAGGGCTTGCGCGACCCGAACTCATGGATCGACGTGAACCATCCCGAAGGCGCGCTCGACGCGCACTACTTCCGCGGCAGCGGCACCTCGGAGGCAACCGCCTTCGTCTCCGGCGCAGCCGCGCTCGTGCTGCAGAAGTATCCGAACCTCACCCCGGATCAAGTCAAGGCGTACTTCGCCGCCAACGCGCTCGGGCTCTCCGCGACCATCGGCTTCCAGCAGGGCAAGGGTGAGATCCAACTCGAGCAGATGCTGAAGAAGGGACCCGGCGGAACCTCTGCGCAGAAGTTCACGAACTCGACCGGTGACGGCTCGCTCGAGCTCTCGCGCGGGCAGGATCACATCTCGCAAGACGGCGTCCTACTTACGAGCGACCAGGACATCTTCGGCCAATCCGTCGACGCGAGCCACCTGGCAGCGGCGGAGGGCTCCGGAAGCAGCTGGTCAGGAGGCTCTTGGAACGGCAGCTCCTGGTCGGGCAGCTCGTGGTCGGGCTCGAGCTGGTCGGGCAGCTCCTGGTCCGGCAGCAGCTGGTCGGGCAGCAGCTGGTCGAGCTCGAACTGGTCGAGCAACACGTGGACGGGTAGCTCGTGGTCGGGCTCGAGCTGGTCGGGAAGCTCGTGGTCGGGCAGCTCGTGGTCTGGGAACACCTGGGCGAGCGCCGGCTGGTACTAGGCGGCTGAGATGAACGATCTTCGCCGCCGCTGGGTCGCCGCGCGGTCGAGTGCGACCCTGCGCGTCTGGCTGCTCACCGGAGGGCTGGCGGGAGCCGCCGCCATACTCTCGGTGCGGCTTGCCGGGTTCGGTCCGCTCTTCGCCACGCCGCGTCTTCCCTGGTGGGGGCTGGCGGCGATCTTCCTGCTCGCGGAGGCATTCCCCGTTCACCTGCACTTCCGCAGCGAGACGCACACACTTTCGCTAAGCGAGCTCGGGGTCGTCCTCGGTCTTTTCCTCGCTTCGCCGGATGCGCTCGTCTGCGGGATGGCACTCGGCTCAGGGCTCGCGCTCGTGCTCGTGCGCCGGCAACGGCCGCTGAAGGTCGCGTTCAACGTCGCCGAGTTCGCCCTCAGCGTCGGCACAGCCGTGCTGGCATTTCGGGCAACCGCGCGGCTCGGCGACGCGCATGGGCCGGTCGGCTGGCTGGCCGCGGCCACAGGCGCCGTCGCCTTCGGCCTCGTCAGCGTCCTGCTGGTGACTCTCGCGATCTCGCTTGCTGCACGAGAGAACCGACTCGCCGATCTACCCCGCACGCTTGGGCTCGCGCTCGTCGGCAGCCTCGCAAGCGCCAGCCTTGCCATCATCGCTGTCGAGCTGATCGAAGCCGACCCGCGTGCGATTTGGCTACTGGTTCTGCCAGTTATCTTCTGGGGCTTCGCTTTTCGAGCGTATGGCGAGCAGCGTCGCCGGCACGAGCATCTCGAGTTCCTCTATCAGACGATGCGTGCGACACAGACCGCTCCAGAGTTCCGCGTCTCAGTCCGTGAGCTACTTGTCGCTGCGCGACAACTTCTCTCCGCCGACTACGCGGAAATCGTTCTACTTGGCTCAACCCAGGAGGAAGGCGCGTTGCACAGTGTGATCTCGGGGGGCTCGGAGAAACTTCTCGAGGCGAGCACACCAACCCTGAATACCGAGTCCGCGATCCGCATCGCTGCTGAACGTGAGCGCGCCATCCTGCTCCCACGCGGTGGTCAGCGGCACGATCTAACCCCGTTTGCCGCCGAGCGCGGCCTGAAGGATGCGCTGCTGGTCGGACTCCGGCGCGAGCAGCGGCCGGCAGCGTTGCTCGTGGTCGGAAACCGCGTCGGCGAGGTCTCCACTTTCAAGGACGACGACCGCGAGCTATTCGAGACTTTCGCGGCCCACGCGAGCGTGTTGCTCGAAAACGATCAGGTCAAAGACCAGCTTCGCTATCAGGCATACCACGACGCGCTCACCGGTCTTCCGAACCGGTCGCTCTTCACCGAACGGGTCAGCGAGGCGCTGGCAAGAGGCAGCGAGGACACGAGCATCCTCTTCGTCGACCTGGACGACTTCAAGACGATCAACGACACACTCGGCCACAGTGCCGGGGACGACTTGCTTGCGGCAGTCGCGGAGCGAGTGCGCGCATCCGTGGATACCAACGCTCTCGCGGCGCGGCTCGGCGGCGACGAGTTCGGCATCTTGATCGGACGCGACCCCGACTCCGAGCCTCAAGCTGAACAGACAGCCGCCCGCCTCGTCGATGCGCTACGAGTTCCGTTCGTGCTGCACGGTCGTGAGGTGCAGGTGCGCGCCAGCATCGGAATCGCCGAACAGTGCTCGTCAGGAGCACGCAGTGCCGATGATTTACTGAGCAAGGCAGACGTCGCCATGTACAACGCCAAGGCAGACGGAAAGCAACGCTATGCCGTGTTCGAGCCTCGCATGCACATGCGCGTTCGTCGCCGGCACGAACTCGGTATGGCCCTCGAGCAGGCCCTCGACCGGGACGAGATCACCGTGCACTACCAGCCGATCATCTCCCTCGCGGACACACGCACAGTCGCCTTCGAGGCGCTCGTCCGATGGCGGCACCCCACTCGCGGCCTCCTACTGCCCGGCAACTTCATCCCGCTCGCCGAGGAAATGCACCTGATGGTGCGGATCGGTCAGACCGTGCTACGTCAAGCATGCGCCCAAGTCCGCGAATGGCACCGCGCCTATCCCGCCCACGGCTCCCTCGGTATCACCGTCAACCTCTCGCCGGCCGAACTGCAGAACCCGCAGCTGACACGCGAGATCGAGGCCATCCTCGACCAGACGCAGCTCCCGCCCGACAAGCTCATCCTCGAGATCACAGAGAGCGGCGCCATAGCCGATCCGGCGTCGACGCTGCTAACCATGCATGACCTAAACCGTCTGGGTGTTCGGCTCGCCCTCGACGACTTCGGCACCGGCTTCTCCTCGCTCAGCCATCTGCGCGACTTCCCGATCGACATGCTCAAGCTGGCAAAGCCGTTCGTCGACCGTCTCGAGCGAGACCAGGGCGACGTGACCTTCACCGACGCGATCCTACGGCTCGCGGCCGCTCTGCAACTCACGGTGGTCGCAGAAGGCATCGAACGTCCCGAACAGGCACGCGTTCTCCGCGATCTCGAGTGCGGACTCGCGCAGGGCTACCACTTCTCGCGCCCAATGGACGCCGAAAACGCTGAACGTCACCTCGTAGAGGCACCGGCCCGGCGAGTCGCACGCATCAGAGCCGCTTAGACCACTGTCTACAACTAGGTCGAGCACGCGCATCTTGCCGCCGCCGGCTACGTGGATGATCTTGTCCGGCTTGATGATGACCGCGTCGGACGCTTCGCCTACGGGCTGAGCTTGTTCGATGGCCTTTGGCTTTTAGATCCCTGGCCTGCTTGGTTCAGCCGCTTTCCGCGGCCTCCTTCTCCAGGTCGGTGCTAGGGACGATCGCCTTCCGGGTTGGTTCGTCGACAAGGTTGAGAACACGCATGCCGTGCACGTACGTAATCGAGCCGCCCATCGTCCCGCCAGCGGTTAGCAGAAGAAACCCGACGATCGTCAGGATGAGAGCAGCCGTCCCGACCCCTTTCACTGCGTAGTCGTCGTGCCCGAACACGATCGCGAGTACAAAGAAGACGCTGCCGGTCGCCATCATGAGCGCGTGCAGATTCGCCGTCCGCTTCAACGGTGTGCCGCTGGAGATTTTTAACCAGTCAAGTAGGCCGGTAGACACGGTGAGCGCAGAGGAGATCGCGCCCACGACGAGCGCTAGCCACCAGGCCTGTGCGAAACCGTGTTCAGCCAGGCCGGCCTTGCTGAGGATCGCCGCGATCGTCGCGAAGGTATAGGCGCCGATCGTCACGTCCGTCAGAGGCGGATGGCTGGGATGGCCAGGGAAACCGCGTAAAGGATTCATTCCCGCTGCCTACCCATCGTGCGCAAGCTGCAACTCGCTGCATCTCGGGCTCCCCGTCCACGGGTCGCAGCTAAGCGATCCGCTGCTGGATTTAGGTTAAGCCTCTCGGCCAGAGGCAGCTAGTTCGTGTTTCGAGTGATGCTCGCACGCCCAAAACTGTCTAATGCGGCGCGCAGAGGAGGCTCGCGAGGCTGAGGACGCCTTCCGTGCGGCCAACCGGGACATCGCAGTCGTGGCGCGCGATCTCAACGCGAACACGCTTGTTCCATTTTTGTGTGAGTGCTCGGAGCGTGCTTGCCGCGCGATTCTGCGTATGCCTTGGCGGGAGTACGCAGCTATCCACGAACACCAACACCGCTACATCGTCGCGCCAGGTCATGAATTGCTTGAGGTCGAGCAATTGGTCTCGGAGTCGCCCGCTTACAACGTTGTCGAGAAGTAACGCTCGGCTTCAGGGCCCGGCGCTTAGCGCAGCAGGCAACTGCTCTCGGGAGAAGAAGAAATGGCAAACGGCTCTGAACCACGCCGAGCGCGGCTCGCGCAAAACGAGGTGCTCTACCGTAACGTCAACGACCGAATCGAGGATCTCAATCAGGTTTTTGATGCGGTCGCGGCGATCGACGGCGAGTGGGTTTGCGAATGCTCCGACATGAGCTGCGCGACGCCGATCAAAACAACAGTTGCCGAGTACGAGGCCGTTCGCGCGAACCCGCGCACGTTCATGGTTGCGCCGGGACACGTCTCTCGCGAAGTCGAACGAGTAGTACGCGGTAACTCGCGGTTCACCGTCGTGGAGAAGCTCGGCGCGCCTGCAGAGGTGGCACAGCAGATTACGCACGAGCAACAAGCGGGCAGGAGACGACTCGGCAGCCATTCGCGCGTATGTAGTCAGGCTCTTCTAACGGCTTGAGCCGTGCTCGGGGTGCAAAATCACTCCTGGCTGCAGCGCGTCGTACTCGGCTTGGGTCATCAGCACCGTCCGGTGACAGCTCGCCTCGCCGCACTCACAGAGCAGGGCTAGCACGCGGTTCGGATCGGATCCGCCGAGCAAGCGGCGACGATCCGCATTGAACACTTGGCGCAGTTCGGTCCTGCCGGCGTTCCCTTCCACGAACTGATGCCTCCTCGGAGAGTGCCCCTCGACGGTCAACTAGGGAGGGGTCCTCAGAGATACGGCGACGAGCAGCCTGCACCCAGCTGCCCGAGGTCGTGCCAGCCGCACGCGGCGCGCGTCCATGCTCCGGTACGTCGGACGACCTCCCGCTCGGCCCGGTCGCCGACGACGGTCTTGCGATGCAAACCCATCCGGGCTTGCATGTCACACGGGAGCGTCAGATCGAGATTCTCTGCGCCTCGTTCTGCGTCCCCCGCTCCGTCGTCCGACGATCGTCGTAACCAACCGACTCCCGCATCGACCGCATCGTGCCCTGCTTTTCGTTCGATCGTGGGCAGATCGGGATTAGCGGTATATCCGCCGTCTTGCCTTGCGCACGACATCGGATCCGTACGCGCGCGTGCGAAGGTCGGCTAGCCGGGTCCGTGCCTCGCCGTACATCTTCTGTGCTCGATCGCTCTTCGCGAGCTCAACTGCTGCGAGCGTCCCCGTAAACAGCAGTTCCCTGCTCCGCTTGCTTTTTGCGACCAGCAGGAGCGCTTTCAGAATCCACGGCACCAATCGCCCTTACCCCGGCCGCGGCGGCTTCACTCCGGTTCTCGGTGGCCGCGGCGGGCGCCGCGGCCACCAATTTCGCTCAGAACCGGTTCGGGAACTGGCTGACGATGCCGCTGCTGAGCATGGTCGCCATCTGCAGGATCTCTCCGTGCACCTGGTCGTAAGCTGCGATGTCTGCCGACCAGCGGCCCTGGAGGCGTGCAACCGCCTCCTTCGCCGTGAGGTCGAGGTGCTGCTTCATCATCCGAGCCGTCATCGAGAGCGGCCAGGCATGCGGGTTGGCCTTGGTGAGGAACGCCGCGATCTGGTGCCCGTTCGCGTACCAGGCGCTGAGTGCGGTGCTGAGCTTGGCCTTGTCGCCGTCCTTGGCGGCTTGAAGGACCGGAACCGCCTCGAGGATGTGCGTTCGCAGCAACCGGGTCAGTGCGTTGCCGGCGGCAGCACCGTAATACGGCTTGACCGCATTGCCGATATCGGCCTGGTTACGCAGCAGGCGGGCCCCTGCCGCCTTCACGTCGGGGAGCCCTGCAGCGAAGTCGACGATCACCATTCGCGTCCAGAGACGATGTGGTCTTCCCAGAGCTTCGTCATCGACGCATTGAGCGCGGCAGCTTTGGTCGATGCCGAGTCGCCGGGCATCGCGTGTGCGCTGCCCGGATGATCGGCGACGACGAGCAGAGCGAGTGCCGCCGCGAGGCCGGCGACTGCGGCGGCGAAAGAAAGGCGCTGCGTGCGGCCGCGGGCGGAGTCGAGTGTCATGGCGTACCTCCTGAGGGTGCTGGAGAGAGACGCGTTCGCGGCAACTGGATGTGAACGTCTAGAAGCAGGCCGAGCGCCTCGACCGCGCTCGTGCAGATACCGAGTGCGTCGAAGGGCTCGCGTTCGGGGTCGAGCGGCGGAAGCGCGGCGAGATGTGTGGCGACATAGCCGATTGCGACCGCTCCGAGCAGGGCGGCAAGCACGGTGAGGAGGCGCCGATCTTCAGGGCGAACCGCAAGAGCGGCAACCGCAATCGCGAAGAGAACAGCGGCCGCCAGGAAGCCTGCTCCGAGCGGTGCCCATTCGTGAAGATGCTCGGACGCGAGCGCCGCATGCACGCCTGAGCCGGCGGCTCCTGCGGCGAGTACGCCGAGGAGCTCGATCCGTGCCGGACCTGCCATCGAACGCTCTTTGTGTCGGCTGCGTCGGCGTTCTGACCCACGTAAGAAACGTGCAGCCGGCGACACCAACTAGAGGAAGACGCATTTGCGAGCAAAGGAGCCTCATGAACACCGCACTGCGCGACACGGAACCGAGGAGACGAAGCACTCTCCATGCCGCTGAAGCCGCGGGCTCGAAGTGGCAGGACGCGCGCTACCAGGCATTCCAGCTGATGCGGCTCACGTTCACGGTCGCACCGATCGCCTTCGGGCTCGACAAGTTTTGGAACCAGATGGTCTATTGGCCGAAATACCTGGCTCCGTGGATCAACGACATCGCCCCGGGCAGCGCCCAGGACTTCATGTACTTCGTCGGCGCCGCCGAGATCGCGGCCGGAATCATCGTCTTGCTCAAGCCGCGATACGGCGCATATCTCGTTGCGGCATGGCTGGCCGGCATCGTCACGAATCTGTTCAGCTATCCCGGCTGGTACGACATCGCCATCCGTGACTTCGGACTGATGCTCGCCGCGCTCACTCTGGCCCGCCTTGCCTCGATCTACGACCCGCCGCTCAGGCGCACGCGGTAAGAAGGCGCGCGAGCCGGTCACTGACACGAGATGCAGACCGCAATGTCAACCGAACGCGAACAGCACGAGGTCTTCGCGTGGCGCCGATCCCAGCTCGTGCGGTCCGGCTTCCCTCGGCGACTGGCGGAACGTGTCGCGCGCGACGGCCACTACGACCTCCACCGTCTGATCGAGCTCGTCGAAGACGGGTGCACACCCGACCTCGCGCTCCGGATCCTCGCCCCGCTCGAAGGAGACGAGGCCGCGTGACCATCGCGGGCGCTGCTAGCGTCGAAGACGTCGTGAGACCCCCGTCGGTCGAGCCTGGCCTCTCCGTCTCCCCTTCACCGACAGGACTCCTCGACCAGGAGTCGCGCGAGTGGCTACGAGACCTGCGCGCCGAGGGGCCGGCGCGGGACGCGGCCGTGGAGCGGCTGCACGCGCTCCTCTTGCGCGCTGCGCGCTTCGAGGTTGCGCGGCGCCGACCGACCCTGCCCCATCTGCGGGGGGACGAGCCCAGCGAGATCGCGCTCGAGGCAGCAGACGACGCCCTGATGAGCGTGCTCGCGCGTCTCGACGATTTTCGCGGCGCCAGCCGGTTCACCACGTGGGCCTACAAGTTCGCGCTCCTCGAGGCTGCCGTGCGGTTGCGCAAGCGCGCGTGGCAGGGCCGCGAGATCCCTCTCGAGCAAGAGACGTGGGATCTCTTCTCCAGCGTCGGCCTTGGCCCCGCGGCCGCAGCCGAACAATCGGAGCTGATCGCTGCATTGCGGGAGGGAATTGCCGGCCTGACGCCGCACCAGCGGCGCGTGCTCGTCGCACTCGCAGTCGACGGCGTCCCGATCGACGTGCTCGCCGATCGACTGAACACCAACCGAGGCGCGCTCTACAAGACGCTCCACGACGCCCGCCACAACCTCCGTCGATATCTCGCAGCCCGCGGATTCGACACGACCATCTCCTTCAAGGAGAGCCATTGATGCAATCGCCCGATCTCAAGCACATCGTCGAGCGGCTGCTCGGCCCGTCCGGCGCCGAGATCGGCTGCGACGAGTGCTTCGAACAACTCGATCGCTACGTCGACCTCGAGATCGCCGGCCACGACGCCGACGCGGCCCTGCCGGGCCTGCGTGCCCACCTGGAGGGCTGCCCGGCGTGTCGCGAGGAGCACGAGAGCCTCCTCGCGCTCGTCAGTCGGCACCCGCACAGCTAGCTCGCGTCCGGCACGCCCGAGCGTCCTCCCGCGCCTCAAGTCGGCCGCCAAGTGGAGGAGTGCGTGTAAAATCCCTCACACGGAGGTACGCACGGACCTATGGAGACGCTGAGCACCGCCCTGAGTGACCGCGTGGACGAGGTCATCCGCGCCCATCAGCGGGAGCCGTTCTTGTCGACCATGGGAAAGACGGCTGCAATCGAGGAGCTTGAGAGGCGCTACGTCGGTCTCGAGGAAGCGGTGCGCCAAATCGCTCTCGAGGTCGAGAAGCTTGTGGCCACGCAGAGGACGCAGAGGACATAGCTATGTCCACCGCAAACTGATCGCGCGTCCGCCTAAAGCTTCGCTGCGAGGAGCCCGACAAGCAGCAGGGCGGCGGTGATCCACAGGCCGGCTATAAAACTGAGGCGCCTTTGCCGCCGCATCGCCGGCTAACTCACCACCAGTAGCCTCGTCGTCGATGGCGACGGTGGCCGAACGAGAACAAGGCGAGCGGGAGAAACAAGAGCGGCAGGAAGAGGACGTGGCCCGCCCTCGGGCTACGTTCTTCGCTGCCGCTCTCGGCGTGACTCGATCAGTCGCGGCCCCGCGTCAGCGATGAGTCAGCGTCTTGGTTCGGGAGGTCGCTGCCATCCGACCAGTACGAGTCTCGACTCCCGGACTTCGCAAGGCCCCTGCTCACCATGTAACCGACTGCAACGATCGCGACGTACAGCCATGCACGCTGTGCCGGGAAGGCATCAACGTTCGAGTTGCCGCTGCCGTCTCCCTGACCGACGATTGCCGACGCGATCAAGATGCCGGCGATCACTGCGAGCATCGCCCAGAACTCGGTTGTCTTGAGCGAATGCTTCGTCTCGGTGCTAAGCCGCATGAGCAGCCCGGGGCTCGTCGTGCCCGGCTGCCGCAGGCGTGCGCTTGGTGTTGCCATTGCGTGCCTCCTTGTCGTCCTCGGGAGAACAGGTACTCACCGAACGAGGCTCACAGGAATCCTACGTAA
>DATAOK010000048.1:0-1514 GCA_036265735.1 Gaiellaceae bacterium
GACGTCGCCGAGCGCCGCGCGAATCACGTCGTCACGCTCGAGCTCGCGCGTCGCGTCGAGCAGGTTCGCCGGCAGCACGTCGATGCCGAGCTCCGCCCGGCGCTTCTCGTCGGTCTCGTAGAGGTTGAGCTCGGTGTTGGGCTCGCCCGGGTCCAGGCCGTTCTCCATGCCGTCGAGGCCGGCCGCGAGCAGCACGGTCGCGGCGAGGTACGGGTTGCAGGAGCCGTCCACCGTGCGGTCCTCGATCCGCCCGGCGGCCGGGATCCGCAGCATCTGCGTGCGGTTGTTGTAGCCGTAGGAGATGTAGGCCGGCGCCCATGTCGCGCCGCTGGTCGGCGCGCCGATGACGAGCCGCTTGTAGGACGTCACGGTCGGCGCGGTCACCGCGATGTAGGCCTTCGCGTGCGCCTTGAGGCCGCCGATGAAGTTGTAGGCGGCGGGCGACAGGCCGAGCCCGCGCGGGTCGTCGGACGGGTCGATCTCGAAGACGTTCTCGCCGTCCTTCCACAGGCTCATGTGGAAGTGGCACCCGTTGCCGGTCAGGTGCGCGAACGGCTTGGGCATGAACGTCGCGATCAGCCCGCGCTCCTGCGCGAGCGACTCGACCATGTAGCGGAAGAACACCGCCCGGTCCGCCGTGGTCAGCGCGTCGGCGAACTGGAAGTTCTGCTCGAACTGGCCGTTGGCGTCCTCGTGGTCGGTCGCATAGTTGTCCCAGCCGAGCGACGTCACGTACTTCGACACGGACGAGACGAAGTCGAGGTTGCGCGTCAGGCCGCGCATGTCGTAACAGGGCAGGTCGAGCGTGTCGAGCGGGTCGGCGAGCTCGATCGTGCCGTCGTCGCGCCTGCGCACGAGGAAGTACTCGAGCTCGCAGCCGACCTTGAACTCGTAGCCGAGCGCGGCGGCCTTCGCGAGCTGACGGCGCAGGATCGTGCGCGGGCAGTACGGCCACTCCTCGCCCTCGACGTGCACGTCACAGGCGAACCGCGCGACGTTCGGCTTCCACGGCAGCGGCGTGAACGAGCGCAGGTCCGGCATGGCGATCATGTCCGGGTGGTGCGGGCCCTGGCCGATGTCGCCGGCCGCGAAGCCCGCGAAGCCGGCGCCCTCGTCGAGCATGTCGTCGAGGTGGTGCGCGGGGACGAGCTTGGCGTTCGGCTTGCCGTGCATGTCGACGAACTGCGCGAACAGGAACTCGATGCCGTTCTCACGCACGTACGCGTGCAGCTCCTCGCGGCTGGCCGGCACCGTGAACGGCGCATGACCGTTGCGCGCGGCTGGATCCGAGACCATTCCGTCAGCGGTCGCCATCCGAGCTCCTCTCCCTCTCCTCACGACAGAGCCCTCCACGTATATCCGTGCGCGCGGGACAGGGCAATGTCCGCTTCGGCCACGTTTCGTGCGCGACCTATGGACGATTCGTCCACACATACGCGCGTCGCACCGGTAAAAGCGTGTAGAGCCTTGACGGTCTCCGAAGCCTTGTGTTAAGCATCGCATGCACATCAGGC
>DATAOK010000049.1:0-25314 GCA_036265735.1 Gaiellaceae bacterium
CGGCTTCACGCTCTGGCAGCTCGGGCACGCGAAAGCGGCGCGCATGATGGTGCGTCCGGACGGCGAGACGGTCGAGGAGTGGGCAGCGCGGATGGTCGCGGAGATGCGGCCGCGCTATCCCCATCTCGCCGAGCACGCAGAACAGCACATGGCGGCGGGAGCCCGTGACGGGCGGCAGGAGTACGAGTTCGGCCTCGACCTGATCCTTGACGGGCTCAGGCGGCTGCGCCGCGCGCGGTAACGACCCGGGAAAAAACCGGTCCGCGCAGGGCCGACGAGCGGCACCTACCTGGTCGACAACCAGGGGCACACGCTCTACCTGTCCGAGAAGGACGACGGCGGCGAGAGCTACTGCAACGGAGCGTGCGCTGCGGTGTGGCTGCCACTCGAGACGAGCTCGTCGCCGCAGGCGACCGGCGGACCTCGATGCGTCTGCGCTCGGCATGATCACGCGCGAGGACGGTGACAGGCAGGTGACCTATCACGGGCATCCGCTGTATTACTACGCGGCCGACGCGAGCTCCCCCGGCAAGTCGATCGAGCCGAAGTCCTCCGATGAGTCCAACTCAGTCTCGAACACGAGCGGAGGAGGTGGTTACTGATGAGCGGGCTGCGTGAACGCACGACCCGGTCGACGAGGCCGCTTCCTCTCCGCAGTCCTGAGGGTGGTCGGTGCAATCGCAGTGCTCGTCGGAGCGGTGCATCTCGAGCAGTACTTCGGCGTGCACTGCAATGTGGTGCCGATCATCGGCCCGCTCTTCGTGCTCAACGTCGCGGGCGCGACGGCGATCGAGCTCGGTCTGCTCGTGCCGTCTGCGCGCATGCGTCTCGTGCATGTCTTGTTTGCGCTCGGCGGATCGGGCTCGCCGCAACCTCGTTTGTCTTCCTGTTCGTGAGCGAGCACCGGCCGCTGTTCGGGTTCCAGGACTACGGGTAGCGGCCTGCAATCATCGTTGCGCTCGTCGCCGAGGCGGCTGCGGTCGTCTCGCTCGGTGCTTACGTCGGCGTCAGAGCCGGCGCATTTCGATCAACGAGTTGAGGCGAACTCGATCTGCCGGAATCCGGCGCCCGGGTCGACGAAGCCGTACGGATGATCCGGCGGCACGACGGCGAACGGCGCCGGCCTCGACCACGTAATTGCCGCGTTCTTCGGATCGCGGCTCGGGAAGGGTTGGGGCGCGCGGGCGTCCTTGATCGGTAGAAGCACGCGATCAAGGAGGTTGGAATGCACGTCTCTTCCGTGGATCCCGAGGTGCAGCTGCTGTGCGCAGTCCAGCGCCACGCACGCCTTCGCCGGCGTTTTTCGCTTGGAGTCCGCACGCTCGGGGCGCTGTCGCTGCTAACTGTCGGCACGGTGCACTTCCAGCAATACCTCACGCTCTATTCGTCGATTCCAACCATCGGGACGCTGTTCGTCCTGAACTTCGCCGGCGCCACCGTGATGGGCCTCGGCTTGCTCTTGCCGCTCGAGCTGATCGGCCGGCGCGGTCGCGCCGCGACGTTGCTGCTCGCGCTCGGCGGCGTGGGGCTCTCATTGACTGCATTCGTCTCTCTGCTGGTGAGCGAGCGGACGCCGTTGTTCGGCTTCCAGGAGCCCGGGTACGACCCGCCGGCGTTGATGGCGGCGCGGGTCGCAGAGCTGACGACCGTCGGGCTGCTGGGTAGCTATCTCGTGGCGGAGCTCGTGCGCAGGTTGCGGATCGGCCGCTGGTAGCCCGGCTGTGCTGTCATGTACGAGAGGTGAGTGACGTGGCGGCGCGCCTGAGCACGGAAGAGATGGCAGATCTGGCCGCGCTGGCCGACGGGACGCTCCCCGCCGGTCGGCGTTCGGAGGTCGAGGCTCGCGTCGCCGCGTCGCCGGAGCTCCAGAAGCTCTTGGAGCGCCAGCGCCGCTCGGTGGTCGCAACGCAGACACTGGCGAGTGACGAGGTGTCTGCATCCCTCCGGGCTGCAGTGGACCGACGGCGTGTCGCACGTCTGCCAAGGCGGCTCCTTCGGCCGGCAATCGCTGGTGTGGCAGCCGTCGTCGCCGGGGTCGTCGCGGCTGCGGTGCTGCTGAGTGGAGGTCCCGGGTCACCGACGGTCGCAGACGCTGCGCGTCTCGCGATGCAGGCGCCGAGTGGTGCGCCGCCCGCGTCTGCGGGAAAGCCGTACACGCGCCTCGCGCTTTCAGCGGCCGGTCTTGCATTCCCCGACTTTGGGCCGCTCTACGGCTGGCACGCTGTTGGCGCGCTCCAGGGGCGCATCCACGGACGCGAAGCAACCGTCGTCGTCTACGGCAGGGGTGGGAGGCGGCTGAGCTATGCAATCGTGGACGGTGCCGGTCTGGCAACCCCGGCCGGCGCGCCGGTGACGGTCATCAGGCACGTTGAGTATTACGCACTGCGCGTGAACGGCCGCCGTGCGGTGACGTGGCGTCGCGGTGGCCATACGTGCGTGCTGATCGGGCAGACGGCCAACGCAGAGTTGCTCAAGCTCGCGAGCTGGCCGCTCACTGTTCCTCGCTGAGCAAGCGCCCTACGCGATCGCGAGCGCGGAACAACCTGCTCGTGATCGTGCCCTCACGGACGCCGAGAGCCTGCGCCGCCTCTGGATATGAGAGGCCCGCCACGTCGACGGCGACAAGCACATCGCGAAACTCCTCGGGCAGCTGCGCGATCGCGGCATAGACGCGGCGTATCTCCGCGGCTTCCGCGGGATCGTCGCTTGCACGCGCACCGAGCGCCGACTCGTCGTCGAGCTCGGTCGTGACGGGGCGCCGCCTCACGGCTCTCCGCTGACTGATCAGCGTGTTGCGAAGCGCACGCAGGAGATAGCCGACCTCGTCCTCGTTGCGAAGGAGCCGCGGTCGCGCGAGCACGCGCGCGTACGTCTCCTGCACGAGATCCTCTGCTTCCTCTCGTGAGTGCGTCCACGCACGTGCGACGCGATAGAGACGCGGCAAGTGCTCCACCGCACGATCGGGGTCGAGCCTGCGCATCAGCGCCGGGAAGGAATTGGCTCCGGAAGGCGTCGGTCAGGGGTGAGCATAAATGCACTCGAACGAAGGAGGCTCACGCGTGAAACGATTGCTGATCGTCGCTGTCGTAGGCGTCGCTGCCCTTGCGGTCGGCATTGCACTGGCAGTTGCCGCGACATCGACGGGAACGTCGTCCGGAGGCAGCGGCGTCGCGGTCTCCGTCAAGCGCCTGGCGGGCGCGGGCAGCGTCCTGGTTGACGCAAAGGGCAAGGCCCTGTACCGGAGTGACCAGGAGCGCAACGGCAAGGTCCTTTGTACCGGCGCCTGTCTTTCGTTCTGGCAGCCGCTGACGGTTAGCGGCACGCCGAAGGGCAAGGGCGTGTCGGGCAAGCTCGCGATCGTGCGGCGTCCCGACGGCGGCCGGCAGGTGACCTTCAACGGCAGGCTGCTCTATTCGTTCAAGCTCGACAAGGCGGGCAAGGTCACCGGTGACGGCTTCAAAGATGCGTTCGGTGGCCAGAAGTTCACGTGGCACGTCGCCCGGCCGGCCGGGGCGGCCGGTGGATCCGGCGCGAAGCCGGCCCCGACCACGCCGACGTACACGATTCCGGGCTACTGAGGGAGCTTCGGCGACGCCGCCGCCGGGCGGCGTCGCCGTCCGGGGGTCGAGCCCGCGCAGAATCCGAAACCACGCGTTGCGCGTAACCACCTGCAGAAGACCTCGAGGAAAGGAGTACGGATGCGAGGTCGCTGGATCCGCTTGGTGCTGCCGCTCGTTCTTGTTGCGGTTGCAGGTGCCGGAGCGGCGATGGCCGCAACAGCGTCGACGCATGCGCAAAGCGGCACCGTGAGGGCCGTGAAGAGCAAGTCGTTCGGGATGATCCTCGTCGCCGCGAACGGCAAGACGCTCTACCGGTACACGCTCGACAGCAAGGGCGTCAACCGTTGCACGGGGGACGCCGCGTGCGTCAAGTACTGGCCGCAGCTGCTCGTCAAGGCAACTGCCAAGCCGACCGCCGGCACAGGCGCCAGCGCCGGCCTGCTCGGCACGATCAAAGCCGCGCACGGGATGCGCCAGATCACCTACGCCGGCTTCCCGCTCTACTACTTCGTCGGCGACAAGGCTTCGGGTCAGACAACGGGCCAAGGCTTCGAGAAGGAGTGGTACGTCGTGAACGCAAAGGGTGCGTTCGTCAAGCACGCCGTGGCCGGCGGAACCACGAGCACGAAGTCGACCAGCACGTCATCCGGCGGCGGCTGGGGCTAGCTGAACCGTGAACGGCGGCCTTTGGGCCGCCGTTCATTCGCCGGGCGACGACGCGAGCACGGCCTTGAGATCGAGGATCGGCGTCCCGTCGATCGCCTCGAGTGCGGAGACGCGCAGGCGTCTCGGCGACTCGATCTCGAGCACGGTGACGCGATGGAGGCCGATCGGGTTCGGGCGGTCGGAGGAGCGCGTCGCGAAGACGCCGGTCAGCGGTTTGCGCAGGTCGTCCTGCGGATGCGTCTGCAGCACGCTTCGATCGGCGAGGTGCAGCCATGTCACGAGGATCAGTTCCTGCTCCGTCCGCACGAGCTGAAGCGCCGGCGCGAACTCGGGCTGGAGCTCGAGCACGGCCTCCGGTGCGCCTTCGCGCGCCTGGTTCGGTGCGTCAGCACGATTGCGCAAGGTCGACCGGACGAAGCCGATCGGCCGCACGGTGTAGTCGTCGCTCGACACCGCCCTTGGGAGTATCCCCGAACGCACGGCCCATCCCTCTCACCCGGCTTGGGGCTAGTACTGATTTCGTCGCGCCCCTGGCCTAAGATCCTGCGTCGAGGAGTCGTACCCAGGGGGTCTGCGCAGTGGAGTTCCGCATCCTCGGACCGGTCGAGGTCGTCGTTGACGGGCGAGCCGTCGCGCTCGGTCCGCCGAAGCAGCGCGCAGTGCTCGTCGAGCTCATCCGTGCGCGCGGCGCCGTCGGGCGTGACCGGCTGATCGCTTCGCTCTGGCGGGACGAGCCGCCGAAGAGCGCGGTCGGCAGCCTGCAGGTCTACATCCACGGCCTGCGTCGCGCGCTCGGCGAAGGACGGATCGAGACGGTCGGCGCCGCGTACCGCCTTCGGCTCGACGAGAGCGATCGCATCGATGCCGACGAGTTCACGCGGCTCGCCGAGCGCGCGCGAACCGCTGTCGCCTGCGACCGCCCAGCCGACGCGGTGAACGACGTCGTCGCCGCACTCGAGCTGTGGCGCGGCGCCGCGCTCGCGGATGTTGCGGAGCTCGGGGAGCTTTCGCGGTTCGCGGCCGAGCTCGAGGAACGCCGGATCGAGGCGCTCGAGCTTCGGAACGATGCATGGCTCGAGCTCGGGCGGCACGACCTCGTGCTGGACGAGATCGATCGTCTCATCGCAGCGGAGCCGTACCGCGAGCGTCTTCGTGCGCAGCAGATTCTCGCCCTCTATCGCGACGGCCGCCAGGCGGATGCACTCGCTGCGTACCGCGCGACGCGCGATGCCTGGGACGATGAGCTCGGGATCGAGCCCACGCCTGCGCTGCGCGAGCTCGAGCGCGCGGTGCTTCGACAGGACGATGCTCTCGCAGGGCCACACGAGGCGCGGGCCGACCGGCGGCGGTTGCCCGAGCCGCCCACGCCGCTCGTCGGGCGGCGACTCGAGATCGCGAGCGTCGCGGCGCTCCTCCGCGGCCAGGCGCGACTCGTCACGCTCGTCGGCCCCGGCGGGACGGGGAAGACGCGTGTCGCGCTTGCGGTCGCGGCAGAGCTCGAGCTCGAGTTCACCGCCGGTGCCGTCTTCGTCGATCTGTCGCCGATCGACGACCCGCAGCTGCTGCTCCCGACGATCGCCGCCGCCCTCGAGGTCTCGCCGGACGACGTGGCGGGTCACCTCGCATCGCGGAATCTCCTGCTCGTGCTCGACAATCTCGAGCAGATCGTCGAGGCGGCAAACGATGTCGCGGGGCTGCTGAGCGGCGCGCCGCGACTTCGGGTGCTTGTGACGAGCAGGACGCCGTTGCAGCTCGCGGTCGAGCACGAGTACCCGGTGCAGCCGTTGCCCGTTCCGCGACCCGGTGCGTCGACAGACGAGCTCGCTCGCAACGAAGCCGTTCAGTTGTTCGTCACGCGCGCACATGCGGCCGGTATGGAGCTCACCGCGGGCGAGGAGGTCGCATCACTGTGCCGCCGTCTCGATGGATTGCCGCTTGCGCTCGAGCTCGCCGCCGCGCGGACCAAGCTGCTCCGGCCGGTCGACATTCTCGAGCGCATCGAACGCGATGTCTCGCTGCTTGCCAGCTCCGCACGCGACGTTCCGCGCCGCCAGGCAACGCTTGCCGCGACGATCCAGTGGAGCCTCGACCTGTTGCGCGACGAGGAGCGACGAGCGTTCGGCCGGCTCGGCGTGTTCGCCGGCGGCTTCACGATCGACTCGGCCGCGCATGTCGGAGTCGAGCTCGATTCGCTGGCGTCACTCGTCGACAAGAGCCTGCTGCAACGGCGCGACGGACGCTTCGCGATGCTCGAGACCGTTCGGCCTTTCGCGATCGAGCTGCTCGACGACGACATCCGGCGTATGCACGCCGAGTGGTTGACGACACTCGCGGAGCGGATCGAGTCGCAGCTGATCAGCGACGCCGATACGGTCGCGCTCCTCGACGAGCTCGAAAGCGAGTTGGACAACATCCGCACAGCGCTCAGCTGGACGATCGACGCGCACGAGACCGAGCTTGCGCTGCGGCTCGTCTCGGCGACCCGGCCGCTCTGGGAGATCCGAGGCGGACTGCGCGAGGGGGCACAGTGGCTCGACCGCGTCCTCGCTGCGGCCGGCGACGAGCATCCGCAGCTGCGCGCGAAGGTTCACGGGTTCGCCGGCGTCGCGGCATTTCGGCGCGGGGCGGTGGATGCAGCCGACACGCACTGGCGAACGATGCTTGCGCTGTTCGAGAAACTTGGCGACCGCGAAGGCATCGCGCGCGGGCTCAGCGATGTCGGCACGGCTGCCGCGGCGCGCGGCGACTGGGAGGAGAGCCGAGAGCTGCTCGAGCAGGCCGCGACGGCCTTTCGGGAGCTCGGCGAGCGGAAGCGGCTTGCCGTCGTCCTCGGAAACCTCGGCCATGTCGCCGGCCACGTCGGCGATTTTGCGGGCGGGATTGCGCTCACCCTCGAGGCCCTCCAGCTCGAGCGCGAGGTGGGGGACAAGCAGCGTCAAGCCATTTCGCTGAACAACCTCGGCAGCTTCGCCGCCGAGACCGGCGAGCACGAAGAGGCGCGGCGCTGGCTCGGCGAGTGTGCCGAGCTCTCGCTCGAGATCGGCTACCGCGAGGTGATTGCGCACGCCCTCGTCACTCACGCCAAGATCGCGCTCGCGCAGGGTGACGGCGTCGAGGCCGCCCGCATGGCCGCTGCCGCCGATGCCGTGTTCGCCGACCTCGGCTCGGAGATGCCCGGCGTCGAGGGCGAGCGCTTCATGGAGCTGAAGGACGAGATGCGGGCGTTGCTCGGGGCCGCGGAATACGCCCGTATCCACGATGAGGTCAAGTCTGGGCCTGTCGAGGACGCGCTTCTGCTCGCCGTACCGGCTGGGTCGCAGCCCGCCGCCGAGCGCTAACCCATCGGTCCCCGAACGGTCTAGACCAAAAGATTCGGGGTCACCTTAGGGGTGTCCACGACGCGGCCGGTGGTACCGGTTCCGCACCATCGTGGTTGTGATTCGCAAGACCGACACGATCGTGATCGGCGGCGGCCAGGCCGGCCTCTCGCTGAGCTACTACCTCTCGCGGCTCGGCCACAGGCATGTGGTGCTCGAGCGCGACCGCATCGGGGACCAGTGGCTCTCGCGCTGGGACTCCCTGAGCCTCTTGACGCCGAACTGGCTGAACCGGCTCCACGGCGGCAAGCCGCATTCCGATGCACACGGCTTCCTGTCTGCGCACGGGTTCTCTGCCTATCTCCGCCGATATGCGCGGTCGTTCGGCGCACCGGTGTACGAGCGCGCCGGGGTGCGCGGCGTGTCGCACACACACGACGAGTACGAGGTCGAGACGGAGCGCGGCGGGTGGCGCGCACGCAACCTCGTGCTCGCGACGGGGCATGCGGCCGAGCCCAGCGTGCCCGCGATCGGGGCCGCCGTGCCATCTCGGCTGACGCAGCTGCATGCAAGCGCGTATCGCAATCCGTCGTCGCTGCCGGAGGGTGGCGTGCTCGTCGTCGGCTCGGGGCCGAGCGGCCAGCAGATCGCCGCCGAGCTGCGACGCGCAGGCCGCAACGTCGTCCTCGCGGTCGGCCAGCACTCCCGCAGCATGCGCCGCTATCGCGGCCGCGACATCTGGTACTGGCTCTACGCCATCGGCGACCTGCACCAGACGACTGCCGACATCCGGCATCGGCTCGTCAAGAAGCCTCCGAGCCTTGCCGTCAGCGGCGCGCACGGGGGCGAGCAGCTCGATCTTGCATTGCTCGCTGAGCTCGGAGTCACCGTCACCGGCCGCGTGAGCGGCTTCGACGGGACGATCGCGTCCTTCGCCGACGACCGCGACGACAAGATCCAGGAGGCGGAGCTCGGCATGCGCTCCGTCCTCGACCGGATCGACGACTACATCGACCAGGTGCATCCCGAGTGGTCGCATGCGCGGGATCGCGTCGGCGAGGTTCGCCTCGACCCGGCGCCGGCCGCGCTCGACCTTGCCGAACATGAGATCGGGACGGTCCTCTGGGCGACCGGCTATCGCCGCGATTACAGCTGGCTCGACGTGCCCGGCGCGCTCGACCAGGAGAGTGAGATCGTGCAGGAGCACGGCATCTCTCCCGTGCCGGGGCTGTACACGATCGGTCTCAACTTCCAGCGATACCGCGCCTCGCACTTCATCGGCGGTGTCGGTGCCGACGCCCTCCCGCTCGCACGGCAGCTTGTCGCAGTGCACGCGCAGCGTCGTGGTGAGACGGACGCGCAGCAGCCGGCGCGCGTCGCGACGAGTTTCGCCTACGCGAAGGCGTAGCAGGCGATGGCCGCAGGGCTCTTCCTCTGCCTCTTCGCATCGCAGTCGGCGGTGATCGCGATGGCGCCCTCGCTGTCCAGGGCCGCTGCCGATCTTGACGTATCGATCTCCGCCGCGGGTCAGCTGCGCACGATCACAGGGCTCGTCGCAGGCGTCACTGCGCTCGCGCTCGGCCTGATCGCGCGACGGGTGTCGCTCAGACGCCAGCTGCTCGCTGGGACAGTGCTGCTCGCGGTGGGCGCGACGGCCAGCGCCGCCGCGGGCAGCTATGCCGTGCTCGCGCTCGCGCAGGTTCCGGTCGGCGCCGGAATCGCAGTCCTGACGACCGCCGCCGTTGTCGCGGCGGTGGAGTGGGCGGCGCCCGACTCGCGCACTGCCGCTCTCTCGTGGACGCTCAACGGGCAGCCGGCGGCGTGGATCGTCGGGATGCCGATCCTCGGCAGCGTCGGCTGGCGGCTCGGGTGGCTCGTCTTGCCGCTCGTCGCGTCGGTCGCCGCCGCCCTCTTCTTGCTACGTCGCACCGCGAGACCCGAGACAGCGATGCCGGTTGCACCCGTCCGCGTCGCGCTCCGCGATCCCATGGTCACGCGCTGGCTCGCGTCCGAGCTGCTCGCCAATGCCGGCTGGGCGGGGACGCTCGTCTACTCGGGTGCGACGTTCACGGAGACGTACGGAATCTCGGCGGCCGCGACCGGCGTGCTTCTCGCGATCGGCGCGACGGGCTACGTCGCGGGGAACCTGTCGGCGCGCCGGCTCGCAGGCGACCCGTCGTCGGACAAGCTCGCACTGCTCGCACTCGCACTGGTGGTCACGGTCGGATGCTTCGGCATCGCGCGAACGAGCGTCGCGGTGAGCACGGTGCTGTTCGCGGCCGCCGCCTTCGCCGCGGGTGCGCGCACGCTCGTCGCGAGTGCGTACGGATTGAGTGTCGCGCCCGCGTTTCGCGCGAGCCTGACGAGCCTGCGTGCGGCCACGATGCAGTTCGGCTACTTCCTCGGGTCGATCGCGGGGGGAGTCTCGCTCGCACTGGGAGGTTACGGCGCCGTCGGCGTGACGATGAGCGGCTTCTTCCTGCTTGCGGCGGCGACCGTTTCCCGTCGCGCCTACAGCGCGCAGGCGCAGCTGCTTTCGTCCTGAGCGACGCAGCGATATCGTCGTCATGTGGACGACGTCCGCCTGCGAACGGGGGAAGCTGTGCGTTACGCCAGCCGGTCGAAGCAGCTCGGCGCCGCCGCAATCGACGCGTACGTGCAAGAGAGCATCACTGCGCTGAGGCGCGAGTTCGCAGCCGCGGGCGATCCGTTCACGCAGTACCACGGCTGCTCGAAAGCGGACGAGCAGATCGTCGAGGTGTGCCTCCCGACAAACGACGGCGACAACGAGCTGCCCGAGCAGCAGCTCATCTGCACGGTCGTTCGCGGACACGAGTGCGACTATCCAGAGATCCTCGCGGCGTATGACGCGCTCGCGGCGCACGCGAAGGAGATAGGTCGCGAGCTCGACGGCCCGCCGCGCGAGACCTACCTCGTTGACCCCGGGAACCGCACCGCGCAGATGGAGGTTGCCTTCCCTCTTCTGTAGCGGTCGGGGACGCGGGATTCCGTCTACCCTGGAGCGATGCGGCGGGCGACTCTCTCTGCGTTTTCGATCGTCGTGGCGCTTGCCGCTGCGACCGCCGCGCTTGCGAAGACGTCACCGCCGTTCGTCGGTCCGCGAATCGCGCACCCGAGCGTGGCGCCCGACTTCGCGCTCCGCGACCAGCACGGACAGCTCATCCGACTCTCGGCGCAACGCGGAAAGGTCGTCGTCGTCACCTTCCTCTATACGCATTGCCCCGACCTCTGTCCGCTCACTGCGATGCACGTCCAGGCCGCACTCGACAAGCTCGGAGCCCGCCGCGCCGGCGTCTCCGTGCTTGCCGTGAGCGTCGACCCGGAGGGCGACACGCCCTCGTCCGTTCGTCGCTTCG
This sequence comes from Gaiellaceae bacterium, assembly GCA_036265735.1. Classification (GTDB taxonomy): domain Bacteria; phylum Actinomycetota; class Thermoleophilia; order Gaiellales; family Gaiellaceae; genus Palsa-739. Next base: position 10,921 of record DATAOK010000049.1, read on the forward strand.
TCCGCACCCACCGTCTCGGCCCGCAGTTCCACTACCTGACCGCGTCGCGGAAGACGCTGAGCCCGATTTGGCGTGAATACAACGTGACGTCGGTGAAGGTCGGCGGTGCGGATCCCGACCACACGTTGTACGTCCTCCTGCTCGACCGGAGCGGGAAGTCGCGCGTGTTGTTCGACGCGCAGGCGCTGCCCGCCGCGATCGCCCACGACCTTCGCCTGTTGCTCTAGCGCCGCCGGAACGTCACCGGCCGGCTCGTCGCCAGCGGTGTCCAGCCGTCCTTGTCGACGAGCACGATGCGGACGCGCGCCGGCCTCGTCACGTGGATCTCTGCGGAGGAGACGTAGTCGAGCCGGCGATGCGCGACCGGCCACCAACCGAAGCGGTTGCGGCGATACACCTCGACGAGGATCGGCGCGTAGGGCGCGCTCGGCGTGACCTCGACGCTCACGCCGCGACGAGTTGCGCGGATGCGGACGGTTCGCACACCGACGATCAGGCGGCGGGTCTCGCTCGCATCGGCGCCTGAGACGGCGCGGTAGTCCCCGGTCGTCGTCGCGCGGACGCCGAGGTGCCACGCTCCGTGGGGCATCGCGGACGTCCGTGCGACCGTGGTGAACCTCGAGCCCGAGACGCGCCGTTCGATGCGAATCGGCCTGCCGCCGTCGGCCGTCACGCCCGAGAAGTCGACGGTCGATCCGAACGGCACCGCGGCTGTGGGGAGCGTGTCGAGAATCACGCGCCGCACGTCGATCTCGCCGGCGATGCTCGGATGGATCGTGCAGTGGTATTGGTACGAGCCCGGATGCGCGAAGGTGACGGCGAAGCGTCGCCCGGGATCGAGATGGCCGGAGTCGAACGTGCCGTCGCGGGCAGTCACCGTATGCGTCCGCACGCTCACGTTCGACCAGGTCACGCTGGTGCCGGGCAGCACGTCGAGCTGTGACGGCCCGTAGGCGGAGAACTGCACGTTCACCTCGGCGCGACGCGGAGCTGCGTTCGCCGTCGCAGCCGTAAGGACCAACACGAGCGCAGCGGCTGCCAGGGCGCGGGTCAACGGGAGACCTGATAGATCCCGATCATCCCGTGGCCCATGTGATCCTCGACGTGGCAGTGGTAGAGCCACGTGCCGGGCGCGTCTTCGCGCCAGCGGATGCGGAACGACTCGGCCGGCCCGACGGTCTGCGTGTCGCGCGGCACGCCGTCGACGGTCCAGCGGTGGCCGTGAACGTGGAACGTGTGGAAGTCCGAGCCCATCGCCATGACGTCCCATTGGACGAGATCGCCGACCTTCGCGTGAAACACCGGGGTGTTCCCGACGAACGCGCGGCCGTCGATCGTCATGAACTTCCCCCACGGCGCGAGCACGACTTCGAACTCACGATCGGGCGCCTGGTCGTGACGGCCGAGGATCGAGAGCATGCCGTAGAGGCCGCCTTCGATCGACGCATCCATCGACCGCGAGTGATCGTGATACGGCCACACGCCCGCCGAGTCGTCGCCGGCGACGAGACGATACGTGTAGGAATGCCCGGGGAGAACGTCTGCATCGCGGCCTGAGAAGCCCGGCACGTAAGCGCCGTCCGACGTCGGCGCGTAGTGGACTCCGTGAAAATGCATGGAATGCGGGTCGTGCCGCAGCGTGTCCATGTTCTTGAAGTGGATGAGAATCGTGTCGCCGACCCGTGCCTGAATCAGCGGCCCTGGAATCAGCAGCCCGTCCGCGCTCGCAGGCGAGGCGTTCGCAAGCGGCTTCTTCCAGTTTGCGCTGTAGCGGCGATACACGACCGTGCGCACGACGGACTGCGTCGTTGGGATGTGCATCCCCATGATCGCGTCGTGGCCGTTCGGGACGATGTTCCACGTCAGCGGGACGGCTGCGACCCAGTACTCGACCGTCCTTCCGTGCGAGCCGCCGCCTCGGGCGAGCGACAGACCGATGATCGTGAGGGCGCCGGCGATCACCAGCGCCCCCACTGCGATCCGCGCTGTCGAGAAGCGCCTCAGGTGACGTTGACCACGGCCTGCATCCACGGGTGGATGAGGCAGATGAAGTAGAGCTTCGTCCCGGCCGGAGCCGACACGGTGAGGTCGATCGACTCGCCCTTCTTCCCCTTACCGGTGACGCCCGAGTCGCCGGGCTGATTGACCTTCGGCGCCGTCTTCTGCCCGACACCGTTCTCGAGGTACTGGAACTTCGGCGGTGCGTTGCTGTTCGGGTCCGCGCCGTGCGCCTTCCCGAGCTTCTGGCAGATAGAGCAGGTGAAGAGCTGTTGCAGCGTCTTCGGCTCGTCCTTCTGCGCGACGACCGTGAACGTATGCGGTCCCTCGTCTGCCGCGAGATTGACGATGTGCAACGTGCCGCCCGACTTGACGGTATAGGCGTCCTTGTTCCAGCGAACCGTCGTCTGGACGTACCGGTTGATCTTGAACTCCGGCGTCGGCTCGACCGCCTTGATCGTCGTCACATTGCCGGCCGACGTGCGGTGTCCCGCGCTCGCCGTCCCACTGATTGCCGCCGCCGCCAGACAGATCACGGCAGCAGCAAAAAGCGCCCTGCGTACGCCCATAGTGTTCCTTTCCGGCCGCCGCAGCGACCCGAATTTGCCTGCTTGACCCCGTACCTTCAGCACCATTGATATCCGACCGCGCGGTCGGAGACAAGGGCGAACCGTCAGGTGAAGCTAGCCGTACCACCACTCTCGCGGCGGCCACATCGCCGGCCCGCGGCCGAGCTGCGACGCTCGCGGCATGACCTTCCTCGAGCACTCGTCGAACGCGATTGCCGCGCGGCGCTGGAACAGCGTCGCCCCCGGTCTCGAGCTACGCAGCTTCGCCGCCGCGACTGCGCTTGTCAGCATCCACATCGTCGATGCCGAGATCGTGCAACCGCACCCTGGAACGACCGCCGGCGACCATGTCCTCGCGACGGTCGTTCCGCTCGGGGTCGCCCTTTTCGGAGCCGGCGTGTACCGGTTTCCTGCGCCCTGACCTGGCGCAGCTGGTTGCGACGCTCGACGATCCCGGCTAATCCTCGAGCGCGGTGAGGTCGAGCTCGGCGACGCGCTTCGGATCGACGAGGAAGTCGAGCTCGAGGATCTTCCCGTTCCTGATCGTCGCGGCGCAGACCGAAAACGGCTTGCCGCGAAGGTACGCGACCATGCCTGCAGCGCCGTTGACGAGCGCGCGTCGCATCGTCAGGTCGACGCGAGACCACATCTGCGCCCGCTTGGCGACAGCCTCGGCGCCCTGGACGTGTGCCGTGAGGCCCGCGATTGCGCCGCCGTCCGAGCGGAGCACGACGTCCGGGTCGAGCACCGCGACGAGTGCCTCGAAGTCACCGCCGCGAGCCGCCGCGAGGAATGCCTCGACCACCTCCCATTGCGCGGGCAGGTCGGCATCCTGCGTCGGCGCGGCGCCACGGACGCGACGGCGCGCGCGGCTCGCGAGCTGGCGCGCCGCTTCAGGCGACCGGTCGACGATCGGGGCGATGTCCTCGAAGGGGACGGCGAACATGTCGTGGAGGACGAAGGCGAGCCGTTCGGCGGGCGTCAATCGCTCGAGCACGACAAGGAGCGCAAGTCCCACGGAGTCGGCGAGGAGCGCCTCGTTCTGCGGATCGACGCCGTCCGCGCTGTCGATGATCGGGTCCGGCAGGTGTGCCTCGAGCGGTTCCTCGCGTCGCGTCTTTCGGGCGCGCAGAATGTCGAGCGCGACCCGCCCGACGACCGTGACGAGCCACGCCTCGAGGTTGTCGATCGCGGCGGTGTTCGTCCGGCTGAGCCGGATCCACGCCTCCTGGACGGCGTCGTCCGCCTCACTCGTCGAGCCCAGCACGCGGTACGCAACGGCGCGCAGCCGCGGCCGGTGCTCCTGAAATCGCTCTGCCAGCCAGTCGCGTTCGTCCATCACCACGTAGACGCCTCGAAGATCGGAAGTGTGACAGCGCGGTGTCGTGTCACGCGGCGCGCGCCTGTCTCGTCTCCAAAGCAGAGGTCAAAACAGGGACAGAAAGGGGACGCGATGCGTGTTTTCGTCACGGGAGCGAGCGGCGCACTGGGCAGCCGCCTCGTTCCGCAGTTGATCGAGGCAGGCCACGAGGTGATCGGGTCGCACGTCGCACCGGAGAAGGCGGACCTTCTGCGGTCGCTCGGCGCACGGCCGGTCAGGCTCGACGTGCTCGACGCGCGCGCGGTGCACGAAGCCGTTGTTGCGAGCGAGCCTGAGGCGATCGTTCATCAGGCGACTGCGCTCGCGAATGCGAAGTTCGGCCGCAGCCTGGACAAGAGCCTTGCCGGGACGAACGTGCTGCGAACGAAGGGCACCGATGCGCTCGTGGCAGCCGCGCGCGCGGCGGGCGTCCGCCGCTTCGTCGCGCAGAGCTTTGCGCCGTACCGCTACATCCGCCAGGGCGGCCCGATCAAGACCGAGGACGATCCGCTCGATCCGGCTCCGCCGCCGCACACCGAAGAGACGGTCGCCGCGATGGTTCACCTGGAGGACGTCGTCACGGGCTTCGGCGGGGTCGCGTTGCGCTACGGCGCGTTCTACGGCGCCGCGAACGACGGCTGGGCGCACCTGGTGCGCAGGCGCCTCTTCCCGATCGTCGGCGACGGCGAAGGCATCATCCCGTTCATCCACCTCGAGGACGCCGCCGCGGCGACCGTGCTTGCGCTCGAGCATGACGGGCCGGGGATCTACAACATCGTCGACGACGATTCGGCGCCGATGCGGGAGTGGCTCCCCGTGCTCGCGCAGGCGCTCGGCGCGAAGCCGCCGAGGCACTTGCCGGCGTGGCTCGCGCGGGTGGTCGCCGGCGAGGCGACCGTGTTGATGGGCACCGAGGCGCGTGGCGCCTCAAACGCGAAGGCGAAGCGCGAGCTCGGGTGGGAGCTGCGGTATCCCAGCTGGCGCAACGGCTTTCCCGCAACCTACTCGGCGAGCAGCGCGACCGGCGTACCCACGCCGCAGCCGGCCGCGCGAACGAGTCACTCGCACGGGTAGCAGGCGAGTCGAGGTCCCGCGCGCCTACCCGTGCGGGACCTCGTACTCGTCGTGGCGGCGAAGCCAGTGCTCGGCTTCGCCCTCTTCTTGGCGTCCGCGTGCAGTCCGGTCGAGCAACGCGTAATAGGCCATCGCCGGCTCGAGGCCCCGCGCGGTCGTGACGTAGGTCCTGTAGACAGTTCCGTTTGCAAGCGTGTACGCGCTGAGGCCGGGCCCTTCCGCGACGTACCCGGCGACATTCGTGCCGGTCGCGTCCGCCATCTGCTCGACGACCGGCGGGATCTCGCCCTCGAGGAAGGGCTTCAGCTCCTCTTCTGTGTGCAGAAAGCCGAGGTCGCGGTTGAAGTCGCTCCCGCCGCTCGAGACCCAGTCGATCGGCCACCCCATCCGATTGCGGAACGCGAGCAGCTTCTCGAGTGGCGCGCGTGAGGCGAGCACGAGCGTCGTGTCCCGCGCCTTCAGATGCACCGCCTGCGGGGCGAGCGTGTCGGCGATCGACGAGCACACGGGACAGCCCGCCGTGTAGGGCGGCCCGAACATGAAGTGGTAGACGAGCAGCTGCGAGCGGCCGTCGAAGAGCTCGGCGAGCGACTTCGTCCCGTGCTCGGTCTCGAATGCGTAATCCTCTTCGACCTTCACCCACGGGAGCTCGCGCCGCTTGCGCGCAAGGTCGTCGCTCCGGCGTGTGAGCTCCTTCTCCTCTGCGAGCAACGTGTTCCGCTCGTCCTGCCATTCGTCCTGCGTCGCGATCCTGTGCTCAGTCATGACTGCCTCCCGTACTCGTCGTGGCGCTGCCACCAGCCGCCCGTGTCGTCTTCCTCGTTGCGGCCGAGCGGCGCAACGTCGAGAAAGCCAAAGGTGCCCATCAACTGCTCGACACCCCGCGCGTACGTGGAATACGTGTGATGGATCCCCCCGTCGTGAAGGATGAAGGCGCTCATTCCTTCGCGCTGCGGCGCCACTCGATCCTCGTGCCTGAAGTTGAACTCGGCACCGTTTTCTTGCTCGTCCTCCGTGAACGCCGCCCCGAAGTCGTACTTGAAGTCGCTGCCGAGTGATGAGACCCAGGGAAAGGTCCACCCCATTCGGTGCGCATACGCCTGCAGCTGCTCGATTGGGGCGATCGACTCGCTCACGAGGGTCACGCCGTGCCCGTTCAGGTGAGGGCGGACGCCGTCGAAGTGATCCGCGACGAACGAGCAGCCGGTGCAGCCGGGATTCTGCTCGTCGACGCGATAGCCGAAGCCGAACATGAAGTGGTAGACGAGCAGTTGCGAACGGCCGTCGAAGAGCTCTGCAAGCGTCTTCGGCCCGTCGCCGGTCTCGAAGACGTACGCCTTCTCGACGCGCACCCAGGGCAGATCGCGGCGCCGGCGCGCTAGCTCGTCACCTCGGCGCGAATGCTCCTTCTCCGCGGCGAGCAGCTCCTTGCTCGCGACCAGCCATTCGTCTCGCGTTCCCACCGCGTGCTCGGGCATCGGGTTCTCCTTCCGTCGTCTACGGGTGTCACACTATAGTTAGCGTAATGGCTAACGATACGTTCACGGCGCTCGCTCATCCGATCCGACGCGAGCTCGTGCAGCGGCTGAGCAGCGGTTCGGCCACGGTCGGCGAGGCGAGTCGCGGCCTCGGCGTCTCCAAGCCGACGATCTCCCGGCACCTGAAGCTGCTCGAGGATGCCGGCGTCGTGACGCGTGTCGTCGACGGACGCACGCATCGGCTGGGCCTGCAAACGCAAGCGCTCGCGGACGCAGCACACTGGATCGAGAGCCAGCGAACTCGCTGGGAGCAACTCTTCGACGTTGTCGGCGACTATCTCGAGGAGGGGAGATGACCGAGCATCAGGCGCAGGTGCTGCGCATCGAGCGGACGTTCGACGCGCCGGCCGAGCGGGTCTTCCAGGCGTGGACGAGCGAGGAGGTGCTGCGGCGCTGGCTCTACGGCATGCCGGGCTGGGAGACGCCGACAGCCGAGGTCGACCTCCGGGTCGGCGGCCGGATCCGCATCGTCATGCGCGATCCCTCCGACGGGACCGAGGCCGGCGCGGCAGGCGAGTACCGGGTCGTCGATCCTCCGCACCGGCTGGTCTTCACCTGGGTTTGGGATGACCAGCCCGAGCAGCCGCAGCTGATCGAGCTCGAGTTTTCCGAGGAGGAGGGCAGGACAACGGTGCTGATGACGAACAGCGCGATCCCCACGGACGGTCGCCTGAAGAGCCAGGAGCGCGGGTGGCTCTATTGCTACGACAACCTCGAACGGCTGCTCGCCGGATGAGCATGGAACGGCGTCTGCCGGCCGTGCTCGTCCTGCTCGGCGTCGCCGGCGCGTGCTGGGCGGTCACGGTCGAGCGAATGTACGGAATGGACATGGGCCCGGGAACTGCGCTCGGCGGACTCGGCTGGTTCGCCGTTGTGTGGGTGACGATGATGGCCGCGATGATGCTTCCGTCGCTTTCGCCGATGGCCGTCGCATCAACTCGGTCGACCGGCAGAGTCGTCGTCTTCTCCGCGGGCTACCTGCTGTCGTGGCTTGCCTTCGGCATCGTCGCGTACGCAATCGTCGACGGTGTGCGCGGGCTCGGTCTCGGCTTCCTCGCCTGGAGCCGCGCGGGGCGGTACATCGCGGGAGCGGTGCTACTCGGTGCGGCGCTCTATGAGCTCACCGCGGTGAAACGGAACGCGCTGCAACATTGCCGCGATGCTCGGTTGCTGCGCAGCCGCGGCGGCGCGTTGATGATGGGAGTCGAGCAGGGCGGCTACTGCGTCGGCTGCAGCGGCGCGCTGATGGCCGCACTCTTCGCGCTCGGCGTCATGAGCATTGCCTGGATGCTCGTGATCGCGAGCCTCGTCGCGATCGAGAAGCTTCTGCCCTGGGCCGTGATTGCGGTCGGTACGACGACGCTCGCGTTGGGCCTCCTCGGCACGGCCGTGATGGTTGCGCCGCATCATGTTCCCTGGCTCACGATCCCGATGTCGATGTAGCTGTCACATCAGGTCTCGCGCGTCGGTCTTACAAGGAAAGACCGATCAAGTGTTCAGAAAGCGAGACCTCCATGACCGCAACACACATCAGAGATGCGGAGTCGACGTCGCTCGGCTCGCGCCGCGGCGTCGCGATCCTGCTCCTGCTGAGCCTCGTCCAGTTCATGGACGTGCTCGATGCATCGATCCTCAACATCGCGCTGCCGTCGATCAAGCACGATCTCGGCTTCAGCCAACAGAGCCTGCAATGGGTGATCGACGGCTATCTGCTCACCTACGGCGGCTTCCTGCTTCTGGGCGGACGCATCGCCGACCTGCTCGGACGCCGCGCCGTCCTCGTCACCGGGCTCGTCGTCTTCGCCGGTTCTTCGCTGACCGGCGGGCTTGCGCACAGCAGCTCGCTCCTTGTCGGTGCGCGCTTCGCGCAGGGCCTCGGAGCCGCGATGCTCTCGCCGGCCGCGCTTTCGAGCTTGACGACGACGTTCCGGGCGGCCCGCGACCGAAACACGGCGCTCGGTGTCTGGGGCGCTGTCTCCGGGCTCGGCGGAGCCGCCGGCGTGCTCTTCGGAGGGCTCTTGACCGAAGGCCCAGGCTGGCGCTGGGTGCTGTTCGTCAACGTGCCGCTGAGCGCCGTCGCGTTCGCCGGCGCATTCCTCTTGCTCAGGAAGGACCGCCCGAAGGCTCGGCTCGCGGGCTTCGACGCGCTCGGCGCGGTACTCGTGACCGGCGGCATGCTGTTGCTCGTCTACGCGCTCGTCAAGGCGCCCGACGTGGGCTGGGGCTCGATCCGGACGCTCGCCGAGCTCGCCGCGGCGGCGCTCACTCTTGTCGGCTTCGTCGTGAACGAGCTGCGCGTGTCGCATCCGCTCATCCCGATGTCGATCCTGCGCGTCAAGGGCGTCGCGCTTGCCGACCTGACGCAGATGGTCGCTGTCGGCGGCTTCGTGCCCATGTTCTTCTTCCTGACGCTCTACATGCAGACGGTTCTGCACTACTCGCCGATCCAGACCGGCGTCGCGTATCTGCCGTTGACCGGCGGCTTCATCATTGCGTCGGGCATCTCGTCCCAGTTGTTCGCGCGCGTCGGTACCAAGCCGGTCGTCGTTGCGGGTGCAGTCATCGCGGCAGGCGGCCTGTACTGGCTCTCGCGCATCCCCGTGCACGGCTCCTACGTCGCGGACATCCTTCCCGGGATCCTCGTCACGTCTCTCGGCGCGGGTGGTGTGTTCGTCGGCTTGACGACTGCTGCCAACGCCGGCGTCGACGAAAGCCGTGCGGGTCTCGCAGCCGGGCTGCTGAACACGGGCCAGCAGCTCGGGACGGCGCTCGGGCTTGCGATCCTCTCTGCGCTCGCGACCGCGCGGGCCAACTCCCTGCTCGACGGTGGCCACGACACCGTCGCGCAGGCGGCGAGCGGCGGCTACGCCCGCGGGCTCCTCGGCGGTGCAGCCCTTGTGCTCGCGGGCGGTGTGATCGCGCTTCTCGGAGCGCGCAATACCCGCCAGACGACGGCGGTCACCGAGGACGAGGCGCAGCCGGCGCTCGACACCGCCGCGTAGAGGGAGAGGGAGCCGCACGACACCACCCCAAGTCGTGCGGCTCTCTATCCCAAGGGGCGCGGGATCAGCCCACCGCCTTCTTCACGAGCGCGGCCAGCGTCTTCTCGTCGGCGGGTGTCAGCTTCGTCAGCGCGTACGCAACCGGCCACATGGCGCCGTCGTCGAGCTTCGCGGTCTCGTTGAAGCCGAACATGGAATACCGCTCCTTGAACTTCCCCGCGTCGCGGAAGTAGCAGACCACCTTGCCGTCCTTGGCATAGGCGGGCATGCCGTACCACGTCTTCGGCATGAGCTCGGGAGCGGTCGCCCGGATGAGCTTGTCGACATCCTTCGCGAGCGCACGGTCGGCGGGCGCCATCTTCGCAATTGCCTCGCGAACAGCGGTCTCTCCATCCGTCTTCTCCTTGAGCTCGCGGGCGCGGGCCTTCATCGCAGCCTTCTCCTCGGCCGTGAAGCCCTTCTCGGCGGCCTTCGTCGCGGTCTTCCGCTCAGCCATTGCGAGCCACCTCCACCCGCTTGAGGACTGCGTCGATGCGCGCGAAGCCGCCCTTTGCGCCCTCTTCGACGCCGTATTGCATCGTCGTGTCGCGCTCCTGAGTGGTCTCGAAACGCATCGTCTGCGTCAGCTTCGTCTGCTCGCCAAGATCTTCGAACTCGAGCGTCTGTAGGTGGTTCTGGAACGTCTGCACGAGGCGCTCAGGTGGATCGACCTCGCGGAACTCTCCCTCGACGACGCCGTATGCCGTGCGGAAGCGGTAGGTGCCGCCGGCGCGAACGTCCATCTCCTCGACGACCGTGCCGTCGCCCCACCATTCGGGGATCAGCTCCGGATCCGTCCAGACCGAGTAGACGTGCGCCCGCGGCGCGTCGAAGACCCGCTCGACGCGGATCTCGAGCTCGTTCGGGGTGGTGACCGTAGTCGGGTTCATCGTTCTCCTTTCGTGCGTTCGACAACGTCGGCGAAGCGATCGAGCCGCTGCAACCACGTGCTGATGCCCTCGAAGGCGTACGGGGCGAGCATGCACCTGCGGACACGACCGACCTTCTCCGTCGTGACGAGCTCCGCCTCCTCGAGGAGCCGGATGTGCTTCTTCATCCCGGTCAGCGACATGCCGAAGGGCTGCGCGAGCTCGCTGATCGTTGCGCTGCCCGAGCCTAGTCGTTCCACGACGGCCCGCCGGGTCGGGTCGGCAAGGGCGGCGAATGCGCGGTCGACCTTCGTCGAATACTGAACCATTAGGTTCAGTATTACACATCCCGGCGAACCTCTGCAAGTGAGGTGTAGGGATCGGATTCGGGAGCACATGAAGAGAGGCGGCGAGAACGAAGGAGGATGTGTGATGCCCAACAAGAGGTCGAACGTGAAGAACGAGAAGCAGTACGAGGCACTGAAGGACAAGGGAATGTCAAAGGAGCGCGCCGCCCGGATCGCGAACTCGCCGGGCGCGTCGAGCCGCGGCGGGAAGAACTCGCACTCGGGATCGTCGCGTTCCTCCTCTTCGCAGGGAGGCACGACGGCGCAGAAGAAAGCCGCCGGCCGGAAGGGCGGGAAGGCAACGGCGCGCAAAAGCTAGCTCGAGGACAAGGAGGTAACACATGGGGTTGCAATCACTCGATGACGTCCTGCAGGAGCAGGTGAAGGATCTGTTGAGCGCGGAGAAGCAGCTTGTCGCCGCGCTCCCGAAGGTCGCCGACGCGGCGAGCTCGAAGGAGCTGAAGAAGGCCATCAGCGAGCATCTCGAGCAGACCCGCGGTCACGTGCAGCGGCTCGAGCAGGTGACGGGGATGCTCGGCATGGACGCCTCGGCGACCACGTGCAAGGCGATGCAGGGCCTCGTCGCGGAAGGCGAGGAGGTGCTCGGCAAGAGCGGCGACCCGGTCGCGAAGGACGCGGCGATCATCGCTGCCGCGCAGCGCATAGAGCACTACGAGATCGCTGCGTACGGCACCGCTCGAACGCTCGCCGGTGAGCTCGATCACCAGGAAGCAAAGAAGCTGCTCAGCGAGACGCTCGACGAGGAGAGTGCCGCGGACAAGCTTCTGACCAAGATCGCGACCGGCGGCATGTTCAAGAGCGGCATCAATCAAGCCGCAGCGAGATAGACAGAGCAGCCTGGGACGCACGGCGTGACGCCGTTCTCGTGGTCGACGTCTTCAACGACTTCGATCATGAGGACGGCGACCGCCTGCTCGACTCGTTCCGCGGGCGGGCGCCGAACATCCGACGTGCGATCGAGGCGGCCCGCGCCGCCGGCGTCTCCGTCGTGTACGCCAACGACGAGGGTGGGAGTTGGCAGAGCGATGCACCGCACGTCGTTCAGGCCGCGTTGCGCGGAAGGGGCGGCGAGCTGCTCGAGGGGCTCGTTCCGGCTGCGGGCGAGCCGGTGCTCCTGAAGCACCGGTACTCCGCATTCGATCACACGCCGCTCGACATCCTGCTTCGTTCGAGGAGTATCGAGCGCGTCGTCCTCGTCGGCGCAGCAACCGAAGGATGCGTCGTGCAAACCGCAATTGACGCGCGCGAGCTCGGACTGCACGCGTCGATCGTCGTGAATGCGTGCGCTACAACCGATCCCGAGCTCGAGCGCATCGCGCTTCGCTACGCGTCATTCGTCGGCGGGATTCACCTCGAGGAGATCACGAGTGACGGTCGCCTCGAGACGCGCGACCCGCCCGAGCGAAGATGAAATGGCCGTTCGCAGTCGTGCTCGCGGTGAGCTGCCAGCCGAGGACAGCAAGCTCGCGTTCGAGCTCCGCAGGCGTCCACATGCGTTTCACGATGTCGAACTCGCGACCGTCGGACAGGCTGCGGCGCAGGACCTCGCCGCTCGCGCCGACCATGTGGCGCGGATCGCCGAGTTGCGCGTTGTCGACGAGGAAGACGCGGCCGTTCGGCTTCAGCGCACGCGTGACGAGCTCCCAGAACGACTCGACGCGCTCGCTCGGGACGTGTGAGAGCCAGAAGCTGAAGAAGCAGACGTCGAACGCGCGCGGCGGCTCCCATGTGAAGACGTCTGCCACGACGTAGTCGACGCACGTGCGCACTTTGGCCCGGTTGAGCTCGAGCACCGCGGGGACGGCGTCGACGGCGGTCACCCGGTCCGCGTAGCGCACAAGCTGACGCGTCCAGTTCCCGGTCCCGGCCGCGAGCTCGACCACGTCGCCGCGCGGGGCAAATTGGTCGAGCGCCGCCTCGACCTCGGCGACGTCAGCGAACCAGGCTGCCTCCGACTCGGCGTCGAGGCTGTAGCTCCCCCGCCGGAACCACCAGTCGTCGTACTCCGGCGCCCGTTCCTTGTAATACCGCCGCTGCTCTTCGAGCAGGTGCTCGAGGTCCATACGGCGAGCCTAGTGCTCGAGGAACCCGCATACGAGTGGCGCGAGTCGCGACGACGAGCGCGGCGCCGCGATTGCGTGCTCGCAGCGTCGACACGCCGGACGCCTCCACGCAAGTTCGGATAGCCGCACCCGCGAACACCTGGATGCCGTACGGGCCAGGCAGTTCGCGGGTCGCAACGATCGAAGGATCACACGACCAACGGGGGTCCTTCATGGATGCGACCACACAGCAGTCCCACTTCTCGCTCGCGCAGCTTCGTGCAGAGCTCGCCGGGCCGGTCATCGGTCCGGGCGATCGCGACTACGACGACGCGCGCAGCGTTTTCCTACGCTCGATCGATCGCCGCCCGGCGGCGATCGTGCGGCCCGTCGACGCCGGTGAAGTCGCGCGCGTCGTCTCGCTCGCCCGCGAGACGGGACTCGAGCTCGCCGTGCGCGGCGGCGGCCACAGCGGCGCGGGTCACGGCACGAGCGAGGGCGGCATCGTCCTCGACCTGAGCGGCCTCGAGGCACTGGAAGTCGATCCCGATGCGCGGATCGCGCGTGCCGGCGGCGGTCTCACGTCGGGCGACGTCACCTCCGCCGCGGCGCCGCATGGTCTCGCAGCCGTCTTCGGTGACACGGCCTCGGTCGGGATCGGCGGGCTCACGCTCGGCGGTGGGATGGGCTATCTCGTGCGCAGGCACGGACTGACGATCGACCAGTTGGTCGCTGCAGAGGTCGTGACTGCCGACGGCCGCGTCCTCGACGTGGACGCGGGTAGCCATGCCGATCTCTTCTGGGCGATCCGCGGCGGCGGTGGCAACTTCGGCGTCGTCACGCGCTTCGACTACCGGCTGCACCCGGTGAACCTGGTCACCGGCGGGATGCTCGCGCTTCCGGCGACGCCCGAGACGCTCGCCGGCCTCGTCGCCGCGACGGAGGCCGCGCCCGAGGAGCTGTCGGTGATCGCCAACGTCCTGCTCGCGCCCCCGCTGCCGTTCGTCCCGCCGGAGCGCGTCGGAACGCCGATCGTGCTGGCACTGCTCGTGCACGACGGGCCGCTCGACGACGGTGTCCGGGCGGTGGCACCGCTCCGCGCGCTTGCGCAGCCCATCGCCGACTTCGTCAGCGCGATCCCGTTCGCCGACATGTTCAAGGCGGAAGGACAGGAAGCTCCGCCGCGCTCGGTCGCGCGCACGTTCTTCTCGGATGCGCTCGACGAGGCGGTCGCCGGCGAGCTGCTCGATCGCCTGCGGGCGTCGACTGCGAAACTGCCGGCCGCGCAGATCCGCGTGCTCGGCGGCGCTGTGGCGCGTGTGCCCGCCGCCGCGACCGCGTTCGCGCACAGGCAGCGCCGGCTGATGGTCAACGTCGCCGCGGTGTACGCATCGCCGGAGGAGGACGCCGTTCACCGTGCGTGGGCCGAGGACGCGGCGGCTGAGCTCCGGCAAGGCGACGACGGCGCGTACGTCAACTTCCTCGGTGACGAGGGCGCAGAGCGTGTCCACGCCGCCTATCCCGGTGGAACGTGG
>DATAOK010000050.1:0-117876 GCA_036265735.1 Gaiellaceae bacterium
GTATGTCTGGATCGTGAGCGGGTTCGTGCGCGCCGGCTCCTTGCCGCGCTCGATCGCATCGGTCAGGCGCTCGCCGTAGCCCTCGGTCGTCAGGTCGCGCGTGAACTGCGTGACGAGGAGCCGGCGGTGCGTGAGGATCAGGACACCGAGCGTCTGCGCGGCGTCGACGAAGCCTGCGGCGGCGATCGTCTTGCCCGACGCCGTCGGGTGCCGGAACCGGTAACGGCGGACGGCTCCGGGATCCTGCTCCGGTGAGAGCGGCTCGAGCTCTTCGTCTTCGTCGTCGGTGCCCGCATCGGCGCCGCCGAGGGGCTCGTCGTCCTCGTCGTCGTCCGCGACCTCTTCGACCTGCGCGTGTCCGTTGCCGTTGCCGTTCTCCTCCTCGCGCTGAACCGCGGCGATCAGCTCGGTGAGCATCCCGGCGAGCGCGTCGATCTGGTGGCGTCGGAGCGGCGTCCCGGTCGCGGTGTGCGGCTCCGGCTCGGCGAGCACGCGCTCGAGCCCGAGCATCAGCGCATAGCGCACCTTCCACGGTGCGCTTGGGTGCGAGCGTCCGGACTCGATCTCCGCGAGTGCGTCGTCGAGCGCGCGCCTCCGGGCGGTGCCGGGCGCGAGCGCGCTTTCGACGTTCTCGCCGTCGTGGAGGAACGGCTCGCCCGCCCACGCTTCGGCGCGGTAGGCATCAGCGGCGAGCGGATCCGCCGCCTCGGTGAGGATGATCGGCTGAGTGGCTTCCTGCATATGTGCAGCACGTCGCTGGTGCTGCAAAACCTCGAAAGGTGCGCGCTCGCGAGTCCCCTGTCGAGCGGCGCCGCCTGAAGCATACCCGGGCCGCCAGGGTCGTCAACCGAAATGTTAGCCCGTGGGAGTGCCTGAACTGCCGAGCCCGCCGAAGATGGCGAAGGGGTTGCCCGGGACGACCTCCCAGACGAGCTCGCCGCCCGGCTCGACCTCGCCGTGGACCCGCTCCGCGAGCGCCTGCGCGTCCTCCTTCGACGCGGCTCCGACGATCAGGTACTTCCAGCGCCGCACAACGGAGTAGCCCTCGGACTCGAGCTGCTCGGCGAGCCGGCGGGCGTCGGAGTGCGTCTCGCGGGCGACCCTGACCTCCCACGGCGCGTGGCCGTGGTCGAGCTCCTCTTCTTCCCAGGTCTCGCCGGGCGGCTCATCGTCCCAGCGCTCTTCGTTCTCGAGCCAATGCTCGATCGTGCTCTCCTTCGCCTGGATGTTCTCCTGGCGTAGGACCGCCTGGATCACCTCATGCGCCTGCGTGGCAGCCGACTGCGTGTCTGCGTAGACGAAGAGCTCGTCGCCATCTCGGGAGACGGCGAGCCTCCGTTCCTTCAGCTCGTCCGCAAGCTCGCGGGCCTCGTCGTCGAGCTCCAGGCCGAGCCGGTCGAGCAGGTTGTCGTCGCCGTCCGAGACGGTGATATGGATCCGCCAGTCGTCGCTCATCAGGCGGGAATCTTGCCGTACTCGGCGAGGGTTGAGCCGGTGACCCGTTCGGAGATCCCGGTCTGGTCGAGATGCTTCGTGATGCCGCCGAGGAAGAACGGGTACCCGGCGCCGAGGATGAGGCAGGCGTCGACGTCCGCTGCGGCACCGACGACGCCCTCGTCGAGGAGGTGCCGTACCTCGTCTGCGATTGCCTCCAGGGCGTCCTCGCGAATCTCGTCCGCTGTGCGCCGCGTGTCGCCGACGACGACGATCTCGTCGTTCCCGTCAGCGAAGTTCGCGAGCGTGGGCGAGAGCGCGAAGCGGTCGGGGTATGCGTCGTGCAGCGTCTCGAGGACGTGATTCGCGACGCGAGGCCCGACCATCTGCAGGAGGACAGAGGGCGCCATCGGGAGGCCGAGCGACAGCGCGGCCTCGTCGGTCTCCTCAACGGTGTTGCCGTGCTCGAGCGCGTCCATGAGGACCGTCGTCATGCGGGTGAGGATCCGGTTGACGACGAACGCGGGTGCATCGGCAACGAGGACGCCGCGCTTCTTCAGCTTCTTCACGACATCCCATGCGGTCGCAAGTTGCTCGTCGGTCGTGTGTGGGGTGCGGACGATCTCCACGAGCGGCAGCACCGCCACCGGATTGAAGAAGTGAAGGCCGATGTCCGCTCCCATGTCGGTGACCGAGAGGGACGACGTGTTCGTCGCCAGAATGGCGTCGGGCGCAACCTTGCGAACCTCCGCGAAGACGTCGCGCTTCACGTCGAGCTCCTCGAACACGGCTTCGAGCACAAGGTCGCAGCCTTCGAACTGCTCCCAACCGGTTCCGCCGTCGACGATCGTCGCGAGGAACGGCTTGCGCGCGCCGACCTCCTCGCGAATCGTCGCGAGCGCATCGTCGACGCGCGCCTGGTCGATGTCCCGAAGGACGACCGGTACTTCGAGCCGGCGCACGAACAGCGTCGCGAGTTGCGTCGCCATCAAACCCGCTCCGACAATGCCGACCTTCTGCACCCTGCGCGGCTTGGCGTCGGGGAGCTCCGGCGGTTTCTTCGAGCGGCGCTCGACAACCGTGAACGCGTACGCGGCTGCCTGCGCCTGAGGGCTCATGAGCAACTCGGACATGACCTCTTCTTCGGCGGCGTAGCCCTCCTCGAGTGACCAGTCCTTCGCGCCGGCGATCAGATCGAGTGCGACATACGGAGCCCGCGTCGCGCCGTGCACCGCGTCGTCGATGCGTGAGCGCGTCTTGCGCACGATTGCGTCCAGGTCTGTCCAGTCAGGCCGACCAGACTGTCCCGTCTGTCTGGTCTGTCCAGGCTTGTTAACCAGGTCGACCGCGAACTGAAGTGAGTCGTCGACGAACTCCACCGGCTCGAGCAGACAGTCGGCGAGCCCGAGCTCGAATGCCTCGTGCGCGGTCAGGAGTTTGTTCTGCCGAAGCGGATTGAGGACGATGACCCGTGCGGCCGCCTCCGGGCCGACCAGTTTCGGAAGCAGTTGCGTTCCGCCCCACGCCGGGATGATCGACAGTGCGACCTCCGGAAAGCCGATGTGCCGGACGTTCGACGCGAGCGTGCGCGCTGTGCAGTGCAGGGCGAGCTCGAGCCCGCCGCCGAGTGCCGCCCCGTTGATCGCGGCCACGGTCGGGAAGGGCAGCGCGCGGATCCGGCCGAACAGCCCGTGACCGGCGCGTGTGCCTTCAAGCGCGGCTTCGGGCGACCCGATCTTCGTGAACTCGTCGATGTCGGCGCCGACGCAGAAGACGAAGGGCTTCCCCGTGAAGACGGCGGCGCTCCAGTCGCCCTGCTCGAGCTCGTCGAGCACCTGCACCGCCGATTCGAACGCTGACCGACCGAGCGTCGTGGGCTTGCGATAGTCCTCGCCGTTGTCGATCGTGACGAGGGCGATCGAGCCGACCGCGTTGAGCTTGAAGACGGTGTCTGCCACTTAGTCCTGCACGTTCTCCCAGAGGATCGCGCAGCCCATCCCCATCCCGATACAGAGCGCCGTCAGTCCGTAGCGGCTGCCGCGCTCGCGAAGCCCATAGGCGAGCTGTGCGATCAATCGAACTCCCGTTGCTGCGAGCGGGTGGCCGCACGCGATTGCCCCGCCGTACGGATTGAGCCGCGGGTCGTCGGCCGGAACGCCGAGCTCGTCGCACCACGTCAAGACCTGCACCGCGAACGGCTCGTTCAGCTCGAAGAGATCGATGTCGTCGATCGTGATGCCTGCTTGCTCGAGCACGCGCCGCGTTGCGGGCACCGGCCCGTAACCCATCAGGTGCGGCTCGACTCCGGCGTACGCGTAACCGACGAGCCGCAGCTTCGGTACGAGCTCGAGCTCGTCCACCGTTTCCTCGGCCGCGAGGAATGCGGCTGTCGCGCCGTCCGTCAGTCCGGCCGAGTTGCCTGCGGTAACCCGGCCGCCTGCGCGGAACGCCGGCTTGAGCTGTCCGAGCACGTCTATCGACGTCTCGGGACGCAGGAACTCGTCGCGCTCGGCGACCTTCCAGCCGTCGTCGGTGAAGACGGCCATCGGCACGACTGTCTCCTTCATGACGCCGTTCTTCCACGCAGCCGCCGCGCGCTGCTGCGACTGCACGGCGAACGAGTCGGCGCGCTCGCGCGTGATGTCCGGGAAGCGGTCGTGCAGGTTCTCCGCGGTCTGTCCCATCGACGCCGCCGACTCGTCGATCAGCCGCTCGGATACAAAACGCGGATTGAAGTCGACGTCGTCGCCCATCGGGTGATGCCCCATGTGCTCGACGCCGCCGGCGAGTGCGACGTCGACAGCTCCGAGCGCGATCTCGCCCGCCGCCGCCGTCACCGCGGTGAGCGCACCTGCGCACATCCGGTCGAGGGCGAAGCCGGGCACCGAATCGGGGATGCCCGCGAGGAGCGCGACGTCGCGTCCGAGCGTGAGACCCTGGTCGCCCACCTGCGCCGTGGCGGCGAGGATCACGTCGCCGATCCGGTCGGGCTCGATCTTGGGGTTCCGTCGCAGGAGCTCCCGCACGGCCTTGACGCCCATGTCGTCGGCGCGCGTCCGCCAGAACTGCCCCTTCGGGCCCGCTTTGCCGAACGGCGTCCGCACGCCGTCGACGAAGAAGACCTCGCGCGCCTCACGCATCGCGAGGCCACCTTAGCGTCGCCTTGACTGACCGGTCAATCAGAGACGAGATGGGGATGTGATCACACGCCCACGGCCCATGTGCTCACATGGGCCGGTGGACTGGGACGCCGCCGCCGCGAGGGCGATCGCGCGCTACGAGGGCGGCGAGACACGCGGCCTCGACCAGCGGCAGCTCACCCAGCTCGCGAACGCCGCGTGGGCCGCGGGCCTCAACCTCCTGATGGCGCGTCGGCCTAACGAGTCGGCCGTCTGGCTGCGACGCGCCGCCGAGCGCTACCGCGAGAGCTGGGACGGCGCTCCGCCGGACTCGTGGGGTCGCCCGATCGCGGCGATGAAATCGCTCCTGCTCGCCGGCGACGACGCGCGAGAGGCCGCGCGATGGGCGCTCGACGCGAAAGCGGCAGACGCGGCATCACCGATCGGGACGTACGCCGCGACGCTCGCCTACCTCGTGCTTCGTGACGATGAGGCGGCGCGCGTGCTCGGCGAGACGCTGCGCGACCGTGACGACTTCCCACACTCGGTGGCCGACGCCGTCCTCGCGGTCGCGGCCGCCGATCGTGCGACGTTCGCGCGCGCCGTCGAAGAGCTGCTCGACGACTTCGAGCAGCGGACGGATTTCCTCGAGGACGTTCCCGTCGCGGACACCGTGCTCGTCCTGCAACGCCTTGCGATAGACCGCGGCGTCGCCGCCGACGAGCTCCGCGCGTCGCCGCGACTGCCGTAGAGCAGCGCGGCCGCCGCGGCATCGAGTAGCGCGATCGTCGCATTCTCTGAGCCAAGTGCAGACGAACGGAGGAGTGCGTCGGTACCCGTCAGTAGCTGCTCGAAGTCTCCCAGAGGTTGATGTCGCTTTCGGTCGCGTAGCGCTCGATCTCGTCAAGCTCATCAGGCTCGAACGAAAGACCCTCGAGCGCCCGCACGTTCGCCTCGAGCTGCTCGTCACTCGACGCCCCCACGAGAGCGGACGTCACGCGCGGGTCGCGCAAGACCCACGCAAGCGCGAGCTGTGCGAGTGACTGGCCGCGCCGTGCGGCGATGTCGTTGAGTGCGCGCACCTTCGCGAGCGTCGAGTCGTTCAGCTGGTCAGGCGAAAGTGACCCAGGCCTGCTCGCCCGGGAACCATTGGGTACGCCGTGCACATATCTGTCCGTGAGGAGTCCCTGCGCGAGAGGCGAGAAGACGATGCAGCCGATGCCGAGGTCGCCGAGCTCATCGAGTAAGTCGCCCTCGATCCAACGGTTGAACATCGAGTACGACGGCTGGTGGATCAAAAGCGGCGTTCCGAGGCCGCGCAGGATTTCGTGCGCTTCGCGCGTCATTCGTGCGGAGTACGAGGACACGCCAACGTACAGCGCCTTGCCTTGCCGCACAACCGTGTCGAGCGCGCCGAGCGTCTCTTCGAGCGGCGTTTCGGGGTCGTAGCGGTGCGAGTAGAAGATGTCGACGTAGTCGAGGCCCATGCGCGCCAGCGATTGGTCGAGCGATGCGAGCAGGTATTTTCGCGACCCCCACTCGCCGTATGGGCCCGGCCACATGTCGTAGCCCGCCTTCGTAGAGATCACGAGCTCGTCTCGGTACGGGTGGAGGTCGTCGCGGAGGAGTCTGCCAAAGGTCTCCTCGGCCGACCCGTACGGCGGGCCGTAGTTGTTCGCGAGGTCGAAATGGGTGATGCCGAGGTCGAACGCTCTGCGCACGATGGCGCGGCTGCGCTCAAGCGGCGCGTCACCGCCGAAGTTTTGCCAGAGTCCGAGCGAGATCGCCGGCAGGTGCAACCCGGAGATGCCGGATCGGCGGTACTGCATCTGCTCGTAGCGGTTGTCGGCAGGCGCGTATGTCATTCGGCCTCCTTCGTCATGGCGCGTTCGAGCTCTCCCTGTGTCGCTCCGGTCATGATGGCGACCGCCTCCGCCATCGTGTGCGACTGCGGCGTCACGACTGCGACGCGTCGCCCGAGGCGCATGATGTGGATCCGGTCGGCGAGGTCGAAGACGTGCGGCATGTCATGACTGATGAGCACGACCGGCAGGCCTCGGCTCCGCACGCGGCGGATGAGGTCGAGGACCTGTCCGGTCTCCTTGACGCCGAGTGCCGCGGTCGGCTCGTCCATGATCACGAGCCGACGCGCCCAGGCCGCCGCCCGAGCGACCGCGACGCCTTGACGCTGTCCGCCGGAGAGGCTCTCCACCGGGACAGCCATCGACTGGACTTGGATCCCTAACTCATCGAAATGGCGCTCGGCGTCGCGTCGCATCGCCCGCTTGTCGAGCAGGCGGAACAGGCGGCCGAACGGCCCATGGCGGCGTTGTTCGCGGCCGAGAAAAATGTTGGCGGCTATGTCGAGCGCAGGTGCCACCGCTAGATCCTGGTAGACGGTCTCGATGCCTGCATGCCGCGCGTCGCGCGGGGTTCGGAACGACGTGCGATCGCCGTCGAGTCGAATCTCTCCTTCGTCGGGCTGCAGGGCGCCCGAGAGTGCCTTGATCAGCGTCGACTTCCCTGCGCCGTTGTCGCCGATGATCGCGGAGATCTCACCTGGAAGTAGATCGAAGTCAGCGCCGGCAAGTGCCGTGACATGACCGAAGCGCTTGACGAGCCCACGTGCCTCGAGCAGCGGTGCTAGCGTCGGCGTGTCGCTCACGACCGTCTCCTACGCACGAGCTGGTCGACCGAGACGGCGAGGATCACGAGGACGCCTGTCACCAGATACTGGTAGATGACCTCGACGCCGACGAGCGTCAGTCCGTTGCGGAAGACGCCGACGATGATTGCGCCGACGAGGGTTCCGAGCACACTCCCTCGCCCGCCGAAGAGGCTCGTGCCGCCGAGTACGACGGCGGTGATGGAGTCCAGGTTCTCCGTTGTCTGACCCGCGTTCGGATCGCCGAGCTCCGTGCGTGCTGCGAGCAGCATCGCAGCGATCCCGACGCAGAGTCCCGTGGTGACGTACACGCTGAGCGTGACCCGGCTGACTGAGACGCCTGTGAGGCGTGCAGCCTCGGGGTTGTCGCCTACGGCGTAGACGTGTCTACCCCAGGCGGTCTGCGTGAGCACGTACCACGCGACGCCGAAGATGATGAACATCAGGACGACGCCGTACGTGAAGTCGGCGCCGACGAAGCGGAATGTCCGTCCAAAGAAGAGGAGCTCACTCGGCAGGTTCGGGTACGTGAGGTCCTTCGAGTAGATGTGAGTGAGTGCCAGCGCGATGTTGAACGTCCCGAGCGTGACGATGAAGGGCGGCAGGCGCACGCCGGTGACCAGTGCTCCGTTGAGAACGCCGAACCCAATGCACGCGAGGATCCCGAGTGCGATCGCGAGAAGCGGCGTGACGCCGCTCGCGACGGCGAGCTTCGTCATCACGATCTGACCGAACGCCATCACCGTGCCGACAGAGAGATCGATTCCCGCGGTCAGGATCACGAGTGTCTGCCCGACGGCAAGCACGCCGACGACCATGACCTGCTGCAGAATCAGCGAGAGGTTCTGTGCGTGCAGGAACGCATCGCTCTTGACGGAGAAGAACGCGCACGTGAGCACGAGCGCGAGGAGCGGCGCGACTCCCTGTGTGCCGAAGACGCGCCGCGCTGCTTCGAGTCCGCCGGGGCGAGGGGGCGCCGGCTCGGATGCTGTCGTGTCGCTCGTCGAGAGCATCGTCCCGGAGGTGGCGGCCGGAACGCAAGGCCCCGGCCGCCGGTGAGGAAGCTCTTCTGCCTAGCCCCAGCAGTTCTTGAGGCCGTACGCGATGCTCTTCGACGGCACGCCGGCGAGGGGCTTTCCTGTGATGAGGTTCACTCCCGTATCGGTGTAACCCGAGACCTTCTTGCCGGTCTTCGCGTAGTTCACCACTGCCGCGACGCCCCTTGACGCCATCAGCAGCGGATACTGCTGCGACGTCGCGTCGATGATCCCGGCCTTGACGTTCCGTACCCCCTGGCAGCCGCCGTCAACGGAAACCACCGTGACGTCGTCGGATGTCTTGCCGGCGTTTTTCAACGCGGTGAAGGCACCCGCAGCGCTCGGCTCGTTGATCGTGTAGACGACGTCGATGTTCGGGTTCTTTTGGATGCAGTTCTCCATCGCGGTCTGCGAAGGCGCGGTCTGCCCTTCGCCGTTCCCGACGCATGCGATCTGCGAGTCACTGTTCGAAATACCGAAGCCCTTGAGGAAACCGTTGTGACGAAGCGCACCGACGGAAGAGCCCGCGTGCTCATCGAGCATCGCGATCGTCACAGTCTTGCCCTTGGTCGCCGCACGTGCGTATTTCCCGATCAGGACGCCGGCGTTGAAGTTGTTCGTCGCGAAGAGGGCGTTCGTGGCCGACTTCGGGACCGTCGGCGAGTCCAGGGCAATGACGAGCACGCCGGCCTTACGCGCTTTCGCAATCGCTGCGTTCTCCGCCTTGCCGTCCGCAACGGTGATGAGGATGCCCTTCACTCCGGCCGTCGTCATGTTCTCGATCGCCGCGATCTGGCTCGCGTTGTCGGAGCTCGACTTGCCCGCGGCGTACATGAGCTGAGCGCCGGACTTCTTGGCAGCAGCTGTCGCGCCGGCGCGCATCTTCACGAAGAACGGGTTCGTCGCATCTTTCGTGATGAGGCCGACCTTGATCGCGGCCGCGGGAGCAGCAGGGCGGGCCGAGGCACCCGCGGCAATAACTGCGGCGGCGGTGAGGACGACAGCTAGGAGGACGGCTCCGACGAGTGTCTTGCCTACGTGCCTCTGAGGCATTGGTTTCTCCCTTCCCTTCGAGGGGCGGATGTCCGCGTCGTGTTCTTGGTACCGATAACAGACTTTCACGCCCAGAGTCAAGGGGTTTCCTATGGAGCACGTCGTAGTTCTGTGGTACTGATAACAGCCCATGCCTGCGACTCCGGTGACGATCAAGGACGTGGCCCGGCGCGCAGGCGTCTCGGCCATGACCGTTTCACGCGTGATCAACAGCAGCCCGAGCGTCAGCCCTGACACGAGGTCGCGGGTCGAGCTGGCGATCGCGGAACTCGGCTACATCCCGAGTCGCCTCGCGCGGGGACTCTCGGCTCAGCGCACCGGCACGCTCGCACTGATCGTCCCCGACGTGGCGAACCCGTTTTTCACGCTGATCGTTCGAGGCTCAGAGGACGTCGCACGCCGAGCCGGCTACCGCGTGCTTCTTTGCGACACGCGCGCCGATCTCGACCTCGAGCGGGAGGTGATCGACGAGATGATCGCGCACCGTGTCGAGGGCATCCTCATCGCGCCGGTCAGCGACCGTTCGCGCGATCACCTGCGTCAGCTTGCGCGTTTCGGCGTGCCGTTCGTCCTCGTCGACCGGACTGTCCCCGGCCTCGACGCCGACACCGTTCTCGGCGACAGCACGGGCGGCGCGCGGCGGCTCGTCGAGCATTTGATCGCCCTCGGGCACCGACGGATCGGGATGATTACAGAGTCGGGCACCGTCTCCACCGCGCGCGACCGCCGGAGCGGCTACGAAGCCGCTCTGGCTGACGCCGGGCTCGACGTAGACCCGGAGCTGCTCGTTGAAGGCAGCGTCGATCCAGACGGCGGGCGCGAAGGCATGCGCCGCCTGCTCGAGCTCGACCGTCCCCCGACGGCGGTCTTCACCGTCAACAACCTCGTCGCGCTCGGGGCGATCGAGGCAGTCCGCGCGGCCGGACGTGAGGTCCCCGACGACGTCGCGCTCGTGTGCTTTGACGACATCGAATATGCATCGCGACTGCATCCGTTCCTCACCGTTATGGAGCAGCCCGCGGAGACGTTCGGGACGCTTGGGACGCAGCTCCTGCTCGAACGGATCGAGAGACGAGCGGGGAAGCAGCGGCGAACAGTCGTGCTTCCCGGGCAATTTGTCGTGCGACGATCCTGCGGCGCCGCCCCATGAGCCTGTACGGCGGGATCGAGAGCGGCGGGTCGAAATGGGAATGCATCGTCGGTACCGGCCCTGAGGACCTGCGTGCGAGCCTGACGATCCCAACGACCACGCCCGACGAGACGATGGAGCGCGTCATCGACTTCTTCGTTCGCGAGGGGCCGGTCAAAGCCATTGGCATCGGCTCGTTCGGTCCGATCGACGCGCGTCGTGACTCGCCTACCTGGGGGTACATCACGACAACTCCGAAGCCAGGGTGGGCGAATACGAGCGTCGGCCGGGAGATCCAACACCGACTCGGCGTCGCCGTCGTGTTCGACACCGACGTCAATGCCGCCGCGCTCGCAGAGCATCGTTGGGGCGCCGGCCGTGGCTTGCGCTCGCTCTGGTATGTCACTGTCGGCACCGGCATCGGCGGCGGGGGTGTCGTCGACGGAACCATCCTCCATGGGCTCTCGCACCCGGAGTTCGGGCATCTGCGCGTTCCGCGTGACGGTGACGCCGATTCGTTTCGCGGCACGTGCCCGTTCCACGGCGACTGTCTCGAAGGCCTCGCCTCCGGCACCGCGCTGGAAGCACGCTGGGGCAAGCCCGCAAACGACATAGAAGCCGAGGAGGCGTGGGCCCTCGAAGCGAGGTACCTGGCGCTCGGACTCCTCGCGGTCGTCGCCGTTCTCTCACCACAGCGCATCGTCGTCGGCGGGGGCGTCGCGCGTCGGCCCGGCCTCCTCGCCGGTGTGCGGGAGGAGCTGAGCGCTCTCATGAACGGCTACCACGGGTTCGAGCCGACCGACGACTTCGTCACGGCGCCGGAGCTCGGAGCGCGCGCAGGTGCGCTCGGCGCGATCGCGCTGGCCGCCGACGGAAAGGTCGATCGATGACCTGTTAGGGCGTCGCCGCGATTGCCCTAGAGCAGCGCGGCCGCCGCGGCGTCGAGCACGGCCGTCGTCGTACCGTCGACTGCGCGCACGAGGCTGCCGGGCGTTTCGTGTGACGGCTCGTCGCCGAACGCGCGCTTGCACGCCTCGGCCTTGTCCGCTCCGCTGACGAGGAACAGCACCTCCCGCGCACCGCGCAGCACCGGCAGCGTGAGCGTGATGCGATCCACGAAGGGCTCGTGCTTCGCCTCCGCACCGATCACACGACGGCCTGTCACGTCCAATGTCGGCTGCGAGGGAAAGAGCGATGCGATGTGCCCGTCCGGACCCAGGCCGAGCAGCAGGAGATCGAACCGCTCGAGCGATCCCAGCTCGTCCTCGTACTCCGCCGCGCCCGCCTCGCGCCCGAGCTCGCCGCGCATGCGATGCACGGCGCCCGTCGTGACGTGGTCGAGCAGTGCCCCTTTCGCCATCCGGTAGTTCGACCGCTCGTCGTCGATGGGGACGCAGCGCTCGTCGCCCCACCACAGCTCGACGCGCGACCAGTCGGGCTCGAGCTTCGCTGCGAGCTCGTACGCGACCCGTGGCGTCGAGCCGCCGGTCAAGACGACGTGACCTCCGGAACCTGCCGCCGCCGCGAGCCGCTCCGCCACGACCTGTGCCGGGTTCTCCGCGATGACGATCCCGATGTCGTCAGCTGCCATCTGCGAGCTCGCGTGCCCGCGTCATCGCCGCCTGAATCGCGTTCAGGAAGGCCGCCCGCACGCCTGCTTGCTCGAGCTCGCGAATCGCGGCGATCGTCGTCCCGCCCGGCGACGTGACGGACTCGCGCAGCTCCACGGGATGCATCTTTTCGTCGCGGAGCTGCTTCGCCGTTCCGAGCATCGTCTGGACGACGAGCGTCGTCGAGATCTCGCGAGACAGGCCGAGCAGGATCCCAGCCTCGATCATCGCCTCCGCTAGTAGTGCGAAGTACGCCGGCCCGGATCCAGAGACGGCCGTGATCGCATCCATCGCCTGTTCCGGGACGCGGACGACGCGGCCCAGATGGGACAGCACGTCCTCCGCGATCGCGAGCTGCCGGTCGCCTGCATGTGCGCCGGGGGCGATTCCCGCCATGCCCTCGTGCACCGTCGACGGTGCGTTCGGCATGGCCCGCACGACAGGCACGCCGTCGGCGAGCTTCGCCTCGATTCGCGCCGTCGGGATCGCTGCGGCAACCGAGATCACCGTCTGCTCGGGTGCCAGCACGGAGCCGACGTCGTCGAGCAACGCTTCAATGTCCTGCGGCTTCACGGCGATCACGACGATCGCTGCGCCGCGAACCGCATCGCCGTTCGACGTCGTCGCATCCACGCCGTGCCGCTCGGCGAGCTCGGCCACTCGCTCCGCACGCCTGCTCGTCACGACGATGTCGCTCCAGCCTGCGCTCAGCAGCCCGGAGAGCAAGGCTTCACCGATGCGGCCGCCGCCGATGATCGCGATGCGCTGCATGGGCGGAGGTTACGCGGCGACGAGCCCGCGCGAATAGCCGGTGAGGAGATACATGCTCGCGAGACCGGACCACCGGCCGTACGGCTCGAGCAGCTCCGCGGTCTCCCAGCCCTCGACCGGACGCCCGCGCATCGCGCGCAGAAGCTTGATGAGACCGAGGTCGCCGACGAGCCCGTAGTCGTACCGTCCAAGCCCTTGCAGGCACACCACACCGACGGACCACGGCCCAAGCCCGCGCTCGCGCTCGAGCCTTTCCGCGACCACCGATGTTTCGATGTCGTGGAACCGCTCGAGCTCAATCGACCTGCACAGGCGCACCAACGAAGCGCCGCGCCGCGCGTGCAAGCCGAGCGCGCGCAGGCGCGACGGTGCGAGTGCACCGAGGTCGTCCGTCGTCGGCGCGACGTGCAGCGACTCCGGGCCCGCAGGACAGATCGACCTGATGATCGTCTGCTCGAGCCGCCGCGCCCGCTTCGCCTCGATCAACTGTCCGCAGTACGCGCGCAGCAGGGCCTGCGCGACCGTCGCGACGCGCACGGGCCGTAGGCCGCGCAGCGCGCGCGATGCCCGCCCGAGCATCGGATCGTCCCGTACCGCACGCAGGAAGTCGGAGTGGTCGTCGTCGAGCGCGAGGACCCAGCGCAATCGCTCGACCGCCGCAAGAGACTCTCCGCGGATCGTCACCGTCCCGTCGGTCGACTGCCACGCGCGCGCAAGCTGCGGCGCGCCGTCCACTGCAAGCACCGCTGTGAAGAGCCCTTCGCGAAATGTCCGCGTCGCATCGCTCGCGAGTCGCGCGGACAGCGCGAGCGAGTACGGCCCGCGTGGTCGAACCGCAAGCTCAGCCGTCAATGCTCGGCGCGGACGCCCTCGGGCGCAGCGCGCATGCTGAGCTCCGCCGCGCGGTCGAGCACGTCCAGCGCTTCCGTCTCCGCACCCGTCTGGCGGAGCATCCGGCCCCACGCGCGGCACGCGGTTGCCGCGTGGCGCCACCGTCCCTGTTCCTCGAGGATGCCCACTGCCTCAGCGTACGTGTCGCCTGCGACGGTGCTATCGCCGACCATCACGAGCCCGTCTGCGAGCGCGGACAACGCGAGAGCACGGTCGACAGGGGACGTCTCGCCCGCGAGCGAGATCGCGAGACGGGCAAGGCGTACGGCCTCCTCACCGTTTCCTTGCAGGGCCGCGACACGCGACCGCTGCGTCGTGATCTCGAAGCGCTCCTGCGGCGTGACGTTCGCTCCGAGCAGCGCGTCCGCCTCGTCGAGATGCGTCGCGGCTGCGGCGTGGTCCTCGCGGGAAAGCGTGATGTAGGCGGCGAGAATGTGCGCGCGCGCGAGATTGAGCGTGTCCTCGGTCGCCTGCAACAACGCGATCGCCTTCCGAACGTTCGTCAGGGCGACCGACTCGCGTCCTTCCGTGTGGGCGAGGCGCGCCATCGACCAGTAGAGGCGTACGCGCATGTACGGGTCGCCCGTGTCCTTCACGCGCTTGAGGGCATGTCGCACGACTTCCTCGGCGCGCCCGAGGTCGCCCATGTCGCTCAGCACATAGCTCAGCAGCGTCGCGTACCGCGCCTCGGCCGTCGTGTCGCCGCGCTCCGAACAGCCGTCGATGCATCGCTCGAACAACTCGACGGCCTCCTGCGGGCGGCCGGCCTCGGTGTACGCCTTGCCGAGGTTGTAGTAGAGGTCGAAGCGGTCGACCGGGTCGAACGCCTCGCCCTCGAGCGCTTCCTCGAGCAGCATTGCCGAGCGCGCGTACTCGCGCTTGTTCTGGAGGAACAACGCGAGCGCGAAGCGCGCACGCGATGCCGACGGACGATCGCCGTCGGCGACCGATTCGCGAATCGCTTCGTTGAGTGCCTCCTCTGCCCCCTCGTCCTCACCGAGACGAATCGCGAGCTCGAGGTCGATCAGTCGCAGCTCGCGTGCAGCGCGCGGATCGACGTCGGATCCCGTCTCGAGGTAGTCGGCCGACACGCCGAGCTTCGCGGCGAGCCGACGCAATGCTTTGACGGAAGGCTGTCGCGATCCCGCTTCGATGCGCGAGATGTAGGCGTACGAGACTCCAGGGGCGGCCAACTCACGCTGGGAGAAACCCTTCTCCAGCCGCAGGCGCTTGAGCCGCTCCCCAATCGTCTCGCCCGCGGCTTGCGGAGATTCGGGATGCACCGGATCCAATTGTGACGGGTTGCCTCGGGTTCGTCAATCGCTACCGCTTGACAACGCGAAGCGCGCTTGTTCTTTTCGACGGCACACCCCGAGTCCCTCGTCCGAGGGACTCCCGAACAAAGGAGGAGCTCATGCTCCGCAACACCACCTACGTCCGCCTGGTCGTCCTCATGACGATCCTCGCGGCGCTCGCCCTGATGCTCGGCAGCGAGCCCTGGGGCCCCGCGTAGGCCGGCGGCCTGCGGCAGGAACGAGGGCGCACGTCCCTTTTCCCACACCGCGTCCCGAAGGGGCGCCTACCCAAGGAGGAGCTTTGCTTCGCAACACCCTCTATCTGAAGTTCTTCGTCGTCATGGTCGTCCTGGCGTCGCTCGCACTCATGCTCGGCAGCGAGCCGTGGGGCCCCGCATAGGTCGATAAACGCTACGGCGGGCGGGAGTGCGACTCCCGCCCGCTGTACCCTCGCGCCGTGACGGTCGTCGAGCTTTGCGTCTACGCGCTGCTCCTCGCCGTCGGAGCGGCCGTCGTCTGGCGCTGCCCGCTCGCCGCGCTCTACCTCTTCGTCGTCGGTCTCGCGCTGCACAACGCCGTGATGGCGGCGCTCTACAAGGCCGGCGTCCACGGAGCGACGCTCACCACGATCACCGCGTGGAAGGAGATCCTGCTCGCGGTCGCATTGCTGCACGTCGCGCTCGACGCATGGCGCGAGCGGCGGCTGCCGTTCGCGTGGAACGTCATCGACTGGATCGCCGTCGCCTTCGCGACGTTGGCAATTCTCTATGTGTTCATTCCACAGTCCGCGCTCGACGGCGCCGCCGACCACAAGGCGATTGCACTCGGCCTGCGTCACGACGTCGTCCCGGTTGGCGCGTACTTCCTCGGACGCTCGCTCATCATGCGGCGCGAAGACCTCTACCGCATCGGCTGGACGCTGCTCGGCGTCGGCGCCTTCGTCGCGGCCCTCGGCATCGTCGACATGTATGCGGTCTCGATCGGCTGGTGGCGGACGAACGGAGTGATCGACTACTTCCATCGGCACCTCGGCTACGACTACCACGGCACCGGCACGCGGACGGAGTCGACCGGCGCCGTGTACGGCCTGCCCGAGAACTTCATCTACAACGTCGGGAACGACAAGCCGTTCCTGCGGCGCCTCGTCTCGACGTTCCTCTCTCCGCTCGCAAGCGGCTATCTCTTCGTCGTCGCACTGCTGATCGGCTTGCACGCACGTGCACTCGCCGTTGCGCTGTCCGTCGTCGTCGCGGCAGGCCTACTCTTCACGTTCTCGAGGTCGTCGCTCGTCGCACTTGCCGGCGCGCTCGTTGTCCGCGCGATCTTGCGCCGCCGTCCCCAGGAGCTCGCCACTGCCGTCGTCGTGATCGCGGTCGCCGTGGGGTGGGCGCATCTCTTTCCGAAGATCGGCCCGACCGGCCACTTCACGAAGACCGACCTGACGTATCAGCACGCGCAGGCAACGAAAGGGCCTGCGACGGGCAACTTCACGGCCGTGAGCGAGAACGAGCCGTCGCTGCACGAGCACTGGACGAGCCTGAAGGACGGCGTGCGCACGATGGTTCATCATCCGCAGGGCTACGGCCTCGGCAACGTCGGCCAGACCGCGTCGCGCACGGGGACGCCGCTGAAAGCCGGCGAGTCGAACTACACGGAGCTCGGCGTCGAGCTCGGCGTGATCGGGTCGCTCCTCTGGATTGTGTGGAACCTCGGCGCGCTCTGGCTCGTCCGCCACGAGGTGCGCATCGCCGCTGCGTTCGCCGCGATTCTCGCGCTTGCGATCCAGACCGACGTGATCGGCGACCCGTGGGTCGCGTATTGCGTCTGGGGTCTCGTCGGGGCATCTGTCCCAAAGAGCGTCTTGTGGGCGCGCAGCTCGCACATCTAGCGTCGCGGCGTGTCACGCCTGCTCGTCGTCGTCGCGATCGCGCTCGCGGTGCTCGCGATCGTGCTGCAGTCGCGTGAGCATCGTTCGCCTGCAGTTCTCGCCGACCCGGTCCGTACGCCCGGCGTCCTCAATCCCGATGTGACGCAGTCGAACGTCAAGCAGACGATCTGCGTGCCTGGGTGGACGCGCACGGTGCGCCCGCCGGTCGAGTACACGAACGCGCTCAAGGCGAAGCAGATGCGTGCATACCACGAGCTCGGATCCCCCTCGGACTATCAGGAGGACCACCTGATCAGCCTCGAGCTCGGCGGGAACCCGACGGACCCGAGGAATCTCTGGCCCGAGCCGTATCCGCGCGCCGCGCAGGTCGACCGGCTCGAGAACGATCTGAACGCGAAGGTCTGCAGCGGCGCGCTCTCTCTCGCCGACGCACAGCTCCAGGAAACCGCGCTCAAGCACAGGGACGGCTGACCTCGGTATCGTCGCCGGAGATGGCAATTGCCCCCGCGACGCACATGGGTCCCGTCGAGCTGTCGGTCGGCGACCTCGATCGCACGCTTGCGTATTGGCAGGACGTCGTCGGCCTCCGCGTGCTCGAGCGCGAGAACGGAACCGCGTCGCTCGGCGCCGACACGGAGCTCGTCCGCTTTGTCGAAGAGCCGGGTGCGCGGCCGGTCGAGGGTCACACCGGCCTCTACCACGTTGCGCTGCTCGTGCCCGATCGGCCGAGTCTCGCGGCCTGGCTTGCGCACGCCGCGCGCGATGCCGTTCGCCTCGAAGGGCTTTCGGACCATTTCGTCAGCGAGGCGCTGTATCTCCGCGATCCCGACCGGCATGGGATCGAGATCTATGCCGACCGTCCTCGTGACGTCTGGGAGGACAAGGTGAAGCAGGTGATGACGACGGAGCCGATCGACGTCGAGGACCTCCTCGGCGAGCTCGACGACCCGTCGACCGAGCCGTTCGACGGCCTGCCGGACGGCACCATCGTCGGCCACACCCATCTCCGGGTCTCCGACATCCCGGCGACGGTCGAGTTCTACCGCGACGTCCTCGGCATGGACGTGATGGCCCAGCTCGGGCCCGCGGCGGCGTTTCTCTCTGCGGGCGGATATCACCATCACGTCGGGGCGAACACGTGGGAGAGCCGCGGCGCCGGCCCGGCGGGTGAGGGCTTCGCGACCCTCCGGCACGCAGCGATCGTCCTGCCGGACACCGCCGAGCGCGACCGCGTCGCGGGCCGCGTGGCCGACACCGGCCAGGAGCCGGAGGTACGGGAGGACGGCGTCCTCGTCCGGGACCCCTCGCAGAACGCGCTGCTCCTGACAGCCTGACCCTTCCGCTATACCTGTGACGAGGCCGTGGGCAAGCCCGTCGAACAACTGTCCCAGGTAATCGTCCGGTTCGCCGGCGATTCCGGCGACGGCATGCAGCTCACCGGCTCCCAGTTCACGTCGGAGACCGCGCTGCTCGGGAACGACATCTCGACGTTGCCGGACTTTCCCGCTGAGATCCGCGCACCCGCCGGCTCGCTGCCGGGCGTGTCGGGCTTCCAGCTCCACTTCGCCGACCACGACATCCTCACACCGGGCGACGCGCCGAACGTGCTCGTCGCGATGAACCCGGCCGCCCTGAAGACGAACATCAAGGACCTGCCGAAAGGCGGGACGCTGATCGTCAACTCCGATGCGTTCAACGAGCGCAACCTGCAGAAGGCGGGCTACGCGGAGAGCCCACTCGCCGACGGGTCGTTGGACGAATATCAGGTGCACGAAGTGCCGTTGACGACGCTCACCGTCGGCGCGCTGAAAGGGATCGAGGGCGTGACGCCGCGCGAGGCCGAGCGCTCGAAGAACATGTTCGCGCTCGGGCTGATGTCGTGGCTGTACGGGCGGCCGACGGATGCGACTGAGGCGTTTCTGACGTCGAAGTTCGCGAAGCGGCCCGAGATCGCCGAGGCGAACCTCAAGGCACTGCGCGCCGGCTACGCGTTCGGCGAGACGACGGAGACGTTCGCGATCACGTACGAGGTGAAGCCCGCGAAGCTCGCGCCGGGGACGTATCGCAACATCACCGGCAACCAGGCGCTGTCGTACGGGCTGATCGCCGCGTCGAAGCTGGCAGGACTGCCGCTCTTCCTCGGCGCGTATCCGATCACGCCTGCGTCGTCGATCCTCGAGGAGCTCGCGTCGTACAAGCAGTTCGGTGTGCGGACGTTCCAGGCCGAGGACGAGATCGCCGCCGCCGGCGCCGCGCTCGGCGCGTCCTTCGGCGGGGCGCTCGGCGTGACGACGTCTGCAGGCCCGGGCATCGTGCTGAAGGCCGAGACGATCGGCCTCGCGATGCAGCTCGAGCTGCCGCTCGTCATTTGCGACATCCAGCGCGCCGGCCCGTCGACCGGGATGCCGACGAAGCCGGAGCAGGGCGACCTGCTCATGGTGCTCTTCGGCCGCAACTCGGAGTCGCCGGTCCCGGTCGTCGCCGCGATGTCGCCGTCCGACTGCTTCCACGCGGCGATTGAGGCGTGCCGCATCGCGCTCAAGTACCGCACGCCGGTGTACCTCCTCTCGGACGCGTATCTCGCGAACGGGTCGGAGCCGTGGCTGCTCCCGGACGTCGCGTCCCTGCCCGACATATCGGTCACATTCGCGACGCAACCGAACGACGGCGATGCATTCCTCCCGTACCTGCGTGACGACGAGACACTCGCACGGCCGTGGGCCGTGCCCGGCACGCCGGGCCTCGAGCACCGCATCGGCGGGCTCGAGAAGGCTGACCGCACCGGCAACGTCTCGTACGACCCGGACAACCACGACCTGATGACGCGGCTGCGCGCGCAGAAGGTCGCGGGCATCGAGGTGCCGGAGCTCGAAGTCGACGACCCGGACGGCGACGCGTCCGTGCTCGTTCTCGGCTGGGGCGGCACGTACGGGCCGATCGCGGCGGCATGCCGCCGGGTCCGCAACAACGGCCGCAAGGTCGCGCACGCGCACCTGCGCCATCTCAACCCGTTCCCGCGCAACACAGGCGAGGTGGTCCGCCGGTACGACAAAGTGCTGATCCCGGAGATGAATCTCGGTCAGCTGCTGAAGCTCATCCGCGCGGAGTTCCTCGTCGATGCGGTCGGCTACAACCGCGTGCGCGGGCTGCCGCTGCGCGCGGCGGAGGTTGCAGAGGCGATCGAGGCACTGGTGGATCAATGAGCACGATGCGCGACTACAAGACCGACCAGGAAGTCCGCTGGTGCCCGGGCTGCGGCGACTACGCGATCCTCGCCGCGATGCAGTCGTTCATGCCGGAGCTCGGCATCGAGCGCGAACGCACCGTCTTCGTGAGCGGCATCGGCTGCGCCGCGCGCTTCCCGTACTACATGAACACGTACGGCATGCACTCGATCCACGGGCGCGCGCCGGCGATCGCGACCGGTCTCGCGTCGTCGCGGCCCGACCTCTCGGTCTGGGTCGTCACGGGTGACGGCGACGCGCTGTCGATCGGCGGCAACCACCTGATCCACGCGCTGCGCCGCAACGTGAACCTCAAGATCCTGCTCTTCAACAACCGCATCTATGGGCTGACGAAGGGCCAGTACTCGCCGACGAGCGAGATCGGGAAGGTGACGAAGTCGACGCCGATGGGGTCGCTGGACTGGCCGTTCAACCCGCTGTCGCTCGTGATCGGTGCGGAAGCGACGTTCGTCGCGCGCGCGATCGACACGGACAAATCGGGGATGACCGACGTGCTGCGCGCGGCTGCGGCGCACAAGGGCAGCGCGTTCGTCGAGATCTTCCAGAACTGTCCGATCTTCAACGACGACGCGTTCGCGTTCGTGCGCGACGACAAGGAAGGCGTCAACCGGATCATCCTCCGTGACGGCGAGCCGATCCGCTGGGGCGCGGATCTCGAGAAGGGGCTGCGTCAGCGGCGTGACGGGTCGATCGACGTCTGCGCCGCGGACGATCAGGACGTCCTTGTGCACGACGCCCGGCATCCGACGCCGTCGCTGGCGTTTGCGCTCTCTCGCGTGACGCAGGAGACGCACGGCGGCACCCCCGTCGGCATGTTCCGGAATGTCGAGCGTCCGGTCTACGACGAGCTCATGGCGGAGCAGATCGCGACCGCGACCGAGAAGCTCGGTGCAGGCGACCTCGAGGCATTGCTGCACTCGGGCGAGACCTGGACGATCGCCTAAGCGCTTTTTTCGTCGATCGAGAAGTGGAAGTGGTCGCCGTGCGCATGCACGTCGAGCCGCTTGTCGTCGAGCACCGCGGCGGCGGTCTCGTCGAGGAAGAGCACCGCGCCGCTCTCGCGCACGACCGCGTCGCCTTCCACCGGCGACTCGGCGAGCTCGAAGTCGAGTGCGGTCTCGCCGTTGTCGGCAACGCCGGAGATCCTGAGGCCGCCGTCCGAGCCGACGCCGCCCTCCGTCACGATGTCGCGAATCACTTCGACCGCCTCTGCGGACAATTCGAGCATTGAGCCTGCCTCTCCGAGAGAGGTCACCCTAAACAAAGCAGCCGGACGCGCGCCGCAACGCGCCCGGCTTTGCCCGCTATGCCGTACGCCGCACGCCGTCCGTCGCGGGGATGAGTGCCTGCTCGAGTGCACGCTCGAGCCGGCTGCGACGGAAGGGCTTCATGACGTGGTCGACGGGAGCCAGCTCGCGTGAATCGGGACTCGGACCGTCAATCGACACGCACAGGATTGGCAACTGCGGGAACCGACGCCGCACGCCGCGGGCGAGCCGCACGCCCGGGCGCGACGCCGGTTCCAGCAGAACGAGATCGGGCTCCTCGCCGTCGACCCATTCGCGTGGGCCGATGGGGTCATGGCCCAGTCGATGGCAGAGGAGCTCGAGTAGCGACCGTGTCGCCGGATCGGGGTCAACGATGAGGATGGTCGCCACGCGCATACTCTCGGCAACTCACGAGGGAACGGCGCATGGCCGTGGTATGAAGACGGTATGAACGGGTCCACCGTCCTCGTGATCGACGACGACGACGACATCCGGGGCCTCGTCAGGACGCTGCTGGAGCGGGGCGGGGCCACCGTCCACGACGCCGCAAACGGCCGCGAGGGCCTACGGGAGTTCCACGCCCGCCGGCCCGACCTCGTGGTGCTGGACGTCTCGATGCCCGAGATGGACGGCTGGAGCGTCCTCGAGCGGATTCGCGACATGTCCGAGGTGCCCGTCCTCATGCTGACGGCGCGCGGCGACGAGCTGGAGCGCGTTCGCGGTCTTCAGGCCGGTGCGGACGACTACGTCGTGAAGCCGTTCGGCCGCCAGGAGCTCGTCGCGCGAATCAGTGCGTTGCTCCGGCGCGCGTCCCGGGGCGGCGGCCGGGAGCAGGAGGCCGACTCGTACGCCGACGCGTATCTCACGATCGACTGGACGCAGGCCCGGGTGGCCGTCGGGGACCGGGAGGTGCAGCTGACGCCGCTCGAGTTCCGGCTGCTGTCGACCTTCGTGCGGCACCCGCGCCAGGTGCTGAGCCGCGAGCAGCTGCTCGAGCTCGTGTGGGGCGACGCGTACGGCGTCGGCGGCGACCAGGTGAAGCTCTACGTCGGCTACCTCCGCCGGAAGCTCGACCCCGACGACGCGGACAGCGTCCCGATCGAGACCGTGCGCGGCTTCGGCTATCGCTACAAGGCGCCGGGCTAAGTTTCGTCAAGGAGCGCGCGGACGCGCGTCGAGAGCTCGGCGGGCGAGAAGGGCTTCTTCACATACGCATCAGCGCCCGAGTCGTAGCCGCGGCGGACATCCGACTCCTGCGCCTTCGCAGTCAGCAGGAGGACGATTGTGTCGCGGAGCTCGTCGTCGCCGCGGATCTGCTCGAGCACCTCGAGGCCGTCGAGGCCCGGCATGCCGATGTCGAGCACCGCGAGGCGCGGACGATGCTCGCGTGCGAGCTCGAGGGCGCGGTCCCCGCTCGAGGCCGAGACGACCTCGTAGCCGTCGCGGCGTAGCCGCGTCGTGACGAGCAGCAGGATGTCATCGTCGTCATCGGCGACGAGCAGCAGCTCTCCGCTCATGCGACGAGCTCCGCAGTCGCGCGCTGACGCGGTACACGCAGCGGTAGCTGGATCCGGAACGTCGTGCCGCCGCCTTCTCGGCTCGCGACGGCGATCGTGCCGCCGTGCGCCTCGACGATCGCACGCGAGATGAAGAGGCCGAGCCCGGTCCCCGGGACTTGCTGTGCGACGACACGAGACGAGCGGAAGAAGCGGTCGAAGACGAGCTCTGCCTCGCCGGGCCCGAGACCCATGCCGGTGTCCGCAACCTCGAGCAGCACGCCGTTGGCAGCGGGCTCGACGTTTACGTCGACACGGCCGCCCTCCGGCGTGAACTTGATCGCGTTCGAGATGAGATTGTCGAGCAACTGGAAGAGCCGTCCCTTGTCGGCCTCGAGCATGACAGGACCGTCGCCGTTGAAGGCGATGGTCAGATGCTTGCTCTCGGCGCGGGGCCGTGCTTCGAGAACGGATTGACGCGCGACGGCGCAGAGGTCGAGCTCCGACCGCTCGAGCACGAGGCGCCCTGCCTGCACACGCGCGACGAAGAGCAGATCGTCGACCAGCCGGAGCAGTCGCTCGGAGCTCCGCGACACGACCTCGAGATACGAGCGGCGCTCCTCGTCGAGCGGGGCGCCGACGTCCTCGAGGGCGAGCTCGACGTAGCCCATGATCGACGTGAGCGGCGTGCGCAGGTCGTGCGAGATCAGCGCCACGAACTCGTCCTTCAGCTTGTCGGCTTCGACCAGCTGCTCGTTCTGCACCGCGAGCAGCATCTGCGCGTGCTCGGCGTCTGCGCGCGCCGACTGCTCGCGCTCGCGGATGCGCTCGAGCGCGCGGAGGATGCCCACGAGCCGCGCCACGACGAGGATCGCGATCGCGGTTGCCGCCAGCACGATCGCGTACGGATCGAAATGGATCTTCCGGATGTGTTGAACCATCAGGACCGCCGGCGCACTCACGAGCGCGCCCGTGAGCAACACGATCCGCACGGGATGGATGCGCAACCGCACACGCCGTCGCCGCGGCTTCGAGAGCTCGCGCATCGATGGATGAAGCGCCGCCGCCGCCCAGAGGATGTAGCTGAGCAGCCAGCCGAGGTCGGTGAGGTCGCCGCTGCGATACGAGGCGCTCTGGACGCCGTAGACGTCGTCCGCGACGAGCAGCGAGGTCAAGCTCAGCACGAGCAGCACGAACGCCGGCGTGCGCCAGGCCGCGGTAACGAAGAATCCGGCGAGCCCGGCAAGCAGGAGCACGTCCATTCCCGGGTAGGCCATGGTCACCGCACGCTCGGTCACGGATCCAGGGCCGTCTTTGATCCCGTCCATGATCCAGACCCACTGGAAGAGCGCGAACGCGATCGTGACGATCGCCGCCTCGTCGATCGCCGCCAGGCGGTGGTGCCCTCCCGCGCGCACGACGAGCAGAATGAGGCCACACGTCACGATCGGGTAGCCCGCGAGATAGAACACGTCCGCCACCGACGGGACAGGCGGGTTCACGATGATGTTGAAGATGATGTCCGCGACCGCGAAGAAGAGGTTCCCGAGCGCAAAGAGGAACCACGGCAAGCGGAAGTCGGGCTTGTTGACGTAGACGGCGGCCGCGATCGCGACCGACGAGCCGACGCCGATCAGGTCGTAGAGGACCGACTGCGCGTTTCCCCGCGGGACGAGGAAATAGACGACGCAGAGAACGAGTCCGGCGGCGAGAAAGAGCGAGCCGGTGCGGAACCCCCTGACGGCCTGTGGGAGATCGTGCACGGTCTTACGTTCACTGTAGGCAACGTCATGCCTTCCCGCTATGCCCCGGAAAACGCACTGATTGCTGCGGCAACCTCGTCCGGCCGGTCCTCCTGAAGAAAGTGCGAGGCGTTCTCGATCAGCACAGGCCCTTGGGCCCCGGGAATGAGGTCGACGAACGCCTGCGCGATCCCCACCGGCAGCACCGCGTCGTCGGCGCCCCAAACGACGAGCGCCGCCCGGTCCCAGCTGCGGAGCGCGTCTCGCACGCGGTTCATCGGTGCAGTGTTCGGGTGGTCGGGGTCGGTCGGGACGAGTTCGGGGAACGCGAGCGCGCCCGCCTTCGACTCCGGCGTTGGGAACGGCGCGTCGTAGGCGGCGCGCGTCTCGTCGTCGAGGCCGCTCGTCGTGCCGGCTTCGACGAGCCGGCCGATGTCGAGCGCACCGCCGAGCTCGCGTACGACGGCGCGGAAGCGCAGCCAGGTATCGCTCGGCGCGGAGCCGCCGCCGATGCCGGTGTTGAGGATGACGAGCCGCGCGACGCGCTCAGGGTTCTCGACCGCGAAGCGCAGACCGATCGGCCCGCCCCAGTCGTGCACAACGAGCGTGATGTCGTCGAGGCCCAGCTCTGCGACGAGACGTGCGATCGAATCGACGTGGCGGTCGTACGAGTACCAGCCGATGTCCTCGGGCTTGTCCGACTGCCCGAACCCGATCAGGTCAGGCGCGACCTTGCGTCCCGGCAGCTGCGGGATGATGTTTCGCCAGAGATACGACGAGGTCGGCTCCCCGTGCAGGAGCACGAACGTCGGCGGCCCGGTGCCCTCGTCGACGTAGTGCATGCGCATGCCCTCGAAATCGAACAGATGGGGAGTATCCCCATTCGCTGTCACGTCGCTCTTCGAGACCTGTCAGGTCGGGCCGACTTCGCGCGCCAGGCGCACCGCCGACGCGACGCCTTGCGTCCACGGGTCGCCGTGCCCGAACGCGAGCGTCGGCGCGTCGAGCTCTTCGACCGTCGAGAGCGAGTCGAGCATCGTCGCGCTCGAAAGGTTGAATGCCTGCGGCAAGAGCTGCGGACCGCGCCGGCCGGTCAGCGGATTGAGCGTGCAGAGCTGGTCGCCCATCAGCAGCACGCCGCGCGACTCGAGCAGGAACACGGCGTGGCCTGACGTGTGACCGGGCGTGTGCACGACGCGCGGCCTGCCCGGCACGTCGAGCTCGTCGCCGTCGCGGAACGTCGTGACCTCCTGCACCGGCTTCGGGACGCCGCCCGCGGACATCAGGTGCCCCATCAGCTTGTACGCATGCGGGTAGCGCAGGTACGCCGCCATCGGCTTCTCGTTCTTGCCGAACGCCTTGCCGGTCGTCGTGAGCTCCTTGTCGCCCTCGTGGACGTACACGGGCACGCCGAGCTCGGTGCGCGCCTGCTCGGCGAAGCCGATGTGATCGCCGTGCCCGTGCGTCAGCACGATCGCGTCGACCTGGCCGCGGCTCCGGTCGAGCAGCGCGAGCCCGTGGTCGAGCTGCGCGTAGTACGCAGGCGCGCCGCAGTCCACAATCGTGACGCGGCCGCCGTCCTCGACGAGATACCAGTTGACGAGGCTCGTGCCGAGGCGCACCACCCCGTCGGCGACCTGCGTCGGTTGCGTGTCCCGCGCGAACATGAAGCGCGGAGACTAACCGCGCAACCGCACGCGATGCCGAGGCGTTATGGAAGCACGGTGCCGGCCGCCGAAGACACCCAGATCACGCAGGAGCACGGGGTTCCCGGTGCGCCTCCGCCCGGTCCGCCACCCGCGCCGCCCGGCATGTTCGCGGATATCGGGCCCTGGCTCGCGCTGTTCGGGCTCGCGGTGCTCGGCGGCCTCGCCGTCTGGTTCTTCGTCCTTCACGACCGCGGGAATCACGGGAAGGTCGTGCCCGCCGTCGTCGGGCAGCCGCAGCGGCAGGCAGTCGAGACCCTCACCGGCGACGGGCTGAACGTGCAGGAGATCGTCGGCCCCTCGTCACGGCCGCGCGGGATCGTCGTGTCGCAGAGACCCGGCGGCGGCTCTCAGGTCGCGAGTGGGCAAACCGTCACCCTGCACGTCTCGAACGGCCACTCGCTCGCGGTGGGGGCGCCGCGCATCACGAACAGCACGACGACGACGACCGCTGCCACGACGACGACAACGGCGTCCCAGGTCACGGTGCCGGACGTGACCGGCCAGGACATGGCGAGCGCCGCAGGTCAGATCGAGGCCGCCGGCTTCGTCGCCGAGACCGACCCGGTCCCCGGCTCCGGGACAGCCGGAACCGTCACGGCGCAGGACCCGCCGGCGTCGGCGCAGGCGCCCGCCGGCAACGTCATCCGCCTGTCGGTCGCGACCGGCAGCAGCCGGCCGCCCGTCACCGTCCCGAGCGTCACGGGCCAGAAGGCGGCGGCCGCGCGCGCGACGCTCCTGAACGCGAACCTGACGACGAAGACCGTCTACAAGCAAGGCCCGCCGAAGAGCATCGGCGTCGTGCTGGCTGAGAGCCCGACCGGCTCCCAGCCGCGCTATGGGCAGGTCACGTTGACGGTCGGTTCTTGACGAGCGCGAGGCGGGGGAGGCTCGGAAGCCGGGGCCGCAGCCGCAGCCGGCGGGCCGCGACCGCTGTGCCGGCGAGTCCGGCCGCACCGCCGACGAGAAACGCGAGGTCGGTGCCGCCGACCGTGCACAGCCAGCCGGCGAAGAGGCCGGCGAACGGCCCGGTGCCGTTGAATGCATAGAAATAGATCCCGATCAGGCGGCCGCGCAGCCGATCGGGTGCGGCGAGCTGGATGCTCGCGTTCGAGTTCGCCGACCAGGCCGTGAAGCCGGCCCCGACGAGGAAGAGCAAGACGCCTGCGAACCAGACGTTGTGCCCTGTCGCAAGAAGCATCGTCGCGCAGGTGAAGACGCCGGCGCCGAGCAGCAGCACGCGTAGCGATGCACGAGCGCGTGAAGCCGCGAACAGGGCACCGGCGAGCGCGCCTGCGCCGAACACCGCCGACAGGAATCCGTAGACGTAACCCTGGCCGTGCAGGGTGATCTTCGCGAGCACCGGCAGCGTGACGTTGTAGTTGAACGTGAACGTGCTCAGCACGAGCGTCAGCGCGAGCACGATCAGCATCCGCGGCTGCGTGCGCACATAGGCGAGGCCCTCGCGCGTCCCGCGCAGGAGCGACGGCCGCTCGAACTCCTCGACGGGGAAGAACTCGCGTGTCCGCATCAGGAAGAGACCGAGGAGAACGGCGAGGAAGCTGACCGTATTCACGAGGAAACAGATGCCGACTCCCGCGAAGCCGAGGATCGCCCCGGCGAGCGACGGGCCGAAGATGCGCGACGCATTGAACAAGCTCGAGTTGAGCGCGATCGCGTTCGGCAGCACCTCGCGCCCGACCATGCGGTACGTGAGCTGCTGGCGCGACGGCACGTCGAGCACGAGCACACAGCCGTTCAGGAACGCGATCACGTAGAGCATCCACGGCCGCGCAAAGCCGCCGAGCGCAATCCACGTGAGCGCGGTCGCCGTGACCAGCTGCGCGGCCTGTGTTCCGAGCACGAGCCGGCGCGCGTCCATGCGATCCGTGATCACGCCGGCGAACAGGCCGAACAGCGTGAACGGCAGGAACTGCGCGAGTGCCATCAGGCCGACGGCGAACGCGTCGTTGTGCGTCAGCTCGAGGATGAACCAGCCGAGCGCGATGCGCTGCATCCACGAGCCGGTCTGGGAGACGATCTGTCCGGTGAAGAAGAGCCTGTAGTTCCGGTAGCGCAGGCTCGAGAACGTTCGCCTCACGGGCGCTCCGACTCGTCGAGCAAGAGCGTCAGCGGCGCGACGGCGGCTTCGACGGCTGCGAGCTCCTCGGTGGACAGCTGCCCGAGGCGCGTCACGAGCCAGGCTGTCCGGCGCGACCGGACGCGGCGGAGGACGCGCTGGCCCTCCTCGGTCAGCGTCAGGCCGACGCGACGGCGGTCGTCGTCGCTCGGAGTCCGCGTGACGAGCCCGTCCTGCTCGAGGCGGTCAACGCGATTCGAGAGCGCCGGCGGCGAGACGCGCTCGCGTGCCGCCAGCTCCCGCACGCCGATGCCCGGGCTGTACTTGATCGCGACGAGGAGCGAGACCTGCTCGGGGGAGACGCCGACCTCGCGCGCCTCGCGGCGGAGCTCGCGGCCCACGCGCAGCAAGACCGGGCGCAGGGCCTCGGCCAGGGTCATCGTGTCGAGCTCGGTCTTCGGCATATCGTTAACGGTGTTAACGATAGCTGAAGCGGAATATTCCTCAGTTCGGGACTGCGTAGACGGTGCCGTGGCCGGCCAGCCGGTCGCCGACGAGGATCGTGTAGGAGTAGAAGCCTCCGCCGGCGAGCTTCACACGGAAGCGGTAGAGCCCGCTGCCGAGCTCCTGCGCCGGGACGCGCTCGGTCCCGCGCGGCCCGGTCAGGGTCACGAACGCGCGGTAGCCGTCAAGCGGCCTGCCGCGGCGCGTCACCTTGACCACTGCGGTCCACGGCTTGGTCGCGGCCGTGACGAGCGGTGCTTCCGTCTGGAAGTGCGGGCGGTCGGTCCATGCGCCGAGGGCCGCCACGCACGCAACGATGACGA
Organism: Gaiellaceae bacterium; assembly: GCA_036265735.1. Taxonomy (GTDB): domain Bacteria; phylum Actinomycetota; class Thermoleophilia; order Gaiellales; family Gaiellaceae; genus Palsa-739. The sequence goes on from DATAOK010000050.1 coordinate 29,257, forward strand.
CGAGAAGGGGGATAGTCCGGAGCCGCATTCCGACCATTCCTTTCTCCATGGAACGACGGGGCGCGCGGATTTGTTGCCGCGAGGCCGCAGAATCACTCGAACGAGTTAGACGGTCGGCGTCGTCGCGTCGGGCGCGTGCACGCCCTCGACCGGCAGGCCTGTGGCGACTGGCTTTCGCGAGAAGAAGCGCCGCCGAATCTGGAGCGCACCCATCACGAGCGCGGACGCGAGCGCGACGCCGATCGTCCAGTGCTGGAGGCTGAGCGACGTCGAACGCGCCTGCGCCTCCCACTGCCCGGGGTCGTAACGGTTCGAGCCTGCATACGCGGTCCCCGCGGGAATGAGGTCGACGCCGTTCGGATAGCGCGCACTGTGATGCGCCTCCCACGTCGACGTCTTGTGCACCGTCGCCATCGCGATCACGATCGCGGCGATGCACGACACGTAGAACCCGAACGGGATACGCATCGCGAGCAGCCCGATCACGACGAGCACGAGCGGCGGTACGAACCCCCAGAGCCAGATGTGCGTGATGTTCGACGTCGTCGGGTCGTGCCACGTCGCGACGACGTGGCCGCCGCGCTGCCACTCGATCTTGTGCGGCTTCTCGAGCGCCAGGGTTGCGGCCATCAGCGACGAGAAGAAGAGGGGGATCGCGATGAACGCAGCGATCGAGAGCGGCGCGCGCGGGCGGCCGCGGAAGAACCTCACTGCATCCTCCCGCCGGCTAGTACCCGGGAGAGGAACTCGCGCGTCCGCGCCTCGCGGGGATCGCTGAAGATCTGTTCCGGTTGACCCTCCTCGAGGATGCGGCCGCCGTCGAGGAAGCAGACCTTGTCCGAGACCTCGCGCGCGAACGCCATCTCGTGTGTCGCGACGATCATCGTCATGCCGCTGTCCGCGAGCTCGCGCACGAGCGCAAGCACCTCCGAGACGAGCTGCGGATCGAGCGCGCTCGTGATCTCGTCGAGCAGCATGAGCTTCGGCTGCATCGCGAGCGCGCGCACGATCGCGACGCGCTGCTGCTGGCCACCGCTCAGGCGGTCGGGATACTCCTCGGCCTTTGCCTCAAGTCCGATACGCGAGAGGAGCGTGCGCGCGGCCCATTCGGCTTCGTCGCGGGGCACGCGTCGTGCCTTGCGCGGCGCGAGCATGACGTTCTGCAGCACGGTCATGTGCGGGAAGAGGTTGTACGCCTGGAAGACGATGCCGATCTTCCGGCGAACCTCGTTGACGTCGACCTTGTCCTTCGTCAGGCACTGGCCGTCGACCGTGATCGTGCCTTCCTCGACGCGCTCGAGCATGTTGATGCAGCGGAGCAGCGTCGACTTGCCGGAGCCGGACGCGCCGATCAGGCAGACGACACCGTGCTCGGGGACCTGCAGCGTGACGCGGTCGAGCACCTGGAGCTCGCCGAACCACTTGCAGACGTTGTCGACGTCGACGAAAGGCCTTGCGCCGTTGCCGTTTCCGTGGGTGCTCAAAATGCCTGTGCGCGCTCGCGGCGCTCGCGCTGTGAGACGAGATAGTCGGTGAAGCGCGCGAGTGGGATCGTCAGCAGGATGAAGAACACCGCGGCGACAAGCAGTGACGGGAAGTCGCCGTTGTTGTTCGAGAACTGCTGTGCGAGCGACGCCGCCTCCGTGACGCCGATCACCGAGACGATCGCCGTGTCCTTCTGCAGGCCGACGAAGTCGTTCAGAAGCGGCGGAATGACGCGTCGCACAGCCTGCGGGACGATGACGTACCGCATCGTCTGCCAGTAGGAGAGGCCGAGCGAGCGCGCCGCCGCCCGCTGGCTCGCGTGCACAGACTCGATGCCCGCGCGATACACCTCGGTGACGTACGCCGAGTACACGAGTGTCAGCGTGATGACGCCGTAGGTCGTGAACGATTGATTGGAGATGTAGCCGAGCTGCAGGCCCGGGAGCCCGAACCCGATGAAGTACGCGACGATGATGATCGGCGTGCCGCGGAAGAAATCGGTGTACGCGATCGCCAGAGCCCGGAGCGGTCTCGCTCCGGGCCCCGGCAGACCGCGAACAAGTGCGATCCCGAGCGCGAGCACCAGTACGAGCACCTCTGCAACCACCATCATCTTCAGGTTCAGCTGGAAGCCGGCCCAGACGTCGGGCATCGCCAGCGTGAAGCTGTGAAGGTTGAAGAAGGCGTGGAGTACGTGGCGCAGCGCGTGCATCGAGTGCTTACTTCAGGGTCGGGATCTTGGCGAAGTTGAGGTTGAACCACTTCTTCTGGAGCTTGCCGACGGTGCCGTCCTCGATCAGTCCCGTGAGCGTTTTGTTCACGATCGACAGCAGCTTCGAGCCTTTCTGGAGCACGGCGCCGTACTGCTCGTGCGTGTTGATCTGACCTGCCACCGGACCGAACTTCGACGGGTTCTGCTTCTTCTCGAGCGAGACCAGCGGCACGTCGAGGATCAGCGCCTGGCAGCGGTTGATCTGCACGGCCTGGTACGCAGCCGCGGTGCCCGGGAAGGTCAGCGGCTGCTTCGCCGGATGCAGTGTCGTCTTGATCCAGTCGAGACCGGTCGTGTTCGTCTGCGCGCACGTCTGGAGCTTGCGCAGGTCGGCGAGGCTCTTGGGCGGTGTCGTCTGCTTCGAGATGAGCACGCCCTGGTTCGCGTTCAGGTATGACGACGTGAAGTCCACCGTGTGCTTGCGCTGCGCGGTGATCGTCGCCTCCTGGAACGAGATGTCGAACTTCTTCGTGCCGGGCGCGAACAGCGAGTTCCACGGCGAGTACATCCACTGCGGCTTGAGCCCGAGCTTCGTGGCGATCGCCGATGCGAGATCGACCTCATAGCCACGCGGGTTCGTCACGGTGTTGCCGCGGACGGTGCCCTGTGCGAACCCAGGCGCGGGGTCGCCAAAGGCGACGATCAGGGTGCCTGCCTTGATCGTCGGGACGGCCGACTTGCCGGCCGACGCTGCCGGCACGGCGACAAGTGCCGCGACCGCGAGCAGCGGGAGAAAACGCTTCACGGGAGCCCTCCTGTGAGTTGATGCTAGAGCGGAAAAATCTACCGCGGTCCAGGCAAAGCTGATAGCGCGTCCCGCGTTAAGGCCTGGAAATGCCCGATCAGCTGCTCGCTCCGGCCCATGAGGTAGCCGTGCTCGAGCCCGCCCGAGGCGATGCCGCGGTGGACGCCCTCGACGAGCACGCGGTCCTCGCGGCCGACCTGGTCGTCGAACTCCATCAGCTCGTCGATCCACGCCTGGTCGACGCTGCTCCCGAAGAAGTAGTCGAGGAAGCGGTAGGTGCGGTCGGGGGAGACCGGGACCATCGGCCCGATCGAGATGTTCGGCCGCCCCGGGAAGATGTTGACGCCGAGGTTCGGCCAGAGGAAATGGAACTGGCTCCGGGGTAGCTCGCCGTCGAGATGCATTCGTGTCCGCGCGGTCTCGCGTGTCGGCCCGTTCTGGCTCGACAGCCGGCCGTCGGTCGAGAGCGCGTATGCGTCGACCGAGACGTCGAGCATCTCTGCGAGCTGCGGGTGCGCGACGGAGCAGTGGTAGCACTCGAGGAAGTTCTCGCACGCGATCTTCCAGTTGGCCTCGAGCTCCGTCTCCCAGCGCGAATAGAAGACGAGGTCGTCGATGTCGAGGCCCAGCTCGGCGACCTGCGCGGGCATCGACCCGAGCGCCGTCTCGAGCGGCTCGGGGTCGGTGGCCATGTTCACGAACACGAACGGCCCCCATGTGCCGAGCGCGACCTGCCGCAGGCCGAGCTTGCAGCGGTCGAAGTCCTCGAGCTCCTCCGAGCGTGGAGCAGCTCGGAGCGCGCCGTCGAGCCCGTACGTCCACGCGTGGTACGGGCACTGCAACGTCTCTCGTGTCCCGGAGCCCTCCGCGAGGGGGAAGCCGCGATGCCGGCACACGTTGAGGAACGCTCGTAGCTCGCCGTCGCGGGCGTGCGTGATCACGATCGGCATGCGGCCCGAATGTGCGGTGAAGAACGTCCCCGGCTCCGGCGCCTGCCCCGTGTGCCCCACGTACTGCCAGGCGGAGCCGAAGATCAGCTCCTGTTCCTGCCGCAGGATCTCGGGATCCGTGTACCAGCGATAAGGAAGCGTGCGCTCGATTGACTGAATCTACCCGCGTACCATGCGCCGGGTGAACAGAGCGCGCCGCATCTTCGAGTTCTTCAAAGCTCACCCTCGAGTCCTGATCGCGACGCAGCTGCTCATCCTCGCAGTGTTCTTCGTGTCGATCGGCCTCGCGCTCCGGGGGTCGTTCAAGGATGCGGGCGACGACCTTCGGAACGCGGACCCGATCTATTTCCTCCTCGGCTGCGGTGCGCTTGCCGCCTACTACCTCGTCTTCGTCTTCGGCTGGATTCGGATCCTTGCCGACTGGAAGATCCAGATCTCGTATCCGCAGGCGCTGCGCGCGGAGATGGTGTCGATGCTCGCGAAATACGTGCCCGGCGGCGTCTGGACGCCCGCCGCGCGCGTCGTCGCCGCGCGGCGCGCCGGGATCAACGACGCCGCGCTCGTGACGGTTTCCATTCTTGTCGAGGCCGGGATCTCGGCGGTCGCCGGCGTCATCGTCTTCGTCGTCTCGCTCGCGTGGGTGCGCGGCGTCAATGCGCCCCTCGCGCCGCTGATCGCGTTCGCGGTGATCGTGTCGGCGCTCTTGCACCCGCGGATCTTCTGCCCGCTCGCGTCACGCGTCCTGCGCAAGCTCGGGCACGGCGCGCTGCCGCCGCTGCGCGTCGCGACCATGGCGTTTCTGCTCGCGTTCTATTCCTTCACGTGGGTGATCGGCGGCTCGGCGCTGTGGCTGCTGCTCCACGCGGTCGGCGGGCATCCGAGTGTCGGCTCGATCGTTTTCCTCGGCGGCGTCGCGGCCGTCGGTGCGATCGTCGCGGTGCTGGCGGTCTTCGCGCCGTCAGGTATCGGTGTGCGCGAGGCGTCGATGTACGGGCTGATGCTGGCGATCGCCTCGGAAGGCACCGCGGTCGCCGCGAACGTCCTGAACCGCGTCGCGATCACGATCGTCGAGATCCTGCTGCTCGTCGTCGGCGGGCTGATCCTCCGCCGCACCGACGACGAGGGCGAGCCGACCGCACAGCCGAGCGAAGGCTAGGGCGCCGAAGCGGCGCCCTAGGCAGGCGCTTTATCGCCCAGTTGTTTTGCCCACCAGCCCTTGTCGTCCGGGGTGAGCTCTCGCCCCTGCGCCTGCAGGTTGCCGACGTAGACGGCCAGGTCGCGCTCCCTCCGTTCGAGCCGGGCTTCGAGGTCTGCGAGCTCCTGCTCTCTCTTCTCGAGCTTGTCGAGCCGGATGTCGACATCGGCTTCGATCTGCGCCTCTCGGAGCATCACCGCTTGCTCGCGCTCCTCGATCTCCTTGAGGCGGGAGTTCATGCTCGTCTCGATCTTGTCGACGCGAGTACGGCGTTTCTCGACGTGCTCGTGATTCGACGCAGCGAGCTGCTCGCTCGCGGTGAGCTCGGCCTCGCGCTTGACGACCTCGCGCTCGCGCGCGTCGAGCAAGGCAGCCTTCTGCTCGACCTCGACGAGACGCGCGCGGTCCTCATTGGCTCGGATCGCGTTCGACTCCTCGCGGTGCAGCTCTGCTTCCTTCGCGGCGAGCTCGAGCTCGCGCGCATCAAGGTCACGCATGCGTGCGACGAGATGCTCCTCCGCCTCGCCGCGGCCGGCCATCGACTCGCGGAGCTTCTGCTCCTCGTCCCGGACCCGCTGCGCTTCTGCGCGTAGACGTGACTCTTCCTTGGCGAGCCTTGCCTCGGCCTCTGCGAGCGCACGCTCGGCCGCCGCGGTTTTGCCCTCGACCTTGGCCAGCTCCTTGTCGCGGCCCGAGAGCCGCTTTTCGCGCTCGTTCACCTCGCGCTCGCGGGCGCGGGCGGCCTGATCGCGGGCCTCGATCGCCTGCTCGCGCGCCGTCAGCCGCTGGGCGGAGTCGCGCTCACGGTCGCTGAGCTGGGCCTCGGCGCGCTCCAGCCGCGCCTGCCGCTCGTGCAGCTCGCGCTCGCGCTTCTCCTGCTTGGCCGACAGTCCGCCGGCCTCGCGCTGGAGCCGCTCGTTCGCGTCCGCGTGCTCGCGGGCAGCCGCCTCGGCCTGCGCCTTCGCAGCCTCGAGCTCCTGGCGCTGCCGGTCGGCGTCGCGGTGGCTCTGCTGCGCCGCCCGCTCGGCCTGCTCGAGCTGCGCACGCATCGTGTCGAGCTCGCGCCGCGTCGTCTCCGCGGCCCTCGAACGCTCGGCGAGGTCGCGCTCCTGCTCGACCAGCCTGCGCTCACGTTCGTCGAGCGCGTCGCCCGCGGCGGAGATCTGACCGGCCTTCTGGATCAGCTCTGCCTCGCGCTCGGCGACATCGTGCTGATGGCTCACCGTGCCCTTCTCGGCGCTCATGAGCGACTTGCGCAATTCGCCTTCGCGTGCGAGCGCGGAGTTCAGCTCCGCCCGCAGCGCCTCGATCTCGGCGGCCTGCGCGCCGTCGTCCGGCAGGATGCCGGCGGCTCGCTCGACACGCGTCTCGACGGTGACGACTGCAATCGGCTCGCTTGCCGTCAGCTCGGCTGTCGCCGACGTGCCGTCGGACTTCTTGCGCTCGAGCTGAGCGCGCAGTCCGGTTCCGAAACCCTTCTCAGTTTCGCTCATGACTTGAAGATGGTCAGGAAGTTGAGGATCGCCGGCCCAAGCACGACGATGAACATCGACGGGAAGATGAAGAGCACCGTCGGGAACAGCATCTTGATCGGCGCCTTCATCGCCCGCTCTTCCGCCGCAGCCTGACGGCGAAGGCGTGTGTCCGCGGCCTGCACGCGCAGGATCCGCCCGAGCGAGATGCCGAGCTGGTCGGCCTGGATGATCGAGCGCACAAACGACGAAAGCTCCGGTGCACCGACGCGCTGCTCCATCTTCTTCAGCGCGTCCGACCGGCCTTCGCCGACGCGGATCTCGCCGAGCATGAGCGCGAACTCCTTCGAGAGCGGCCCCTCCATGTGCTCGGTGATCTTCGTGATCGACGCGTCGAAGCCGAGACCGGCCTCGACCGAGACTGCAAGCAGATCGAGCGCATCCGGCAGCGCCGCGCGGATCGTCTCGCGCCGCGCCTTCGCGCGTGCCGAGACGATGTACTCGGGGACGACCCAGCCGCCGACGGCGAACGCGATGGCGAACAGGAACGCGATGCCCGCGCCGCCGAGCCCTCCGAGGATGAAGCCGAAGAGCAGACCGCCGAGTGCGGCCGAGCCCTTGATCGAGAGGAACGTCTGCGGCGAGAGCGTCATGCCCGCGGTGATCAGCTTCAGCGACACCGCCTCGACCGACGTCTTCGGGGACAGACGAAGCACGGCGTTCGCGATCCGTCCTGACATCGGGGCGACGACACGCTCGCCGAACGTACGCGTGTCGCCTTTCTTCAGGACGATCTTGCCGTAGGTGGATGCACGGCCGACCGCGGCACGCCGGAGGCGGGCCGGGCCTGTCGCGACCTCGGCGACGAGGAACCCTGCGCCGACGAGGCAGCCCAGAGCGAGTACGAGCAGGATCACGTCTGCATCACCCCTTGAACGACACGATCTTCTTGAGCAGGAGAGAGCCGACAGCCATCATCACGAGCCCCAAGATGATGAGCATGTGGCCGATATGGCGGTGGTAGAGCGGTGCCATGAAGCTGCGGTTGATCAGCGTCAGCACGGCGGCGAGCACAAAGGGCAGGCCGACGAGAACGTAAGCCGACGCTCGACCCATTGCCGTGAGCGCGCGGATGCGGCGCGCGAACTGCTGACGCGCCCGCACGGTCTCCGCGACCATGTCGAAGAGCGCGGCGAGCGAGCCGCCGACCTGGCGCTGGATCGTCACGGCCGTGATCACGAACGTGAAGTTCTTCGAGCCGACGCGCTCGGCCATCTCCCCGAGCGAGTCCTCCATCGGCCGGCCGAGCTGCGTGTCCGTGAGGACGCGCTTGAACTCGCGTGACGCGGGCTCGAGCCCTTCGTCGACCACCGACTGGATGCCCTGGCGGAAGCTGTGGCCGGCTTTCAGCGACGCGGCGAGCGTCACGAGCAGGTCGGGCAGCTGGTTGTCGAATGCGCGCAGGCGCTTCTTCGCCTTCATGTGCACGAAGCCGAGCGGGATCGAGCCGCCCACGAGCAGGGCCACGAAGAACGCAAGCACCGAGCCGGTCACGAGGCCGACCAGAAGGCCGAGCGTGAAACCGGCGCCGACCATGATGTACGCGAACTCGCCGGCCCGGATCGGCAGGTCCGCCCGGTCGAGCAACGTCGACAGCCAGACGAACTGCTTCATGTCTCCTAGCGCGCGCTCGGTCGCCTTCACAAGCGAGCCGAACGACGAGAATCGCGCGTCCTTGTTCTTCTTGACGCGCGTCGTGGAGACGTGCGGATCGAGACGACGCTTCACCCAGACGGTCTTCTGCCCCTGGAGCACGAGCAGGTAGCCGAGCAGGACGATCACCATCATCGACATCGCGACGACGAGCGTCCCTACGCCCGAGTAGAAGCTTCCCGGAAGCAGCCGGGACGGGCCGGGAGACGCGACCGCGCCACCCGGTCCGGCCGGCACCTGCACGTCCCGCGCCGCCGCGCCCTGCCCCGGCACGGTCACGCGCAGCTTGAGCGCGTCGCCCGGCCGCGCGGCGGTCAGATAGCTGACCTGCCATGTGCGCGACAGCTGCGACGCGATACGTGAGTAGACGTCGGAAAGCGCGCCGCTGTCCGACGCGCGGAAGAACGAGCCGCCGGTCGAGGCGGCGAGCTGCTGCAGCGGCTGCGGGCTGTACTCCGGCCCCGCAATCGCGATGGGGTACACGGTGACGTTGGCGCTGCGGGCCGCCTTGACCGCCGCGTCGAGCGTCGCCTTGCTGGAGACGTCCTTACCGTCCGTGAGCACGATCAGGACCCGGCCGCCGACCGTTCGGGCCGAGAGCTGACTCGCGCCGACGACGATCGCGTCGTAGAGCGCTGTCCCGGGATGCTTGTCGACCGAGAGCGTGCGCAACGCGCCGTCGGCGTCGATCGTCGACGACGAGAACGTCGTGAGCGGGAGCGCATGCGAACCGAATGCGAGGACGCCGATCGAGTCACCGCGGGGCTTCGTCTTCACGAACCGGTCCGCGGCTGCGGTCGCGTCCTTGATCGACTGGCCCGCCATCGAGCGCGAGCGGTCGATCTCGAGGAGGACGGTCGTGGAGCGGCCGAGGTTCACGGCCTGGAGGCCGTTCACGAGGGCACCGTTCTCCCAGACACGCGGCAGGCTCGAGCTCGGCGAGCTCGTGACGACCGACAGCGACACGCTCGGGTACTGCTGCGTGTTGACGCTGCGGACGTGCACGCCTGCGTGCGCGCCCGTCGCGAACCAGAGCATCATCGCGGCCGCACTGAAGGCTGCGGCGAGAAGCCGACGCGGCTGCTGTTCGTTCACCGGTAGCCGCCGAAGCTCGGGCTGTTGTACGTCCCGTCGCCGTCCTCATGCGGACGACCGAAGAACGTCGCAGGAAGCACGACGCCGTTCGCCGCCATCTTGTCGATGAAGTGCGGCTTGAGCCCCGTCGGCGCGAGCGGCGACAGGAGCCGGGCGGAACGTCCGGTGGGATGCCCGTCCTCGTCCGGCGGCTTCGCCAGGAAGATGTCCTGGAGGGTGACCACGTCGGACTCCATGCCGACGACCTCGGAGATGTGCGTGATGCGGCGCGAGCCGTCGACCAGGCGCTGGATCTGCACGAGCAGATCGAATGCCGACGCGATCTGCTCGCGGATCGCACGGTGCGGAAGCTCCACACCTGCGGTCATCACGAGTGTCTCGAGCCTCGACAGCGCGTCGCGCGGCGAGTTCGCGTGGATCGTCGTCAGCGAGCCTTCATGGCCCGTGTTCATCGCCTGGAGCATGTCGAGCGTCTCGGCACCGCGGACCTCGCCGACGATGATCCGGTCGGGGCGCATGCGCAGTGCGTTCCTGACGAGCTCGCGGATGCGGATCTCGCCCTGGCCCTCGATGTTCGCGGGCCGCGACTCGAGCGTGATCACATGATCCTGCTGGAGCTGGAGCTCCGCAGCATCCTCGATCGTCACGATGCGCTCGTCGTCCGGCACGAATGCCGACAGCGCGTTGAGCGTCGTCGTCTTACCGGTGCCGGTACCGCCGGAGATAAGGACGTTGAGCTTGCCCTTGACGCAGGCCGAGAGGAACTGGGCGGCCTGCGACGTGAGGGAGCCGAACGCGATGAGGTCGTTCATCGTGTACGGGTCGCGCGAGAACTTGCGGATCGTGAGCGTCGGCCCCTTCAGGGCCAGCGGCGGAATGATCGCGTTCACACGCGAGCCGTCAGGGAGGCGTGCGTCGACCATCGGCGATGCCTCGTCGATGCGCCGACCGACCTGCGACACGATCTTGTCGATGATGCGCAGGAGATGGGCGTTGTCCGCGAACGACGCCGACGAGCGCTCGATCTTGCCGTCGCGCTCGATGTAGACCTTGTCGGCCGCGTTGACCATGACTTCCGTCACGGTGTCGTCGCGGAGCAGCGGGTCGAGCGGGCCGTAGCCCAGGATGTCGTCGGTGATCTCCCGCACGATCCGCCGGCGCTCTTCGCGCGTAAGCGGCGTGCGGTCGAGGGCGAGCTGCTCCGACACCGTCCGCATGACGCTTTCCTGCAGGCTCTCGTCCGAGCTCTGCTTGAAGAGCTCGGCGCCGAGCTTCGCGATGCACTCGTGATGAATGCGGGTCTTGAGCTCGGTGTACGGGTCGACGACGACGCGCTGCTCGGGCGTCGGCTGTGGGGTCGGCTGGGCAGCAGCCAGCGGATCGAGCGTGACTGCGCTGCTGCCCTTGTTGTTGATGCGATCGTGAAGGCCCATGACCTACGCCTTCGAGAACATTCGACGACGCTTTGCCTGCTTCTCCGGATCCGGGTTCGCAACAGCCCTCGCGACGTCGCGCAGCGCGGACGAGAAGTCCGCACCCGCGTCGGCGAGCACGACGGGTGTGCCGCGGTTGATCGACACCGGTACCGCGCGGTCGCTCGGCACCTGGTAGCGGATCTTCCGCTCGAGGGCGGTCTCGACCTCGCTCTCCTTCATCCCGACCTTCGTGTTCGCTCGGTTCAGGACGAGGTGAACCTTCTTCATCGGGAACGAGAGGAGCTCGAGTGTCTGCAGGCTCAGCCGGACGTTCTTGATCGTCGGCACGTCGAGCGAGCAGACGAGCATGAGCTCGTCCGTCTGGTCGAGTGTTGCGAGCATCGGGCCGTGGAAGAACGGCGACGTGTCGACGATGATCACGTCGTACGACGACCGCGCGACTTCGAGCAGGCGTCCGATCTTCGCTTCCGTCACGAGCTCGGCGTCCTCCGGGCGCAGAGGCGCGGGGAGGATGTCGAGACCCGACGGATGGCGCGTCGTGTACCCGGCGAGCTTCTCCGGGTCGAGCTCGCCCGGAGCGGAGACGAGGTCGTAGATCGTCTTCTCCGGCTCGAGTCCGAGCATGATCGCCGCGTCGCCGAACTGGAGGTCCAGGTCGAGCAACAGCGTGCGGCGCTGCTCGTGCTTCGCGAGCGCGGTCGCGAGATTCGTCGCGATCGACGTCTTGCCCGTCCCGCCCTTCGGCGAGAACACCGTCACGATCCGGCCGTGCGTGACCGCCGAGACCGGGCCTGCGAGCAGGCGGCGGCCGGCGTGCGAGGCCTTGCGGATCGCGAAGATGACGTTGTCCATCAGCTGCGGGAGCAGGAGGACGTCTGCGACGTCCGCGTCGAGCGCCTGCTCGAGCAGCTGGCTCGCCTCACCGGAGGCGAGGATGACGATCGGTGCCCGCGTGTGCTCGCGGACGACTGCCAGCTCGTCGCTCGGCAGCGTCTGCGAGTCGGTCGCGAACAGGACGACGTTCAGGTGGCCGCCGGAAAGCGCGCCGGATGCCTCCTGCGGCGTCGCTGCGACGCCGACGAGCTCGAGGCCCGGCTCCTTTGCGAGCACTTCGACCAGAGAGGCCGAGCCCTCGCAGGAGCCGCACACGAAGAGGCGGATCGCTTCGCGGTGGTTGTCGTTGTTCTCGTGTGACATCGTCGTCAACCTCCGTGGGCGATTCGGAGCTGGCGGGAGCTGAGGCCGTCGTCGACGATCGTGTTCTGCGTCTCGACGGTCTCCGGGCTGTCAGTGGCCTTCACAACCGGCCGGAGCTCGAATGTCCAGTCATCGTTCTTGATCACGTAGAAGAGCTTCTGGACCTGCGTGTCCGTCACGGCGAGCAGGACGGACGCGCCGCCCTGCGAGGGCGACGAGAGGTGCACGCCCTGCGACACGTCGCCTGCGGCGCGCAGGACGCGCAAGTTCCGCAGCACGATGCGCGAGATGCTCGTCCCGTTGCTGGAGTCGCCGACCTTCACGTTGGCGACGATGTCGATGTGGTCGCCCGTGCGGAGCGTGCCGGCGAGCGTCTGATCGTTGTCACCGGAGACCTGCACGGCGCGGAGCGGCCCGCGCAGCACGCCGCGGATGCCCTGCACTGCGACATCCGAGAAGCGCGTGAGCGAGACCTGCTCGCCGGCATAGGTCGGCTGAGCTGCGACAAGGCGCTCGATCTGCGTGTCGCTCGAGATCGCCCCCGGGACGACGCTCTGCCGAAGCACCTGCTCCTGGCGGAGATAGCCACCGGAGATGACGTCTGTACCGGAGGTCCCCTCCGGGATGTCCTTCGAGGCGACCCAGACGCTCACGTGCTGCTGTGAGTGCTGGACGCTTCGTTTGTAGTTCGTGACGTAAAAGCCGACGAGCAGGGCGGCCAGGACGGCAAGCCCAATCGCGGCGAAGAGGTTGCGGGCGCGGTAGGTCATTGGACGGCAGTCCTTCCTAGGTCAATTGACGAGTTGCACGGAACTGGCCCCGAAGTCGTCGGCATTACCGCCGCCGCCGTTGCCGTTGCCGCCGTTGTTGCCGGTCTGGCCCTGGAGGCCCTCCCAGATGATGTCCGTGAACCAGCCGGAAAGCGTTCCGCCGTTGCCCTGGACCTTGTGGTCCGTGAGGTGGAAGCCCACCCAGCCGATCACGTGGTAGAAGAGGTTCGAGCCCTGCGCGTCGACGCGGTCGTACACAGGAAAGAGCAAGTTCTCGCCGATGTTGTCTTGCAGGGCTTGCTGCATCCCCGAGTCGTTGAACTTCGATCCCGGGTCGGAGTAGTAGTCGGTGTCGACCGGCATCCAGGCATCGAGCCCGTGGTCCATCCAGTCGGCGAGCGTGTGGGGGTTCGTGCCGCCGGTCGAGCCGTCGATGTTCAGCAGCTTGAAGCCTCCGGGGCCGACCATGTTGAGGGTCAGCGTCGTCGGATGGTCGAAGCAGGGGCAGTTCGCGCCGGAGAGATCTGGGTGAGAGATGTTGACGCCGATCGGCGACGCGAACCGGGCCTCGTTGATGGTGTCCGTGCGGGCAGCCGCGTGTGCGCCGACCGTGACGGAGCTGAGGCCGAAGAGCTTGCTGAAGAACCCGGGCGCGGGCGCGCTCATCTGCACCGAGATCGTGTCGTTCGTCGACATGTCGCTCGAGAAGCTGATGCCGGACGCGTCGAGCGCGCCGCCGTTGTCGGCGGCGTACTGGATTGCGAGCGCGGTCGCGGCATCCGTGCCCTGCGGGAGCCCCTGCGCGCCGGCGAGCGCAGCCGCGTCGGCCGTCGCCTGCAGTTGCCGCTTCGCCTTGAACCAGCTGCCGACGTCGAGGGACATCGCGGTCGCGCCGAGCAGCACAGTGAGAAAGAGGACGGTCAGAACCGCGGCCTGGCCGCGGGAGTCTCTCGCGTTCATTCCACACGCTCCGTTGTCTTGCTGTGCAGGTTGCCCGAGGCAAAGACGAACCCGAACAGATCGATCTTGTAGGGGTACGCGGCTTGCACCGTCACGTCGTCACCGGGCTGCCAGGTCGACGTGATGGTGACGTCCGTGGACTTGAGGGTGATGTCGCCTGCAGAGTCGATGACTGCCTGCGTCGCGACACCGGTGGGACCTGAGGGGTCGGAGGTGTTGCGCGAAACTGCGGCCTTGCGGGCGCCGGCACGGGTGGCGTCCGTCAGGTCGAGATAGTTGTTGAAGAGGATGCCGAACTGAATGACGCCGAAGAGCAGCATCGCGAGCAGCGGCAGGACGAGCGCGAACTCGACCATGGTCTGGCCGTCGGAGCTCTTCAGGTTGCGCGGCGTTGGCTTGTTCATGGGCGGCGGTTGGTCGGTGTTCGTTGCGTTTTGGTGAGGCCCCGCGCAGTGCGCGGGGCCTCACCGAGGGAAGTGATGCGTCGTTACTTGATCGCGTCTGCGATCCGGTTGATCACGTTCGTGATGTTGCCTCCGAGCAGCAGCAGGGCGGCAATGACGAGCGCGGAGATCACCGAAAGGATCACCGCGTACTCGGCCATCGTCTGACCCTCCTCGTCACGGTCGAACCGACCGAGGAGCGTCTGCACGTATGCGGCGAGCTTCAGCACCAGCTTCACCTCCCTTCAGGTGTGACGGGCATGGCCTTCGCCAATGCCGGCTGCCAAGACTGGATCGCGTGCGTCATCACGGGATGAGGTTCGCCACGTTCGTGATGTGCGACCCGAGATTCGTTCCCAGCAGGAGAATCGCTGCGAAGATTCCTCCTGAGATCAGCGTCAGGACGATCGCGTACTCCGACATCGTCTGACCGCGTTCGTCGGGCGAGATGCGCGCCGCGAACGACATCAAGTTCTGTTTGAGCCCTGACGAATGCATAGCCACGCTGAAATGACTCCCCTCGTACTCGGCGTGGCCGCGCCGCCAAATTGCACTGTGCGCCGATGATCGTCAGGGCGTGACCTGCCCTTATCCCCTGTTGTGGTGAATCGTGCTCGGGGATCCCCTCATCGAGGGACTGCGGATCGCTTTGCGCGACTCCGATACAGAGCGCACAGTCCGTAGCGGCCACGGACTGGTTCTTTTCGCCGCGCTCGACGTGAAGGGGGACCGGCCGTGTTTCAGTCACACAGACGACGTCAGAAGCAAGTCGTCGAGTTCGTCGATCTCCTCGTGAGCGACGCGTTCGAGGCGCCTGCCGTTGCCTACGGCGATCTTGCGCGGCGTACGCGCAAAGGCGCGCGCACGAGGTCGGTTCAGCGCCTCGACGGTGCGGTTGTGTGTGAGCACTGCACGATTGCCGACTCTCCGCTGCCGCGAATGCGCGGCCTGCTCGGGAAGCGGGATCTGCGCTCGGACCAGGGCGTGCTGCTTCGCCCCGCCGGCTCGGTGCACACGTTCTTCATGCGCTTCCCGATCGACATCGTCTTTCTGGATCGCGACGGCCGCGTGCTTCGGATCGCCGAGTCGGTTCGACCGTGGCGGACTGCGGCCGCGCGCGGGGCGAAAGCGGTGCTCGAGCTCCGGGCGGGCGAGTGTGCCCGCCGCCGGTTGCTGACAGGCGACGTGCTCGAGGTCGGCGCGGCGTGAAGCGCCTGCTCGCGCTTGTTGGAGTCGTGGGCGCGTGCCTGCTCGGTGCGGGCGGTACCGGCGCCTCGCAGTACACGTGCACGATGACCGGGACTGCCGGCGCAGACGTCATGTTCGGCACGATGAACCGCGACGTCATCTGCGGCCTCGGCGGCCCCGACCAGCTCTTCGGCATGAGCGGGAACGACGTCGTGATCGGCGGCGCCGGCAACGACTACATCGAAGGCGGTCCCGGACGCGACATCCTGCTGGGCGGTCCCGGGAACGACCAGTTCCGGAGCTACGACGCTGGGCCTGATGTGGTTGACGGGGGCGCGGGGTACGACGACGCGTGGACTGATCACTTCGACGTCGTCCGCCATGTCGAGCATCACTAGCGCGACAAACGTCCCGGCTCTCCGGGGCTCGACGATCTTCAGCCGCCTCGCGGACGAAGGGCTTGTCGTCACGATCGTCGCCGTCTTCGGGACGATCGTGTTCGCGACGGCGCCGTACATGCTGCAGCCGGACAGCTGGCTGACGTACATCGGCGGCCAGCAGATCTGGGCGCACGGCATTCCGCATCGCGACTCGCTTGCTCTCGCG
Organism: Gaiellaceae bacterium; assembly: GCA_036265735.1. GTDB lineage: Bacteria > Actinomycetota > Thermoleophilia > Gaiellales > Gaiellaceae > Palsa-739. Next base: position 45,284 of record DATAOK010000050.1, read on the forward strand.
AGCCACGGCCAGCCGTGGATCGACCAGCAGTGGCTCGCGCAGCTCGCGATCTACGGGCTCGCCGCCGCGTTCGGCAACGGCATCACCGTTGCGATCAACGCGGTGCTCGTCGTTGCGGCCTTTGCGTGGGCGTGCCGCCTCGCACGCAAGTCCGCTTCGGCGCGCAGTGTCGTCCTCTTCGCGTTCCTCGCGGTTCCGTTCTCGTTCTCGTCGCTCCGCGCGCAGACGTTCTCGTACGTCATGTTCGTCCCGCTCTTCGCGTTCCTGTGCGCGGAGTCGAGGCGTCCTACGCGTCGCGTGTGGTTGACGCTGCCGCTGCTCGTCCTCTGGGCGAACATGCACGGCTCCGTCGTCATCGCCGCCGCACTCGTCGGCCTCCTCGGCGTCGTGCAGTTCTTCCAGGGCCTTCGCCGGCGCGGCGCGCTGCTCGCTGCAGGGGCGGCCGCGTCCGTGGTCGCGACGCCGTACGGGTTGTCGCTGCTCGGCTACTACCGCTCGACGATGGGCAACCCGCTCTTCAAGAAGTACATCTCCGAGTGGGCGCCGCCGACGTTCCCGAGCACCGCCAGCGTCCCGCTGCTGCTCATCGCGGGTGTCGGCCTCATCCTGATCGCGCGGCGGCCGCGTCACTTCACGATCTTCGAGCTGGCGGCGCTGCTGCTGCTGTTCCTCGGAGGCCTGGCGGCGGTTCGCTCGGCGGTGTGGTTCTCGTACGCCGCCTTGCTGCTGCTGCCCGGGCTCCTCGACCGCTCATGGCCGCCGCGGCGAGTGCTCGGACCGGCGCGGCTGCTCGTCGCCGCCACGGGAGCCGGCTCGCTCGTCCTCTGTCTCTGTGCAGTCGGCTACGGCTTCGCGACCGGCCCGAAGATCACCCGGACTTTGTATCCGCCGGCCGCGCTCGAGGCCACTCGGGCCGCCCTGGCCGCCCACCCCCATGCCCGCCTGCTCGCGGACGACCGGACGGCCGACTGGCTGCTCTGGGAGCTGCCTCAGCTCAAAGGGCAGATCGCGTTCACCGGCCGCTGGGAGGTCCTGACCCGGCCGGAGTTCCAGGCGGCCAGGGACTTCATCAAGCAGGCGGAGCCCGACCCGGCCCGGTACGAGCGCGGGTATCAACTGTTCGCCGTCGACCCGTACTGGAACAAGAAGCTCGCGCGTGCCTACGCCGCGAGCGGCTTCCGCCTCGTGTATCGCGCGCGCCGAATCGCCGTCTACGAGCGCTAACACGGGATGCCCAAGGCCGCGGACGCGGCCATCGCTTTAGGGTTCACTTGCGCAAAAAGCTAGGGCCGCCGAAGCGGCCCTAGCAGTTCGCGAACTACACCTTGGAAAGCTTGGCCGCGGGGAAGTTCCGCAGCTTGAGCCGCAAAAGCGCCACAGACATTGGTATCCGTCCTTTATCCGCAGGGACTGACCCTCCCAGCATCGGCTTCTCGCTGCCTTTCGGCATCCCTCAGAGGGGCGTTCTTCAGATTGAGTTACAAAGTTGGCACTTGGGGTCCCGCTCGGGCATCCTCCAGGTATGCCGCTACTTCGTCTTCGTTGTTCCGATTGCGGCTACGGGGCGAGTACGAAACGGATGCCTGATCGTTGTCCGATGTGCGGCGGCGCAGCGTGGGAGGACGAGATCTTGCGGCGCATCCCGAGCGACGTCGCGCACGACCTCGCGCTTGCGGCACGTCGCGCGGCGCAGTCCGCAGGAGCGGACGCCGACGCGCCGCTGCTGCGCGAGGCGACCGAGCTCTCAGTGTTCCCGGGCGTCCCGCTCAGCTGAATTTGCGCAAGTGGCGGAATCCGCTCGCGCGGATTCCGCAACGCGCGAAGACCCCTAACGTGCGGCCGCTGCCGCGGCCGCAGCGAATCGGTCCCCGCCGGTCTAAAACAGCTCGTCCGACTCGAGCCGGACGAGAAGCTTCCGCATCGTCTGCAGGTCGGTGCGGAGCGGGTTGAGGAAGTACGTGCGAAGCGCAGCGATGTAGTCGACCGCGGCGGCCTCGAACGCCTCGAAGCCGTCCCGGGTGAGGCTCGCAAAGACGCCGCGGCCGTCATTGTCGACGTCGTCTCGCTCGACGTAGCCCGCGTCTTCGAGCCGGTCGATCAGCCGCGTCACGCCGCTCCGCGTGAAGAGCAGGTGCTTTGCGAGCTCACGCATCCGCAGCCGGTTCTCCGGCGCATTCGTCAGCTCCCAGAGCACCTCGTACTCCGGGAGCGTGAGGCCCGACTGGACGCGGAGCTCGGCGTCGAGAGCCCGGTTGATCGCGAAGTTCATGACGACGAAGGCGCGCCAAATACCGCGTTCCTCGTCGGTCAGCAGCGGCTTGTGGACGAAGCGCTGCCTGCTTCTCGTCTTGGCCACTCGCACGTCCTCGGAAAAGGGAGGGGGCAGGGCAACCGTAGCCGTCCCGCCCCCCAGTAGCAACTGCGCGCCTTTAAGAGACCTTCAGCGATCCCTTCATTCCGGCCGCGGCATGCCCGGGCACCGTGCAGCTGTAGGCCTGCTTGCCGGCCTTCAGCGTGACCGTGAGCTTGGCGGACTTGCCCGGCTTCACCAGCGCGGTCTTCTTCCCGCCGATCTTGAAGTCGTGCGGCAGCTTGCCGGCGTTCTTGACCGTGAAGGTCACGGAGCCGTGCGGGACCGACGTCTTCGAGAGCTTGAAATGGAACTCGGTCGCCGTGACCGTGACGGCGGCGCCCGCGGCATGCGACCGGGCGGCCACCGAGGGGCCGGCGACGACGCCGACGACGGCGACAAGCGAGGCGATGAGCAGCGAAACGCGAAGCATTGATTCAGTTCCCCTTTGCTGGAGGCTGGTTACTCGACCAAGGTAGCGCCCACTGCGTTGAGCCGAGTTAGTTGACTGTAAAACGGAGGCGACCCTATACCTTTCTCCCACCGTGGTCGAAGCGAGACGTCAGCCGCCGGCCGAAGAGAGCGACGCCGCCGCTGAGTCGGCACGCCGCCTGCTGGAGAACATCGGGCGGGTCGTCGTCGGCAAGCCGGAGGAGGTCGCCCTCGTCATCGCGGCGTTCATCTCGGGCGGCCACGTGTTGCTCGAGGACGTCCCGGGCACGGCGAAGACGATCCTCGCCCGGGCCCTCGCCCAGTCGATCGACGGGGCCGCCTTCGCGCGGATCCAGTGCACGCCCGACCTCCAGCCGACCGACGTCACCGGTCTCTCGATCTTCAACCAGAAGACGCGCGAGTTCGAGTTCCGTGCGGGGCCGGTGTTCGCGAACGTCGTGCTCGTCGACGAAGTCAATCGGGCCATGCCGCGCACCCAGTCCGCGCTGCTCGAGGCGATGGCCGAGAAGCAGGTCACGGTGGACGGCGCGTCGCGCCGTCTTCCCGAGCCGTTCCTCGTGATCGCGACGGAGAACCCGATCGAGCAGGAGGGGACATTCCCGTTGCCCGAGGCGCAGCTCGACCGATTCGCATTGCAGACCGCGCTCGGGTATCCGACCGAGGACGAGGAGGTCTCGATCGTCGTTGCGCAGCGGCACGGTCATCCGCTCGACGAGCTCACCGCCGTCGTGACCGCGGACGAAGTCCGCGCGCTCGAGCGCGCCGTCGAGAACATCTACGTCGACGAGCTCATCCTGCGCTGGATCGTCGAGCTCGTCCGCGCGACGCGCCGCGTCGAGGGCGTTGCGACCGGCGCATCGGTGCGCGGCAGCCTCACGCTCGAGCGGACGGCCCGTGCCTGGGCGCTGCTGCACGGGCGCGCGCACGTCGTGCCGGAGGACGTGGAGCTGCTGTTCCTGCCTGTGCTCGGCCACCGCCTCCTTTTGACCGCGTCCTTCCTCGCCGAGACCCGGACGCTCGGCCGCGAGGAAGCGCTCGGTCGAATCCGCGCGCGCTGCCTGGAGCTCGCTCCAGCTCCTGCGCCGGACTGGGACGGGTGAGCGCATGTCCGCCCGCGAGCGGCGCACGTTCCCGCTCGTGCCGCGGCGGCGCCTGACGGGCCTGCCGTTCGGCGACCTGCCCAGCCGCCGGCGCGGCCACGGCACCGAGGTGATCGGCTCGCGGCCGTACGAGCCCGGCGATCCGGTCTCGACGATCGACTGGTTCGCATCGGCGCGCCTTTCGTCCGCGAGCGGCGGCGACGAGTTCATCGTCCGCGACCGCGCTGCAGACGAGGCGCCCCGCGTGACCATCCTGCTCGACCGGCGTCCCGCGATGGGGCTGTACCCACCCCCGTTCCCCTGGCTGTCGAAGCGTGAGGCGCTGCGCGAGGCGGCGATCTCGATCGCTGCGAGCGCCGCGGTCGCGCGGGCCGACATCGCGGCGCTCGACTACGGCACCGGTGAGCCGTGGTGGCTGCCCCCCGGCCGCCGCGACCGGCCGTGGATCGTGGCGGCACGCGCGGCCGAAGCACCCTTCGAGGCGCCGGAGGACAACGTGGTCCAGGCCCTGACGTACCTCGCCCAGCGCCGTACCGACGTTCCCGGCGGCACCTTTCTCTTTGTCATCTCCGACTTCCTCGAGCCCGTGCCCCCTGACGCGTGGCTCGACGCGGTCGGCCACGGCTGGGACGTCGTGCCGGTCGTCATCCAGGATCCGGTGTGGGAGCGAAGCTGGCCGGAGGTCGCCGGCGTCGGGCTGCCGGTCGCGGATGCGGGGCTCGTCAGGCTCGGCCGCCGGCAGGCGGCGCGCCTGCGCTCGGAGCATGAGGCCCGCTACGCCGGGCTACTCGCGGAGCTGCAGTCGGTCGGCCTACGGCCGGTCGAGCTCGACTCGAGCGAGCCGTACATCGTCGACGAGGCGTTCCTCGCCTGGGCGGAGGAACGGCGCCGGGGGAGGTGGGCACGATGAAGCGCGTCTTCTTCGTCGCGCTGCTCGCGGCCGCGTTCGCGCCGGCCGCAACCGCCGCGCCGCTGAAGGCGCGAGCCGCGTTCGACGACGCCACGGTGCAGTTCGGTGACGTCGTCCACACGCGCGTCACCGTCGTCGTCGACGCGAGCGTGCGCGCGGCCTCGGTTCGCGTCGTGGACGATCCCGCGCCGCTGACAACCGTGTCCTTGCCGCGGACGTCCCGCGCCGGCAACGTGATCGAGGTCTCGCGCGATGCGATCTGCGTGACGTCAGCGTGCGTGTCGGACAGCGGCGTCACGACGCCGAGGCTCGCTCCGGCGCTCGTGCGCGCGACGCTGAAGAGTGGCCGCACGGTTCAGGTCGCCGTGCAGTGGCCGCAGCTGACCGTCCGCGGCCGCGTGACCGGCGGCGACCTCGGTCGCTCGCAGCCGCCGTTCCGGGCGTCGCTGCTGCCGCCCGCTCCGACATACCGGACCTCGCCGGGCGCGCTCGCGTGGCTGCTCGACGCGGCGGCGATCGCTCTCGGGCTCGCCGCTGCGGGGCTCGTTCTGCTGCAGGCCCGCAGGTGGATGCGCACTCGCGGGCGCGCGGCGCCTGCGGACGAGCTCGAGCGCGCGCTGCGGCTTGCGCGCGAGGCGGAGCTGCGGCCGCCGCCTGATCGGCGCCGGGCCGCGGGGCTGCTCGCACGCCTGCTCGGGGAGCGAAACGCGGCGCTCGCGGGGAGCGCGAGCGACCTTGCGTGGCGAGAGCCGCAACCTGAGCCCGGCGCGCTCGAGTCGCTCGTCGGCGACGTCGAGCGAGGACGCGAATGAGCTCGATCCCGCTTGCCGACGCGCCGGCGCTGCGCGAGCCCGCGAAACGGACGTTCGCGGTTCGCCAGCTGCTCGCGCTCGTCTGCATCGCCGCGCTCATCTCGATCGCACTGCTCGCGCGGCATCCGCACACGCGCACCATCGTTCCGCTCCCGGCCGGCGGGCAGACCGTGCTCGTCCTCGACATGTCGGCGAGCATCTCGACCGACACGTTCTCGCGGATCGGCGGGACGCTCTCCGCGCTCTCTCACAGCGGCACGCATTTCGGGCTCGTGCTCTTCTCCGACCAGGCCTACGAGGCGATGCCGCCGGGCACGCCGGCGTCCGATCTCGCGCCGTTCGTCCGCTACTTCACGCTGCCGCCGCAGAAGACGCCGGGCTTCGCGCCGGCGTTCCCGACGAATCCCTGGCAGGCGACCTTCACCGGCGGCACCAAGATCTCGGCCGGCCTCGACCTCGCGCACCGGATCGCCGTCGCAGGCAAGCATCCCGCCACCGTCGTGCTCGTCAGCGACCTCGACGACGATCCGGGCGACGTGCCGCGGCTCGCGTCGGTCCTGCTCGCATACCGCCGCGACCACGTCCCGGTGCGCATCGTCGGTCTCGATCCATCACCCGCCAACGTCGCGCTCTTCAAGAAGCTGCTCTCGCCTGCGCCGATCGTCGCGCAGGCGCCGCTGCTCTCGGAGGCGCCGCCACACGACGTGACGCCCTTCCCGTGGTCGATCGTCGCGCTTGCGCTCGCCGCCGCCGCGGCGCTCGCGCTGCGGCTCGCGTGGGCGCCGCAACTCCAGTGGGGTGAGGCGAAGTGAGCATCGTGCGGCTCGCACTCGCAGCCGTGCTGGCGGCCGCGGCCGTCTGCGCGGTGTTGCTCGCAAACGACGTTCGCACCACGCGTGACGCTCTGCATAACGGCGACGTCGTCTACGCCGCAACGCCGTCGCGTGCGACGTGGACTGCTGATACGACCTTCGGCGGCGCCGCTGCGTCGCTCATCGGCACAAGGGATGACGCCGAGTTCCGCGAGGCACTGCAGCACTACGTCGACGCGTCGAAGCTGCAACTGCGGCTCGACAACGCCGTCGACGTCGAGGGTGCGCGCGGACGCGCACAGGACATCCTCGAGCAGGCGGCCCGCACCGGCGATCCGCAGCGTGCGTCACAGGCCTTGACGCTGCTCGGCATCCTCGCCTACCGGTCGGCCGCGTCGGGGACGACGCAGAGCCAGGTCGACGCTGCGATCGCGGACTTCACGGACGCGACGCGCGCGGACCCAGGCAATACCGACGCAGCGTTCGATCTCGAGCTCCTTCTACGGCTCACGACTGCGCACGGGTCGCGCGTGCAGACGGGGCAGGGCGGCGGCTTCGGGCGCGTGGGGCGCCGGGGTGCCGGCGGCGGCCAGCCCGGGAGTGGCTACTGATGACGTTCTTGACGCCGTTCTGCCTCTTCTTCACGCTCGCATCGCTGCTGCCGCTCGTTGCCGCGCTTGTCTCGCGCACGCGGACAGATCTCGTCCGCAGGCGGCTGGGCCTGCCGGCACCGGAGCGGGCGACCGAGCTCCGGCCGCTGCTCGCTGCATCGGCGGTCGCGCTCGCCGGCCTTGCCGCCGCCCAGCCTGCGGTCACGCGGTCGTCGCATCCGCGAAGCCGCACGGACGTACAGGCGGTGTTCGTGCTCGACACCTCGCGTTCGATGGCGGCCTCGACGTCGCCGACCTCGCCGACGCGTCTCGACCGCGCGGCCGCGGCGGCGATCGCGCTGCGCAACGAGATCCCCGACGTGCCGGCCGGGGTGCTCACCCTGACCGACCGCGTCTTGCCCGACCTCCTTCCGGTGTCCGATGTCGGCGGCTTCGACGGCGTCGTCAGCCGCGCGGTCCGGATCGAGAGCCCGCCGCCGCAGGCGACGTCGGTCCGCGCGACGACCTTCTCGGCGCTCGGCCAGATCGCCTCCGGCGACGTCTTTCCGCCCTCGGCGACGAAGCGGATCGTCGTCCTGCTGACCGACGGCGAGAGCAGCCCCGTTGGAACCTCCGATGTCGCCCGCTCGCTCGCGGGCTACCGCTTCGAGGCGGTGCGGCTCTGGGCGTCGAACGAGTTGGTCTTCAAGGAGGACGGCACGCCCGAGGCGGCGTACCGGCCCGATCCGAGCGGCCGCGTCGTCCTCGCCGATCTCGCGTCGTCGCTCGGAGGGAAGAGCTTCGAGCAGGATCAACTCAAGGCGGCGACGCGTTACCTGCGCTCGCTCGCCGGCAGCGGCAGCACGGTCGCGGGTGCTGCCACGGAGGAGCATCGGTACCCGCTCGGCCCGTATGTCGGACTGCTCGCGCTCGCCGCCCTGCTCGCTTTCATCGGTCCGACAGCGGTACGATTGACCAAGCAATGAGTCGGCGCGCCCTCTTTCGCGCGCTCGCCGCAGCCCTGGTCGTGGCCGCGGCAGGAGTGCTTCTCACCTCGGCGGCTGCGCGGAACAGCGCCTCGCTCAACGTGGGCTGGGGCGGTTTCGGCAACACACCGGACGAGAACCGCCACTCGCCGCTGACGGACATCACGCCGAAGAACGCGTCCCAGCTCGCGCGCGTGTACATGGTCGACTTCCACGCGATCGACGCGGGCACACGGCGCGGCGAGCAGTCGTTCCCCGTCGAGGCGAACGGCACGTTGTACGTGACGACGAACGACGACAACGTGTGGGCGGTCGACGCGCTCACCGGCAAGGTCAAGTGGCGCTGGACGCCGGATGATGTCGCAGTCTTCAGGAACTTCGGCATCGTCGCCAACCGCGGCGTTGCGCTCTGCGACGGTCACGTCTTCGAGTTGACGCTCGACATGACGATCGTGTCGCTCGACGCGCAGACCGGAAAGCTCGAGAAGCAGGTGCCGATCGCGCGCGCGGTTCCTGGGGCCTCGTCGAACTACGGTTACTCTGAGACAAGCGCGCCGATCTGCGCGAATCACCACGTGATCATCGGCGCGGCGGGCTCCGAGTACGGGGTCCGCGGCTTCGTCATGGCGTATCACACCGACCTCACGCCGGCGTGGCCGAATCCGTTTTGGACGATCCCGCCCGCCGGTACCGAGTGGCGCAAGAACGGCACGCTCGTCGGCGGCGGTGTCGTGTGGACGCCGACGACGGTCGATCCGACGACGAACACGCTCTACTTCGGCACGGGCTCGGCGACGCCGCTCTACTTCCCGCAGATCCGGCCCGGCTCGAACCCGCGCGCGGACTCGCTCGTCGCGGTCAACCTCTCGACCGGGCGCATGAAGTGGTGGCAGCAGCAGATGGCGCACAACGAGTGGTCATACGACACTGCGCAGCCTCCGCTCGTCTACACCGCGAAGGTCGGCGGCAAGACTGAGCGCGTCGTCTCCGTCGCGACGATGGAGGGCGTCTGGTTCGCGTACGACGCGGCGACGGGGCGTCCGATCTATCAGCGCGTCAAGGTCATCGACCGTACAGAGCACCCCACGCTGAAGCCCGGCAAGCCGGTCGCCGTCTTCCCGTCGTCGCTCGGCGGCCTCAACTACTCGCCCGCGTCGTTCGACCCGAAGACGAACTACATCTACAACGCGGCGGCGGAGACGGCTGCGATCGATGTGCAGACGGAGCTGACGCCGACGCAGAAGAAGCGGAAGTTCACGCTCGGCGACGTGTTCCTCGGCCTGCAGAACGGCAACTTCGGGACACTGCTGCCCGGCTGGAAGGACCACGGCTCGATCAGCGCGATTGACGTCAACACCGGCAAGCGCGTCTGGAAGTTCCAGACCCCCGAGCCGGAGCGCGGCGGCGTCACGACGACCGACGGCGGCGTCGGGTTCGCGGGCGGCGGCGACGGCGTGCTCCGCGCATTCGACGCGAAGACGGGCAAGGTGCTCTGGACCTATCAGTGCGGCGCGCCGATCGCCGCAGGCCCGTCGGTGTACTCGATCAACGGGAAAGAGTTCGTCGCAATCACGGTCGGCGGCACACCGACGTCGTCCAACGGCGGCACGCTCAGTCAGCTGCACGTGTTCTCGCTCGGCGGCACGACGACGCAGTCCGCGTCTCAGTCTGCGCCGCGTGCGCTTCAGGTCTTGCGGAAGCCGGCGCATGCGACGCGCGCAAAGCGTGTTGCGGCGACCGGCTTCGGCAGCATCGCGACACAGAGCGGGCTGAACGTGAAGCTGTGGGACGCCAACTCGTCGAACGTCCAGCATGTGACGGGACGGATTCTCCTGAACGGCGCGCCGGTCAAGGGCGCTGCGGTCGTGATGGACGGCTACCGCATCCCCGGCCTGACCGGCGCAAACGGCAGCTTCGCGACCGACGTCGACATCACGATCCCCGGCCGCCGATCGTTGCGGGTCGCATCGGTCAAGGGCGCGACGTTGCGCGGCAAACCGCTTACTGCGGGCCAGCAGAGCGCGGTGCTCGGCGCGTCCGGCGGCTTCAGCATCGGCTACGGCATCACCGGCCTGCACGCGGCGAGGCAGAGCGACGGCAGCATCCTTGTGACGGGGCGGCTCGCCGGCGCGAACAAGCAGGCGCCGCCGCTCGTGCACCTCCTGACCTACCAACTCGGCGGCACGATTACCGACGCGTCCGGCAAGCCCGTTGCGGGCGCCGTTGTGATCACGCGCACGCAGGACCGCGACTTCTGGACGCACTCGTCCGCGTCGGATGCGAACGGGCACTACACGTCGTTCTTCTCCGCTTCCGACGAGTCGGGTGCCGATCCGGTTCCTCTTGCGGTCGGCGTCGCGCAGGGCAGCGTCTCGTACGGCGGCAATCTCGGCACGAACGTCAACTTCGCGCTGCTGAAGAGCGCGACGATGAACATCCATCTGGGCGCCGGGACGAGCTACACGGTGCTGCCGCCGGCCGAGCGCGGCGGCGCGGTGTACTCCGGGCTCGTCGTCGGGGTCGTCAGCGGCGGCAAGGTCGTCAAGCCGCTCGCAGAGCGGTGGCCGAGCGGGAACGGGACGTTCTCGATGAAGCTGCCGGCGTCCGTCCGCGGCAAGACCGTGCGCTTCTGGGAGAACCTCCGCCAGTCGTTCTCGAGCTTCGCCGCGAGACCGGGCGGCCCGATCGACCTCAGCACCTGGCCGGCGGCCCTCGGCGATTCGGTGCCCGTGGGTATGGCTTCGCTCAAGCTTCCGGGTTAGCCGACCGCACAGATCGAATTCGCCGCCGGCCGCGTCAGCGGCCGCGCTTTAGGGGTCTTAAGCGCGTGCCGGGATTCGTGTTCGCGAATCCCGGCACTGCGTAGGCAACCCAGCCGAAAGGCTGTATCGGGTGCGCCGGACCGGCGCTACCCTGCGAGCTCAGGGAGAGTGCGGCACCTGGGGAGGGCCGAGGCGTGAGAAAACCACCGAGTCCGGGAACGCGGACGCATGGCTAACGGCAGGAATTGGCTCCTGCGCTGGTTCGATGCGGACTGGTACCGCTACCTGCGCACGCGCTATCCCGAGCGGCTGCTCTTCCTCCTGCCCGTCCTGCTCGGGCTGCTCGCGTGGGCTGGATTCGCCGCGGTCAGCGCGATGGGCAGCAGCAAGCCCGCGACCGAGAGCTACGTCCGGCTCGATACGACGGTGATCAGGACCGTGAAGGTTCGTGAGCACGGCAAGGTCGTGATCAAGCGGATCCCGGAGATCAAGCACATCTACGCGAAGCCGGTCACCGTGATGCGGACGCGCACCGTCCAGACGCCGGGCGGGACGAAGGTCATAACGGAGCCCGTCGTCCGCTACAAGCCGGTCTACCGCCGCAAGGTCGTGCTCGTGCACGGCAAGGCGGTCACCGTCAATCAGATCGTCACGAACACGCGGATGCTCACCGACACGCAGATGCTCACGGTGACGAACGAGCACACGGTCGTCAACGAGCACACGAGCACCGTCGTGAACAGCCAGACCGTGAGCCAGACGGTGAATCAGACGCAGACGGTCACGAAGACGGAAACGGCGCCGATCATCACCGTCACGGTCGATCCGATCACGGTGACCGAGCACGAGACGGTGACTCAGCCGCCGGACACCGTGACAGTGACGACGCCCGGAGACACCGTCACCGTCACAGTGACCGATACAAGCGGCGGCTAGCCGTCAGCCGCTCATCACGTCGTGCAGCTCGTACCACCCTTCGCGGTCGGGTGGGGTGAAGCTGTCGTCGCCACGCGCCTGCGCGTCGGCTCCCATGCGCTCGAGGATCGGCATGAGCGTCTCGGCGATGAAGCGCTCGCCCTGCTCCCGCGTCTCCCAAACGTCGAAGATGCGGAACACGCCGGCGTCGGTGTCGAAGCCTGCGGTGTGGATCAGTGCGCCGTCCGGCGCCTCTTGGAGATTGAGCTCGGCTGTAACGGCGTCGTAGTTCGTCGTGCTCGTGTCACCGTCGCGGATCGCGAACTCCTGGATAAAGGCAACCGGCATTCCTGCTCCTTTGCTGTTGGGGTCCCAGCGCTGACGCGATTATGTCGCGTGGCCGCGCTCCTGCAGGAGCCAGAGGTTGCCGTCAGGATCGCGGAACTCCGCGAACGTGTTGTAGTCGGCGCGCTCCGGGTGCGGGCCGTCGGTCCACGCACCGTCCTTCATGTGGCGAAGGTTGACGACCTCGACGCCGCGTGAGACGAGCTCGTCGCGCGCCGCGACGATGTCCGCGACCATCAGGTGCAGGCCCTTGATCGAGCCGGGTGTCATGTCGCTGATTCCGGTTCCGATCGCGATCGAGCAGGCGGAGCCGGGCGGGTTCAGCTGCACGACGCGAAAGCTCTCGCCGGCGCGATGGTCGACGTGCACGTCGAAGCCTGCCTGCTCCGTGTAGAAGGTCTTGGCCCGGTCGACGTCCGACACCGGGACGATGACAAGCTCGAGTGTGTAGTCCATGCGGTTCCCCCCTTAGTGAGCGTTGGTCGAGAAGGCGACCACCTCAGGCGTGCTCTCTGCGCCGTGTTTCACACCCGCGCCGACGACGAGCAGGTCGCCGACGACGGTCGGGCACGAATTGATCCCGGCGGGCATCCGCGCGTGCCAGAGCTGTTGCCCGGTGCGCGTCGAGAACGCGTAGATCGTTCCCTCGTAGGTCGCCGTGAAGACGACGTCGTTCGCTACGGTCGCGCAGCCGAACGACGGTGACGGCAGCCGGCGCTCCCAGAGCGGCTTGCCGTTAGAGGCGTCCAGAGCGAGAAGCCGGCCGCGCGCCTTCGTGAGGTCGAGATCGGTGACGGGGTGGCTCGTCGTCGCGCCGCCGATGCCGCAGAGGTCGACGACGGGAACGAACAGGCGGTTGTCGGCGTAGGCCATCGGCGTTTCGACGCCGCCGAGAAGGTTGGGACAGACGGTGACCGGCGTCGCCGGCAGTGGGCCGAGGTCGTTGCGATGCGTCCCGACGACGGTGCTCCACCGTCGCCTGTGCGTCGTGCGGTCCCACGCGACGACGCGCCCCGCTTTACCCGCGCCGAGGACCAGATCGCCCGCGAGAACCGGCGTCGCCTCGAAGTCGTAGTCGCGCACGTCGTGCGGCGTCACCTGATCCGTCCAGTCGAGTGCACCGGTATTCGCGTCAAGCACGACAAGCGAGTCGGTGTACCTCGCCGGCCCGGGGAACGCGCTGCCGTTCGGGAACCGGGCGGTGCCGCCCCAGGGCCCCGGGTTGGCGGTGCCGGCGTACAGCTTCCCGCCCGAGTCGACCGAGACCGGGTACCAGATCCCACCGCCGCCGGACTGCTGCGGATGCGTCCACGCGCGGTCGATCGTGTCGAAGCGCCAGCGCGCGACGCCGGTCGCGGCGTCAAGCCCGTAGATCTTCCCGCGGCCGCCGGGCGCGTAGCCGACCGTGCCGACGAAGACGAAATTCTTCCACGGAACAGGAGCGACGTCGACGAACTGCTCCTGCGCGTTCGTGAGATGCCTTTGCCAAAGCTCGCGGCCGTTCGCGGCTGCAAGCGCGAAGGCGTCGGTGTCCGTCGCGCCGTAGACGCGGCCGCCCTCGACGGCGATTCCGTTCGGGCCTTCGTTCGGCGCGTCGTAGTGGTGCGCCCAGCGAATCTTCCCGGTCTTCCGGTCGAGTGCGAAGACGTTGCTGCGGAGATCCTGGATGTAGACCGTGTCGGCATCCGCGACCGGCGGTGCAGAGAAGATCCCGGTCGCGGTCGGCGGCCCCGTCAGTGAAAACCGCCAGGCGGGTCGCAGTGCATGGACGTTCGCCGCGGTGATCGTCGAGTGCGCTGCGGCGCGGGTGCCGTTGAGGTCGCCGCCCGGAAGCGGCCACGTGCTGTGCTTCGCGCCGCCGCAACCGGCTACAACCGCAACAACGAAACTGGCGCCGAGCGCGACGCGTACGACCCAGAGGAACATGCTGCCTCGTCCCTATCATGGATCCCGATCGTGGCGCGTCCCTCGCTGAAGCTCGTGCTGCTCGCCGGGGTCGTGCTGCTCGCCGCGGGGGCGGTCGTGGCTGCACTCGTCTTGCGGAGCACTCCTGCCTCGCCGTCGGCGTCGACCGCAGCGGCGTCCACCGCACCGAACGCAGGTTTCCCCGTCCCGCCGAAGGGCGGCGTGCTCTTTGCGCGCCAGATGGGCGGTGAGGCGCTGGCGCTCGGTGTCGTGCCGAAAGGCAGCGGCGTCCTCGTGCAGGCGTCCGTGCTGAGCGGGCAGGGCCAGGGCGTGCCCGGCCTCGCCGTGTCACTCAACGGGAAGCCCGCAGCCGCGTGCGGGAGCGGCTGCTACAGCAGGACGTTCGCCGGCACGCCGAAGAGCGTCACCGTCCACGTGCGCTCGACGACGTGGAACGTTTCGCTGCCGACGCCGTGGCCGCCGCGCGACGGCACCGCGATCGTCGACCAGGCGACCGCCGCCTGGCGCGCGCTCGACTCGTTGACGTTCAACGAGCATCTCGCATCCGATGCGATCCACGCGACGACGAGCACATGGCGCATCCAGGCGCCGAATCGCGTCGCGTACACGATCACCGGCGGAGGCGCCGACGGGATCATTGTCGGCGACAAGCGCTGGGACCGCACGACACCGAACGCGAGGTGGATCGAGTCGCCGCAGAGCGAGCTGACGCAGCCCGTGCCGCCGTGGACGGCCGTGCGCGATGCGCACGTCCTCGCCGCGGAGACGTTCGAGGGCCACCCCGCCTGGCTCATCTCGTTCTTCGACCCGGGCACCCCGGGCTGGTTCACGGCCGTCATCGAGCAGAAGACATACCGCACGCTGGAGACTCAGATGATCGCGACGGCGCACTTCATGCACGACGTCTACGGCGCGTTCAACGCAACGCCGCCGATCACGCCGCCGCAGTAAACGCCGGCTCGGGCGTTACAAGGCGCGTGCGCTCGCGCTTGCCGATGCGCAGTGAGAGACCGGCGGCGAGCAGGCAGAGCGCGCCGGCACTGAGGAACGCGTAGTTGTACGTGCCGAACCACGTGCGCGTCGCGCCGCCGAACCACGCCGCGAACGCGGCCCCGAGCTGATGCGATGCGTAGATCCACCCGAAGACGATGCCGACGCGCTCGCGGCCGAAGTGATTTGCCGCGAGCATGACCGTCGGCGGCACCGTCGCGACCCAGTCGAGGCCGTAGAACACGGCGAACGCGACGAGCGCATAGCCCGAGCCGAACGCCACCGGCAGCGCGATGATCGCGAGGCCGCGAAGCGCGTAGTACCAGGCAAGCAGCAGCCGCGGGTCGAGCCGGTCGGTGAGCCAGCCGGAGCACGTCGTCCCGATCACGTCGAAGAGCCCCATCAGGGCCAGGAGTGACGCGCCGGTGACCTCGGTCAGGTGGTGGTCGATCGCCGCGGGGATCAGGTGCGTGCCGACGAGCCCGTTCGTCGAGAGGCCGCAGATGAAGAACGTCGCGCAAAGCAGCCAGAACGCGCGCGACTGGACGCCGAGCAGAAGGCCGTCGATCGCGGGGCGGAACGGCCGGTCCGACCGCTCGGGCACGGGGACAGGCTCGGTCGCGCCGTACGGCTCCAGACCGACGGACTGTGGCCGGTCGCGCACGAAGATCGCGACGATCGGGAAGACGATCAGCATCGCGACGAGTGCGACGGCGACTGCCGCCCAGCGCCAGCCGTACGCGGTCGCAAGCCACGCAAGCGCAGGGAGGAACACCATCTGCCCGCTGGCGTTCGACGCGGTGAGGATCCCGGTGACGAGCCCGCGCCGCTGCTCGAACCAGCGGTTGGCGACGGTGGCTGCGAGCGGCACCGACACCGCGCCGGTTGCGCTGCCGACGACGACGCCCCACAGCAGGTCGAGCTGCCACGGCGAATCCATCAGCGTCGTGAGCGAGGCGCCGGTCGCGATCGTCGCCAGCGCGATCAACATCACGCGGCGAACGCCGAAGCGCTCCATCAGCGCTGCCGAGAACGGTGCCGTCAGGCCGAAGAGCACGAGCCCGAGCGAGATCGCGACGGAGATCGTGCCGCTCGACCACCCGTACTCGTTCTCCAGCGGGACGATCAGCACGCCCGGCGTCGCGCGAAAGCCTGCGGTCGTGATCAGGGTGACGAAGGTGACGAGGACGATCAGCCACGCGTAGTGGCGACGTCTCTTGGTGAGGCGGTCGAGCATGCTCTACGGCTAAAACGACGAGTTTTTCTTCCCTAATCCGCCGTTCGCGGGCTAGTCTGCCTCCGTGGCGGTCACCGAGACGCGCAAGCTCGCACCATTCGAGCAGTTCATGGCCTACCGGCGGTTCTCTGCTGGGCTCGAGTTCAGCGCCGACGGCCGGCACGTCTACTTCGTCAGCAACATGTCGGGCCAGTTCAACCTCTGGCGCGTCAGTGTCGACGGCGGCTGGCCGACACAGCTGACGGCGTTCACCGACGACACCGTGCGCACCGTCGGTGTTTCCTCCGGCGACGGCAGCGTCGTCTTCTGCGCCGATCACGACGGCGACGAGTTCCATCAGATCTATCTCGTCGACGCGAACGGGGGCTGGGCGGAGAAGATCACGGACGACGCGCAGGTGCAGCACTTCGTCGACGGCCGCAGCTTCTCGCCCGACGGCTCGAAGCTCGCGTATGCGGCGAACGCGCGGCAGCCGACCGACATGGAGATCTGGTTGCGCGACCTCGAGTCCGGTGACGTGCATCCCGTCTTCGGCGAGGGGCTCTTCTCGTTCCCGGGCGGCTGGTCGCCGGACGGCACGAAGCTCCTTGGGATCGACCTGCGCAGCAACAGCGACACCTCGATCCACGTCATCGACCTCGAGACCGGCGACGCGCCGGAGGCGACGCCGCACGACGAGGAAGGCATCTACACGCCGGGCCCCTGGAAGCCGGACGGCTCGGGCTTCTACTTCCTCTCGGACGAAGGACGCGAGTTCCGCGGGATCGCGTTCTACGACATCGCCTCAGGCAGCTACGAGTGGGTCGAGACGCCGGAGCACGACGTCGAGGAGATCGCGGCCTCACACGACGGCCGCGTCTTCGCGTGGCTCGTGAACGAGGACGGCTACGACCGCCTGAAGCTGCGCGACATGGAGAGCGGCCGCGACCTGCCGGTGCCCGATCTGCCCGACGGAGCGCGGCCGCACCTCACGGGATTCCAGCCGCCGATCGCGCTGACCGCGGACGGGTCGCACGCCGCGGTGATCCTCGCCGGCCCGCGACGGCCGCCGGATGTCTACATCGTCGAGACAGCAACAGGCGCTGCGCGCGCCGTCACCGAGAGCTGGATCGGGGGCGGCTTCGCGGAGGACGAGCTCACGGCGGTCGAGCTGGTCAGTTACCCGAGCTTCGACGGGCGCCAGATCCCTGCGTGGCTGTACCGGCCGCGGGACATGGACGGACGCGTGCCCGTCGTCGTCGCGATCCACGGCGGGCCGGAGGCGCAGGAGCGTCCCGTCTACAGCCCCGTGTACCAGTACCTCGTCAGCCGCGGGATCGCGGTGCTCGCGACGAACATCCGCGGGTCGACGGGCTACGGCAAGAGCTACCAGCGCCTGATCCAGCGCGACTGGGGCGGTGGCGACATGCAGGACTGGGAGCACGCGGCGAAGTGGCTGCGCGAGCAGGACTGGGTCGAGCCCGACCGCCTCGGTGTGTGGGGCGGCTCGTACGGCGGCTTCGCGGTGCTGACGTGCGTGACGCGGCTGCCGGAGTACTGGGCGGCCGCCGTCGACATCTTCGGGCCGTCGAACCTGATCACGTTCGCGAAAGCGGTGCCGCCGACCTGGCGGCGCATGATGAAGAAGTTCGTCGGCGACCCGGAGGAGGATGCGGATCTGCTGCGCGAGCGCTCGCCGCTGACGTACATCGAGAACGTGCAGACGCCGCTGCTCGTCATCCAGGGCGCAAACGACCCGCGCGTCGTCAAGAGCGAGTCCGATCAGCTCGTCGAGAAGCTTCGATCGCTCGGCCGGACCGTCGAGTACATCGTCTTCGACGACGAGGGGCACGGCTTCACGAAGCGCAAGAACGAGCTGGCGACGATGCGCGCGTCGGTCGGCTGGCTCGAGCAGTACCTCCTAGCGGACTGACTCCGCGAGGTCGCCGGTGGCGTGCGGGGCGAAGGTCTCTTCGGGCCGGCGTCGCGGAATTCTCAGGCCGACGACGAGGCCGATCGCGAGCGCGCCGGCGCAGAGGGCGAACGCCGCGGTGTAGCCGTTTGCGCTCGGATAGCCCGTGTGCCCGATCGTGTCGGCGATGATCGACGCGGTCGCCGCGCCGCCGAAGGCGCCGCCGATCGTCCGCGTCACGGTGTTCATGCCCGTCGCGACGCCGGTCTGCCCGGGGCCGACACTCTCGATGATCAGGTTCGCCATCGCGGCGAACGCAAGCCCAATGCCGCTTCCGAGGAGCGCGGATGCGACGTAGATCTCCCACCGCTGCCCGCGCGTGAACGCGAGCATCAGGAAGGAGAGCATCGCGAGCAGACCGCCCGCGAGCAGCGGCGGCTTCGAGCCGAACAGCCGCTCGAGGCGCCCGGTCTGCGCACCGACGAGCAGCATCGTCACCGTGGACGGCACCATGAAAAGACCGGCCTGCGTCACTGAGGCGCCAAAGCCGTAGCCCGTCGTTGTCGGCGTCTCGACGTACTGCGGCAGGAGGATGAACGACGAGTACATCCCGAAGCCGAGCAGGAGCGCGACGGCGTTTGTCGTCCACACGCCGCGGATACGCATCATCGTCATGTCGACGAGCGGCTGGAGCGAGCGCGACTCGTTCCGCACCCAGAGGGTGAGGATCGCGATCCCGACGACGAGGCACGCAATCGTCTTCCAGGCGAGCCAGTGCCACGCCGGCGTCTCGCTGACGCCCACGAGCAGCGCGACCATCCCGAGCGACATGAGCGCCGCCGCGGTGTAGTTCACTCGTGCCGGCACCTTGATCGGCGACTCGGGCACGAACATGTGGGTGGCCACCGTCGCGATCACGATCGGGATCAGCGGCAGCCAGAAGAGATAGTGAAAGGACAGGTTGTCGACGATCGGGCCGGCGAGCACGACGCCCGCGCCTCCGCCGACGCCGAGCAAAGCCGACATCAGCCCGATCCGAGAGGCGACGCGCTCGCGCGGGAACTCGTCGCGGATGATCCCGAACGCGAGCGGGAAGATCCCGCCTGCGGCGCCCTGGACGATTCGCCCGACGAGCATCAGCGCGAGCGAGCTTGCGAAGGCCGAGATGAGCGTGCCGACCGAGAGCAGCGCCAGGACGATCAAGAGCATGCGCTCCTTGCCGTGCATGTCGCCGAGCCGGCCGATCAACGGCGTCGCGACCGACGCGCTCAGGAGATACGACGTCAGGACCCAGCTGACGGAGTTCTCGGACGTGTGCAGCGCGTGCTGAATGTCCGGGAGCGCGGGTGCGACGAGCGACTGGAGGAGCGCGTACGAGACGCCGCCGAGCGCGAGCACGGCAAAGGTCATCCCCGGATGCTGGCGGTCGTCCCCCAGGCCGGAAGTAGTACACGAGCAGCCGTTGGTGATAACCATCTGCGGATGACGCCGGTTCACGAGCTCGCCGATCTGACTGCTCGTCTCGTGGAGCTCGACTCCGTGAATCCGGCGCTCGTGCCCGGCGGCGGAGGAGAGCGCGCGGTCGCATTGGTCGTCGCCGATTGGTGTGCCTCGCGGGGCTTCGAGGTCGAGATCATCGGTGAGGAGCGGGCGAGCGTGATTGCCCGGCGCCGCGGGTCAGGCGGCGGCCGGTCATTGCTCCTGAACGGGCATCTCGACACGGTCGGCGTGGCCGGAATGGAGGCGCCGTTCGAGGCTCGCGTCGGGGACGGCCGCCTCTACGGCCGGGGCGCGTACGACATGAAAGGAGCGCTCGCCGCGCTGATGCTCGCAGCCGCCGATGCGCCGTCGCTGCGCGGCGACATCGTCTTCACGGCTGTCGCCGATGAGGAGCTTGCGTCGGTGGGAATGGAGGCAGTACTCGAGCGGGTCACGGCCGACGCTGCGCTCGTCGCGGAGCCGACGGACCTGCGTGTCGCGGTCGCGCATCGCGGGTTCGTCGGATTCGAGATCGAGACGAAGGGCGTCGCTGCGCACGGCTCAATGCCGCATCTCGGCGTCGACGCGATTGCGAAGATGGGGCCGGTGCTCGTCGCGCTCGAGGAGCTCGACCGGCGTTTGCAGAACGGATCCCGTCACCCACTCGCCGGATCCGGGTCGGTGCATGCATCGTTGATCGAGGGTGGCCAGGAGATGTCGAGCATTCCTGCCCGCTGTGTGCTCGTCGGCGAGCGCAGGACGATCCCCGGCGAGACCGTCGAGCTCGTCGAGCAGGAGCTGCGCGACATCGCCGGCGAGGCGAGCATAAGAGTCATCGCAGCACGAGAACCGTACGAGGCGCCGGTCGAGCACGCGTTCGTCGAGCTTGTCGTGCGCGCCGCAGGTGGGCAGGAGCATGTCGGCGCGCCGTTCTGGACCGATGCGGCCCTGATTGCCGCGGCGGGCATCCCGACAGTTCTGTACGGCCCGGCCGGCGAGGGCGCACATGCCGAGCTGGAGTGGGTCGACCTCGACTCGCTTGGACGGTTGCGCGAGGTCGTCCTTCAGGTCGCGGCCGAGTGGTGTGCATGACGTCGTCGTACGGAGGGGCGGCGTGAAGCCGCCCCTCCGTGACGCGACTCACCTCCCCTTGCCGAAGGCGTGCGCGAGGTCGTAGGTCGCGAGGTCGTGACCGAGCTGGAGGCCCGCGACCGTCGAGAAGCGGTAGTGGACGCCGCCCCACATCCGAGCGTTCGCGACCTCCGTCCGCAGATCGTCGACCGTCGAAAAGTGCCGGACTGCGTTGAGATTGCCCGCAGGCCCGTTCGGGTCGAAGCCGTGCAGGTCGAGGTTGATCTGGTTGGTGCCGAGGAAGGCTGCGAACACCTGCGCCATTGCCGAGGTGATCGAACAATGCGCGCACGGGTATTCGGGGTGGTTCGGCGTTGCGATGAGCGGCCGCCAGCCGGGTTGCTCGATCGTGGCGGCGTTGCCGTCGTTCGACCCCGGCGTCGACCCGAAGCCGTCCGCGGTGACGGAGGTCGGGTCGATCGCGGTTACCGGGCGCCAGAACAGGTAGTGGTATTTCGCGTGCATCACGGTGATCCCCGTGTCCGCGCCGACGACGTTCACCATCGCGGCCAGCCGAGCGGTATCGACGGGGCTCAGATTCCGCGCGTCCGTGACGGCGCGAACCGCGATGTTGTACTGGCGGATCACGTTCGCCGTATAGAACTTCGCCACGTTCGTCTCGTCGGGCGTGCGCACGGTGCTTGTTGCGCCCCCGACAGCCTTGAGCTCATTGAACGCTGCCACCCAGTCCGCGCTCGAAAGCGAGGGAGGCGGACCCGGCATGAATTGCGTCGCGCTCTGCATGATGAACGGCTTCATGTCGCCCACCCATGGTGTCTGCGGGGCCTGATACGCAGACGGGGTCAGCCGCCAGACGCCCGGTCCCGGTGGAAGCGTCGGGAAGGTTGACGTCGACGCAATCGGCTGGAGCCCGTCGCCGGTGCGCGCTCGAATCACCTGATCCGACGCGACCCTGCCGATCTTCTGCCCGGCGAGCTTCGCCGGCCCGTCCGGGATCGCTGCGAGTGCCTCGCCGTAGTACGCGCCGAGCGTGGCTGACGCAGACGGGAAGTAGTGCAGCAACGTGCGGTACGCCGCCTCGACCTCGGCGGCGTCGGACGATGCCTTCCGCCACACGCGGAATGTCGGCCGGAGCGGCTTGTAGCCGTGTCCGAGCGAGACGGCCGCGTCGTACACGGCTGTCGACTCGTACGCCATGTACTGGAAGCCCTCGTTCTGGAAGGCGCCCGAGGTGACGACGGTGTCCTCGGCGATCTTGTTCCACTGCTCGACGGTGTTCCCGGGCGGGAGCGTCACCGTGGACGGACGCGCGGTGCGAGCAGCGGCGGCCGCGACTGCGAGCGCTGCGGCCGCGAGGAGCAGCAGCCGGAACGCGAGTGCGAGCGAACGCTTCTTGGTCATCGATCCTCCTTGGATCGGGAATCGCACGATGCGATCCCGTCGGGCGAGACGCTAGGACCGACGAGCCCCGCCGCCCACCGTGACGCCCGGCGGGTTCTTCGGGTGCTCGCATGGCGCCGATCGGGATGCTGGCCCCCTTGACCCTCCGGGCGGCAAGGCGGAGAACTTGATGCCATGGAAGAGGAGCTCCGTCCGTCGCTTGCGCACGTTGTCGCCGTGGCGGACGAGGAGCGGCGACGGGTTGAGCGCGAGCTCCACGACGTGGCGCAGCAGCACCTCGTCGCGCTCACGGTCAACGCGCAACTTGCCCGCGAGCTGGGCGTGAGCGACATGCCCGCCGCGCTCGACCTGCTCGACGAGGTGGCTCGTGATGCACGAGGTGCGCTCGAGGCGGTCCGGGCGCTCGCCGCTCGGGTCTATCCGCCGCTGCTGCTCGATCGCGGTCTCGCGGAGGCGCTGCGCGCGGCAGCCGCCGCGTGCCCCGTCCGCACGCGGGTAGAGGTCGACGCGCTCGACCGCCACCCGGCCGCGGTCGAGGCCGCAGCGTACTTCTGCTGCGCCGACGTGCTGGACGCAGCAGTCACCGGGCCGGTGCGGGTCCGTGCGTGGCAGGAAGATGGAGCGCTGCACGTCGCGATCGCGCCCGGCACGCTTCCCGCAGCGAGTATTGCGCGCGAACGCGTCGCGGCTCTCAGCGGCCGGCTCGACGTCGACGGCGACGGGGTCATGGCGACGATCCCGCTTACGCGATGACGGTCCGCGTTCTCGTCGCGGACGACCAACCGCCTTTCCGTGCAGCCGCGCGCGCAGTTGTGGGGGCGACGCCGGAATTCGAGCTTGTGGGCGAGGCGCGCTCCGGGGAGGAGGCGGTCGCGCTCGTCGGTGCGCTGCGACCGGACGTCGTCCTGATGGACATCAACATGGCCGGTCTCGGCGGCATCGAGGCGACGCGTTCAATCGCAGGCAGCTACCCCGAAACGATGACGATCCTGCTCTCGACCTACCGCGAGGAGGATCTGCCGCCGCAGGCGCGCGCCTGCGGCGCGATCGCGTATCTGCACAAGTCGAACCTCGACGGGAAGGTGTTGCGCCGCCTATGGGCGCGACGTCATCCCTCTTCGGCGAGGTAGAGGATCACGGCCCGGACACGCTTGTGAACATCCGTCTCGAACGCCATTCCGAGCTTGAGAAAGATCGCGTGGATCACCTTCTCGACCGAGCGCTCCGTGAGATAGAGCGTCTTCGCGATCGCGATGTTGTTCTTCCCCTCCGCCATCTCTCGCAGCACACTGCGCTCCCGCGGCGTCAGCTCTTGCAGCGGCGATGCCTCCGCGTGCACCTTCGCTCCGACGAGGGCCTCCACCACCTTCGGGTCGACGAAGGAGCCGCCCTCGGCGACGGCGGCGATCGCGGACACGAGCTGGTCGACGTCCTCCAGCCGCTCCTTGAGCAGGTAGCCCCGACGGGCGGTGCCGGCCTCGAGCAGCGCGAGCGCGTACTGCGGCTCGCTGAACTGGCTCAGCACGACGACGCCGACGTCCGGGCTCGTGTGGCGAAGCTGCTCTGCCACCTGGATTCCCTCGTCCATGCCGCCGGGCGGCATGCGGACGTCGGTGACGACGACGTCGGGTTCGTGCTCTTCGACGGCGGCGAGCAGCGAGTCGCGGTCGCCGCACGCCGCGACGACCTCGACCTCGGGTCGCGTCTCGAGCAGCCGCCGGACGCCCTCCCGCACGAGGTAGTGGTCGTCCGCGAGCACGACTCGGATCGGCACTGGTTGCAGCCCACCCTAGACCAGCGCCGCGAATTGCGTGAACATTGTCACGAAAGGAGACAGCCATGAAGGTGGTAGGTCTGGGGGCAATTGCGGCAGCCTTGGCGCTGTCGCTCAGTGCATGTGGCGGGTCGACCAGCCAATCGGGTACGACCGCCCAGCTGCAGAAGGACGCGGACGTCCTTGCGATCGATCAGATCGAGCAGACGTGGCACAAGGCGGCAAGCTCGCACAACGTCGGCCTGATGATGTCGTTGTGGGCGCCTGACGCGACGTTCAACATCGGGACGCAGACGCTCACCGGCAGGGCGCAGATCCGGAACTTCTTCGAGCATACGGCGGCGCCGTTCCAGCCGCAGAACCACTGGGTTTCGGACACGCCGTCCTACTTGATCCGGATCACGGTCAACGGCGACAAGGGGACGCTCTATTTCGAGTGCCACTACGTCGACGTCAAGACCGAGAAGGTCGTGAGCGTGGTTGCGGCCGATCAGAACGTGCAGAAGATCGGCGGCAAGTGGCTGATCACGAGCTCTGCGGGAGCGACGCCTTCCCTCGGCCCGTGACGTGAAGCTGGTGCGTCGGCGCGGCGCGCGATACGAGGGCCCGCTCGTGCGGGCGGTCGGTCGCGCGCCTGTCGGCGTACGCACGAAGCTGCTCGTCTCGTTCGCCGGCATCGCGGCGCTGCTGCTCGTGGTCGCGGCCCTCGGCCTTCGCGTGCTCGGACAGTCGAACGGTCGTGTGGCAACGCTCGGCACGCTCCAGCTCCGAGCGGCGACGTACCAGTCACTGCAGACGCAGGCGCAGCAGATGCGACAGCTGCTCTCGATCCGCGCGGCGCAGGACCCAAATCTCACCACGTATGTCGGCGTCCCCTCACCCGATGTCGGCAGCGGCCGGCGCTGGACGCTCGTCGACGTGGCGATCTCCGCGGCACTGTCGCAGCTGCTGCCGGCGACGAACGCGACGTCCTTCGGATTCGTGCCGCCTGGGCGCGACCGCCCACTCCTTCGCCGCATCCGGCGGGATTACACCTCGTTCGCGCGAAGCTTGCGCCGGATCACCTCGCTCGATCGTCGCGGAGCCGCCGGAGCTGTGACGCGCCCGTTGCTGCGCTCGATGATCGACGACGACAACGATCTCGGTGCTGTCACCGACCGCCTCGCGACGACGACGCGCGCAGAGACGGACGCGCTGATTGCGGAGAGCGGCAGCGCGTACGCGAACTCGCGCAACCTCTTCGTCGGAGTCGGCGCGGCGAGTGTTGGACTCGCATTGCTGCTCGGTCTCGTGCTCTCGTGGTCGCTGGTTCGGCCGCTTCGGCGGACGGAGACGCGGCTTGCCGAGATCGCCGCCGGCGACTTCTCCCGGCATGTCGAGGTGAGCAACCGCGATGAGCTCGGCGCCCTTGCGGCGAACGTGAACCGAATGAACGACGAGCTCCGCCGCCTCTACGACCAACTCGAGGCGGAGAGTCGGCACAAGTCAGAGTTCCTGGCGACCGTGTCCCACGAGCTCCGGACGCCGCTCAACGCGATCATCGGCTTCTCGGAGGTGCTCCACGAGCAGATGTTCGGTGAGCTGAACGAGCAGCAGCTCGCGTACACGCGTGATGTGCTCGAGTCGGGGCACCATCTGCTCGCCCTCATCAACGACCTCCTCGACCTGTCGAAGGTCGAGGCCGGCCGGATGGAGCTCGAGCTCTCCAGCGTCTCCATTCGCCGCGTACTCGAGAGCGGCATCACAGTCAACGCCGATCGAGCTGCGCGGGGCGGCGTCGAGCTACGGCTTCGCGTCGATCCTGACGAGATCGAGCTCGAGGCGGACGAGCGCAAGCTCCGTCAGGTGGTCTTCAACCTGCTCGCGAACGCGGTCAAGTTCACGCCGGCCGGCGGCGTCGTCGACGTGTCGGCGCACAGGCGCGACGGGATCGTGGAGGTTGCGGTGGCCGACACCGGCCCAGGCATCGCCGCGGCAGACACACAGCTCATCTTCGAGGAGTTCCGGCAGGCCGGGAGCCACGAGGGCACCGGCCTCGGTCTGCCGCTGGCGCGGCGGTTCGTCGAGCTGCACGGTGGGCGGCTCTGGGTGGAGAGCGTGCAGGGGAGCGGAAGCACGTTCCGTTTCGCATTGCCGCTAAGACAGAGGGAGCCCGTGTGGACAAGCTCGTCCTGATCGTCGACGACAACGAGCGGAATCGCCGGCTTGCGCGCGACGTGCTGCGCCACGCGGGCGCCCGGACGCTCGAAGCCGCGTCCGCGTCCGAGGCGCTCGCTGTGGCGGCGGCCGAGCTGCCGGACGTGATCCTGATGGACATCCGGTTGCCCGACCTCGACGGGACAGAAGCTGCCCGGAGACTGAAGGCTGACGAGCGAACGTCCGCGATTCCGGTCGTGGCGTTGACGGCGTTCGCGATGAAGGGCGACCGCGAGTGGTTCCTAGCGGCGGGCTTCGACGGTTATGTCGAGAAGCCGATCAGCGTGCGCGAGTTTCCGGAGCAGGTGCGCGGGTTCTGCCGCCCTTGATGAAGCGCGGCGGCCTACGGCTCCGGGTCACGGCCGGGCCACGGCTCGCCGCTCGCTCCCTCGGCCTGGGCGTTCGTCGACGTCTCGGAATCCGCGCCGGTCTCGGGCCGCGCGACCGCGCTTCCACCCTCGACCACGTCTTCGGCCTCTTCCTTGCCTCGGCGCAGCCACCTCTTGATCGCATCGAGCATCGGACTGGCGTGATCTTACGCCCTTTCGCTGGTTAGGGTTCGGCGCGTGCTCATCGACCTTCGCCTCGTGCAGTTGTCGGCGGGCGAGCGGGAGACCGTGCAGGTCGATGCCGAGATCTGTGCGGTCGTTGTCTCGGGAGCGGTTGACGTGGTGATCGGCGCCGCGGACTTCGGTTCCGCGAAGCGCGACATCGATGTATTCGAGAGCGCAGGCGACGCCGTGTACGTCCCGCCGGATCAGGCGCTCGATCTCGTCGCGCGCCGCGACGCGGTTGTTGCAGTGGCGGCGGCTCAGCTCGCGGACCGGCCAGCGGGTGCCCCACGGTTGATCAGGCCGACCGATCAGACCACGCGTACCGCGGGCACCGGGAACTGGTCGCGAAGCATTCGAACGATCCTCGGCCCAGACGACGACGCGGGGCGACTCGTTGTCGGGGAGACGATCAATCCGCCCGGCAACTGGTCGTCCTACCCGCCGCACAAGCACGACCGTCACGCGCCGCCGGAGGAGGCCGCGCTCGAGGAGGTCTACTACTACCGCTTCAAGCCGGAGGGCGGCTTCGGCGTGCAGCTCATCTACGACGACCGCGACGAGCGCGCGCAGATCGTGCGGGACGGCGACGTCGTCGACATTCCGTCTGGCTACCACCCGGTCGCTGCAGCGCCCGGCTACTCGCTGTACTACCTGTGGGTGATGGCGGGCGAAGGGCGTGACCTGATGCCGTTCTTCGATCCTCGCCACGCGTGGATCCAGGAGTGACGCTCGCGGGCCGCAGCGCGGTCGTCACCGGTGCGACCGGAGTGCTCGGCGGCGCGGTGGCGAGAGCACTTGCGGACGCCGGCGCAGCTGTCGGGATTCTTGCTCGGTCGCGCGACCGCGCCGAAGCGCTCGCGGAGGAGCTTGGCGGCGACGCGCTCGCGCTCGTCGCCGACGTCCTCGACGTGGAGCAGCTGAGGTCGGCACGCGCTGCCACGCTCGAGCGCTGGGGCGGCGTGGACATCCTCGTCAACGCAGCCGGCGGAAACGTGCGCGCGGCGACCGTCGGCGAGCGCTCGTTCTTCGAGCTTTCCGCGCAGGCGCTCGACGACGTCGTCAAGTTGAACCTCAACGGAACGCTGCTGCCGATCCGCGTGTTCGGGGAGGCGATGCTGGCAGAGCCGTTCCCGGACGGCGGCCGATCGATCGTCAACTTCTCCTCGACGGCCGCCCGGCGCGCGATGACGCGTGTGATCGGCTACGGCGTCGCGAAGGCCGGCGTCGACAATCTGACGCGCTGGCTTGCCGTCGAGCTCGGCCGTGCGAGCAGCGGCCGGCTGCGGGTGAACGCCGTGGCTCCCGGCTTCTTCGTCGGCGAGCAGAACCGCTCGCTGCTGCTCAATGACGACGGAAGCCCGACGCACCGTGGCGAAGCGGTGATTGCTCACACGCCTGCGGGCCGCTTCGGCGAGCCGTCCGAGGTCGCCGACGCAGTTGTCTGGCTCGCAAGCGCAGCAGCGTCGTTCGTGACAGGAGTCGTGTTTCCCGTCGACGGTGGATTCGATGCGTTCAGCGGTATCTGAGCCTGACCGGTCAGCCCGAGCGGAGATACGCGAGCACTGCGTGGACGCGACGGTTGTCCGCGGGCGTGGCGGGCAGGTCGAGCTTGGCGATGATGTGGCGGATGTGCGTCTCGACGGTGTTCGGGGTGAGGTACAGCCGTTCAGCGATGCCGCGGTCGGTGAGACCCTCGGCAATAAGCCCGAGGACTTCGCGTTCTCGCGGCGTGAGCTGATCGAGGGGGCTCGCGTCCCGCACGCGGTCGAGCAGTTGTGCTGCGAGGGCCGGGTCGACGACCGTCTCGCCTCGCGCGACGCGTTCGAGCGCGTCGACGAGCTGCTCGAGATCGAGAACGCGCTCCTTGAGGAGGTAACCGGTTCGACTGTCGCTGCTCTCGAGGAGCCGCAAGGCGTACTCCGGCTCGACGTACTGGGAGAGGACGAGCACGGCGACGTCGGGGAAACGCCGTCGAATCTCCTCGGCGGCGGCAAGCCCTTCGGTGCTCCAGGTAGGGGGCATGCGGATGTCCACGACGGCGACGTCAGGGCGCAGTTCATCGACGGCCGCGAGTAGTTCGTCCGCGTCGCTCACCTGCACCGCGACTTCGACTCCATTGTCCGCAAGAACGCGCGCGAGGCCTTCGCGCAGCAAGGCCGCATCGTCCGCGAGCGCTACACGCACGGGATCTCCGCGTGGAGGTGAGTGCCGTTACCGGGTGGGCTCTCGAGCGCGAGGCGTCCGTCGAGTGCGTGCACGCGGTCGGCGAGACCGCGCAAACCCGAGCCGCGCGCCGGATCGGCTCCTCCGACACCGTCGTCGTCGATATCAACGAGCACGCGTCCATCGACGTGGGTCAGGTTGATGCGCACATGGGTTGCCTGTGCGTACTTGGCGACGTTCGCCAATGTCTCGGAGACGAGGAAGTAGGCGGCCGCTTCGGCGGGCGCCGAGAGCCGCTGGTCGGGGAGGGAGGCGATCGTCACCGGCACGGGTGACCGCTCCGCGAGCGACTTGAGAGCCGCGGCGAGCCCTTGCTCGGTGAGGATTGCGGGGTGGATGCCTCGCGCGAGCTCGCGAAGCTCATCAAGGGCGGCGCGAAGCTCGACATCAGCCTCAGTCAGCAGATCGGCTGCTCCGTCCACATCGGGGCCGAGCTTCGCGCGCACAAGCTGGAGTGCGAGCCCGAGCGAGAGCAGTCGCTGCTGCGCGCCGTCGTGAAGGTCGCGCTCGAGCCGTCGGCGCTCCTCGTCGCCGGCGCTCACGATGCGCGCGCGCGAAGCGCGCAGCTCTGCGAGCTGTGCGCGCAGCTCCGCCTGCAGTCGTTCGTTCTCGAGTGCCAGCCGCGCCGCCGCGCCCGCAGCGGTGAGCAGCGCTCGTCGCTCGAGTAGCACCGGATCGTGGATGAGCGCCGCGATCGGAGCCTCCGCGGGGCCGAGCGTCGTCACTGCTCGCTCCGAACCGTGCGCCGGCAGCGTGAGCGGTCGTCCATGCGCATCGACGTATGAGCCCTGCTTGGGAAGCCAGAGGGCGAGCTCGAGCGTCGGATCGCCGAGCGTATGGGCGAGTGCATCGCGTACCGAGCCCGGAGGAGTGCGCTCGAGCTCGACGACGAGGTCCGCCACGACCGCTCGTGCGCGACGACCCCAGACCAACCCGGCCGCGAGCGAGAGGGGAATTGCGAGCGACGCGCCGTTCACGACCCAGAACCAAACGGGGTGGCGGTTCGAGTACGAGTTGACCGGCCCGCCCACGAGTGCGAACTGGACGATGAACTGAACGGCCGCGAACCCTCCCGCGATCGCGAGTGGAAGCACAACGCGGCGCCCTCCGGGCGTCGACCGGACGAGCTTGCGCGCCAGCAGCGCGATGAAGAGCACGGCGAGGGGGAGGAGCGAACGGTCGAACGCGTCGGGCAGTCCCGCCGCTTCCGAGCCGGGGATGTGCGTGATCGGCGCGGCGTGGTGCTGGAACTCTGTGATCGTCCCGTCCCACTGCGGCCTCGGGTCGAAGAGGAGGATCGTTGCGAGGCCGAAGGCAGCCGCGAGGGCGTACGCAACGCCCACGGCCGCCCGGTCGAGCCGGTATCGGAGCCGGCCGGTCGGATAGGAGAGCGCGAGGTGTCCCAGGACTGGCGCGCCCATCCAGGTCGTCGCGTAGCCGATCGTGACCGCGATCGCCGAGCCGGCGAAGACGGTCCGTAAGTCCTCGAGCAGGGCCACGAACGGCCACGCCGTCAGGAGGAGGCCGGTGCGGCTTTCCGGCCGCAGCTGCCACACGATCACGCCGACGGTGATCGCGACGAACGCGGCGGCGTACGAGATCGCGGCCTTCTCCGGCGGCGGCCAGATGCCGTTGTGCTGTGCCCCGACGATCATCGTCGCGGCGAGGCCGCCGCCCGCGAGCCACACAAGCAGGCGCGTCAGTCTCACGAGGCGCCGTCCACGAGCGCGGCGAACGCCGCCGCGGTCAGGTCGCGCTTGGCGATGAAGCCAAGCGCGCTCGAGCGCGCGAGCGAGCTGTCGAAGTCGTCGGCGCTCCGGCTCGACGTCAGGACGACCATCGGGCGCGCCGGGTCGATGGAGAGCGTCTCCGCGAGCTCGAACCCGGTCGTGTCCGGAAGGAGCACGTCGAGCAACACGACTTCGGGGCGCAGCGCTCGCACCGCGTCCAGCGCCGATGCTCCGTCGCTCGCCTCGTCGACGACAGCGAAGCCGGCCGCCTCGAGGAGCCTGCGAGCGAAGGCCCGGAAGCTTGGGTGATCGTCGACGACCAGGACTGTTGCAGCCACACGAGGATGGTGGCACAGCGCACGAGGCAACACACTCCCGGATTTCCGTGATCTTGCGAGGACTTCACGGATCCCCGTGACGACGTTGCGACTGCAGCCTCCTAACTTCGTCGACGACACGGACTCAAGCGGGAAACGAGACAAGGGAGGCACACGAAATGAAGCGCCTACTCCTCTTCGTCGTCATCGGCGCGGCTCTCGTCCTCACGACCGGCGCCCGCGGGGCTGCTGCGTCTGCACATGCTGACCCGAGTGGGGCCCAGTACTACCTGTCCCTCGGCGACTCGCTGGCGCAGGGCTACGAGCCCATCGGCGGAACCCGGAGCCGCAACGTCATACCGACGGGGTACCACCAGGGTTACGCAGATCAGCTCTTCAAGCTCGAGCGTGACACGTACACGCAGCTCCAGCTGGTCAAGCTCGGGTGCGGCGGCGAGTCGACCGTCTCGCTGCTCTACGGGAGTCAGGACGCCGGCGTCGCTTCGAGCTGCGGCCCGCCGTCGTTCTACGAGCAGCAGTACCCGAACGGCGGCACCCAACTCGCCGAGGCGGTCTCGTTCCTCGAGGCGCACCGCGGCTCCGTCGCGTTCATCACGATCGACCTCGGGGGAAACGACCTGATCGGACCGAGCGGAGTCGGACCGCTCCTCACGAACCTCCCAATCATCCTGTCACAGCTACAGGCGGCGGCCGGCCCGGGAGTTCCGATCGTCGGGATGAACTATTACGACCCGTTCGCTCCTCAGGCGTGGATGCAGGGAGGCTTGCCGGGTCTGCAGGCGCAAGTCGCCGACCTCGTTGACTTCAACGATCTCCTCGAGGGTATGTATGCGGCGGCGGGCGATCCGGTCGC
Source organism: Gaiellaceae bacterium (assembly GCA_036265735.1). GTDB lineage: Bacteria > Actinomycetota > Thermoleophilia > Gaiellales > Gaiellaceae > Palsa-739. The sequence goes on from DATAOK010000050.1 coordinate 77,003, forward strand.
AGATGTCGAGGCGGCGTTTGCCGTCACGGACACCACGCCGGTCGACGGGACGCCGCTCGATGTCGTCCGCGAGTGCGCCTGGACCTGGATCTGCACGCCGGCGCCGCTCGGGCCCGACATTCACGCGAACGCGACCGGCTACGGCGTCATTGCGCGCGCCTTCGCTCAAGCCCTTGCATGAAGGGCGTGCTCGTGGCGGCAAGCGCGACACCGAGCGCAACCATCGCTGCGAACATCGCGATCCAGATCCACGTCCCAGCCGCTGACCAGTCGACCTTGTCGACGCTCGCATCGACGACCGCGAGCCCGATGGGTTGTAACGCTCCCAGCGCGATGAGCGTGAGGGCGAGCGTCGCAAGGTCGACAGACGACGACCCGCGCGCTGCGATCACGGCCGCGAGTGCGAGCGTGACGAAGATCGCGCTGTAGACGCGGCCGTGGAACCCGTCGACCGGCCAAGGCCAGAAAGACGTCACGGTCGCCGGGGCGACGAGCAGGCCGATGCCGTAACCGGCGAGCGGAATGCTTGCGGCGCGAAGGCCGATGCGAACGCTCGGTCGCGGCGGTTCCGGCGCCGCCGGCCGGATCGTCCTCAGGCGCACGACGAGGTAGGCGGTGTAGAGCGGCACGGAGACGAAGATCAGGAACCACGCCCACGTTGTCGGCCGCTCCCACTTGAACCGATCGACGTACGCGAGCGAGACGGCGAGCACAACCGACATGAACAGCAGATCCATCGGCACTACGAGTCGCGCGAACGTCCAGCGCCTCACGAGCGCGAACACGAGGAACGGGACGAGCGCAGCAAGGTAGATGGCGCCGAGAAAGCGCGTGTTGAAGGGCGTGAGCTCCCAGCCCCAGATGTCATGACCGGTGGTCGGCGCGAAGAACAGCACCGCGCCTGCTCCGCCGATCACGAGGCCCTGGACGAGCCATGGGACGAGGAGCGGCACCGGCACCATCATGGGACATGATCGAACACCGGTGAACCGACTGCAACGCGCGGGCGAATGCCGACCGATGACTTTCCAACGCCGCTCCGGTCTAACGAAGACATGAAGAAACGCCTCGTGATCGCCGGCATCGTCGTTGCCACCTTGCTGCTCGCGCTGTACGGCGTCGTCATCGGCACGCGTCGACGTCCGGCGTGGACGTAGTTCGCTAGTCGCGGCCGTCCATGTCGAGCTCGCGTTGCAGCTGGCTGTAGACGTCCTGCTTGATCTTCCTGCTCAAGCGCGCGCCGAGATCTGCGAAGCGATTCTCCAACTCGCCGCCGGCCGCGGTCTCGATCTCGCGCGCGGGTGACACGTCTGCCTGTTCGGCACCTTCGATTTCGAGCTCGTAGATGCGCTCGGGCTCGTCGATGTCCTTGAGCCGCCGCTCGCCGAGCGCGTGCACGGAGACGCCGTCGGGCAAGGAGGAGCCGAGGAGCGCGCGCGTCGTCTCGGAGAGCAGAACGCTGCCGCCGCGACCGGTCGCTGCCAGCCGCGCCGCGCGCACCACGTCGATGCCGACGTAGCCTTCGGAGCCGACGGCGGGCTCGCCGGTGTGGAGGCCGATCCGAACGCGGACGCGCTCGCCTGCCGGCCAGCTGTGCTCGGTGTGTGCGCGCTGGACGTCGACCGCAGCAGCGACGGCATCGCGCGCGCGGGCGAAGGCGTAGAAGAACGAGTCGCCTTGCGTGTCGATCTCGACCCCGTCGCGGGCTCCGAAGTGCTCGCGAACGAGCCGCCGGTGCTCGGCGATGACGTCCGAATAGCGCTCACCGAGACGCTTCAAAAGTTCGGTCGATCCCTCCAGGTCGCTGAAGACGAATGTCACCGTCCCGGAAGGCAGGGCGCTCATGCGGACATTCTCCCGGATGCCCGTGATCCTCTGCCGTTGCAGGGAACGCCGTGATGACCGCCCTTCCGACTGCCATTGTGCGCGCCGCCGCCTGCCTGGCTGCTTCGTCGAGCGCCCCGATTCTCGCTTTCGTTCGCAACCTCGCTCGCCGTGCGGCTTGCCGGCCGGGACGGCCGTGCGAGGATGAGGGCCGGTGACGGTGAGGGACGCGATCCGCCGGCGCGAGCCGCGCCTCGGCTGGGAACAGAGGCGCGCTGCCCGCTGGGCTTTCGATCCAGCCGTTCGCAGGCAGTGGGGCTTCTCGCTGGACGAATGCGCGCGCTATGTGCGGTCGCGCCGGACGCTCCTGTTCGGACCACGCTTCATGGCACCGTGGCGGGACTACTCCATCGGCAAGGTGCTGATTCGTCTCGGCATTCGGCCGGTCAGCGAGCCCGAGCGGCGGGACCCGTGCGCGGTGATGGCTTGGCAGGACGAGGGCGCCCGCGTCCCCGCGGGGCTCTTCGAGCCGCTCGTACGTCGATACGGACGTGTAATCAACAGCCGATGCCTCGACGTCGGCAAGGACAACGTCGAGCGAGTCCACCTGGCCGTCTTCGGCTACGGGATGGCGGTGGACCCGCGCGTCTACGACGAGCCCTACGTGCGCAAGAGCATCGAACAGTCGGAGAAGGACGCGCTGGTCATGCGGGGACCGACCGAGCCTCGGCCCGGATTCGTCTATCAGCGGCTGATCGACTGCGAGGTGCATCGAGGCCTGTACGAGGACATCCGCGTTGCCGTCGTCGGACGCTGTCTCGGCGAATGCCAGGTCAGGCTCCGTCCGGCCGAGACGCGTTTCGGATACATGCCGATGGCGATCGGCGAGAAGGAGTACGCCGTGGCAAACATCGTGCCGATGGACTACTTGCTCTCTAGCGAAGAGGTTCAGCGCGTCGAGCGCTTGGCCGATCGGATCGGTCTGGATTTCGGCGAGCTTGACCTCCTTCGGGACCGCGCCGACGGCCGAATCTACGTCGTGGACGTAAATCCCACGGTGAATGGTCCGACGGTCGTCTTGAGTGCTTCCGACATTCGCAAGTGGTTCGACGCATATTGCGAAGCGACCGAGGCGCTGCTGCCGCGGTTCGCGCCGGCGGCTGAGTGAGAGAGATGAAGGCCCGCGTCAGCTTCGTAATGCCGGCGTGGCGACCGCGAGCGCAGTGGCTTCTCGCGGCAGTCCGCAGCGTGCTCGACGAGCCCGGATGCGACGTCGAGCTGCTCGTCGTCGACGACGGCAATTCCGAGCCCGTCGAGAACATGCTGTCTTGCGTCGAGGACAAGCACCTTCGCGTGATTCGGATCGAGCACGGCGGGCAGTGCGCGGCGCGCAACGCGGGCATCAGCGAAGCCACTGGAACGTACGTCCGTTTCGTCGACTGCGACGACGTCGTGGTGCACGGCGGCACGGCGCACCTGCTCGCTCTCGGCGAGGGAGGCGACGAGGTGATCTCCTACGGCGCGACCGAGCTGTGCAACGAAAAGCTCGAGCCCGTGGGGATCCTCGCCTGCGACATCCAGGGCGCGGCCGAGGTCGATTGTCTCTTCGACCGCGTCCGGATTCAGACGCAGCCCATCCTGTTCCCGCGTCGCGTCGTCGACGCCGCCGGGCCGTGGGACACCTCCATCGACGTCATGGCTGACTGGGAATGGCAGCTGCGGGCCTTCGAGCACGCGCCCGTCAGAGGAGACCGTCAGATCGTTTACCGGTACCGGCGTCATGGCGAGGGGATCCAGGGCCACGCGCGGAACCAGGAGTGCGAGCTCGTCCATCGCCGGATCATCGCCGGATACTTCGAGCGTCACCCCGAGCAGCTCGGAGGCGCGTTCGAGCGTCGTGCCCGCGCCTCGCCGCACCTCAAGTACGCACGCACGTACCTCCGAGACGGGCATCTGCGCCTATCCGCGAATCGGCTAGTCCGCGGAACGTTGATCGACCCGCGTGGCGGGGTGACCACGGCAGCCGCCCTCGTGGTCAGGCAGGCGCGGCGCGCGTCCCGGCTCCGCGGCCGCAAAGTATGAGTGTCGTGTCGGCCTCCGAATCCGATCCGCGCAGTCTTCGTGACCGTGTTCGCGTTCTTCGGCACGTGGGTTGTGGCGAAGTACGCGTTCCGGCAACCACCCGTTTTCAGGTGGTTCAAAGAGCGGGAGCGACGGGACTCGAACCCGCGACCTCCGGCGTGACAGGCGGCGCAAGGGCAAGCTCGCGTCTCCACCCGATGAACCGGAAGAACACGAGTAGCAGGGACTCCGCCGTCGCGCGCCTGCCGGGTCCTCGCGGTTGCACGCCTCTCCCTGAGATTCCCGCCCCATCCACGCCCCATCGCCTGGAGTGACTCCGCGGTGTCGCTGTAATACGTTTTGTGCTACGCTATCGTCGTGGCGCGGACGGTACAAGCGCGGCTGGACGAACGCTCCGAGCGGGATCTCGCTCTGCTGCGAGGCGAAGGACACAGCGACTCGGCGGCGATCCGGCTGGCGCTGCACGAGGCAGCCGAGCTGCGGCGGCGGAAGAGCGCGCTGCGCCTCGAGGCGGAAGCTGCCGCAGCCGATCCCGACGATCGCGCCGAGGCGCTCCGTGTGCGCGCCGAGATGGACGCGATCGCGGCCGCCTGGAACGACGGCTAGGCACAGTGGTTCGCGGCGAGGTGTTCCGGCTGCGCCTCCCGCGCGGCGCGCGTGGCTCCGAGCAGCGCGGCGGCCGCTACGCGGTCGTCGTCCAGGCCGACGAGCTGCTCGCCCTTTCGACGGTGCTGGTTTCGCCGACCTCGACGTCGGCCCCCCCACGGTCATTCCGTCCGACGATCGACCTCGACGGGAAGCTAACCCGAGTGCTCGTCGAGCAAACGACTGCGATCAGCCCCGACCGCCTCGGTCATTCGGCCGGCCGCCTCAGCGCGACGGAGCTGCGCGACCTCGACGCTGCGCTCGCGCTCGTCTTTGGACTCTGAACATCAGCGCAACGTTCGCGCTCCCGCCGAGTAGCTCGCTTCTGTCGCGCTGCCGCTTCCGTCGGCGGTGGCGGCGAGGTCGCCGTGGCCGTTGTCGTATTGGTATGTGACGGTGCTGGACGTGGTGGGCGGTCCGGCGTAGTGGGCGAGATCCCCGCCGGGACCTTGCACGTAGCTGAGCGTGATCGTGCCGCTCCCGTTCGTCTCGAAGATCGGGGAAGCGGTGCCGCCGTACAAGTAGTTGGTGGTTTGGCTGGCGGCGCAGGTCGAGGAGCTCGCCGCCAACACCGCTGCGCCGTAGCAACATGGTCATGCTCGCCGCCGTCACCGGTCTGCGCCAAGGCGAGCTGTTCGCGCTCCGCGACCGCAACGTCGACCTCGACGCCAAGACGATTCGCGTCGAGAACGGCACCTACGCCGGCGAGCTCGTGCCGGTGAAGACGCGGGCTTCGCGTCGCCGCGTCGACCTGTCACGCGCAGTCGTGCGCATCCTCCGCCGCCAGTTGCTCGCACGGAAGCCGAACGAGCTTGGCCTCGTCTTCCCGTCACCGGAAGGCGTGATCCTGAACGACGACAACTTCTGGCACCGCGTGTTTCGCCCCGCCGTTCGCCGCACGAAGCTGCCCGGCTTCCGCTTCCACGACCTCCGCCACACCTACGCCGCGCTGATGGTCGCCGCCGGCGCACATCCGAAGTACCTGCAAGCACAGATGGGCCGCTCGTCGATCCGCGTCACCCTCGACCTCTAGGTCACCTCTTCCTCGACGCCCTGGACGCGCTCACCCCATCCAGGCCCATCGGAAAACGCAGCGGGGACAGCACCGAAACGAAAAGTCCCCGCCAGCGGGGACTTTCAGAGCGGGAGCGACGGGACTCGAACCCGCGACCTCCGGCGTGACAGGCCGGCGTTCTAACCAACTGAACTACGCCCCCTCGGGCAGCGCATTGTAGCCCGCTGCGCCTCCGGCGGTGCTGCGACACTGCGGCCGTGACGGCCGTCGACTGGATCGCCATCGCGGTGATCCTGCTGTGCGCGTTCAGCGGCTTGCGGCGCGGTCTCATCGCCAGCGCGCTGTCGCTCGCCGGGCTCATCGGCGGCGCGTACGCCGGGTCGCGCATCGCGCCGCACCTGCTCCACGGCGGCGACACCTCGCGCTGGACGCCGCTCGCCGGACTTGTCGGCGCGCTCGCCGGCGCATCCCTGTTGCAGACCGTGGCCGCCATGGCAGGCGCCTATCTCCGCGGTGGGCTGAAGCTCACGCCGATCCGCTTCGTCGACTCTGCCGGCGGTGTCGTGCTCGGCGCTCTCACCGGGCTCGTGATCGTCTGGGTCGCCGGCGCAACCGCACTGCTCACGCCGGGACAGGCGAGCGTCCGCCGCGACGTGCTTCGTTCGCACATCGTTCGCACGCTGAACGACACGGTGTCGCCGCGACGCGTGCTGCACGTGCTCGCGCGCATCGACCCGTTCCCGTCGATCGTCGGGCCGGATGCGCCGAACGGCCCTCTCACGCCGGCGATCGTGCTGAGGCCGGCGGTGCACGCCGCGGAGCAGGGCGTCGTCCGCGTCGTCGGGACGGCGTGTGGCGTCGGCATCGAAGGGAGCGGCTGGTTCGCGGCGCCGCATCGTGTGATCACCGCGGCGCACGTCGTTGCAGGTGAGGACGACACGACGGTCGAGATCTCCGGCCGCCCGCGGCCCTACCGCGCGCACGTGATCGCCTTCAACGCACATGACGACGTCGCCGTCCTGCAGGTCGCCGGCACGAGCGGCCGCCCCCTGCGCACCGCGCAGCCGCGGCGCGGCACCGCCGTCGCAATCCTCGGCTACCCGGAGAACGGAGCGCTCAGCTCCACACCGGGCCGCATCGGTGACACCTCCGCTGTCCTCACGCGCGATGCCTACGGACGCGGGCCGGTCACGCGCACCATTACCGCTGTCGCAGCTGCAGTGCGGCACGGCAATTCCGGCGGCCCAGCCGTCGACGCGCGTGGACGCGTCGAGACGACGATCTTCGCGGCACGCGTCGGCGAGCCCGTCGGCTACGGCGTCCCGACCGACACGGTCGAACGCGCGCTACGCGGTGCTCACCGGCCGGTCTCGACCGGCGCCTGCGCGAGCTGAGGGAGAAAGTCGACGACGTTCATCGGAGCGCGGAACGGCGCCACCACGTACACGCCGTGCGCGAGCCGTCGCGCGCCTTCGATCAGCTCGAGACCGAGCTCGCCGCCGACCTCACGTGCATTCGCGCCGGCACGCCGGTAGCGCTCCTGCACCTCGTCCGGCACGACGATCCCCGGCGTCTCGTTGTGCACGCGCACGAGCAACTCGTGCGTGCGGATCGGCCAGACGCCGACGAGCACGGGAATGGGCCACGCACCGCCGAGGCGCTCGCGGAACGCCTCCAGCGGGTCGAGCGAGAAGAGGATCTGCGTCATTGCGTAGCGCGCGCCCGCGGCAACCTTGCGGTGGAAGCGGTCGAGCTCGAGCTCGAGATCGTCCGCGGTCGGGTTCACGGCGACACCGGGCACGTACGACGTCGGCGCGTCGATTGCGCGCCCGTGGAAGTCCTCGCCCTGATTGAGCCGCGCCATCAGCTCGACCAGCCCGATCGAGTCGACTTCGTAGACGCCGTGCGCGCCGGGGTAGTCGCCCGCCTCCGGTGGATCGCCCGTCACGGCGAGGATGTTCCGGACGCCTTCAGCATGCGCGCCGAGCAGCTGCGACTCGAGTCCCGCGATCGTCGTGTCGCGCGGCGTCAGGTGCGGGATCGTCTCGACTCCGGTGAACCGCTCGATCGCGACCGAGGCCATGATCCCGCTCATCCGCGCGCGTGCACGCGGGTTGTCGTTCACGTCGACGAACTGGGCCTTGCCGGAGTCGCGCACCGCGCGCGCGGTCTCGAGCAGGGCCTCCGGGTTCGCGCCGAGCGGCGGATCGAGCTGCACGGACACGACGAACGTCCCGTCTCCGAGCAGGCGCTCGAGCGTCGTCGGCCCCTGCGTGTCGGCGACCGGCCGCGTCTCGGCGCGCCGCCGCACGAGGAGCGGCGTCGCCGGCTCGGCGTTCTCGTCGACCGCGGCGCGAATCGCTGCGATCTGCATCGGCGTCGTGCCGCAGCAGCCGCCGATGATCCGCGCGCCAAGCGTGCGCGCCTGCGCCGCGAACTCCGCGAAGTACTCGGGTGTCGCATGCGGGAAGACGATGCGCGTCCCTGACATGCTCGCGAGCCCGACGTTCGGCAGCGCGGCGAGCGGCGCACCGACCTGCATGTCGGAGAGCGCGCGAATCGCCGCGGTCGGGCCGGCGCCGTGGTTCGCGCCGAAGGCGGCGAGCTCGAGCCCGCGCAGTCGCTCAGCTGCCCGCGCGGCAGAGACTCCGGCGAGCGTGTCGCCCGCGGAGTCGAACGTCATAAGCGCGATGACGGGCAGGCTCGATACGGCACGCACGTCCGCGATCGCCGCCTCGAGCTCGTCGAGCGACGAGAACGTCTCGAGGAAGAACACGTCGACGCCGCGGCCTTCGAGTAGACGAGCGCGATCGCCGTAGTCGCCGCCGGGCCCGATCGAGCCCGCGATGAAGATCTCCTTCCCGGAGACCTCGCGCGCCTCGCGCGCAAGCTTCACGCCTGCGGCATTGATCGCCTCGAACTCGTTCTCGAGGAAATGCTGCGCGAGCTTCCCGCGGCTCGCGCCGAACGTGTTTGTCTCGATCAGCTCCGCGCCGGCGCGGATGTAGCCGAGGTGCACGTCGAGCACCGCCTCAGGCGCCTTGGTGTTCGCCTCCTCCGGTACTCGGAGCCGCTCGACGGCGCTCGCGATGAGCGCGCCCATGCCACCGTCGGCCACGATCGGCGGGCCGGTGCCGAGCCGTTCGAGGAAGCGAGACATCGCTGCAGTGTGCCCGAGCAGTCGAACGGCACTCCCGCTAAAGGAGAGCATCGCCGCTGCCGACAAGAGGAGTGAACTCCTCCCGGGGACTGACGGCAATCATCCTGCGGCTGGAGCTCTGGGCGGCGCCTTCGGGCGCCGCCTTTCGCTTAACCGTGGATCGTGCGCCCTTCCATGCCGCCCGCGACCGTGACGAGCTCGCCGCTGATGTGGCCCGAGAGCTCATCGGACGCGAGCGTGACGACCGCGCGCGCGATGTCGTCGGCCGTCGCGACCTTGCGCAGCGCCATCGTGCGCGAAATCCGCTCGACGACGGCGGGATCGAGCTCGCCGCGTGTCATCGGCGAGAACGTCCAACCGGGCGCGACCGCGTTCACGCGTCCGAGTGGCGCGACGCGGACGATCTCGTTCTTAAGGCTGAGGAGCAAGCCGACCTGGATCGCCGACTTCGCCGCCGCATAGTCGGCGTGCCCCGCCTCCCCGAACCGTCCTGCCGTCGACCCCACGAGCACGAGGCTGCCGCGGCCTGACCGCTCGACCTCGCGGAGGAACGCGCGCGTGGTGAGGAACGTCACCGTGAGGTTCGACGCGATCGTGTCCTCCCAGCGCGCGAGCGGTAGCTGCCACACGGGCTCGTCTGCGCGCGGCCACACGCCGGCGACCGCAGCACAGACATCGACTGAGCCGACGGCTTCCCGCGCACGGTCGAACAACGCGTCCACCTGCCGCTCGTCAGTGAGGTCGGCGGGGATCGCGACGGCGCCGTCGAGCTCCGCCGCGAGCGACTCCGCGCGCTCGCGACTCGTGTTGTAGTGCACGACGACGCGGGCGCCTTCCGCCGCGAACGCGCGCACGCAGGCAGAGCCGATGCCGCCCGCACCGCCGGTGACGACGACGCCCTTGCCTGCCAGCCCGGTTTCCACATCGGGAGGTTAGTCTCCGCGCGTGCGCGTTCACATCATCAGCGACATCGAGGGCGTCGCGGGGCTCGTCAATTGGGGGCAGACGGGCGGCGACAACCCGCTCTACCACGAGGCGCGCAAGCTGTACACCGAGGAGATCAATGCAGCGGTGCGGGGCGCAAAGGCCGCCGGTGCGACCGAGATCGTCGTCATGGACTGCCACGGCGCCGGCGGCAACTACACGTTCAACTCGCTGCTGCCGGCCGACCTCGATCCGGACTGCGAGTTCGTGATCCAGAGCGAGTGGACGGAGTACACCGAGTTCCTCGAGCAGGGCTGCGACGCTGCGCTCTTCGTCGGCATGCACGCGATGGCAGGAACGCCCGACGGCGTGATGTCGCACACCGTGTCGGGCCAGGCGTGGCAGAACCTGCGCTTCAACGGGACGCTCGTCGGCGAGACCGGGATCAACGCGGCGCTCTGCGGCCACTGGGGCTGTCCCGTCGTGCTCGTCACGGGCGATCGCGCCACCTGCCGCGAGGGCCGGGAGCTGCTCGGAGACGGCCTGACCACGGTCGAGGTGAAGATCGGGCTTGGGCGCTACAGCGCGCGCCACCTGCCGCCCGTGCGTGCGCGGGAGCTGATCGAAGCGGGTGCGAAGCAGTCGCTCAAGGATCTCTCGGCCGTGAAGCCGTACGACCCCGGCAAGCCCTGTGAGATCGAGGTCGAGTTCACGTCGCCGGACCGCCTCGTCGAGTACCGGAACCGCAAGAACGTCGAAGTGACCGGCCCGCGCACGATCGTCGCCCGCGGCGACGACTGGTGGCAGGCGTGGTCGGACTTCTTCTTCTGAATCCGGCTTTGCGGGGCTCGCGTAGGTCCGGGCGATGCTTGTTGCCGCACCGCCGGCGCAGTCAGTCTCGGTGACGCTGCGCGAGTACGCGATCATCATGCCGCTGAAACTCAGGCCGGGACGGACGACCTTCGTCCTGAGGAACCTCGGCGTCTTTCCGCACAACTTCACGACGATCTACGGGCCGGTGAAGTTCGCGAGCGGCGACGTCGATCCCGGACGAACGAGGCGGCTGACGGTCAAGCTCGTGCCGGGCGTCTACGTCATCGCGTGCACCGTGCTGAACGGCGGACACCTCGCGCAAGGCATGATCGCGCGCTTCACGATCGGCACGCGTGCGCACGGCAGCGCGACCTGGCATTACCCCTGATGAACAGCGGGACTACGTCGCCGCTGCGGCAGGCTCGACGATGCCGAGCCCCTCGACGAGCGTGAAGAACGCCTTCGCGAATGGTGACGCTTCGGTGCGCGCGCGGACGTCTTCCCAGTCGATCTGCTCGCGCAGCGCTCGCGCCCACTCGAGTGCGGCGCTGAAGTCCGGTTCTTGCTCTGTCAGCGCGAGCAGCTTCGCGACCATCACGTCGTCGAGCGTCGACACGTGGATGCGGAGCGCCATCACCTCTGCTTCGGGCGACCGGTCGATCAGCTCCTGCGTGATCGGGCCGCTCGCCGGGTTGAAGATCAGATCGACGAGCGCGCCGTTCTCGTGCCACGTCTTGTAGAGCCAGCCTTCCGGCGGTCTCTCCGTCTGCCAGCCGGCGGCCTCGAACGCGGCACGCGCGGTCTCTGCGTCGTCGGGCTTCAGCAGGAAGTCGACGTCGTGCTCGCTGCGCGGCCCGCCGCGCGCCCAGGCGGAGAGGCCGCCGCCGAGGACAAACGGGACGCCCGCGTCCTGCAAGATCCCGGCCGCACCCTTCATGGCCTCGATCAGCTCGTCGAATGATGACTCAGGCATTTCGAGGTCCGCCGTTTCCGTTTTGCCAGAAAGTGCAACATCGCGTGGTGTGATACGCATTGCCGCAGCGGGAGATCTGCACGCGTCGGAAGCGACGCGCGAGCGCGTCGAGCGTGCGTTCGAGCACGTCGCCGCAGAGTGCGACGTCATCCTGCTCGCGGGAGATCTCACGACGACAGGCGAGCCCGAGCAGGCACAGGTCGTCGCCGACGCATGCCGCGACATCGGTGTGCCCGTCTTCGCGGTCCTCGGAAACCACGACGTGCACTCCGGGCACGCAGAGGAGGTCGCGGCGGTGATCGCCGGCGCCGGCGTGAACGTGCTCGACCGCTCGTGGTGCACGTGCGCCATCGGAGATCTCGAGCTCGGCGTCGTCGGCACGAAAGGCTTCGTCGGCGGCTTCCCCGGCTCCGTGCTCCCCGACTTCGGCGAGCCGCTCCTCCGCGAGGTCTACGCGGAGACGACCCGCGAAGCCGAAGCGATCGCGCGCGGCCTGCAGGAGATCGTCCACTGCGACCTCCGCATCGTCCTGCTGCACTACGCACCGATCAAGGCAACGATCGAAGGCGAGCCGGAGGGGATCCACGTGATGCTCGGCTCGGACCGCCTCGCGACCCCGATCGCGGAGTACGGCGCCGACATGGTGCTCCACGGCCACGCGCACGCCGGCTCGTTCGAAGGCTGCATCGGGAAGATCCCGGTCTACAACGTCGCCGTCCACGTGACCGGGCGCGACTTCTGGGTCGTCGAGCTGGAGGGCGTTCGCGGCCGCAGTGAGGCGCGGGTGGACGGTCCTGCCTGACACGTAAGCTGGAAGGCGTGACGGCAACCGTCGCCCGCCTGTCGATCGCACCCGTCAAGTCGCTCGGCCTCGTCCACCCGGAGGAGATCGAGCTCGCGGACCACGGCGTGCTCGGCAACCGGCGCTTCTGGCTCGTCGACGCGGACGGGCGCCTCTACAACGGCAAGCGCGGCGGCCCGTTGGTGCAGATCGAGCCGGAGTGGGACGAGGAGTCGCGCGTCCTCGCGCTCACGTTCCCCGGCGGGGTGCGCGTCGAGGGAACGGTCGAGCTCGGTGAGGCCGTTGACGCGGTGATGTACCGTCACCCGCATCCCTCGCATCGCGTGCTCGGACCGTGGGAGGCGGCGATCTCCGAGTTCGCCGGCGAGCCGCTCACCCTGCTCTGGGCCGACACGCACGCGGTCGACCGCGGCTACCGCGGCGGGACGATCTCGCTTGTCTCCCGCGGCTCGCTCGAGCGGCTCGGCCGCGAGGGCGGAGCGTCCGGCCCGCTCGACGGGCGGCGCTTCCGGATGCTCTTCGAGATCGACGGAGTCGCGCCGCACGCCGAGGACGAATGGCTCGACACGCAGGCGCATCGGCGAGGCGACGATCCAGCTGAACGGCGATGTCGGCCGCTGCGTCGTCACGTCGCATGACCCCGACCGCGGCGTCACGGACTTCGACACGCTCGGGACGCTCGCCCGCTATCGGCGCGACGGCCGCGACGAGGATCTGCCGTTCGGCGTGTACGGCACAGTGGCGGTGCCCGGCAAAGTCCGTGTCGGCGACCCCGTAGAGCCGCTGCAAGAGCGGCTCATAGCAGAAGTGCTATACTGACCGTCGGTATGGCGGCACGCGCAAAGACCACGGAGAAGCGGCCCCTCGACCGGCTGCACGAGCGCATCGTCGCCGGCGACCGCGGGTGGTTCTTCGCTGACATCGCCGACAAGGTTGCCGCGCGGCGCATCGAGATGAAGCTCTCACAGCGGGAGCTCGCGGAGCTCTGCGGCACGACGCAGTCAGCGATCGCGCGGCTCGAGCGCGGCGGACGGCCGCCTCGCATCGACACATTGCTGCGCATCGCCGAGGCGCTCGACTGCGAGCTCGTCGTCGACCTCACCCCTCACTGATCCCGTCATGATCGTCGCCTGCCTCGGTGACTCGATCACCGCCGGCTCGCCGTTGTGGGACCCGAATCCCGCCCTACGCGCGACGATCGCCGAGCCGGACGAACGCAGTCAGTGGCACTGGTGGGCGGCGCGCGCGCATCCAGGCTTCGAGTTTCGCAACCACGGCGTGAACGGCGAGCGCACGGACGAGATCGCGCTGCGCCTCGACGAGGCCGTCGACGGCGTCGATGCGATCGTCATCGAGGGCGGGATCAACGACATCGTCCAGCGGCGCCCGATCGAGACCGCCGCGCAGAACCTCAGCGGCATGGTCTCGAAGGCGCGACGGCTCGGGCTCCGCGTCGCGGTCGTCGATGTCCTGCCGTGGAACAACGGCGACGACCACGCGGCGCAGGAGATCATCCGGCTCAACGCACTCGTGCGCGGACTCGCGTGCGGGCTCGAGCTGCCCCTGTTCCCGTTCCACGACACGCTCGTCGATCCCGAGCGGCCGGACCGTATGCCGGAGAAATGGACGGACGACGGCAACCATCCCTCGGTCGAGGGGCACCGCCTCCTCGGCGAGCAGGCGTTCCGCCCCTTCTAGCCGGCGACCAGCTTGTAGCCCACGCCGCGCACGGTGACCAGCCGGCGCGGATTCCGCGGGTCTGTCTCGAGCTTGCGTCGGAGATTCGAGATGTGCACGTCGATCGCGCGGCGGTCGCCGACGAAGTCGCTGTCCCAGAGGTGCTTGATGAGGCTCTCGCGCGTGAAGGTCTGCCCCGGCCCCGACGCGAGCAGCTGCAGGAGACGGAACTCCGACACCGTCAGTCGCAACGGCTTCCCGTCGACCGACGCAGCGTGGCGTGCGATGTCGAGGTGCAGGCTGCCGACACGGATTACGTCATCCCTGCTTGCACGATCGAGTTCGCGGCGACGAAGCAGCGCCCGCACGCGGCTGACGAGCTCCAAGACTGAGAACGGCTTCGTGACATAGTCGTCGGCGCCCGCATCGAGCCCTGCCACCTGGTCGCCCTCCGCGTCGCTCGCGGTCAGCATCACGATCGGAAGGTCGCTTTCAGCTCGGATCGTCCTACACACCTCCATGCCGGGCGTTCCGGGGAGCAGGAGGTCGAGGACCATCAGGTCGTAATGCTCGTCACGCGCGGCTGCGAGCGCCTCGGTTCCGCTGTCGATGTGGTCGACGTCGTACCCGGCCCCCCGAAGGGCGTACGTCACGGCCTCCGCGATCGCCGGCTCGTCCTCGACTAGGAGGATGCGGCTCAATCGGCGCCCTCGGCGGCAGGCAGGCAGATCGTGAACTTCGCACCGACGTCGGAATCGTCGACAAAGAGGGCGCCGCCCATCGCGCGAACCGCCTCTGATGCGATCGCGAGCCCCAAGCCGAAGCCGCGGCCGTCCGCCGTCGGTCGGTAGAAAGGCTCGAAGATGCGTGCGCGGTGCTCGGGAAGGACACCAGCACCTGAGTCGGCGACCGAGATGCCGACCCGCGCGTCCTTCCCGTCGGCGGTCAGGAGGATCTCGCCTTCTGAGGTGTGCTCGACTGCATTCTCCACGAGTGCGACCAGTGCTTCCTGCAGCAGATCCCGGACGCCGCGTGCGGCAAGGTCCGGCCCGCAATCGACCGAAATCACGACGCCTGACCGTGGCTCGGCCTGGCCGGCGAGCTTCTCGAGCAGGGGACGGACCTTGATCGGTTCGGTCAGCATCGCTTCACCCGACTGCGCCCGCGCGAGTACCAGCAACCCGCGTGCGATCTGGATCAGACGATTCGACTGCACCTCCACATGCCCGAGAAACCGGTCGCGCTCGGCCGGCACCTCCTTTGCACCCGCTTGGAGGACCTCGACCGCGCTTGCAATCGCCGTCAGCGGTGTACGCAGCTGATGGGCTGCGTTGCGGACGAACTCGCGCAGGATCCGGTCCTGGCGTTCCTGCGCCGTCGCGTCTTCAAGGATCAGGAGTGCCGGCTCGTCACCCTGCGGGCCGAGTCCGGAGACGCGGATTACGCGCCCGCCCGGCAGTGTGAGCGCCGTCGTGTGCATGTCGTCAGGTGATTCGAAGACGAGGTCGACGAAGCCGGAGAGGAAGCCGAGCGGGAGCGCCTCGCCGACATCGAAGGCCGACGACCCTAGGAGCTGCGCTGCGCGGCCATTTCCGAACTGCACGCGCCGGTCCGCGCCGAGCCCGATTACGCCATACGGGAAGCGATGAAAGGACTGCCACGGCGGCGCCTCGGCAGTCGCGTGGAGATCCTCCGATGTGGACACGCAGCCTCCTGGCCCGGTGCAGGAACGATTCTAGACATCCCTAGAACTTCAGAACGTCGCCGTCCGCCGCGCGCTCGACGGCCGGGTCGAGCGGCAACTCATCGGGCCGGTGGATCACGATCAGTCGCTTGGCGCCGGACTGCTCGAACGCCGCGAGTGCCTCGTCCTCGCTGAGGTGCCCGCGTTCCTCCGGCTCCGGCTCCTTCAGGGTCGCCTCGCACAAGAAGACGTCGGCGTCGCGCGCGAGCTCCGCGAGGTTCTCGCTCGGGCCGGTGTCGCCGGAATACGCGAGCGTGCTTGCGTGGTTCGAGATCCGGAGGCCGAACGTGAGCTCGGAGTAGTGATCGAGCCGCAGCGCAACGAGGTCGAAGCCGGCCGCGCTGAACGGCGTCGCCTCCTCGTACTCGCGGACCTCGAAGACGCTGTCGATCTGGTCGGCGAAGGCCATCTGCTTTCCGTACCCGCGGAGACGCTCGCTGCCGTTCGGCGGCAGCCAGAGCTCCGGTCTCGGGATGTTTCGGCCGGGGCCGAACGCTGCTCCGAACACCCACGGCACGAGATCGCCCCAGTGGTCTAGGTGGAAATGGGTGATCGCGACCGCGTCCACCCGCGGCCACCCGTCGTCGCGCTCGCGCATCCGGGCGAGCACGCCCGGCCCGCAGTCGAGCAGCAACCGCCCCTCGCCCTCGACGAGATACCCCGACTGGGCGCTGCCGGCATTCGGCCAAGCCGGGGAGCACCCGATCACCGTGAGCTGCATCTGCCGTATCCTGCCGATTTCTTTCGGACGAGCACACGGTGTATAACTCCGCCGTGGCCAGGGCATCGTCCGACGTCCTCAAGCAGGTGCCTCTCTTCGCGGGGCTCGACCAGCGCGAGCTCGAGCAGATCGCCGGCACGATGCGCGAGCGGCGCTTCAGCGCCGGCGACACGGTGACCGAGGAAGGCGCCGGCGGGGCCGGGTTCTTCATCGTCGAGTCCGGCGAGGCAGACGTGTCCGTCGAGGGCCAGCCGCGCGGCACGATCACCGCCGGCGACTACTTCGGCGAGATCGCGCTTCTGACCGGGTCCGACCGGACGGCCACGATCACAGCCAAGACCGACATGGTCTGCTGGGGCATGACCCCCTGGGATTTCCGCCCGCTCGTCGAGAGCAACTCCACGATCGCGTGGAAGCTCCTGACGGCGATGGCGGACAAGCTCAAGTAGACCGACCCCTGTCACCACCGTTCACCGAACGGTAGTGTCTGCGCGTGGAGCCTGTCGATTCGATCGACTACCTCCTGGACGCGGAGGCGCCCGGGCGGCTCGAGCTTGTACGCCGGTTCGCGAACACGCTCGACGAGGAGCACGGCCGCGAGGCTCTGCACTCGCCCGCGCAGCTGCGAAAGCTTTTGCTCGAGCTCGGCCTCATCGACCGCGGCGCGCGCGTGACGGGCGGGGACCTCGAGCGCGCGCACGAGCTGCGCGACACGCTGCGCCGTTTGGCCCTGGCGAACAACGGTGTGGGGACGGACGTTGCGCTCGAGGCGACGCTGACGGTGCGCGTTGACGACCGCGACGGCGTCCTCGAACCGGCCGAGCGCGACGTCGACGGCGCGTTCGCGGATCTCGTCGGGATCGTCTACACGGCAATGGCAGACGGATCCTGGTCGCGGCTCAAGGCGTGCCGGCGTGAGGTCTGCCACTGGCTCTTCTACGACCGGTCGCGGAACCGCTCTGCAGTGTGGTGCCAGATGTCGGTGTGCGGGAACCGGACGAAGACGAAGGCGTACCGGGCTAGGCGCGCTTGATTCGGCGGGCGCCGACGAAGCGGGAGCTGTACCAGCCGCCGAGCTGCTCGATGCGGACGCGCGTGCCGGAGTGCGGCGCGTGGATGAAGCGCCCGTTGCCGACGTAGATCCCGACGTGTCCGACGGAGTCGAAGAAGACGAGGTCGCCGGGACGGAGCGACGAGCGCGACACGCGCCGGCCGCGGTCGAAGTCTGCATACGACGAGTGCGGCAGCGTGATCCCGAAGTGCGCGTAGACGAAGCGGACGAAGCCTGAGCAGTCGAAGCCCGAGCGCGGCGACGTCCCGCCGTAGACGTAGCGGATGCCGCGGAAGCGCTTTGCGTAGGCGACGATCCGGATGCCGAACGTGTCGCGAGACTGCGGCGAGCGGGTGGGAGGAGCCTTGCGCGCCGCAGGGGCGGCGCGGCCCGGCAGCGGCTTGACGAGGGCGAATGCCACCGCGCCCATGACGGCAAGCAGCGAAAGAAGGCGGCGGATGTGCGTCATGGGAAGGCCCTTCGGCAGGGAGGCGGCCGTTGCAAACGGCCGGCTGTCGTCGGGTCGGCCTCATTTGACCAGGGTTGGCCTGCGCCGTCCTCCCCCAAAAGGGGGAGGACGGCGGGTGCGCTCTCTTCGGGCTCAGCTCAGCCTGGCGCCGTCGACCGGGTCGAACAGGTGCGCTTCGTCCGCCACCGGCCGCAGGCTGACGCGCGCGCCCCGGTCGGGCGCACGCTTCGCACCGGCCCTCGCGACAAGCTTCGTCTCAACGCCGTCGAGCTCTGCGGTGCAGAAGACGAACGCGTCCGCTCCGACTTCCTCGACGACCTGCACCTCGGCCGGGATCCCTTCCGCAGCGAGCTCGAGCGACTCCGGGCGAACTCCGACGACGATCTCCTTCCAGCCCAGGTTGCGCGCGGCCGCCGGGACAGGCACCGACACGCCGCCGAGCGAGACCGAGCCGTTCGTCCCGAGCGGCACCGACAGGAGGTTCATCGACGGGGAGCCGATGAATCCCGCGACGAACGTGTTCGCCGGATGCTCGTACAGCTCGCGCGGCGCGGCGCATTGCTGCAGCAACCCGTCCGACAGAACCGCGACGCGATGGCCGAGCGTCATCGCCTCCGACTGGTCGTGCGTGACGTAGACCGTCGTCACGCCGAACTCGGACTGCAGGGTCGCGATGTCCGCGCGCATCTGCACCCGCAGCTTCGCGTCGAGGTTCGACAGCGGCTCGTCCATGAGGAACACCTTCGGCAGCCGCACGATCGCGCGGCCCATCGCTACGCGTTGCCGCTGCCCACCGGACAGCTGGCCCGGCTTGCGGGCGAGATACTCCTCGAGCCCGAGCATCTTCGCGACCTCGCGCACGCGCGCCGCGCGCACCGGCTTCTTGACGCGGGCGATCTTCAGCGGGAAGCCGATGTTGTCCTCGACCGTGAGATAGGGATAGAGCGCGTAGTTCTGAAAGACCATCGAGATGTCGCGGTCCTTTGGCGCGACGTCGGTGACGTCGCGGTCGCCGATGAAGATCGCGCCGGCATCGACCTCCTCGAGACCGGCGAGCATCCGCAACGCCGTCGTCTTGCCCGACCCTGAGGGGCCGACGAGCACCATGAACTCCCCGTCGGCGATCTCGAGGTCGAGCCCGTTCACGGCAGGCACATCCGTGCCGGGATAGATGCGCGACGCGCCGGCGTACCGAACCTCAGCCACCCGCGACGACCTCCGTGAGCCGCTCGTCGGCGCGCAGCCGTGCGTGCGCAGACGGCTCGGCGCCGAGCGCATCCAACGCGCGAAGGGCGGCGCCGACGACGGGCGGCGCATCGACGACGACCAACGTGTGCGGGACGCCGAAGTCCGCGAGCTGCGCTCCGATCGCGTCGAGCAGCTGCGCGTTCCGCGCCTGCAGGAGGCCACCGCCGAGCACGACGTCCGCCGGCTCGTCGATCGGCCCGATTCGGTCGAGCGCGACACGCACGAGCGACACGATCTCATCTGCGAGCCGCAGGACGATCCCTTCAGCGGCTGCGTCGGTCGTCGCCTCCGCGAAGACGAGCGGCGCGAGCTCGACAAACCGGCGGCGCGGCACCGAGCCCAGATGGACTGCCTCGGCCAGCTGCAGCGGCGTCTCGAGGCCGAAATGCCCGGGAACGAGCTGCTCGAGCGACGTCTTGGGCCCCCGGCCGTCCTCGGAGCGCGCCGCGGCCGTCACTGCCGCCGCGCCGACGTCCTGGCCGCCGCCCCAGTCGCCCGTGATGTCGCCGAGCGCCGGGAACCGCGCCTCGCGCCCGTCCGGCCCGAGACCGAGGCAATTGATGCCCGCGCCGCAGACGACGGCGATGCCCCAGCCGCGGTCGGTGCCGGCCCGCAGCACCGCAAACGTGTCGTTCGCGACCTCGACGTGCGCTGCCCAGCCGCGCTCCTGCGCACGCGCACGAAAGGCGTTCACCTCGGACGGGAAATCGACCCCCGCGAGCAGCAGTTCGGCGTGATCGACGGGGCCTTCGGCGCCTGCCTCGATCACGAGCGCCTCGATGCGGTCGAGCGCGCCCTCGACGCCGTGCTCGTGCGGCGAGCTCCCCGGGCCGCGGACGAGGGCGAGCACGTTGCCTTCCCGATCGAGCAACGCGAGATCGGTCTTCGCGTTCCCACCGTCGACGGCGAGCAGCAGCCCGTTCACGAGACCGCCTCCGCGACGAGCGAATGGACGAGGCCGTCGACCATCTCTACCTGGCCGATGAGCGGGTGCGCCAGCAGGGCCTTGCGTGCGGTGACGTGGTCGCGCGTGACCGCGGCTTCGGCGGCCAGACGCTCGTACGCGGCGACGTGTTGCGCGAGCCCGAGCAGCTCGGGCGCGAGCGGCTCCTGCAGTAGCGGCACCGCACCGTCGACGCCGACGCGAGCCGGTACCTCGACGACGTCGTCGTCGGCAAGGCCGGCGAGCGTCCCGTTGTTGCGCATGTCGACGACGTGCACCGCGTCATCGCCGGTCGCGAGCGACCGAACAAGGCCGACAGCCGCCTCGCTGTAGAACGCGCCGCCGCGTTGCTCGAGCAACGCCGGCTTCTGATCGAGGCCGGGATCGCGGTACAGCTCAAGGAGCCCGCGCTCGATCTCGGCCACCGTCTGCGCACGAGGCGTCCCGTGCCGCTGCTCCTCGAGCACGCGGTCGTGCGCATAGAAGTAGTGCAGGTAGTAGGACGGCAGCACACCAAGGTCGTCGAGCACGCTTCGGGGGAGCTCGAGGTCGTCCGCGAGCTCGTCGCTGTGCTGCTCGAGCAGCCGCGGCAAGACGTCGTGACCGTCGAGTCGCACGGCCCGGATCCATGTGAGGTGATTGAGCCCGATCTGGTCGACGACCACGCGCTCCGGCTCGACTTCGAGCAGGCGCGCGCACTGGCGCTGAAACGTGATCGCCACGTTGCAGAGGCCGATCGCGCGGTGACCGGCGTCGAGCAGCGCGCGCGTCACGATCCCGACGGGATTCGTGAAGTCGACGATCCAGGCGCTCGGCGCGCGCTCGGCGACACGCTCCGCGAGCTCGAGAATCACGGGCACGGTCCGCATCGCCTTCGCGAAGCCGCCCGCGCCGGTCGTCTCCTGCCCGATGCAGCTGCACCGCAGTGGGGTCGTCTCGTCCTGGAGGCGCGCAGCCTGGCCGCCGACGCGGATCTGGAACAGCACGAACGACGCGCCGTCGATCGCCGCGTCGAGATCACCCGTTCGCAGAAGCGCGCCGCCGTAACCGGCGCGCGCGAGCATCCGCTGCGCGAGGCCGCCCACGACCTCCAGCCGGTCGGCGTCGATGTCGTGCAGCGCGACCTCGTCGACGTCGAGCTGCGAGAGGTGCGAGACGAGCTCGGGCGTATAGGTCGAGCCGGCGCCGATGACCGCGAGCTTCATCCCTTGACCCCCGTGAGCGTGACGCCCTCGACAAATGCTCTCTGCGCGAGGAAGAAGAGCACGATCACGGGCGCCATCACGAGCAGCGTCGCGGCCATCGTGAGGTTCCACTGCACCTGGTGCAGCGAGCGGAACTGCGAGAGCCCGATTTGCAGCGGCCAGTGCCCCGGGTTCTCGCCGGTGTACAGGAGCGGCAGGAAGAAGTCGTTGAACGTGTAGAGGAACGAGAAGAGCGCAACCGCGGCGATCGCCGGCTTCGCCAGGCGCACGACGACCGTCGTGAGGACGCGAATCTCACCGAGGCCGTCGACGCGCGCGGCGTCCAGGTACTCCTCTGGAATCGTCAGGAAGAACTGGCGCAGCAAGAAGATCGAGAACGCATCGCCGAACCAGTTCGGCAGGATCACGGGCCAGAGCGTCCCGACGAGGTGCAGCTTCGCCCACATGACGTAGAGCGGCACGACCGAGACTTGAGGCGGAAGCATCAGGGCGATCAGGACGATCATGAACATCACGTTGCGCCCGCGGAACTGAAGCCGAGCGAGTGCGTACGCGACGGGGACGCTCGAGAGCACCAGGCCGAGCGTCGCCAGCACCGAGTACTCGAGCGTGTTGAACGTCCAGCGTCCGAGCGGGGCGGTGTGGAAGACGTCGACGAAGTTATGCCACGCGAACGGGTGCGGCCAGAAGCGCGACGACAGTGCCTGTTGGTTCGTCATCAGCGCGGTCAGTGCGATGAACACGAACGGCGCGAGAAAGGCGATCGCGGCCGCAATGAGGAAGCTGTGGTTCGCGACGGCAATGAGGAATCGCTTGCGCCGAACGTGCGCAGGCAGTCGCCGCCGGGCGAACGGCGCAGACACGCCGACCGCGCTCATCGTGTCCCTGCGGCCGTGTGTACCCACCGGCGCGAGTTGAAGACGATCACGAGCGTGACGACGAACGACACGGCGAGCAGCACGACGGAGAGCGCGGATGCGTAGCCCATCTGGTAATCGCTGAAGCCGTGCTGATACAGCAGCACCGGATAGAAGAGCGTCGAGTCCTGCGGATAGCCGAGGCTCGCCGCCGTGACGTCCGCAGCCTGCGACGCCTGGCCGGACGCGATGTTGGCGGCGACGTATGCCTGCGTGAAGTACTGGAGCGCCTGAATGACGCCGAGCACGACGGCGAAGAGGATCACCGGGCTGATCGACGGCAGCGTCACCCAGCGCAGCCGCTGCCACCAGTTCGCGCCGTCGATCGCCGCGGACTCGTACAAGTGACGGGGCACGTCGAGCACCGCGGCGAGGAAGATCACCATCGTGTTGCCCACGCCCCACAGGCCGAGGATCACAAGCGACGGCTTCGCCCAAACCGGGTCCTGGAACCACAGCGGCCCGCTGATCCCGAGGTGGCCGAGGAGCGCGTTCACCGGCCCGGTCGCCGGGTTCAGGATGTAGACGAAGCCGAGCGTCGCGGCGACCGGCGGCGCGAGTGCCGGCAGGTAGAAGATCGTGCGAAAGACCCCGACGCCGCTGCGCGCCCGCGCGAGCATGAGCGCGATGCCGAGTGCGAAGAGCACCTGGGCAGGGACGAGCACCGCGACGAGCCACAGCGTGTTCTTCACAGCGGTCCCGACCTGCGGGTCGAGCGTGAAGAGGTAGCGGTAGTTCGCGAGGCCGACCCAGCGCGGCGGCGAGAGCAGGTCATAGTGGTTCAGCGACAGGTAGACGGCCATCACGATCGGATAGCCGAAGAACACGGAGAAGCCGACGAGCCAGGGGCTGAGGAAGAGGAGCACGAGGCGCCGCCTCCTCCACTGCGCGCGCTTCCCGGCTCGCCGGCGCTCCGGCGAGGGAACGGCTGGGACGACTGCGGTTACGGGACCCCGCCTCCGCCGTTGCCGCCCCCTGCTTGCTTCACCTGTGCGTCGAGCTGCGAGTCGAGCTTCGTCAGATCGGCGCCGAGGTTCTTGGCGCCCTTCGCCTGGTAGTTCTGCCAGAACGTCTGCACGAGGTTCGTGAACGACTGGCCGGATGCCATGATCGGCGACGTGCTCGAGCGCGGGTTGTTGAAGATCTTGATGAACGTCTGGAAGTGCGCGTTCGGGACGATCTCCTTCGACTTTGCCGAGGCCGTCGTCGACGGGACGTTCTTGAGTCCGTTCGTCAGGACGGAAAGCGCGTGCACGTTCGTCGTCAGGTAATTGACGAGCGCCCACGCCTTGTCGACGTTGTGGCCGCCCTTGGGCAGGCCGATGATCGTGCCGTTGATGTAACCCGAGCCGTAGAGGTCAGGCTGCGCGTCGTCGACCGGGAGCGGCGCGGTGCCGTATTGCAGCTTTGGCACCTCGTTCGCGAGGAACGCGACGCGCCATTCTCCATCCATGTTCATCGCGAGCTTTCCGGTCTCGAATCCGTTCG
Source organism: Gaiellaceae bacterium (assembly GCA_036265735.1). Lineage (GTDB taxonomy): Bacteria > Actinomycetota > Thermoleophilia > Gaiellales > Gaiellaceae > Palsa-739. The sequence goes on from DATAOK010000050.1 coordinate 100,704, forward strand.
ACGTCGAGAACTCGTCACCGAGCCCGGCCTGGAACTTGACGAGGTTCTTGTAGCCGTACCAGTCGACGAGCGACTTCTGCCACTTCATCATCTTCTGCCACGCCGCCTGTTTGCCAAGGATCGCGTGGCCTTTCGAGTCGATGTACTTCGCGCCGTAGGCCTGCGCCCAACGCTCCGGGACGTTCTCATAGAAGCCGATGAGCGGGTCGAGCCCGACGACCTTGAGTGAGCCGTCCGGGTTTCGCTGTGTGAGCTTCTTCGCATCGGCGGTGAGCTCGGAGATCGTCCGCGGAGGATGCGTGATGTGCGCCTTCTTGAAGAGCGCACTGTTGTAATAGAGCCCATACGTATCCGCGAGCAGCGGCAGCGCGCACCGCGTGCCGTTGTACTGCGTGTAGTACATCGTCGCCTTCGGGAAGATCGACGTGCTGATGTGCGACTTGTCCATGAACGGCTTGAGGTTGAGCCAAGCCCCGGTGCCGCAATAGATGCCGACGTCGTACGAGTTGAACGAGCTGACGACGTCCGGCGGGTTGCCGGCGCGGATCGCCGCCGTGATCTTTTGATCCGTGATGCCGCCGACGACGGTGAGCGTCACATCGGAATGCGCCTTGTCGTACTCGGCGGCGACTTGCTTGAACGTGACGAGCTCCTTGCCGGCGCTCCAGCCGACCCAGACGGTGAGCTTCGTGGGGCCGGCGTGGCGCGCTCCGACCGCAGCGGTCGCGATCGCGAGCCCAACTGCGACGGCGAGCGCGGCGGCGATGACCACGCGTTTCATCCCAACCTCCCTCAGATCGGGTGTCGTTAGAGACCCTTACGAAATCGACCATACGGCACCAGAGAATCGGTGTCAACGCGGCATCTAGGGCTTGTTTCGGTTAGAGAACTTGACCACAATGGCGGAGTGGCCACGCCGCCGCTCCTGAAGCGCCTGAACGAAGAGACCGTGCTCGACACGATCCGGAGCGGCGCGCCGATCTCGCGCGCGGAGATTGCGCGGCGGGCCGGCATCTCGAAGCCGACCGTGTCGCTTGCGCTCCGCGCGTTGCTCCAGGTCGGTCTCGTGCGCGAGGCGGCGGACGGCCCCTCGGGGCCGTCGTACGGCGCGGTCTACTTCGAGCCGGTTGCCGAAGCAGCGCTCGTGCTCGGCATCGATCTCGGCGCGCGCTTCCTGCGCGGTGCGTTGTGCGATCTCACCGGGCTCGTGCGTGCGCGCCAGGATGTCGAGCTTCCCGGTGCGGATGCAGACCGCGCCCTCGAGGCGATCGGTCAGTTGCGCGACTCGCTCGTGCGCGCTGCCGGGCTCGATGCCGACCTGATCGACGAGGTCGTCGTCGGGATACCCGGAGTGGTCGTGCCGGGGACGGGAACCGTCGAGCTCGCGATGAACATCCCGCGTCTCGACGGGCGGCTGTACAAGGCGGAGCTCGAGGAGCGGCTGACGCACCGCGTGACGCTCGAGAACGACGTCAACCTGGCAGCCCTCGGCGAGGGGCGGCACGGCATCGCCCGCGGGGTCGACGACTTCATGTTTCTCTCGGTCGGCACCGGGCTCGGCGCAGGTCTCGTGCTGCGCGGCGAGCTGCAGCGCGGGTCGAACGGAGCCGCCGGCGAGCTCGACTACGTCGCCGCCGGGCTCGGACAGGACATCGACCCGTGTGCGGCAGCACTCGCGGCGTTCGCAGCGGGTGCGGTCGAGCGCGACGGCGCGTCGACAACGCTTGCTCCGCCGTTCGACGCTCGATCCGTCTTTGCGGCGGCGCGTGCGGGCGACCTCCTCGCGCGGGACGTCGTGCGTGAGGAGGCGCGGCGGATCGCGCTCCATATCGCGCCGATCGCGGCGGTGACCGACGTCGAGCTCGTCGTGCTCGGCGGCGGCATCGGGACGAACTCGGAGCTGCTGAACGACGTTCGTCCCCTGCTCGCCAAGTGGCTGCCGTACCCGCCGCGGGTCGAGATCTCGAGCCTCGGCGAGAACGCGGTCCTGATGGGCGCCGTCGCGACCGGCTTGCGCTCGGCGCTCGATGCAGTCTTCGTGAGCCGCCGCGGGTAGAGGCGTAGGATCGCCGCGTGGCCTTCGAGACGCCCACGGATCTGATGCACAACCGCGGCCTGATCGCCGATCCCGAGGCGTTCGCAAGGGAGCACGACGCTGCGTCGTGGCTCTACCTGTGCGGCGAGGAGTTCGCCTCGATGGAGGGCGGTATGTCGTACGACGACGTCCGGCGCGCCGTGCCCGAATCCGCGAACGTCGTCTCCGACCCGCCGGTGCAGCTCGACCTCGACCTCGCGCGGCGCCAGCTCGAGGCGCTGGAGGGGCTTCCGCGGCCGACGCTCGTGACGTGCCGGACCGGCCCGCGGTCGGCCGCGCTCATCTATCTCTACGCCGGGCTTCAGCAGGGAGCGTCGGCCGACGAGGTGCTGGAGCAGGCCGAAGCCGACGGCGCGCCGTTCGTCCGCTCGGACGAGATCCGCGCCTGGCTCGCCACGGGCCTCGCCGAGCTTTCGTAGGGTTTTCCCCCTTTCGCCTCGGGCCTGCCTCGGCGCACCCTCTCTGCATGTCCTACGAAATGAGAGGAGCAGGCATGAACAAGCGCGCACTCGTCCTGTCGGTCACCGGATTTCTCGCCGTCTGCTGCACCGCCGCGGCGATCGCCGCGACGCCCCCGACGAGGTCAACCCTTGCCGGGACGTGGGCCGGGAGCTACAGCGGCGCCTTCGCGGGCACGTTCAGATTCACGTGGACGCAAACCGGGGCGAGGCTCAAGGGGACGATCCACCTCTCGAACCCCGTCGGGAACTACGGCATCTCGGGCGCCGTAGGCCGCAAGGGCGCAATCCAGTTCGGCGTCGTCGGAGCCGGCGCGACGTACAAGGGCACCGTGTCGGGCTCGTCGATGTCCGGGACGTACAAGAGCCCGCAGGGCGGCGGGAGCTGGAGCGCACACAAGCTCGTTCTCCGCAAGAAGCCTTAAGCCGCAGGTCTCAGGGAGCTAGGCGAGCCCGGCCGACCGGGCCGCCAGCTCATGGTCCCGCTCGGTGATGCCTCCCTCGGAATGCGTCGTCCACCGAAGCGTTACCTTCCGGTAGGAGATCGCGATGTCCGGGTGATGGTTCGCTTCCTCGGCCAGATCCGCTACCCGGCCCACGAACGCGATCGCCTCGCGGAACGACGGCAGTTCGAACGTCCGCTCGAGCGCGCCGTTCGCTTCAATCCAATCTACGCCGTTTCCCATAGTGATCCGAAGTACTCCCTCCGTACGATTTCGACGTCAAAGGACACTAAGTAGGTATGGAGACCAATTACCTCATCATCGGCGGCGGCATGACGGCCGACGCCGCAGTGAAAGGCATCCGCCAGCATGACGCCGACGGCCGGGTCGTGCTGGTGGGAGCGGAGTCGCACCCGCCGTACAAGCGGCCTCCGCTCTCGAAGGGCCTCTGGAGCGGCGGCGACGAAGCGAAGGTCTGGAAGGGCACCGAGGACAAAGGCGCGGAGCTCGTCCTCGGCCGGCGGATCGTCTCGCTCGACCCAAAGGCGAAGCGCGCGACCGACGACGCGGGCGACGAGTACGCCTTCGAGAAAGTGCTGATCGCGACGGGCGGCACGCCGCGGCGTGTCCCGGGCGCGGAGACCGACCGCATCTTCTACTACCGCACGCTCGACGACTTCCGCCGGCTGCACGACCTCGCCGGTGACGGCAAGCGCATCACCGTGATCGGCGGCGGCTTCATCGGCTCAGAGCTCGCGGCGTCGCTCACCGGCGTCGGGGCGAGGGTGACGATGCTCTTCCCCGAGGACGGGATCGCCGCGCGCATCCTTCCCGCAGATCTCTCGGCCTTCGTCACGGACTACTACCGGGAGAAAGGCGTCGACGTGAAGACGGGCGAGTCGGTCAGCTCGACCGACGACATCGACGCTGATGCGGTGGTTCTTGGACTGGGGATCGTCCCGAACGTCCAGCTCGCCGAGGACGCCGGCCTCGACGTCGACAACGGGATCATCGTCGACGAGTACGGCCGCGCAGAGGGCGACGTCTTCGCGGCGGGAGACGTGGCGAACTTCCCGAGCCTTGCGCTCGGCCACTCGATGCGGGTCGAGCACGAGGATCACGCGAACACGCACGGCGAAGTCGTCGGCGCGAACATGGCCGGCGCGAACCAGGTCTACGACCACATCCCGTTCTTCTACTCCGACATGTTCGATCTGGGCTACGAGGCCGTCGGCGACACAGACCCGCGACTCGCGACCGTCGAGACGTGGAAAGAGCCGAACCGCAAGGGAACGGTCGCGTACGTCGACGACGACGGGCGGCCGCGCGGCTTCCTGATGTGGAACGTCTGGGACAAGGTCGACGCTGCACGCGAGCTCATTCGCGCCGGCGAGCCGGTGGGCGAGGGGGCGCTTGTCTGACCTTGCCCGCTCGCGCAAGGCGCGGCTGCGGCAAGAGCGGATATGCGAGACGGTCTTCCGGCCGCTCGCGCATCTCGTCGTCATGCCGCTCGCGCGTCTCGGCGTGCCGCCGCCAGCCGTCGTGTTCGCGTCGACCGCCTGCGGCCTCGCCGCGGCGGTCGAGCTCGCGCGTGGGCACCTGATCGCCGCCGCGCTGCTCGTGCAGGCGAAGACGATCCTCGACAACGCGGACGGCCAGCTCGCTCGGCTCACCGGCCGCGTCACGGCGTTCGGCCGCTACCTCGATTCCGAGTGCGACCTGCTCGTGAACGCCGCGCTCTTCGCCGCCGTCGGGTGGAGGACGGACCAGCCGTTACTCGCGGCCGCCGGCTTCGTTGCGCTCACCGCCGTGCTGAGCATCAATTTCAACGTCGAGCGCCTTGCGCGTGGCGCAGAGGCGGGCTGGGACGCGAGCGTGCTCGGCCGCGCGTATGGGCTGCTCTACGGCTGGCAGGACCGGCAGCTCGAACGGGTCCTTCGCCCGGAGCTCTTCACCGTCGGCGCGCTTGCGCAGCTCGGCATGTCGTCGCAGCTGCTCGCGTTCGGCATTTGCATCGCCGCGGGCCACCCGGCTGCATTCGCTTGGGTCGCGCTCGCGGAGCTTGGCGGCGTGGCGGCGCTGTGCAGTCTCACTTCTTCGACAAGGGGGATATCACTTGACCATCGTTGAGCTTCCGTCACGTCCCGAGTGGGACGACGGGCGGGTGATCTCGCCCGAGGAATGGGCTCGGTACGAGCACAACATCGCCGAGATCCTCGAGGCGTTCGGCATGGATCTCGCCACGCCCGGCACGCGCGAGACGCCGCAGCGGTTCCTACGTGCGATGTTCGACTCGACTGCCGGGTACGACGGTGATCCGAAGCTGCGAACCGCGTTCCCGTCCGAACGCCCGGCTGGGGTCGTCGGCGCGTCGAGCCAGATCGTCGAAGGGCCGATCGCGTTCTTCTCGCTCTGCGAGCACCACGCGCTGCCGTTCCACGGCGCGGCGCATGTCGCCTACATCGCGGGTGACGAGATTCTCGGGATCTCGAAGCTCACCCGCCTCGTACGGCTCTATGCTCGTCGCTTCACGGTGCAGGAGCGGCTCGGAGAGCAGATCGCCGATGCGCTGGTCGATCTTGTCCGGCCGCGCGGCGTCGCCGTGCACATCGAAGCGTCGCACCTCTGCACGCAGATGCGCGGCGTCGAGGAAGAGGGATCCCGGACGGTGACGACGTTCTGGCGTGGCCTCTACGACGAGCAGGCGGAGCTGCGGCGCGAGTTCCTCGACGAGGTGCGCGCCCACAAGCACCGGTGAGCCTCGACGTCCTGTGGGAGCAGGACGCGCTCCCGGCTGTCACGTTGCCGGAGCCGCTGCGCGCGTTCTACGGCAACGACCTCGGCTTCGCGCGCGAGTGCGTATATGCGAACTTCGTCGAGACGATCGACGGTGTCGTCGCGATTCCCGACGTCGAGCAGTCGAATGCGCTCGTCGCCGACGGCAGCGACGACGACAAGCACCTGATGGGCCTCCTGCGCGCGTTCGCCGACGCCGTCTTGATCGGCAGCGGCACGCTGCGCGCATCTCCGAAGGGGCGCTGGCGGCCGGAGGGCGTCTATCCGGCGGGGAATGACGCGTTCGTGGAGTTGCGCGCGCAGCTCGGTAAGGCGGAACGCGCGACGATTGCGGTAGTGACGACCGGTGTGTCGCTCGACACGTCGCATCCCGTGCTCGACGAGGCCGTCGTGCTCACGACAGACGGCGGGGCGGCGCTACTCGGCGATGCTGTTCCGAACGTCGTCGTCGTGAACGAGGGCGGCTGGGTCGACCTCCGCACCGCGCTTGACTGGCTGCGCGCGCAGGGCCACGCGCAGATCCTCGCCGAGGCGGGCCCGACGACGTTCGGCGAGCTCGTCGCCGCGGAGCTCGTCGACGAGCTGTTCTTGACCGTATCGCCGGTGCTCGCCGGGCGGAGCGCCGCCGGGCGGCGGTTCGGGCTGATCGAGGAGAGTGCGCTGCTTCCGGAGCGGCGCGTCGCGCCCTCGCTGCGCTCGGTTCGGCGCGGTGGGGAGCACCTGTTCCTGCGTTACGCGTTTACGGGTTCAGCAGCGGACTAGACCACGTGTCGCACTGCTTCGGGTCGCCGCTCTGGAAGCCGGTCGTGAACCAGTGCTCGCGCTCCTGCGACGAGCCGTGCGTCCACCTTTCCTGATCGACCTGACCCTGCGTCTCCGACTGGATGCGGTCGTCGCCGACCGCCGCTGCCGCGCTGAGCGCATCACGCACATCCGCCTGCGTCACGCCCGTCAAGTAGCCGGTCTGTCCCGCGTGGTTCGCCCACACGCCGGCAAAGCAATCCGCCTGCAGCTCCGACTTCACGCCGGCGCTGTGCGGTCCCTGCGTGTCGTTGCCGATGCGCTTGAGGAGCCCGAGCAGGTCTTGCACGTGATGCCCGTACTCGTGCGCAAGCACGTAGGCCTGGGCGAGCGGGCCGGTGCTCGCGCCGAAGCGTGAGCTCAGCTCGTCGAAGAACCCGAGGTCGATGTAGACCTTCTTGTCGACCGGGCAGTAGAACGGGCCGACGTCCGTCGTCGCCTCGCCGCAGCCGCTCGAGGTGGAGCCGGTGAAGAAGACGGTCTTCGCGGGCGTGTAGTTCGTCACCGCGCCGGACCAGTAGTGCTGGATGCTGTTGATGTCGCCGACGATGCGGCACGCCTCGTCGGTGTTCGCGTCGCGGCCGGTCTGGCACTGGGAGCCGAGTGCCTGGCTCGGCGTCTGCTGTGCGACCGTGGAGCCGTCGAGCCCGCCGAACGCACCGCTCGATCCGTTCGAGAGCAGCGTGATGAGCAAATAGATCACGAGTCCGGTGACACCGAGCCCGCCGCCGGCGGCGATGTGGGGCAGGCCGATTCCGCCGCTGCCGCGGCGATCCTCGACCTGGGACGGGTCAAGCCGGGCGTTCGGGCGGAAGCGCATGATGAATGAACGCTAACGCGGCCCGACTCGTTACGAGCCACCTGTCAGCGCGGCGCGCTCGGCCTCCGTCACCGGCCGCGAGGTCCGCCCGGTGCGGTCCCACGCCACGAGGACCGTCTCAGCCTCAGCCGCGACGGTTCCATCGTCGAGGACGACGCGCTGGCGGAAGCGAACACTCGACCGCCCGACGGAGGTGATCTCGGTCTCCACGACGACCTCGCGCGTGCCGACGGTGACCTCGGCCCGGTAGTCGATCGACGCGTGGGCAACGACGTTCGGCCATGCCGAGAAGTCCCCGACGGTCAGCCGCAGCACGTCGTCTCGAGCCTCGTCGAGAAAGACGTGGTAGGCCGCGTGGTTCAGGTGGCCGAGCCCGTCGAAGTCCGGCCACCGCGTCTGCAAGCGCGTCGTGTAGATGCGAGACCCTACCCTTGGCCCGTGCGGATCGAGGCGGTACGCGGCGACATCACCGAGCAGTCCGTCGACGCGATCGTGAACGCGGCGAACTCGAGCCTCCTCGGCGGCGGCGGGGTCGACGGCGCGATTCATCGCGCGGCCGGCCCGGAGCTGCTTGCGGAGTGTCGCCTGCTCGGCGGCTGCGACACCGGCGATGCGAAGGCAACCGGCGGCGGCCGGCTCCCCGCGCAGTACGTCATCCACACGGTCGGGCCGGTCTGGCAGGGAGGCGACCGCGGGGAAGAGGAGCTCCTCGCCTCGTGCTTCCGCCGCTCGCTCGAGGTCGCGGCCGGACTCGGCTGCCGGAGCGTCGCGTTCCCGGCGATCTCGACCGGGATCTACGGCTATCCGGTGGAGCTCGCGGCCCCGGTCGCGGTCGCCGCCGTCCGCGAGGCCGCAGAACCGCCGCTCGAGCTCGTCCGCTTCGTGCTCTTCAGCGAGGGGCATCTGGCGGCGTTCGAGCAGGCGCTGTAACGCTCTCAACCCGTCCTTAGACCAACGCCGTAGTGTCGACGGAAGGGCGCCGCCTGTGATCCTCCTGCTCCTGATCGGGTTCGTCGCCGGCGTGATCACGGCCGTGTCGCCGTGCGTGCTGCCCGTGCTTCCGATCGTGCTCGCCGGCGGCGCGTCGGGCGGCCGGCGGCGGCCGTACGCAATCGTCGCCGGCCTCGTCGCGAGCTTCACGCTCTTCACGCTCACCGCGTCGGCGATCCTCTCGGCGCTCGGCCTGCCGCAGGATCTCCTTCGCAACATCGCGATCGCGCTGCTCTTCGTCGTGGCGGCGACGCTCTTCGTGCCGCGGTTCGGGATGCTGCTCGAGGCACCGCTCGCGCGGCTCAGCCGCCGCCCGTCCGGAGACCTCGGCGGTGGCTTCCTCCTCGGCGTCAGCCTCGGTCTCGTCTTCGTGCCGTGCGCAGGCCCGGTGCTGGCGACGGTGACCGTGCTCTCGGCGCAGCACCGCTTCGGGGCGGAGCTCGTCTTCCTGACGTTGTTCTACGCAGCGGGCGCCGGTCTCGTGTTGCTTCTCATCGCGCTCGGCGGCCAACGCGTGTCACGCCGGCTGCGGACGACGCGGCGCTGGTGGCGGCCGGCCCTCGGCGCGATCATCGCGGCGGCCGCGTTCGGCGTCGTCTTCAACCTCGACCAGACGCTGCAGACGCATCTCGGCTCGTACACGAGCGCTCTTCAGCGCCACACCGAGCAATCCAGCTTTGCGAACACGCACCTGAACTCGCTGCGCGGCGTCAAGAAGTCCGCCCCGACGACGTCGACGGTTGGTCTGCGCAACTTCGGCTCGGCACCGAACTTCGCCGGCATCTCGCACTGGATCAACACGCCGGACGGCCGCTCGCTCTCGATCTCGCAGCTTCGCGGGAAGGTCGTGCTCGTCGACTTCTGGACGTACTCGTGCATCAACTGCCTGCGCACGCTGCCGCAGCTGCGGGCCTGGTACGACACGTATAAGAAGGACGGCCTCGTGATCGTCGGCGTGCACACGCCGGAGTTCGCGTTCGAGCACGACTACGGCAACGTGCGTTCGGCCGTGCGGAGGCTCGACGTCACGTGGCCCGTCGCGCTCGACAACACGTACACGACGTGGACCGCGTACTCGAACCAGTATTGGCCCGCGGACTATCTCGTCGACCGGAAGGGCGACGTGCGCGCCGTGCATTTCGGCGAGGGCGACTACACGGCGACGGAAGATCAGATTCGCACGCTGCTCGGGACCGGCGGCCCGCTCACGTCCGTGAAGAACACGCAGCCGACGGGGATCGGCACGCCCGAGACGTACCTCGGCCCTGAACGTCTCAACCCGCAGCAGTACGTCGGCTCGAAGCTCGTCTACGGCAAGGCCGCGCAGTACGTCGAGGCGAAGGCAGTCCCGCTGAACGGGTTCTCGTACGGCGGAGAGTGGACGCTCTCGGGCCAGACCGCGACCGCCGGGCTCGGCGCCACGCTTTCACTGCACTTCCAGGCGAAGAAGGTCTACATCGTGCTGACCGGCCGCGGAACGGTGACGGCGACGCTCGGTGCGCGGCGCGTCCGCACGATGCACGTGAGCACCGCGCGGCTCTACACCGTTCTGACGTCGAGCTCGACGCACGAGGGCGTCCTGCGGTTCCGGTTCACGCCGGGCGTGAAGGCGTACAGCTTCACGTTCGGTTGACGCAAAACCGGTGTCTGACTCCAGGTTCCGGCTGTAACCGGCGTGTCCGCCGGCGCTCCGCCGCGCTGACAACGCGGGTAACCGGCCTGCTTCGGCGGCGTGGATGCCTCGCAAAAAAGTGTCACGAAAGTGTCACGTCTGACACCGGGACGCGACCCGACCGGCTTCGCCGCGACGTGCAGGACTCTGAGACCAATGACTCGCCCGAACGGCCGTAGCCGTCTCGGTCACGGAACGGCGGTGAACGGATTCGAGTAGTCGCTCCGCCGCCGTGGATCGACGATGCGGTCGCGCGTCAGCCCGATCCCGAGCACGTAGTTGCCCGAGCCCCAGCTGCCCGTGAAGCCGGTGCCGCCGAGCTGGACGAGGTCGTAGTCCGACGATGTCAGCGTTGCACCGTCCCCGCGTGCGTTGTCGCGCTGGCTCACCGTCGTACAGCGCCTGCTCGTGACCGTGAAGCACACCTTCACCCGGTAGCTGCCCGGCGACGGGTAGTTCGCGTGCGATCCCGCCGCGACGTAGACCTCAGGATGATCGTCGGTTGCCGCGTTCCACGCACGGCCCTGGTGCTGCGAGTACGCACTGCCGATCGGCTTGCCGTCCTTCACGAACACGGTGACGCCTTCCCAGTCGGCCTCGTGCTTGTCGGCGAAGTCGTTGTAGAGATAGAGGAACCAGTATTCGATCGCAGTCGTTCCCGTCGACGCCTGGCGTGCGATGCGCCAGTAGACGGTCGGCCGCGGCTGTGACTGCTCGAGCTGCTGCTCGAGCGTCCGGTACTGCGACGCGTGCAGGTACGGCTCTGCGCCGCGGACGTCGAGATAGCTCGCGCCGGTACCGGTCGGCAATGAGAAGAGCGTCGGCGCGGACTGCGCGAGCTTGCCGCGAGGAGGCGTGCCGCTGCGAAGCGACGCTTTCGCGACGTAGTCCTGCATCGCGAGCGGCCGATAGTGCTCGGCGGCGGCGAGATGGAGCACGGGGGCGTACTGCTCCGCCGTCGCGACTGCAGCCGCTCCAGGGCGCGGCCCGAGCGCGCGATGCGTGAACGTGCAAGTCACCGTCTCGTCGGCCGCAAGTGAGATGGTCGCCGCCGCCTTCAAACGATCGACCTTGCCGCTGGTGCACGTCAGCGCAGTCAGCGTCTGCGGACTGCCTGCAGGCGTCGTTTCGACAAGGCGGTGCGTCCCTGTCTTGAGGTCGGAGGCTGTGCGCGTCGTCGCAGTCGCTCCGAGCTTGAACAGCGGGCCGGCGCCGCTGTACGTCCAGTTGACGCCGGCCGAAGGCGGGTCGGCGACGACCTGGACGACGATCGTGCCCGTCGCACGCGTCTGCGCGGCCGCAGGAAGCGCGAGGATCAGCGCGACGGCCGCGGTGACGAGAAGCCGCTTCATCACCGGAAGCGTGGACGCCAGGCGGGAACACGAAACCCCGGGTAGCGTTCCCGCCCGTGATTCGCGTTTGCATTGCAGGCATCACGGGCTGGACGGGGCGCCCGATCGCCGAAGCCGTGGAGGGGGCCGGAGACCTCGAGCTCGTCTCCGGCGTGTCGCGCTCCGACCCGGCGCACTTCTCGACGGTCGCGGAGGCGCTCGAGCAGGTGCCGACGGATGTGCTCGTCGACTACACGAGTGCCGGCGCCGTGCGGGAGAACGTGCACGCAGCACTCGACCGCGGCGTCGGGGTCGTCGTCGGGTCGAGCGGGCTGTCCGCCGACGACTACGAGGAGATCGACTCCCGTGCCCGAGCGGAGAATGTCGCAGTCATCGCCGCAGGCAACTTCTCGCTGACTGCGGCACTGCTCCTGCGCGCAGCCGTCGAGGCCGCGCGGTATCTCGATGCATGGGAGGTCATCGACTACGCGAGCGCCGGCAAGCCCGACGCGCCGAGCGGGACGTCGCGTGAGCTCGCAGAGCGGCTCGGCGAGGTGCGGCGGCCTGCGCTTCGCGTCGAGGTCGGCGACATCGAGGGCCATCCAGAAGCGCGCGGTGCGGACATCGCCGGCACACAGGTGCACTCGCTTCGCCTTCCGAGCTTCGTCGTCTCGAGCGAGGTCGTCTTCGCCGCGGACGGCGAGCGGCTCTCGTTCCGTCACGACGCGGGCCAGACACCTACGCCGTACGTCGCGGGGACGCTCATCGCGATCCGCGCCGTTCCCGGACGCATCGGACTGACGCGCGGGCTCGATCAGTTGCTCTAGTCCGTCCGGCGCCGAAGCGTCGCCGCTCCGAGCGCGAGGGCGACGACGACCGCTCCGACGATCACGGCGACGTCCGCTGCGAACCGCGCATCGAACGTATCCGCCGCCGTGTGCGCCAGCGCGTCGTACGCATACGTCAACGGCAACGCATCCGAGATCCAGCGCAGCCATGCCGCCATCGACCCGCGCCCGACGAACAGACCGCACAAGAGGATCTGAGGGAACACGACCGCCGGCATGAACTGCACGGCCTGGAACTCCGTCTGCGCGAAGGCGCTGAGGAAGAGACCGAGCGCACTGCCGAGCACCGCATTGCCGACGGCGAGCAGGGCGACGATCCAGCGTGGCCCCTGCACGTCGAGGCCCAGCAGTCCGAACGCGAGCGCTGACACGAGCGCGGCCTGTACGGCGGCGAGCACTGCGAACGCGATGCCGTAGCCCGCAAGCAGGTCGAGCTTGCCGAGCGGCAGCGTCATCAGCCGCTCGAGCGTCCCGGTCGTACGCTCGCGCAGCATGGTGATCGACGTGACGAGGAACATCGTCACGAAAGGGAAGAGGCCGAGCAGCGGTGCGCCGACGTGCTGGAACACGTCCGACTGCCCGGCGAAGAGCTCCTTGAGAAGCGCCTCGAGCAGGCACGGAACGCCGAGCACGAGCGCGAGCGTGCGCGGGTCCCTCCGCAGTTGCGCAAGCACACGGTGCGCGACGGCCACGGTGACGCGAACGCTCACGCCGTCTCCCGTTCGACGAGTCGCAGGAACGCCTCGTCGAGATTCTCGGCGCGCGTCGTCGTGCGCAGCTCGGCCGGAGTCCCTTGCGCGAGCAGCGCTCCGCCGCGCAACAGGAGCAGCGTGTCGCAGCGGTCAGCCTCGTCCATGACGTGGCTCGACACGAGCAGCGTCGTGCCGCCGCCGGCGAGCGCGTGGAAGAGCTGCCAGAGGTCGCGGCGCAGCACCGGGTCGAGCCCAACGGTCGGCTCGTCGAGCACGAGCAGATCGGGATCGCCGAGCAATGCGACCGCAAGCGAGACGCGCGCGCGCTGTCCACCCGACAGGCGCGACACGACGCGATCCGCCTCCGCGTCGAGTGACACCGCCGACACGACCGCGCCGATCGCCGCCTGCGGGGCGCCGATGACGCGCGCGAAAAAGCGCAGGTTCTCCACCACCGTCAGGTCGCCGTACACGGACGGTGCCTGCGTCATGTAGCCAACGCGGTTCCGCAGCGACCGAGCGCCGGCCGGCTCGCCGAGCACACGCACCTCACCGCCGGCGACCCGCTGCACGCCGACGATCGACCGGATCAGGGTCGTCTTGCCGCTCCCGCTCGGCCCGAGGAGCCCGGTCACGGTCCCGGCCGGGACGGTGCAGCTCAGGTCGTGGAGCACCTGCGCCCCGCCGCGGACGACGTCGAGCCCGCTGACCTCGATCGCGCTCACCGGTTTGCGGCTTTCCCGCAGCGCGAAACGGGGCTGAGCACGACGCCCCTCGAGGTGGGCGGGGGCAAGCTGCAGCAATGAGGCAGACGTACGGCGTTGTCTGGCGCCGGGGTGAGACCCCCGACGCGCGCGGCCGGCTCGAGCTCGAAGGCTCGGCACTCCGCCTCATCGGCACGGACGGGCGCGACGTCGTCACGGAGGAGATCCGCTACGAGGATCTCGAGGGCGTCCGCGTCGGTCGCCGCGCCGAGGAGCGGATTCACGGTCGCACGAGCCTCGTGCTCGAGCGTTCCGGCCTGGAGCCGATCTCCTTCACGAGCATCACCGAGCCGGGGGTGATCGGCGAGCTCACCGATCGCATCACCGCGCTGCAGCGCTCCAATGCGAGCCACCGCGCCGCCGTCGTCCTGCCCCTGTTCCAGGGCTCGACCGATGTGGCCAAACGGTTGCTCCGCGACGGCCCTCCGTTCGACCCGGAAGCGCTCAGGCTCGAGCGTCACAGCGTCTACCTGACCGACGAAGAAGTCGTTTTCATCTTCGAGTGGCGCGGCGACGCGTCGCTCGAGTCGCTCCTCGCCCAACCGGGAGTCTGGGACGTCGCCGCTGCGTGGACGCAGCTCGCCGCCGGGCCGCCGCGCCTGGCCGACTCCGCCTACACATGGATTCGTTCGGCGTCGCTCGACGAGTCGCTCCTGCCGCCCGGCCTGCACGCGTCGTCTCAGTAAGGCCACGTCCAGGCGCTGATCTCGGGCTGATCCTCGCCGTGCTCCCGCGTCCAGAGGCGCGCCTCAACGCGGGCATCGAGCATCCGCTGGCGCAAGTGTGCCGCATGCTCCGCAAGCCCGGGCACGCGGTCGATGACGTCGACCACGAGATGGAAGCGGTCGAGGTCGTTCAGCATCACCATGTCGAACGGCGTCGTCGTCGTTCCTTCTTCCTTGTATCCGCGCACGTGGAAGTTGATGTGGTTCGTGTGGCGGTACGTGAGCCGGTGGATCAGCCACGGGTAGCCGTGATAGGCGAACACCACCGGACGACTCGTCGTGAAGAGCGCGTCGAACTCGATCGGCGTGAGGCCGTGCGGATGCTCGGTCGACGGCTGGAGCCGCATCAGGTCGACGACGTTGACGACGCGCACCTTCAAGTCGGGTAGCTCCTCGCGCAGAATCGCCGTCGCAGCGAGTGTCTCGAGCGTCGGGATGTCGCCGCAGCAGCCGAGCACGACGTCGGGCTCAGTGCCCTCGTCGCTCGACGCCCACTCCCAGATGCCGATACCGCGTGTGCAATGGACGATCGCGTCGTCGATCGACAGGTAGTCGAGCGAGGGCTGCTTGCCGGCGACGATGACGTTCACGTAGTCGCGGCTGCGCAGGCAGTGGTCGGCGACGGACAGAAGCGTGTTCGCGTCCGGCGGCAGGTACACGCGCACGACCTCCGCCTTCTTGTTCACGACGTGGTCGATGAACCCGGGGTCTTGGTGCGAGAACCCGTTGTGATCCTGGCGCCACACGTGTGAGCTGAGGAGATACGTCAGCGAGGCGAGCGGCCGCCGCCACGGAATCGCGCGCGTCACCTTCAACCATTTCGCGTGCTGGTTGAACATCGAGTCCACGATGTGGATGAACGCCTCGTAGCAGTTGAAAAGGCCGTGCCGCCCGGTCAGGAGATAGCCCTCGAGCCAGCCCTGGCACAGGTGCTCGGAGAGCACCTCCATGACCTGCCCCTCGCGTGCCAGGTGGTCGTCCGACGGCTCGAGGTCGGCCTCCCAGACGCGACTTGTTGCGTCGAACACATCGTCGAGACGGTTCGACGCCGTCTCGTCGGGGCCGAAGAGCCGGAACCGTGTCGGGTTCTCCCGCGTGATGTCGCGCAGGAAGCGCCCGAGCACGCGCGTTGCCTCGCTCGAGGTCGTTCCCGGATGCTCGACCGGCACGGCGTAGTCGCGAAACGCCGGCAATGTGAGCTCGCGCAGGAGCAGGCCGCCGTTCGTATGCGGGTTCGCGCTCATGCGCCGGTCGCCGTGCGGTGCGAGCGCCTGTAGCTCGGGCACGAGGGCGCCACGTTCGTCGAAGAGCTCCTCGGGCCTGTAGCTGCGCAGCCAGTCCTCGAGGATCGCGCGATGCGCGGGGTTCTCCCGCGCGGCCGTGACCGGGACCTGATGCGAGCGCCAGGTGCCTTCGACGGGAAGGCCGTCGACCTCTTTCGGTCCGGTCCAGCCCTTCGGCGTCCGCAGGACGAGCATGGGCCAGCGCGGGCGCGTCGAGCCGCCGCCCGTACGCGCCTCCGACTGGATCGCCGCGATCTCGTCGAGCACCTCGTCGAGCGCGGCGGCGAGCTCCCGGTGCACGGCCTCGGGCTCGTCACCTGCGACGACGACCGGCCGCCAGCCGTAGCCCTCGAGCAGCGCGAGCAGCTCATGCTCCGGGATCCGCGCGAGCACGGTCGGGTTCGCGATCTTGTAACCGTTCAGGTGCAGGACCGGCAGCACTGCACCGTCGGTGCGCGGGCTCAGGAACTTGTTCGAGTGCCAGCTGGCCGCGAGCGGTCCCGTCTCGGCTTCGCCGTCGCCGACGACGCACACCGCGAGAAGGCCGGGGTTGTCGAAGACCGCGCCGAACGCGTGGGCGAGCGAGTAGCCGAGCTCACCGCCTTCGTGAATCGAGCCTGGCGTCTCGGGGGCAACGTGACTCGGGATGCCGCCTGGGAACGAGAATTGCCGGAAGAGCTCGCCGAGCCCGGCTTCGTCGTTGCCGATGTGCGGATAGACCTCGCTGTAGGTGCCCTCGAGGAACGCATTCGCGACGAGGCCGGGACCGCCGTGGCCCGGCCCCGTGATGTAGATCGCGTCGAGGTCGCGCGCGCGGATTGTCCGGTTCATGTGCGCGTAGATCAGGTTGAGCCCGGGCGTCGTGCCGAAATGCCCGAGCAGGCGCGGCTTCACGTGCTCGGCGCGCAGCGGCTCGCGCAGCAGCGGGTTGTCGAGGAGGTAGATCTGGCCGACGGAGAGGTAGTTGGCGGCGCGCCACCAGGCGTCGATCGCCTGCAGCTCGTCGTCCCGGATGCTCGTCTCCGTGCTCTCGATCATCCTCTCTTACCAGGTCTTCGGCCCTGAGCTCGGCAGTGACGCACGGAGTCGCACCCGAGCATCGACCGCGACGCAGCCGCGGGCGTCGGCGAGGACGGGGTTCAGGTCGAGCTCGGCCACCTCGGGGAAGTCCTCTGCGAGCTGCGACAACCGGCGGACGAGCGCGGACAGAGCTGCGTCGTCGGCGGGCTCGGCGCCGCGGTAGCCGGCCACGAGCCGGCCCGCTTTTCCGCTCAGTACGAGGTCGTGCGCGTCGACGTCCGTGAGCGGTGCCAGCGCGAACGACGTGCCGCCGATCAGCTCCGCCTGGACGCCGCCGGGCCCGAAAGCGACGAGCGGCCCGAAGACAGGATCCTGGACGACCCCCGCGAGCAGCTCGACGCCGCTCGCGACCATCGGCTGCACGAGAAGCGGCCC
>DATAOK010000051.1:0-37164 GCA_036265735.1 Gaiellaceae bacterium
CACGGCAGCGGCCGGCTTTGCCTGCGGCGGCATCGTCGGCCTGATCGTCTTCGCCGTGCTTGCCGGCCCGGAGGGGATCGTCGGCCTTGCGATCGGGCTCGCGGCCAACGCCGCGGTCGCGATTGCCGTGCCGCTCTACGGCCTCTGGCGGCGCGGTGTCTACCGCGGGCCGCACGTCGCCGAGCCGGCAGTGCTGTGGCGCCTCGGGCATCTGCTCCAGGGCGCCGCAGTGCCGCTTGCCCTGCAGGGGTGCTATTTCCTCGCGCTTCGCTTCTCCGCGAAGCTCGGGGTCGGCAGCGTCACGAGCTTCTCCTACGCATACCTGGCCGCCTCGACGCTCGTGAGCGCGACGGCGTTCACGCTCGGGATCATCTCGTCTGCCCCGCTCACGCGGCGCGGCGTCGATCCGCGCGAAGCCGGCGAGCACGTCGTGCACGCCGGGTGGGTGAGCCTGTCGCTCGTCGGCGCAGCGGCGGGGATCTTCGCGCTCGTCGGCGGGCGCATCGTCCAGTTCGTCCTCGGCGATGCGTACGGCGGGCAGGTCGGTCGGGAGCTGGGTCACCTCGTTGCGTATCTCTCGCCGTGGATGGTCGGCTGGGTCGGCTTCGCGGTGACGTTCCCGCTCGTCTTCGTCGGTGCAAAGCGCTCGCTGCTCGTCCCGATCGGTGTCGTCGGCTTTCTCCTCTGCATCCCGCTCGGTCTGGGGCTGCGGTCGCTCTGGGGCCTGCCGGGTATCGCTGTCGCGATCGGCATCTCGACGTTGCTGATCGCGCTCGGGCTGATGTCGATGATCGGCCGGACGGCGCTTGCGATCGCGGCGCTCGGCCTGGCGCGGCTCGCGTTGATCGTCGGTGCGTCTGCTGCGCTCGCGTTCGGCGGCTTTTCGCTTGCCTTCAGCCCGGTTCCCGCCGCTCTGCTCGGCGCCGTCCTCTACGGCGTGATGATCTTCGCCGTGCGCTCGTACGGCTTGACCGATGCGTGGGCGTACGTCCGGGGGCTGCATTGAGCGCCGGGCGTGCAGTCGTCACCGGCGCAGGCGGGCAGGACGGCTCGTATCTCGTCGAGCTGCTGCGGCGCCGTGACTACGACGTTGTCGGGCTCGAACGCGGCGACGTCGATCTCACCGACGTGAACGCCGTCGCTGCGCTCCTCCGCGATGCCGCGCCGGACGAGGTGTACAACCTCGCCTCCCCGTCGTTCGTCCCACGATCGTGGGACCAACCGCTCGAGACTGCCGACATCGGCGTTCGCGGCGTCACTGCGCTCCTCGAAGCGGTTCGCGCGGTCGGCTCGTCGATCCGGCTCGTGCATGCGTCTTCTGCAGAGGTCTTCGGCGTTCCCGCTGAGACTCCGCAGCGCGAAACCACACCGTTTTGCCCGCGGTCCCCCTACGGCGCCGCCAAGGCGTACGGGACATTCCTCGTCGCTGCCTATCGGGAGCGCTACGGCCTTCACGCCGGCAGTGCGATCCTTTTCAATCACGAGTCTCCACTTCGCTCGCAGGACTTCGTGCCGGCGAAGATTGCGCATGCCGCCGCCGCGATCGCGGCCGGACGTCAGAGCGAGCTCGTTCTCGGCGACCTCGACGCGAAACGTGACTGGGGCTACGCCCCCGATTACGTCCATGCGATGTGGCTCATGCTCCAGCAGGAGAAGCCAGACGATTTTGTGATTGCGACCGGCGAGCTGCATACCGTGCGAGAGCTCGTCGAGGTCGCATTCGCCCATGTGGATCTCAATTGGCGTGATCACGTTCGTGTCGACGAGTCGCTCAGGCGAGGTCAGCTCTACGAGCTCGTCGGCGATGCCTCGAAGGCGCGCGCGAACCTCGGCTGGCAGCCGTCGGTCACGTTCGAAGAGCTCGTCGGCCTTCTCGTGGACGCCGCCGCATGAGCGGATACGTCCCCTTCAACGAGCATCGTCATCGCGCGCACGCGAAGCTGCTCGAGGCGGTCGGCCGCGAGAACCGCGTGCTCGATGTCGGCTGTTCGAGCGGCTACCTCGCGGCGCCGCTCGCGGCGCGGCGGAACACGATCGTCGGCGTCGAGCTCGACGCCGCAGCTGCGCGCGACGCACAGGCGTTCTGCGAGCAGGTGCTGCTCGGGGACGTCGAGACGATGGATCTTCCGCTCGCGCCGGGCAGCTTCGACGTCGTCCTGCTCGGCGACGTGATCGAGCATCTGCGTGAGCCCGTCGACACGCTCAGGCGGTTGCGCCGCTTCCTCCGTCCGGGAGGCCGTCTCGTCCTCTCGACGCCGAACGTCGCGAACTGGGCGATCCGGCTCTCGCTCCTCGGCGGCCGCTGGCGCTACACGGACCGCGGGATCCTCGACCGCACGCACACGCACCTCTTCACGCGGGCGACCCTCCGTGAGGCGATCGAGAGCGCTGGGTATGTCGTCGACCGGATCGACTTCAGCGCCCCGATGCCCGGGGACTCAGACCTCCTGGACGGCGCGGCGAGGGCCGTTGCAACGCTTCGGCCCACGCTCTTTGCCTACCAGTGGGTCGCCGTGGGCCACATCGGTTCGTAACACCCGCTCACTAGAATCCGGCGGGATTTGGAGGCGGAGCTGGACAGCCCGAGCGACGTCGATCGTGTCTACGCAGAGCTGAAGCGGGCGATCGACCGCGACACGCGCGACCCGGCCGCGATGCGCGGCCTCGCGGAGCGGTTCTGGGCCGTGAGCGCGGACAAGCCCCTCGAGCGCCGACCCGGGGCCAAGGGCCGGCTCGCCTACGCCGTGAAGCGCGTGCTGCGAAGGCTGATGCGCTGGTACGTCGAGCCCGCCCTCGCCGAGCAGCGCATCGTGAATGACGCGCTGCTGCGGCTCGTCGACGACCTCGCACGGCGCGTCGACGAGCTCGAGCGGCGATGAGGCTGGCGGTTTGCATGCCGCAGGTGCCGTTCGAGCGCGGCGGCACGGAGATCTTCGCGGACGGGCTCGTGCAGGCGCTGCGCGAGCACGGGCACGACACGGAGCTCGTCACGGTGCCGTACAAGTGGTATCCCGGCGAGCAGGTGCTCACGCAGGCGTTCCTCTGGCGCCTGCTCGATTTGACCGAGGCGAACGGCCGGGCGATCGACGCCGTCATCGCGACGAAGTTCCCGTCGTACGCGATCCGCCATCCGCGCAAGGTCGTCTGGCTCCTGCACCAGTTCCGGCAGGCGTGGGATCTCGACCGCACGGAGCTCGGCCAGTTCTCCGAGTCTGCAGAGGACCGCGCACTGCGGCGCAAGGTGCTCGACTTCGACCGCGTCACGCTCGGTGAGGCGCGCGCGATCTTCACGACATCGTCGATCGTCGCCGGGCGCCTGCGCGACTCGACCGGGCTCGACGCAGAGGTGCTCGCGCCGCCGCCGGCACCGCTCGACTTCCACTGCACTGCGTACGAGGACTTCATCCTCTCGGTCAACCGGCTCGATCGCGCGAAGCGCATCGACCTCCTGATCGAGGCTGCCGCTGCGACGCCCGACGTACGTGTCGTGATCGCCGGCGACGGCCCGGACCGTGAGCGGCTCGAGCAACTTGCTCGCGCACGCGGCCTCGACGGTCGCGCGACGTTCGCGGGCCGCGTCGACGACGCCGAGCTCGCGGATCTCTACGCGCGCTGCCGCGGTGTCTACTACGCGCCCGTGGACGAGGACTACGGGCTCGTGCCGTACGAGGCGTTTCTCTCCGAAAAGCCTGTGATCACCGCGACCGACGCCGGCGGCCCGCTCGACATCGTCCACGACCACGAGACAGGCCTTGTCGTCGCGCCGACCGTCGAGGACGTCGCACGCGCGTGTACGTGGCTGCGCGAGCACGAGGATGACGCGCGCACGCTCGGGCGTGCAGGGCGCGACCTTGCGCGCGCGGTGACGTGGGACGCGTGCATCCAGCGACTGCTCGAGCCGATCACGTGAAGGTCTCCTACTTCTCGCCGCTGCCGCCGTCCACGAGCGGGATCGCGGACTACTCGGCGTTGTTGCTCCCCGCGCTCGAACGGTTGGTCGACGTCGACGTTGTCCGGCAAGGCCGCACACGCCCGGTCGGCGGCACGGATGTCGCGCTCTACCACGTCGGCAACAACCCCGATGCGCACGCATGGATCGTCGACGCGCTGCAGCGCCGGCCCGGCGTCGTCGTTCTGCACGACTTCGTCATTCATCACCTCGTCGCAGGCATGACGATCGGTCGAAACGACGGTCACGCATACCTGTCGGCGCTGGAGCGCGATGCCGGCGCTGCGGGGCGCATGCTCGGCTGGGGCGTGCTCGAGGGCCGCGTGCCGCCGTTGTGGGAGATCCGCCCGACGGAGTTCCCGCTCGCCGGCGAGGTTCTCGACCGCGCAACCGGAGTCATCGTTCACTCCGACTACGTCGCGCAGCGCGTGCGCGAAGCGGGCTACGACGGGCCGGTCTGGCAGATCGCGCATCCGGCGTGGACGCCGCCTGCGACCGGCGTCGCCGAGGTTGCAGGCGCGCCGCTCTTCGGCTGCTTCGGGCATCTGAACGAGAACAAGCGCATCCCGCAGCTGCTCGAGGCGTTCGCCGGGCTCCGCGAGTCGCATCCTGACGCGCGTCTCCTGCTCGTCGGCGCGGAGGCGCCCGGCTTCGATCTCCAGGGCCGGCTCGCCCGGCTCGGGCTCGAGACGACGGGCGTGATTCGGGAGCAGTACGTCGAGGAGGAGCGGCTCTGGTCGCTCATGCGGGCCTGCGACGCGCTCGTGCTGCTCCGATCGCCGACGATGGGGGAGACGTCCGGCAGCGCGATCCGGGCGCTCTCGCTCGGCAAGCCGCTCGTCGTCTCGGATCTCGGCTGGTTCGCCGAGCTGCCGGACGAGGTCGCGTTGAAGATCCCGGTAGGAGACGGCGAGGTGGAGGCGCTCACCGACGCGCTCGAGCGGCTCGCCGCGCCCGGCTTCGCGGAGCAGATGGGCGAGGCAGCGCTCGCGTACGTCCGCGCGGAGCACGACCTCGATCGCGTGGCGGAGCAGTACGTCGCCGCACTGGAGGAGGCGGCCGGCTCGCCTGCGGTCGAGACGAGGATCCTCCGCGAGGTCGCGGCGGCCGCCGCCGACACCGGCGTCGATCCGGACAGACTCGCCCCCGAGCTCGCCGGCTTGGGGCTCGCACGTCCGAACGGGACACGGCCGGTGCCAGGCACCGGACGTGGCCGCCCGGGCACCTGGCCCATGTGGGCATGGCTCGGGACGCTCTACACCGTCGCCGTGGCGATTCAGCTGGCGCTCGCGCTCCGCGTCGTGTCGCCGTGGATCATGGTCGACGAGCTCTTGTACTCCGACATGGCGAGGAGCTTCGCCGACACCGGCCACTTCCTCGTGCGCGGCGCCACCGCGAACTACGGCTTCGTCTATCCGCTGCTGCTCTCGTTTGCCTACGCCGTGACGCACACGGTCGCGGATGCGTACGAATGGGCGCGATTCGTGAACGCGCTCGCCATGTGCTCGGTCGTCTTCCCCGTGTATCTGCTCGCGCGCCGTGTCGTGCGGCCGGGCTACGCCTTTGCGACAGCGGCGTTTGCGGTCGCCGTGCCGTCGACGATCTACATCGGAACGCTGATGACGGAGAACGCGTTCTATCCGATCTTTGCGTGGGCAGCCTACGCGCTCGTGCTCGCGCTCGAGAGCCCGACGCTGCGCCGCCAGCTCATCCTGCTCGCGCTCTGCGCACTCGCATTCCTCACACGCGCGCAGGCGGTCGCGGTGATCCTCGCTGCGCTGACAGCGCCGCTTGCACTCGCGTGGATCGAGCGCGGCCGGCCGCGGCGGCTCGGCGCGTGGAAGCCGCTCTACGGGATCGTCGTCGGCGTCGGGATTGTCGCGGTCGTGGTCGAGGCGGCACGCGGCCGGTCGCCGTCACAGCTGCTCGGCGGCTACGCCGTCACGACCTCGAGCGCGTCGTACGGCGTCTGGTCGTCGATCCGCTGGATCCTCTACCACGTCGCCGCGCTCGATCTCTCGCTCTTCATCCTGCCGTTCGCAGCGCTCATCCTCCTCGTCGCGAACGCGCGTCATCTCGACCGGCCCTTGCGCGTGTTCTGCGCGGCGGCGTCGACGCTCAGCATCTGGCTCTTGATCGAGGTCGGGATCTTCGCGTCGCACTGGTCTCAGCGAATCGAGGAGCGAAACTTCTTCTACCTCGCGCCGCTCTTCCTGATCGCCCTCTTCGCGTGGCTCGAGCGCGGCCAGCCGCAGCCGCCGCGCGCGGCGGTCGCCGCTGCGGGGATCGCCGCTGCGTTGCCGGGGGCGATTCCGTTCCTGCGGCTGATGAACATCAACGCGCAGTCGGACACGCCGTTCATCCAGCCGTGGTGGTACCTCGGCGACAAGGTCGCCGGTCGTGCGAACGTCGCGCTCCTCGCCGTTCTCGCAGCCGTCGCGCTCGCCGCGCTCTTCCTCTGGCTGCCGCGGCGGTACGCACCGGCGCTGCCGGCGCTCGTCGCGCTCGGCTTCTTCCTGACGTGGCTCCCGCTCCAGTTCTGGATCCACTCGTTCCCGCGCCTTTCGAGCGCCACGTACACGACGGGCGTCTCGAAGCCGAAGGGCTGGGTCGACCGCGTCGTCGGCCGGAACGCGGACGTGACGATCGTGTGGACGGGGAACAACCCGTACCGCGGTTGGGAGAACGAGTTCTGGAACGCCAGCGTCAAGCACGCCTACGACCTCGGCCCGGACACGTTGATCGCCGGAGCCGAAGAGCCCCGGGTGACGGTGCAGTCGTCGACCGGGTTCCTCCGCGACCCGCAGGGAAAGCGTGTGCACGCGCAGTTCGTGCTCGCGGATCCGTCGGCGCAGATCGAAGGGACGCCGATCGCGTCTGACCCCGACCGCGCGTTCATCCTCTACCGCGTCGACGGCTACCTGCGGACGGCGACGCAGATCGAGGGCTGGAACGGCGACTCCTGGACCGGGCCGAACGTCAGCTGGCTCCGGCGCGGCTGCCTGCGCGGCACGCTCACGATCCCGGTACACACCGACCAGATCCTCTTCGCGAATGTCACGCAGCGCATCGCGGTCACAGGCACCACGCCGAAGCCGTTCACCGTGGTGCTGCCGTCCACCGCCTCGAAGACGATCAGCGTCCCACTGAAGCCGGTGAACGGCGTGTGCCGCGTGCAGCTTGCGATCACTCCGACCCGGCGGCCCTCCGACTATCCCGCGCTGAACAACCCGGATCCGCGCGACCTCGGCGTCCTCGCGACCGGCTTCCAGTACGAGCCGGCGCCGGGCGCGTGAGAATCGTCGTCGACGTCGCGCCCCTCTCCCATCCGCGCACGGGAGTGGGCAACTACATCCGCGGCTCGCTGCTCGGCCTCGCAGCTGTCGGCGGCCACGAGCTCGTCGCGTTCGCTCCGGCGAGCATGCGCGGCAAGCGGCAGATCGAGGGCGCGCTCGCAGGCCTCGACGTCGAGCGGCGGCTGCCGGTGCTGCCGGCCGCGCACGCGGTGCGCACGGCCTGGAGCAGGCTCGGCCGGCCCGCGGTCGAGCGCTTCGTCGGCGCACTTGACGTCCTGCATTTCAGCGACTGGATGTACCCGCCGCAACGTGACGGTGTGCGCTCGACGATGATTCACGACGTCGTGCCGATCCACTTCCCACAGTGGGTGCAGGCGCGCACGCGGCGCATGCACGCCGTGAAGTACCGCCACACAGTGGACGCGGCGGACGTCGTGATCGTCAACTCGCAGTTCACCGCGCGCGACGTCGCCGACACGCTCGGCATCGAGCCGGACCGCATCCACGTCGCGTATCCAGGGCTCGAGGCGCACTTCACGAGCGACGGCGAGCGCCGCGATCTCGGGCGACCGTACGTCCTCACCGTCGCGACGCTCGAGCCGCGAAAGAATCTCGGGGCTTTGATCGACGCCTACGACCTGCTCGACGACCTCGACCTCGCGCTGGCCGTCGTCGGCGCGTCGGGCTGGGGCACGCAGCCCGAGCTCGATCGGCAGGGCATCATCCGCCTCGGCTACACGGCGCCGAACGATCTTGCATCCCTCTATCGCGGTGCCTCGGTCGTCGTCTATCCCTCTCGCTACGAGGGCTTCGGGATGCCGATCGTCGAGGCAATGGCCTGCGGCTCGCCGGTGGTCGCGTCGGCGCATGCGTCGCTCGACGAGGCAGCGGGTGACGCGGCGCTTCGCGCCGACCCGCTCGACCCCGCGGCGCTTGCGGATGCAATCCGCCGTGCGTGCGCGGATCCCGCGCCCCTCCTCGCCCGCGGTCGCGAGCATGCGGCGCAGTTCACGTGGGAGGCGAATGCCCTCGCCCATCTCGCTGCGTGGTCACGATGAAGGTCGCGCTCGACGTCTCGCCGTTGCGCCTGACGCAGGCGGGGACGGCGCGCTACATCGAAAGTCTCGTCGCGCGGATCGACGGTGTCGAGCAAATCGCGTTCGGCGGCGGCGGCCGCGCCGGCGTGCTCGGCCGTGAGCTCTGGTGGTATCCCTTTCGACTCGCCAGAGTTCGCGCCGACGTCCTGCACTGCAGCACCTACTACGGCCCTCTGGCACCGCGCACGCCGACCGTCGTGACGGTGCACGATCTCGCCGTGTGGAAGCACCCTGAGGCGTTCGGCCGCTGGACGCGCACGTATGTCCCTCGCGTTGTGCCACGCGTCGTCCGGGCTGCGCGGCGCGTGATCGCCGTTTCCGAGTTCACGGCCTCGGAGCTCGAGCGCGTGTTGCGCGTTCCGCGCGAGCGGATCAGCGTCGTTCCGAACGGCGTGGACGATGTCTTCACTGCGGACGGCGGGCGAACCGACGGCGACTATGTGCTCGCCCTAGGGACGCTCGAGCCGCGAAAGAACCTCGCGCGCACGGTGGACGCCGCCGGACGCCTGGGGATCGAGCTGCGCATCGCGGGCGCGCCGGGCTGGGGTGGTGTGGACGTGCGCGGTGCGCACGTCACGTGGCTCGGCCGGGTCGACGACGCCGAGCTCGCGATGCTTCTGCGCGGTGCACGCTGTCTCATCTACCCGTCGCTGTACGAGGGTTTCGGTATCCCCGTGCTCGAGGCGATGGCGTGTGGGACGCCGGTCGTGACCTCGCGCGGTGGAGCGACCGAGGAGGTGGCGGGCGGCGCCGCGGTGCTCGTCGATCCGCTCGATTCGGCCGACATCGCCGCAGGCATCGAGCGCGCGGAACGCGAGCGCGCGACCCTGCGCGAGGCTGGGCTCACGCGCGCACGTGCGTTCACGTGGGACGAGACCGCGCGCCTCACGAAGGCCGTCTATGAGGAAGCGGCCGCGTGAGCGATCCGCTTGTCGTCATCGACGCCGACGTGCTGGGCCGGCATCGCACGGGCGACGAGACGTACGTCGAGAACCTGCTTCGCGCGCTCCCTACGGTCGCGGACGGGCTCCGTCTCGCCGCGCTCACGCGCAGGCCCGAGCTCGTCCCGCCCGGCATCGAGCCGATCCATCTCCCGGCGCGGAGCCAGGAGCTGCGCATGGCGATCCGTGTGCCGATGCTGCTGCGGCGCCTGCGGCCGGCGCTCACGCACTTCGTCCACGCGCTGCCGCTGTCGCTGCCGTGCCCGGCGGTGCTGACGGTGCAGGATCTTTCGTTCGAGCGCGACCGGACGTTGATGGGCGCCCGCGAGACCGCGATCTTCCGCTTCGTCGTCCCGCGGTCGGCGCGCCGCGCCACGCGCGTGCTCGCGATCTCGCAACGGACGAAGGATGACCTCGTCGAGCTGTACCGGTTGCCGGAGGAGAAGGTCGTCGTGACGCCCCTCGCCGCCGACCCTGCGTTCGTTCCGGGCGGGACACGCGGTGACTATGTCTTGCTCACCGGCGCGATCGAGCGCCGCAAGAACCCGTTGCTCGCCGCCGACGCCGCGCGCGCTGCCGGCCGGCGCCTCGTCGTCGCCGGGCCTGAGCGCGACCGCGAGCTTGCCGACGAGCTCCGCGCGCGCGGCGCCGAGCTGCGTGGCTTCGTGCCGAAGGAGGAGCTCGTGCGGCTGACCCAGGAGGCTGCGGCGCTCGTCTTCCCGACCCGCCACGAGGGCTTCGGGCTGCCCGTCGTCGAGGCGATGTCGACGGGCACGCCGGTGCTCGCGACGCCTGACGCCGCGGTGCGCGAGGTCGGCGGCGACGCAGTCGTCTACGCGGAGCCGGACCAGTTCGCCGAGGCGCTCGTCCGCCTGCTCGCCGACGGCGAACGGCGGTCGCAGGCCGGGCTCGAGCGCGCGCGCGACTTCACGTGGGAGCACACTGCGCGCCTCACGGCAGCGGTCTACCGTGAGGTGCTCGGATGAAGGTCAGCGGCATCGTGATCTCGCACGGGCACGCGGCGGCGCTGGAGCACTCGCTTCCCGCGCTCGCGCCGCAGGTCGACGAGCTCGTCGTCGTTGCGAACATCGCAGGCAGCGTCCCTGCCACGCTTCCCGACGGTGCTCGGGTCGTGACGAACGCGCTGCCGCTCTCGTTCGCGGCGAACGCGAATCTCGGCGCCGCGGAGACGCACCACGAGCTCGTCCTCATCGCGAACCCAGACGCCGTGCCCGAGCCGGGCGCGGTTGCCGCCCTCCGCGACTTCTTGGCGGCGCACCCACGCGCGGGGGCGGCCGGGCCGAAGATGCTCTACAGCGACGGGACGTGGCAGGCGTCGCGACGCCGCTTCCCCACGGTGGGCGGGACCTTGGTTCGCCGGACACCCCTGCGGCTGCTCTTCCCGCCGCTTCGCTGGCAGCGCCGCCACTACCTCCTGGACGAGCGCCCGGACGCGCCGGTCGAGACGGACACGATGCTCGGCGCATTCATCCTGCTGCGCCGAGCGATGCTCGACGAGATCGGCGGCTGGGACGCGGGCTTCCGCATGTACGGCGAGGACATCGACCTCAACTACCGCGCGGCGAAAGCGGGGTGGGAGCGCTGGTACGTGCCGGCGGCGGTTGTCCGTCACGAGTACGCGGCCGTGATCGACAAGAAGTTCCTGACGCGGCACACCGTGTGGCACGCGCGCGCGATGCTGCGCTTCCTGCGTAAGCATCCCGAACGACTGCTCGCTTTCAAGTGACGTCCTGGGACAAGTACGCGGCCAGCGCCGAGCGGTGGAGCGATGAGCAGTACGCCGATGCGCGGAGGTACCTCGCACATCGCGCCGAGCTGATCCGCTCGCTCGGCCCTGCGCTGCAGCCGGGCGACACGGTGCTCGACCTCGCGTGCGGCGACGGCGGGCTCGCCGACTTCCTCGGCGACCTGCGCTACGTCGGCGTCGACGCGAGCGAAGAGATGGTCGCGGTCGGTACCGGGCGCGGACGCGCACTCGTCCAGGCGGACCTGAACGACTACGAGCCGCCGGAGCCTGTGCAGGCGACGACGATCTTCCGCGCGGTCTACTACGCGCGTGACCGTCGCGCACTCTTCATGCACATCCGTTCCTACACCGAGCGCAAGCTCGTCTTCGATCTCAACCCGCGCCAGTACCGCCTCGACGACGTGCGCGCGGACTTGCACGCCGCGGGCTTCACGCGTCTCGACATTCGGCCGTTCTTCGTCCCGCAGACGCGTGCCGCTCCGTTTCTGACGCAGCTCGAGCGCAGTGGGCCGCTCGCGCGGCTGTTGCTGCGCTACCGGTTCACTTTGCTGTGCGCGGCTTCTTGACGAAGAACCGGTAGTCGACGAGCGCGCCGAGGATGCGCGGGTCGCTGAACTCCTGCGGGTTCACCTCGCGCGGCGTGAACTTGTCGACCACGACCGTGCGGACGGCGAAGCCGGACGCCGGCACCTGCAGCCAGACCGTCTGCGTGACGCCGCTCTTCAGCTCGACGCGCTTGTCCCGCAGCACGTTGCCGATCACCGGCGAGTTCTCCTGCTCCGCGATCCGGCCGAGCTGGATGTCGACCGGCGTCGACTTCCAGTGCTGCCGCGAGAGGCGGATGCGCAGCCAGCCGGGCTTCGTCCCGGCGTAGCGGAAGTACGTGCTGTCGTTCGGGCCGCTCCAGCCGTCCGAGTAGATGCCGCTGCAGGTCGCAAGCAGGCGGTTCGGCTTCGTGAGCTGGATGAGGCGCCAGGCTTTCCCGTTCGTGCCGACCGCGTACGGATGCGTCTCGACGAGCGTGCCGGCGAAGTCGACGCACGGCCAGTCCTCGACCGCGTAGTCGAAGAGCTTCCCCGGAATCCTCGGATCGAGCGTCCAATACAGCTGGCCCGTCGTCGTGATGTTCGGGGCGCCTGCCGGCCCCGGGCCGCCGATCGTGGCGTCGAGGCTCGAGACCGCCGTGATCGAGCGGTTCCAGAACTCGAGCAGCCACTCGGGGCGCTGGTCGGCGACGCCCTGGCCGAGATAGATCGTCGGCTTGCCGCCGTTCGCGTCGTCGACCCAGCTGAACGGATGCTGGAGGATCCGAGCGAAATCGCGGCTGATCGACGTGGTCCCCGCTGCGGCGGACACCTCACCCGTGACGTTCCACGCGAGCAGCGCGACTCCGAGAAAGGCGGCGAGACCGAGCGGAAGCCGTCGCCGGTCGCGCACGACCACCATCGTCAGGACGAGCGCGAGACCGACAACATAAAGGACGAGAAGCATGTTCCGTGCGTCTGTCCCGGTCCACTCGTAGTACCGGTTCGCCTGCTGGATGATCGCGAGGCCGAGCGCGTCGGAGTACAGCTGCACGCCGATCTGCAGCGGTGTGCCGAGGACGAGATAAAGCACATACGCCGACGCGGCCGCGAGCGCGTACCAGTTGACGCGACGCCGGTCGAGCACGAGTGCGAGCCCGACAAACAGCAGCGGCGAGATGTAGATGAGGTTCCGCTCCTCGACGCGCGTCTCGAAGAACTGCGAGAGGTACGACGCCTTCATGAACGTGTAGACGCCGAAGACGATCACGCCGGCGATTGCCACGGAGCGGAAGGCGCGCGTCTCCAGCCGGCGCGGCTCACCGCGCGCCGGCACAAGCGCCGCGAGTCCGAGAATGAGCGGGATCACGCCGAGCCCGGTCGCCAGTGCGCCGACGGCCCAGTCGCCGTACGCGAGCGCGCGGTACTTCGTCCAGTTGTAGGCCGTGACGTCGTACCAGTAGTGCGAGTGCTGGCTCGCGTAACCGCTGATCGCGATGATCGCGCCGGCGACAAGCGCGACGCAGCCGATCCAGTCGCCGATCGACCAGGATCGGCGCCGCCCGCGCATCCGCTCGCCCGACCACCACATGAAGAGCGCGGCGATCGCGAAGAGCATCGGGACCACGATCAGCTCGCTGCGCACGGCGGGCGCGACGATCGAGGCGAGCACGGCGACGACGATCCAGCCGCGCGTGCGCACGACAAGGGCCTTCGCGATCAGCAAGAAGCAGAGCGCGGCGTACGGGTACGCAAGGTTCTCCTCGACGATCCACGACGAGTACGCGAGCGAGGGAATGACAGCTGCACCGGCCGCCGCAAAGAGCGCCCAGGGCTTGCGCACGACCATGCGCGCGAGGAAATACGTCGGGAAGATCACGGAGGTCATCACGAAGACGTCGAGGTACTTGATGCCGGCGTAGGCGGTCGCGACGTTGTGGATCAGCCACACCGGCGCCGTCAGCACGGTGTAGAGCGAGTGGAAGCTGTACGACTGGCCGCGCCGAGCGGGATGCCCGGTGTCGGCGATCGACCGCGAGATCTGAGTGAACTCGAGCTCGTCCGTGAAGAGCCACGGCGTCGCGTGCTTCCACGCTTCGACGCAGTAGACGATGCAGAGCCAGACGTACGTGCTCGCGAGCGGGACAGCCGCGAGCACCCGGTCGGTCAGCGCCGGCCGCGCGACGACCGCCGCGTCCGTCTCGCTGCGGCCGCCGGGGCGAACGAGTGTGCTCATTTCCGCGCCCGCCGCCGGCAAAGCCGGCGGCTTCGCTCCTTGGTGAGCTCCGTCAAGCCTACGCTCACTCGACGATCGCGCCCAGAACGGCTGCCGGGTCGAGGTCGATCTGCCTGCGCACGAAGCGGCACGAGACATCCGCCCTCGAGCACGCCTCGATGATCAGGTCGAGCCGCTCGCGCGGGGCACCCGGGATCGTGACGAGCACGGCGTCGGGGTCGAAGCGTCCGAGCACCCAGCCGATCTGGTCGATCGTGCCGACGACGGGAACCCCCTGGATACGGCGCGTGCGCAGAGCCGGGTCGTCGTCCACGAACCCGATCACGCGCTCACCGGGCGTCTCGCTGAGCTCGCGGAGCATGCTGCGCCCGCTGCGGCCGGCGCCGACGAGCACGACGCGGCGCGCGTCGCGCCCCACGAGCTCGCGGAGCGTGTGTGCGACGCCGCGCTCCCAGAACCGGGCGATGCCGATCAGCATTGCGCACAGCAGAAGGTCGATCAGGAAGGTGCCGCGCGGGAACCCATTCCATGGAACCGTCGCCCAGATGAAGAGGAACGTGGCCGCCTCCGAGAAGAAGACAGCGGCGATGATCGACACGGCATCACGCGCGCCTGCGTACCGCCACACGCCGCGGTACAACCCGAAGAGGACGAAGAAGATGTACCGGGCTACGAGGAGCACCGGCAACGTGAGATCGAAGACGTGTCGCTGGAACGGGTAGCCCGTGCCCTCCAGCCTGATCACGAACGCGAGAGTGAACGATGCCGTGATCAGCGCGAAGTCGACGACGACCTCGACCAGACGTCGCCTGTGGATGAGGAGCGAGCGGAGGAACGACGTCGGCGCCTCGTCGGCTCCCTTGCGGTCGATGTCGGCGAGGTAGCTGCCGAACTGCACGAGGAATGCGAACGTGATCAGGACGCCGACAAGCGTGA
Organism: Gaiellaceae bacterium; assembly: GCA_036265735.1. Lineage (GTDB taxonomy): Bacteria > Actinomycetota > Thermoleophilia > Gaiellales > Gaiellaceae > Palsa-739. The sequence continues at coordinate 14,748 of DATAOK010000051.1, forward strand.
CCCGCGTGTCGTCCAGCACCTTGTACGCGAGACTCGTGAGCCCGAGCGCGGCCGAGACGACGCTGAGGAACACGACGGCGCGCAGGTCGGAAAGCCCTTCGTGAACGAGCCGATGCGAGGTGTGGTCGCGGCCACCCTGGGTGATCGGGCGTCCCTCGAGCAGACGGACCACGGTGACGAGCGTCGTGTCGAGGATCGGCACCGCGAGCACGATGATCGGGAGAAGCAGCGTCGCAACGGTCGAGCCTGCGACCGTCCAGCTCGACGCGAGCCCAAGGGACGCGAGCGCGAAGCCGATCACCTGGCTGCCGCTGTCGCCCATGAAGACTCGCGCGGGCTTGCCGGCCCGAAGGTTGTACGGCAGGAAGCCGATGCAGCCGAAGCAGAGACCGAGCGACAGCAGCGCGATGAGATGGCTCGGGTGGACTGTGTAGGCGTCGATCGCGAAGAACACGCAGGCGATGGCGGCGAGCGTCGCCGCGAGCCCGTCCATGTTGTCCAGCAGGTTGAACGCGTTCGTGAGCCCGATCAGCCAGACGATGCCGAGCAACGTCGCGAGAACGTTGTTCCCGATGATCTCGACGCGCACGCCCGACGTCAGCACGAGCGCCGTTGCGGCGCCCTGTCCGCCGAGCTTCGCGAGCGGCCCGAGATTGAAGACGTCGTCGAGCAGGCCCGCAAGGAAGAGGATCGCGCAGCCGCCGACGATCCCACCGAGCTTCGCGGACGAATGGACCTCGCCCGTCGCCAGACCGATGCCGACTGCGAGGAGCAGTCCGGCGAAGATCCCACTCCCGCCGAGGAGCGGCGTCGAGCGCGTGTGCCAGCGATCCGCTCTCGGAGCAGCCACGACGTGGCGCGCCGCCGAGGTGTGGAGGAGCCCCCAGATCGAAAGGAGGCTCGCCGGCAGCGCGGCAAGTGCAGCCACGGCGACCGTCACGGGTTCCAAGGTTAACGGAGGCCCTGTATGGACTGTGTGTGGAGAGCCCGCCTTTCCTGCTCGTAGCGGTAGGTTGGCGCCTCGGATGGAGCTCCTGGAGATCCTTCGCTGCCCGTTCTGCCGTAGCCCGCTCCAGGACGAGGGAGAGGGCCTCGCGTGCACGGGCTGCGGCCGCTCGTTCGGCCGGTCGGATGACGGCATCCCGCTCCTGCTCCACGAGGACCTGCCGCGCGCCCGAGAGAAGCTGAAAGAGGCCGAGGGCTGGCTCGAGAAGGCGCGTGCCGAGGGCTGGTACGAGCCCGACGACACGGTCGATGCGGTGCTCCCGTTCGTGAACCGCGAGCTTGGGTGGAACGACCAGAACTGGCTCGCGAACGGCCACTCGTTCCAGGTGCTGCTCGATCGCTACATCCGGGACGGGCGGGGGCTGCGCGTGCTCGAGCTCGGCGCCGCGAAGGCCTGGGCGGCGCGGTTCTGGCTCGAGCGGGACTGCGACTACGTCGCGACCGACATCCTCGTCGACCGGAACATCGGGCTCGGCCGGGGCGCGTTCTACGGCGACTTCGGTCGCGTGCAGGCCGACGGCGAGAATCTCCCGTTCGACGACGCCACCTTTGACGTCACGTACTGCGTCGCGACGCTCCACCACGCGCTCGACCTGCCGAAGATGGTTCGGGAGATGGCGCGGGTGACGAAGCCGCACGGCGTGGTCGCCGGCCTCAACGAGGGCACCCGCGGCGTCTGGCGCGACGCCGACAATCCCGAGCAGGCCGGTGAGAAAGAGCTCGGCATCAACGAGCATGTGCACACCGTCGTCGCGTACCTCGCAGCGTTCACGCGGGCGGGGATCGTCGTGCGGCGCATGGAACGGTCGGACGGCTACCCACCGATGCCGTACGGCTATTTCCTCTCGAAAGTCCCGAAGGTCGGGATGACGCTCGGCACGCTCTCGCATCTGAGCGTCGCGCAATACGCCGGCGTGTCGATCTACGGGCGCAAGCGATGACCGTCTACGCCGACGTGCTTCGCTACCGCGAGCTGCTCGGCAATCTCTTCAGGCGCGACCTTCAGGCGAAGTACCGCGGCTCGGCGCTCGGCGTGCTGTGGACGGTCGCGAACCCGATCATGCTGATGGGCGTCTACCTGCTCGTCTTCAGCGTCGTCTGGAAGTCGCCGTTCGCACAGGGCGGCCATTACGCGCTCTTCCTGCTCGTCGGACTTGCGCCGTGGACGTTCTTCGCGTCAGCCGTGCAGTCGGCGACGCGCTCGATGCTCGACAACGCGAACCTCATCCGCAAGACCCGCTTCCCGCGACAGCTCGTCCCGCTCTCGGTCGTCTTCGCGCATCTCGTCAGCTTCTGTGTGATGGTGGTCGTGCTGCTCGTCGTGAACTTCATCGTGCTGTCGCGCGTTCGCGCGACCGAATGGCTCGCGATCCCGTTGTTCGCCTTGTTCGTCGCGCTCGTGTGCGGGCTGGCGCTCGCCAGCGCGTCGCTCAACGTGCTCTTCCGCGACATCGAGTTCATCGTCGCCGCGCTCCTGATCCCGCTCTTCTTCCTCACACCGATCCTCTACCCGCTCACCGGCGCGCCGCTCTCGAGCCACCACAAGGTGATCGAGGTCATCCACTGGGCGAACCCGTTGTCGCCCGCGATCGAGGCAGTGCGCGCGCCGCTTTTCCTGGGCTCGATGCCGCACTGGTCGGACGCGCTCTACCTCGTCGTCGCGGCGGCGGTGTCGCTCGTGCTCGGCTCGCTCGTCTTCACGAGCGTCGACGACCAGATCGCGATCGAAGTCTGAGCACGAGCCTGCCGTCGAACATCGACGGCTCGTCGCCCTCGGGCACGTAGGCGGGGAGGCCGTTCACCTCGGTGTTCGGCTCGAGGCCGGGCAGGAGCGACGGGCAGACAAGCGGATGGCGGAAGCCCGGGTGGCGGCCGCCGCCGGGCGCGTAGTCGGCGAAGCCGCGCGCATCGATCGCGCCGCCGACCGCGGAGTAGCCCTCACGGTGCAGCTCGGCGGCGGCCGCGAGCCACTCGCCGTCAGGCGCCGCGCCGAAGATGCGCGCACCCGACGTGTCGCGCGGCACGACCTCGACGTCTTCCGTGAACGGCTGGTTACCGAGCTCCGCGAGCCAGAACCGGTGCTCCTCGACGAAGTCGAGTGCGAGCCGGTAACGGCCGGGCGGGATCGGCGCGCGGATCGCGACCGCCTGCTCGAGGGTCTCGCCGGGCGCGACGACACGGTCGAGCACCGTGCGCCGGCCGTCCCACACGATCGGGTTGTCGCGCTCGTCGAGCCAGTGGTACGAGAGGAAGAGGCCGTCCTCGTGCCCGCGCGTCCGCCAGGGCGCTGACCCGGCGTTCGCGACCTCAACCTGCACCGTGAAGAGCGTTCCGGCCTGGACGGGCTCGTGCGTTGCGGCGCGCCAGCGTGCGACGAGGGGTCCCATGGCCGCGGCTAGTCTAGGCCGCGTGACCGACCCGCTCCTCGTGCGCGCCGCGCGGCGTGAGCCGGTCGAGCGGACGCCGGTGTGGTTCATGCGGCAGGCGGGACGCTCATTACCGGAGTACCGCGCGTTGCGCGAGCAGCATTCGTTCTTCGAGCTCGCCGGGACGCCCGAGCTCTGCGCGCAGGTGACGCTGCAGCCCGTCGCGCGTCACGACGTCGACGCGGCGGTTCTCTTCGCCGACATCATGTCGCCGGTCCTCGGGATGGGCATCGCCGTCGACCTGGTCGAGGGCGTCGGCCCTGTCGTCGAGCATCCGATTCGCTCGCGCGGAGACGTCGATGCGCTGCGCGCGACCGAGCCGAGCGAGGCGATCCTCGAGGCCGTGCGCATGGTGCGCGCCGAGCTGCCGGCGGAGAAGGCGCTGGTCGGCTTCTGCGGCGCGCCGTTCACCGTCGCGGGCTACCTCGTCGAGGGGAGGCCGTCGCGCGACTTTGCCCGCACGAAGGCGCTGATGTACACGGAGCCCGAGACGTGGCACGCACTGCTCGGCCTGCTCGCGGAGCAGTTCGCGCACTATGTCCGGGCGCAGGCGGAAGCGGGCGCGGACGTGATCCAGCTCTTCGATTCGTGGGTCGGCGCGCTGTCGGCGGCCGACTACGACGAGTACGTCGCGCCGCACTCCGCGCGCATCCTCGAGGCCGCGGGTGTGCCGACGATCCACTTCGGCACGGGCGTGACCGAGGATCTCCTGCGGTCGCTCACCCGCGCCGGCGGCGACGTGATCGGGCTCGACTGGCGGATCGCGCTCGACCGGGGCCGGGAGGTCGTCGGGGAGACACGGGGTGTGCAGGGCAACCTCGATCCCGCCGTGCTGCTCGGGCCGTGGGAGCAGGTCGAGGAGCGTGCGCTCGACGTGCTTGCACGCGCCGGCGGCCGCGAGGGCCACATCTTCAACCTCGGCCACGGCGTGCTGCCTCCGACCGATCCGGATCTGCTGGGACGGCTTGCCGCGCTGGTGCACGAGCGCACGGCGCTAGCCTCGAAGGCATGAGCGATGCAGTTGTCTTGATGGCGTACGGCTCGCCGGAGCGGCTCGCGGACGTTCCCGCGTACTACGCCGACATCCGCGGCGGCCGGCCGGTCAAGCCGGAACAGCTCGAGGATCTCGTGTCTCGGTATCGCCGGCTCGGGATCGAGGACTCGAACCCGCTGAACGAGATCACCGAGCGCACGCGCGCCGAGCTCGAGCGGCAGCTCGGCACGCCGGTCTTCACCGGCATGAAGCACTGGACGCCGCACATCGCCGAGGCGGCGCAGGCGGCGCTCGACGGCGGCGCCGACCGTGTGGTCGGCCTCGTGCTCGCGCCTCACTACTCGAAGCTCTCGATCGCCGGTTACCGCGACCAGCTCGAGCGCGCGGTCGACGGACGCGCCGACGTGCGCTTCATCGACAGCTGGCACGACGCGGACACATTCATCGACTACGTCGCCGCGAGCGTGCGTGGCACGAAGGCGCACGTCGTCTTCACCGCGCATTCGCTTCCTGCACGCGTCCTGGACGAGGGCGATCCCTATCAAGATCAGCTGCTCGAGACGGCGCGGCTCGTTGCCGAGCGGGCCGGCATCTCCGACTGGTCGTTCTCGTATCAAAGCGAGTCCCCGACCGGCGAGCCGTGGCTCGGCCCGGACATCCTCGACCACCTGCGGGAGCTTCACGACCGCGGCGTCGACGACGTGCTCGTCTGCCCGATCGGCTTCGTGTCGGATCACCTAGAGATCCGTTGGGACATCGACGTCGAGGCGCAGGAGAAGGCGGCCGAGCTCGGAATGACCGTCCAGCGCGTGGAGATGCCGAACGACGATCCGAGATTCGTGGCGGGGCTCGTGCAGCTCGTGGAGGCAGTCCTCTCGTGAAGCCGGGCGAGATCCTCGTCGAGCATGCGGCACGAAGCTTTCGCGTGTACCCGCGCGAGAACCGCGCGCTGAAGGATCTCGTCTTCGCGCGCCGTCACGCGCGCGGCTCGGATGTCTGGGCGCTGCGCGACGTCTCGTTCGGCGTCGAGCCCGGCAGTGCGGTCGGGCTTGTCGGCCGGAACGGCTCCGGCAAGACGACGCTGCTGCGGCTGCTCTCCGGCATCGTCAAGCCGACGTCCGGCCGCGTCGAGGTCGGCGGGCGCATCGGCTCGCTGCTCGAGCTCGGCGCGGGCTTCCATCCGGACATGACGGGCCGCGAGAACGTCTATCTCAACGGCTCGATTCACGGGCTTCGCCGCGCTGCGATCCGAGAGAGATTCGACGAGATCGTCTCGTTCGCCGGGCTCGAGCAGTCGATCGACAACCCGGTGCGGACGTACTCCTCGGGGATGTACATGCGACTCGGCTTCGCGATCGCCTCGCATGTCGAGGCGGAGGTGCTGCTGCTCGACGAGGTCTTCGCGGTCGGCGACGAGGCGTTCCAGCGCAAGTGCTTCGGCAAGATCTTCGAGTTCAAGCAGGGAGGCGGGACGATCGTGTTCGTCTCGCACGACGCCGCGTCCGTCGAGCGCCTCTGCGATCGCGCGATCCTGCTCAAGGACGGCGTCGTCTCGTTCGACGGGCCGACGCACGAAGCGATCGTCGCGTACCGCGCGCAGCTTGCGGGCGAGCGCAACCCCGAGGAGCGCGCGGCCGGCCTGAAGGAGTGGGGCGGAGATGTTGCGCGCGTCGAGCATGTCCGGCTGCTCGCGGCGGACGGCGACGAGCGAGCGCAAGTGCTCGCAGGCGAAGCGTTCTCGATTGCGCTCGACGTCAAGGCCCACACGGAGCTGCCGAGCGCGCCGCGTCTCTCGTGGGAGCTGCGCGACGACTCGGCGATCCTCGTCGCGGCCGGCGCGGTCTCGACGTCCGAGCTCGGCTGGGATGACGCGACGCGCAGCCTGCCTCTGCGCTTCGACGCCGAGCGGCCGCCCTTCTCGGACGGCCGGCTCCACCTGCGTCTCGATCTCACCGACGAGCGCCTCGAGGTGCAGTACCACTCGCTCGACGATGCGCTCGTCTTCGTCGTCTATCCGGCCGACGAGGCGCGCGGTCTCGTCCGGCTGGAAGGACGTTGGACCGGCGCCGCCGAACTTGAGCGCGCATGAGTTCGAGAACGTGCCCCGATTGGCCCGAGCTGATGGAGCTCGCACCCGAGCTGCAGTTCAAGCACTTCACCGTCGCGGAGGCGCAGCTGCCGGCCGACGCGCTCATGCACGTCCCCGACGTGAGCCTGTCCGATGTCGCGATCTGCTGTGACCTCGAGCACAACGTCTTCTACGCGGAGCACACGGACGACCGCGTCGCCGACGCGTTGCGCCAGAGTCACTGGTTCGAGGTGCAGGACTGGATCGCCGCCGGGCGTCCCGGCACGTACTAGACGACCGGCGACACGAGCGGCTCGCCGCGCCGGAACGCGAGGACGTTGTCGACGACGATGCGCGTCATCGCCGCGCGTGTCTCCTCCGTCGCGCTCGCGATGTGCGGTGTCAGCACGACGTTCGGCAGGCCGCGTAGGCGCTCGGGCACATGCGGCTCGTGCACGAAGACGTCGAGGCCTGCGCTGATGCGGCCGCTCTCGAGCTCGTCGACGAGCGCGTCCTCGTCGACGACCGCACCGCGGGCGGTATTGAGCAGCGTCGCGCCCTTGCGCAGCAATGCGAGGCGCTCGCGTGAGATAAGGCCGGTCGTCTCGGCATTCAGCGGTGTGTGGAGCGACACGATGTCGGCCCGCGCGAGCAGCTCGTCGAGCGGTGTCGCGCGCGTGTAGATCACGTCGAGGTCGAAGCCGGCCGCGCGCCGCGCCACCGCCCGGCCGATCCGGCCGTAGCCGACGATCCCGAGCACCGAGCCGCCGACGTCGCGGCCGAGGAACGGCGTCGCGGACCAGCCCTGCTCCCAGCGCCCGCCTCGCACGGCGGTGTCGCCCTCGACGATGCGCCGGCGCACCGCCAACAGCAGGCCGATCGTCAGGTCGGCGACCGCAGCGTCGAGCACGCCGGGCGTGTTCGAGACGGCGATGCCCCGCGCGCGGCACGCCTCGACGTCGATGTTGTCGTAGCCGACGCTGAAGTTCGCGATCAGCTTCAGTGACGGGAACCAGTCGAGCTCGATCGACTGGTTGGCGACGATCAGGATCTCGACGTCGTCGCGCGGGGCGAGCTTCCCGATCTCGACATCACCGAGCTCCTTCCAGGCGTCACCCGGCGGGCGCAGTGTCGCGAGGACGTTCACGCCGCGAGTACAGCAGTTCCCACGTCTCGCCGTAGATCAGCTCGCGCACGCCGTCCGACTCGAGGAAAGAACGCGGGAAGCCGAGTTGCGGTGCGGCGGCCGCGTCGAGCACCGCGCGGTGCTCCGCGGTCAGCTCCACGTCGAGGGCGCCGAGGTTGTCGTCCAGCTGCTCGGCGTTTCGCACGCCGACGATGGGCACGAGCTCCGGGTCGTCGCGACGCAGCTGCCATGCGACTGCGGCCTGCGACGAGGTGCAGCCGAGGTCGTCCGCAACGTCGCGGACGGCGGCCGCCGCAGCAGCCTGTCGCGGCGACACCGCGTCGCCCCAGCGAAGAGTCTCCGGCGCCCGGCCGGCGAGCACACCGTGCTCGAGCACGCCCCACGGCGTGACGGTCAGTCCGAGCTCGGCCGCCATCGGCAGCACCTCGCGCTCCGGGTCGCGGGCGGCGAGACTGTACGGCACCTGGACCGCGACGAACGGCGACCAGCCGCGCAGCTCCGCGATCGCGTTCGCACGCGCGGCGACCCATGCCGGCGAGTCCGAGATGCCGACGTACAGCACCTTGCCGAGCCGCACCTGATCGTCGAGTGCCCGCACGAACTCCTCGATCGGCGTCGTCGCGTCCCGCATGTGCAGCCACAGGAGATCGACGTAGTCGGTCTGGAGGTGCCGCAGGCTGCGCTCGAGCGCGCGGACGAGGCTCTTCCGGTGGTTGCCGCCTGCATTCGGGTCGGCGCGGTCGAGGGTCAGCGTGTACTTCGTCGCGATCACCCAGCGCTCGCGGTCGTCCTTCGTCAGCTCTCCGACGATGCGCTCGCTCGAGCCGTCGGTGTAGTTCGACGACGTGTCGACAAAATTGCCGCCGGCCTCGCGGTAGCGCTCGAGGATCCGGCCGCACTCGGCCTCGTCTGCGCCCCAGCCCCAGTCGGTGCCGAAGGTCATCGTGCCGAGCGCGAGCTCCGAGACCCGCAGGCCGCTCGGTCCAAGCAAGCGATACCGCATCGTCATCCTCCTCGTCTACCATTCGAAAATAATCGAATGAGTACGACTGAATTCGTACACGCTGCGATGCCGCCTGCGCAAGGCCTCCGGGTCGAGGTCGTCTCGGGCAGCGCCTTCGAGACGCTGATCGAGCAGTTCATGCGCACGCGCGAGGAGGGCTCGTCCGAGCTCTGGCTCCATCTGCTCGGGCTCGCGCTCGAGCGCCCGGACGACATCGTGGGCGCCGTGCGGGCCTGCGAGCCGCGCGAGCTGCGACGCCACCTCGTCGGCGTCCACGTCCCTGCGTGGCGTGAGATGGTCGGCGCCGATGCGCTCGAGGCGGCCGCGCGAGGCGACACGAGCCTGCTCGACCACGACCGCTATTACGCAGGCTGCGCCCGCGATGCGCTCGAGCCGATCCTGCCGCTGACGCCGGCCGAGACGAAGCGGCGGATCCTCGCGGCGCTGAAGGACGTCCATCCCGAGCCGGCTGTCCTCGCGGAGCTCGAGCGCGAGGCAGCGGCAAAGCGTGCATCGGCCGTCTCGCCGGAGCAGCTCATCGACATCGCCGCGGCCGGGTACCGCTACGAGCCCGAGCCGGAGCTCGACCGCGTCGTGCTCGTCCCGCACGCGGCGGCGCGACCGTGGCTGCTGCTCTGCCAGCACGAGCGCGCGCGGATCATCTGCTACCCGCTGCCGTCCGCGGAAGCACTCGCCGATCGCGCACTCGCGCTCGGACGCGCGCTCGCCGACGACGGCCGCGTGCGGATGATGCGCCGGCTCGCCGCTGGCGACGCATCGCTGAACGAGCTCGCCGAGGCTGCCGGCGTTGCACGCTCGACGGCGCATCACCATCTCGCGCAGCTTCGTGCAGCCGGTCTTGTCACGATGCACGGCAACGCGCGCGGCTACTGGTTCACGCTGCGTGCGGAAGGGTTCGCGGATGCGCGTCGCACGCTCTCTGAGCTAACGACGCCGTAGCGCGAGCACTTCGGCGAGGCCGCGCGTGTTGAGCACGTTCGCGGCGGTTGCCCAGCCTCGCCGCGCAGTCGAGACCGACAGGCGCATGTTGTCGAGCCCTTGTGTGGAGTGCGCGTCGGTCGAGCACACGATCTGCACGCCGGCCTCAACTGCGAGGCGTACCTCGACATCGCGGAGATCGAGCCTGGGCGCCAGCCCGTTCGTCTCGAGGGCGACTCCTTCTTCGAGCGCGACCTCGACGACGCGCTCGAGCTGCAGCGCGTTCGGCGGGCGGTGGTTGATGATGCGCCCCCTCGGATGGCTGAGGCAGCGCACCGACGGGTGGCGCATTGCCTCGACGACCTTGCGCGTAAGCTCGCCTGCCTCCTGCCTCTGCCCGGCGTGCAGCGAGAGCTGGACCCAGTCGAGCTCGGCGAGGACGTCGTCGGGAAGGTCGAGCGTCCCGTCGGAGCGGATGTCGCACTCCGTGCCGCGCAGGACGCGGAACGGCGCGAGCCGCTCGTTCACCTCCGCGATCTCCTCGCCCTGCCGCCGCAACGCATCCGCGTCGAGACCGGGGACGACACGGACGTTCGGCGTGTGGTCGCAGATCGCGATGTACGCATAGCCGAGGTCGCGCGCGGCAACGGCCATCTCCTCGACCGAGGCCCTGCCGTCCGACCACGTCGTGTGCATGTGCAAGTCGCCGCGGATGTCGTCAAGCGCGACGAGCTGCGGCGGGTCTTGGTCGAGCGGCGCCTCGCGTAGCTCGGGCGGGCACCACGCCAGCCCGAGCAAGGCGTACAGCTCCTCCTCGGTCGCCGCATCCGGCAGCGGCCCGAGCGAGGCGACATACGCCTCTGCACCCGTCGCACGCACGAGCTCGGTTCCGAAGCGCGACGGCTCCGCGCAGACGACCTCAACGGGAAGACCGTCGACCGTCACCCCGACGGCGCTGCGCTCCCGGCGCTCGACGACGGTGACGACAGTCACGGAGGATTCGAGTCGCTCGAGCACATCCGGTGCGCGCGCGACGACCGCGAGCTCGTGCACAACGTCGCAGCGGCGGCGAACCTCGCCCGCGATCTCCGCGTCCAGTTCCCGCGCGAGCGCGGCTGCAAGCGTATCGGCCTCGCTCAACAGGATCCCCCGACGACGCTGCGGCCGCTCGCGTGAGAGGCCCGCGATGATCTTCCGCTCGGTCTCGGGCCCAATGCCTTTCGCCTCGCGCAGCCGGCCGGCCTCGGCGGCCGCACGCAGCTCGTCCGCGGTGCGCACGCCGAGCTCCCGGCCGAGCGCGACCATTCGCTGCGGGCTGAGCCCGACGAGACGGCCGAGCGCCACGAGTTGCGGCTCGACCTCACGTTCGAGGTCCTCGAGCTCGGCGAGCCGTCCGGTCTCGACGAGCTCGACGAGACGGCGCTCGATACCGGCGCCGATGCCGCGCAGCTCGCGGACGCGACCCGTGCGCACGAGGTCGTCGACCGGCGCACGCGTCTCGCGCACGAGCTCGGCCGCACGCCGGTATGCACGTACCGAGTAGTGCCCTGCCCCGGCGAGGTCGAGCAGCGCTGCGTAGGCGTCGAGGGTCTGCGCAATCTCGGCGTTGTCCACGCGGCTAGTCTCTTCCCGTGACGACGCTCGTCATTCCGTTTGCGGGCATCGACGGCAAGACACGATTGCACGAGTCGAACCGCGTGCGCCGCGAGGTCTCGCTCGCGATGCTCGGCGACGTGGTCGCGGCCGCGCGAGGTGTCGGCCACATTCGCCTCGTCACAGAGGACGACGCAGGCGCGGAGGTCGGTCGCGAAGCCGGCGCCGAGATCGTGCCCGACCCCGGCGGCGGACAGGGGCCGGCCGTGCAGGCCGCGCTCGACGGCCTCGAGCCCGGGGCGATCGTGATCGCGAACGCCGACATTCCCTGCGTCTTGCCCGACGACTTCCGTGCTCTGCTCGCCGCAACGCCGGCCGGCGGTGTCGCTCTCGTCGAGGCGATCGACGGGACAACGAACGCGTTGAGCATCCCGGCACCGGAGGTCTTCGCACCGCTGTACGGCTCCGACAGCGCACGGCGCTTCCTCGCGCGTGCCCGCGAGCTCGGCCTCGAGGCGGTGTCTGCGGCGATTCCGAACATCGCGGACGACGTCGACACCTTCGAAGACCTGCAGCGCCTGCACCTGCGGCTCGGCCCGCGCTCGCAGACGTCTCTCGCCACGGTCCCGGCGGTGTCCGCCGGATGAAGGTCGTCGTCCTCTCGGGTGGTGTCGGCGGTGCGAGATTCGTGCGCGGCCTCGTCGACGTCGTCGATCCGCGGGACGTCACGATCGTCGGCAACGTCGGCGACGACCTCGAGGTGCTCGGCGTCTATGTCTCGCCGGATCTCGACTCGATCCTCTACGCGCTCGCCGACCTGAACGACGAGCAGCGCGGCTGGGGTCGCGCGGACGAATCGTGGCGCGCCCTCGAGACCGTCGCGGAGCTCGGCGGCGAGTCATGGTTCAAGCTCGGCGACCGAGATCTCGGGCTGCACCTCGTACGCAGCGCTGCGCTGCGCGACGGTGCTGCATTGTCAGCGGTGACCGCGCGGCTCGCGCGCTCGTTCGGAGTCGAGGCGACGCTGCTTCCCGCGACCGACGATCGCCTGCGCACGTGGATCGCGACGCCGTCGGGCGAGTTCAGCTTCCAGGAATGGTTCGTCGCGCGCGGACATCGCGACGAGGTCGACGGCGTGCGCTTCGACGGCGCCGACGACGCGCGCCCTGCTCCTGGTGCCGTCGAAGCGATCGACTCGGCTCAGCTCCTGCTCGTCGCTCCGAGCAACCCGTACGTCTCGATCGCGCCGATCCTCGCAGTGCGGGCCGTCCGCGAAGCGCTCGAACGGCGCCGCGTGCCGTGCGTCGCCGTGAGCCCGCTGATCGGCGGGCGCGCGGTCAAGGGACCGGCCGACCGCATGCTCGCCCGGCTTGCGGGCGGCACCGAGCCGCACCATGTGGCCGGCTGTTATCCGGGCCTGATCGATGCACTCGTCATCGACGAAGCCGATGCGCACGCCCTCGACGGGCTCGGCGCGGTGCGTCCGATCGTCGCTCGCACACTCATGTCTGATTCCGGCGCACGCCGGCGACTCGCCGAGGCTGCGCTCGGAGCGGTACCGGCATGAGCGGTAGGCTCGACGGACGCTCACAAGGAGCGGAGGCGCCGGCCTTGCCGGCGCTGGAGCGGGAATGAGGATCGCCGTGGTCGGCGGCACGGGCGACTTCGGCGCGAACCTCGCGGCGCGGCTCGTCGAGGCGGAGCAGGACGTTGTCGTCGGTTCGCGCGACGCCGAACGTGCGCAGGCGGCCGCTGCGAAGATCGGCGCACGCGGCGCGACGAACGCGGAGGCGGTCGACGGCGCCGACCTCGTCGTGCTCGCCGTGAAAGCCGAGGCTGCGCTCAGCACGGCGTCCGAGCTCGCGGACGCGATCAACGTGCCGGTCCTGAGCGTCGCGAGCGCGCTCCGCTTTACGAAGGCAGGCGTCTTCCCAAGCGACGATGAGGTGTCGCTGGCTGAGCGAACGCAGGAGCTGCTGAGTGCTCCTGTCGTCGCCGGGCTTCACTCCCTCGCCGCTGCGACGCTCGCCGCCGGCAAGGCCGACGGTGACGCGCTCGTTTGCGGCGACGACGCGGACGCGAAGCAGGTCGCGCTCGAGGTCGCCTCGCTCGTCGTGACCGGGCGCGCGCTCGACGCGGGACCGCTCGCGAGCGCACGCGCCCTCGAGGGGCTCACGGCTGTGATCGTCAACCTGAACAAGCGCTACCGCGCACACGCGGGCGTTCGCGTCACCGGTCTCCCTTGACGATCGTCCCCGTTGAAGATCCGGGCGAGCGCTCGCGGCTCGCCGAATCGATTCTGCGCGCGCTGCCCGAGTGGTTTGGCATCGAGCAGGCGACGCAGTCGTACATCCGCGAGGCCGCGGAGCTCGAGACGTTTGCGGCGGAGGACGGCTCCGGCTTCCTCTCGCTCAAGCGGCACACGCCCCGCGGGGCAGAGATCTACGTGATGGGCGTGCTGCCGGCACTGCACCGGCAGGGCGTCGGTGCAGCGCTTGTCGACGCGGCGGAGGTGTGGTGCGCGGCGAACGGCATCGAGTACCTGCAGGTCAAGACACTCGCGGACACGGCCTCGGACAAGAACTATGCGCACACTCGCGCGTTCTACGAGGCGGTCGGGTTCGTCCCGCTCGAGGTCTTCCCCGAGCTGTGGGATCCGCGGAACCCTGCGTTGCTGCTCGTGAAGCGCGTCGCGCCCGGCTTCACGGTCTTCCCGGTGCGCGGCCTGCCGGAGCTGCATGAGGGCGACGATCTCGCCGGGCTCATCGTCGACCGCGTGGCGCTCGAAGACGACGATGTCGTCGTCGTCGCGCAGAAGGCGATCTCCAAGATCGAGGGACGCGTGGTGCGGCTCGACGACGTGACACCGTCGGAGCGCGCGATCGAGATCGCCGGCGACGAGGGCGATCCGCGCAGGCTCGAGTGGATCCTGCGCGAGGCGAAGCGCGTCGTGCGCGTGCGCGCTCCGCTCGTGATCTGTGAGACACGGCACGGATTCATCTGCGCGTCGGCAGGCGTCGACCAGTCGAACACGCCGGAGGAGGGCACGGTCATATTGCTGCCGGTCGACCCCGATGCGTCCGCGGTGCAGCTGCGCGAGGAATTGCGTGCGCGCACAGGGCATGACATCGGCGTCATCGTCACCGACTCGTTCGGCCGGCCGTGGCGGCAGGGCACGACCGACGTCGCAATCGGCGCAGCCGGCGTGCAGGTGATGCAAGACCTCTCCGGCGGGCACGATCCGATCGGGTACGAGCTGAAGGCGACGTTCATCACCGTCGCCGACGAGATTGCGAGCGCCGCGCAGCTTGTCTCGGGCAAGCTCGACCGCAACCCTGTGACGATCGTGCGCGGCTTGCATGTGCGCGGCGACGGACGCGCGACGGACATCCCGGTCCCGCCGGAACGCGATCTCTTCCGTTAGGGTCGGCCGCGATGGAGGAGATCGACGCCGCGAATGCACTCCTGCGCGACAAGGGCTACGCCGAGCGCGACCTCGCGGTGCACGCCGGCCCACGCGGCAAGGCGCTCTTGAAGGGCAACAAGATCCTGAGCCCGTTCAGCGACGACGCCGCGCTCGTGCTGCAGGTCGTCCAGGAGCTCGTGCCGACCGACGCCGAGCTCGGGCACAAGCTGCTGCGTCCGGCTGAGCTCAGAGCAAAGCTGTAGATGGCGGAGCTCAGGCGGGACGATCTCGACGCGGACCCGCTGCGGCAGTTCCACCGGTGGTTCGAGGAGGCGAGAGCGGCTGTCCCGGCGGCGGAAAAGGTCGCGCTTGCAACCGCGACGGCCGGCGGCGCGCCGTCCGCCCGCATGGTGCTGATGAAAGAGGCGGACGAGCGCGGGCTCGTGTTCTTCACCCACACGACGAGCCGCAAGGGCCAGGAGCTCGCGGAGAACCCGCGCGCGGCGATGCTCTTCTACTGGGAGCCGCTCGGCCGGCAGGTCCGCATCGAAGGCTCCGTCACCGAGGTCGACGCAGCGCAGTCGGACGCCTACTTCGGTACGCGCCCTCTCGGCGCTCGTATCGGCGCGAACGTCTCCCGCCAGAGCCGCCCGCTCGGCAGCCGCGCCGCGCTCGAGCAGCTCGTCGCCCAGTTCGACTCCGAGCCGAGCCGGCCGGCGACCTGGGGCGGCTACCGCCTACGGCCTGAGGCGTGGGAGTTCTGGCAGCACCGCGACGACCGCCTCCACGACCGCTTCCGCTACACGCAGCGGGGCGACGGGTGGCTCATCGAAAGACTCTTTCCGTAGTTGTGCGAAGACCCTAAAGCGCTTTGGTTTCCAGATTCGCAGCGAGGCTGCGTCGCAGCCTGGCAAGCCGGTCGTCCCAGGCGGCGCCGACGTCGACCATCCATGCGACCGCGTCGGAGAGCGGCTCCGGCGTGACCGCATAGCGCGTCTCGCGGCCCGCCCGGGTCGCCGACAGCAGCCCCGCATCTGCGAGCGCGGCGAGCTGCTTCGCGACCGCCTGGCGCGTCACAGGAAGGCCCGCGGCGAGCTCCGTCGCCGTGGCGTCGCCGCGCTCGGCAACCGCCTCGACGAGCGCGCGTCGTGCGGGGTCTCCGAGCGCGGCGAAGACGAGATCTACGCGACCGCGACCCACGCGAACGCGTGCAGCTCGAGTGCGGTGCTCCAGTCCGGCGAGGTCTCCGTGACGTGGAGGCGCGTGCCGCCGTCGACTTCCTCGAGCTCGAGCACGACCTCGCCCTCGTCATCCCAGTCGAGCACGAGCCGCTCTTCCGGCTCGGCCTCGCGGACGACTGCACGGCGCTCGTCGCCGTCGCCCCACCGGAAGACGCCCTCGCCGCCGGGCCGCGGATCGAGCTCGACCTCGGTCGCGAACCACTCCTCGAGGCGCTCGGCCTCGGTGATGGCCTCCCAGACCTCGGCCGGGGTGGCCGGGAAGACGATCTCGCGCTCGATCTGCATCCGGAGCTCCTCTCGACTTGACGTGCAACCGTCCGGTTGCGTATAACGTGCAACTGATGGGTTTCGCATTAAATCAGCTGGTGCCCATGGTCGTCGAGTCCGACGGCCGCTACGAGCGCTCGTTCGACATCTTCTCGCGGCTTCTGCGCGAGCGGATCGTGTTCCTCGGCACCGGCGTCAGCGACCAGTCGGCGAACCTGATCGTCGCGCAGCTGCTCTTCCTCGAGGCGGAGGACCCGGACGCGGACATCCGGCTGTACATCAACTCGCCGGGCGGCGATGCCTACGCCGGGTTCGCGATCTACGACGCGATGCAGTTCGTGAAGGCCGACGTGCAGACCTACGCGGTTGGCATGGCGATGTCGGCGGGCGCGCTGATCCTCGCCGGAGGAGCGCCCGGTAAGCGATTCGTCTTGCCGAACTCGAAGGTGATGATCCACCAGGGCTCCGGCGGTTTCAGCGGCACACCGGCGGACATCCAGATCGCCGCGCGCGAGATCCTCGCGCTGACGCGCAAGTACGGAGAGATCATTGCGAAGCACTCGCACCGCGACGTCGAGCAGGTGATGCGCGACATCGACCGTGACCGCTTCCTCGGCCCTGACGAGGCCGTCGAGTACGGCCTCGCCGACCGCGTGCTCGAGTCGCGCGCGGAAGCCGCCTAAGCTGCGTCGATCAGTCGTCCGCACGAGGCGGCGGAGGCGCGGAGTGCCAGGACGGCGGTCGATGCGTCGATGCGCCCGCCGAGCCTTTCGAGGCTTGCGACCGCCTCGCCTGCGGACTCGCGGCAGAGCTTGCACGTTGCGAGCACGAGCTCGGGCGGCTGGTCGATCAGCTCGATGAGCACGCGTGCGATCGCCGTGGGAGCGACGAGCACTCGGATGACGCGCCGCGCGTCGTCGTCGGCCGCCTCGCGCATGGACTCGAGCAGCGCCTCGCAGGCCTCGGCGGACGCCTGCGCGTCCGTCACGCAGCACGCGAGCTCATCTGCCAGACCGCTGAACCATGCTCGTTCCATTGCCGCCCGCGTCGCTCTACCCGCCTGCACGGAACTCCGAACTACGATCTCCTCGATGGCGGTCGCGCACGATCTCCGCTCGCAGCTGCTCCGTGTCATTTCCGATGAGCGCCGAGTCGCCGACGGCGACTCGGCGCTCGACCAGCACGCCGCCGATCTCAGCTACCACGAGCCGCACCGGCCGGACGTCGTCGTCTATCCGGAATCGACCGAAGAGGTAGCGGCCGTCCTCGAGCTTGCGAACAGGACGGGAACGCCTGTCGTCCCGTTCGGCGCCGGCACGAGCCTGGAGGGCCACGTCATTCCGCTCCGGGGCGGCATCAGCCTCGACCTGACGCGGATGAACGCGATCCTCGCGCTCCGTCCCGACGACCTGACGGCGACCGTCCAGCCCGGCGTCACGCGCTCGCAGGTCGAGGCGGCGGCAGGCCCGCACGGGCTGTGGTTCCCGGTCGATCCGGGTGCGGACGCGACGCTCGGCGGGATGGCCGCGACGAATGCGAGCGGGACGACGACGGTGCGGTACGGCGGCATGCGCGCGCACGTGCTCGCGCTCGAGGTGGTGCTCGCGGACGGCAGCGTGATCCGGACGGGCTCGCGCGCAGTGAAGACGTCGGCGGGCTACAACCTGACCGGCCTCTTTGTCGGATCGGAGGGAACGCTCGGTGTGATCACCGAGCTGACGCTCCGGCTTCATCCGATCCCTGACGACATCGTCGTCGCGCGCGCCGCGTTCCCCTCGGTCGAGGCGGCGTGCCGCGCGGCAGCCGCGATCATCGGCTCGGGTGTTCCCGTCACGCGTTGCGAGTTGCTCGACGCGACGACGATCGCCGCGCTGAACGCGTTCTCGGGGACGAGCTTTCCCGAGTCGCCGTACCTCTTCATCGAGTTCGGCGGCTCGGGCGTCGATGCGGATCTCGAGACGACGCGTGAGCTTTCGGGCGACGAGGGCGCGAGCGCGTTCGAGTCGGAGCGTGACCCAACGGCGCGCGCGCAGATGTGGAACGCGCGCCACAACGCGCTGATGGCGTCACTCGCGTTGAACCCGGGAGCGAAGGCGATGGCAACCGACGTCGCCGTGCCGGTGTCGGAGCTTGCGGCGGCGATGGAGCACGCGCGCCAAGCGCTCGGCGAGTCGGGCCTGAACGGCGGGATCGTCGGGCATGTCGGCGACGGCAACTTTCACGTCGCGTTCCTGCTCGATCCGGACGACGCCGCATCGATCGCGAAGGCGGAGGCGCTGAATGGGCGACTCGTCGACGACGCGCTCGCCCGCGGCGGCACGTGCACCGGCGAGCACGGGATCGGGTTCGGGAAGCTCGCGTATCTCGAGCGTGAGCACGGCGATCTCGTGCCGCTCTACCGCGGGCTGAAGCAGCTGTTCGATCCCAAGGGATTGCTGAACCCGGGGAAAGTGGTGCCCTAGGCCACTTGCCGCTCGACGAGCAAATCGTCGAGCAGGGCGTAGCCGCGGGCGATCAACGCCCGCTTCTCCTCCTCCGTCCACGGGCGAGGATGCCGAAGCCCGGTCTCGAGCGACACCTCGCCGGCGCTCGACTGGACGGCGATCCGCGGGATCAGGCGCTCGCCGAGGAACGGGAACTTCGCGTTTGCGAACCGCTCGTCGATCGCGCGCGACACGCGCCCCGCGCGCCGGCCGCCCTCGCGCACGACGATCGCCTGGATGTCCTCGCGCAGCTGCTCGAGCGCTGCGAGCGCCTCGTCCTTGTCGCGCGCGACCCGCTCCTCCTGGACGGTGTTCTGCTGGATTGCGACGCGCATCAGCCGGACGATCATGTCGGGCCAGTGCGCGGGCTCACCGCGCGCGCCGCGCTCCTCCGCCTCGCGCAGCTCGGCGACGAGCGCGCGCACCGGTGGGATCTTCGGGAAGCGCTCGAGCCGGCGGCGCAGACGTACGAGGCCCTCAGTGCCGATGCGCGGGTAGGTCGGCAGGTAGCGAAAGCTGACGATCAGCTCGACGCCCTCCTGCCGGTAGGCGGGGCCGAGCGGGTAGTTGCGCACCCACGCGCCGTCTGTTGCGATCCGGTCGCCGACGCGGCGCGGCAGCACGAGCGCGCTCACGGCGGCCGACGCGAGGATCGCCTGCGCCATCGTCTCGGCGTCGGTCGTCTTCGACGAGTACGAGAGCTCGTACGCATGCTGGCCGGTGCCGTGCACGTCGTCCGAGACGTCGGTCGCGAACACCGTCACCTCGATCGGCGACGCGGCGAGCTCGCGCGCGAGCAGGACGAGATCGCCGATGCGCTCGGCCACGGTGTCGGGCAACCGGTAATCGTGCGACCCCAGCAGCGGCAGGCGCCAGAGCGAGTGCGGCCGGAACGTCTCCTCCGGCTGCAGCCGGAGCATGAAGTCCTCGAGCTCCTCGAGGCGGTCGAGCGCCGCCATCGTCCCGCTCAGCGCGCCCGAGGAGGTGCCGTAGATCCAGCCGACACGCGGCCAGAGCTCGCTCTCGCGCAGCCGCTTCAGGAAGCCGAGCTCCATGAGCACGCCGTTGATCGCGCCGCCCGAGAGGACGACCGCGACGTCCCGCTCTTCTGTCATCGAACTCAGATTAGGACGCCGGGCCCTCGTAGACCACGCTGGTGCGGAGGATCTCGTCGATCTGAGCGAGCGTCCCGTCGTCGAGCTCGATGCCCGAGGCGGCCGCGTTGTCGGCGACCTGCTCCGGTCGCGAGGCGCCGATGATCGCCGACGCGACGTTCGGGTCGCGGAGCACCCACGCGAGCGCGAGCTGCGCAGGCGTGATCCCGAGGCCGTCCGCGAGCGCGACGAGCTGCTGGACGCGCTCGAGCAGCGTCTGGTCGGACGCGTCGTCCATGAAGGAGTTCATGCGCTCGCTCGTCGCGCGGCTATCGGCGGGCGGCGGCTCGCCGGGCCGGTACTTCCCGGTGAGGATGCCCTGGGCGAGCGGAGACCAGACGATCTGCGAGATGCCGTGGTCGCGTGAGAACGGGATGACGTCGCGCTCCGGCCCGCGCCAGAGCATCGAGTACTGCGGGTGGCTCGACACGAACCGTTCCGCACCGGGCAGCTCGAGCGCCGCCTCGATCTTGTCGACCGGCCACTCGCTGAAGCCGAGGTACCGCGCCTTGCCCTGGCGCACGACGTCGGTGAGCGCCGCCATCGTCTCCTCGAGCGGCGTGTCCCAGTCGTAGCGGTGACACTGGTAGAGGTCGACGTGGTCCGTTCGGAGGCGTGCCAGCGACGCGTCGATCTGCTTCTCGATTTGCGCGCGCGAGAGGCCGCGGTCGCCGTTCGGCATCTGAAAGAACACCTTGGTCGCAAGCACGTACGAGTCGCGCGGCCGGTCCGCGAGCACTTCGCCGAGGAACTCCTCAGCCTTGCCGCCGGAGTACACGTTGGCCGTATCGATGAAGTTGATGCCGACCTCGAACGCCTTCGCGACGCAGGCCTCCGCCTGGGCCGATGCGACGCCGCCCCCGTACGTCAACCACGAGCCGAGTGCGATCTCCGAGACCTCGAGGTCGCTCGAGCCGAGCTTCCTGTAGCGCATAGCCTCGACGCTATCCGCTAGCGTCAGCTTCATGCCGCAACTGGATGCGATCGGGATCGTGTCGTCTGATCTTGAACGCTCGCGTGCGTTCTACCGCCTCCTCGGCGTCGAGATCGCCGAAGGTGACGACCACGTCGAGGCGACGCTTCCGAACGGCTTGCGCCTCATGTTCGACACGGAGTCCGTGATCCGGAGCTTCCGTCCGGAGTGGCACCGGGAGACGGGCAATCAGCTCGCGCTCGCGTTTGCATGTGCAAGCCCGGCCGATGTCGACGAGACGTACGCGCGCGTCGTGGAGGCTGGGTTCCACGGTGAGAAGGAGCCGTGGGATGCGTTCTGGGGACATCGCTACGCGCAGCTGCAAGATCCCGACGGGGTCGGCATCGATCTGTTCGCAGCACTCTGATCGAGGAGACCTTCGAGCTCGCCGGGCGGACCGTGACGGTGCTGCGGCCGCCCAATGCAGACGACCTGATCGACGAGGGCTCCTTCGACGAGGACGAGTTCCTGCCCTATTGGGCGGAGCTGTGGGCGAGCGGCGTCGCGCTCGCGAACGTCGTGCCGTCACTCGGCGTCGCGCGGAAGCGGGTCGTCGAGCTCGGAGCGGGGCTCGGCCTGCCGTCGCTTGCGGCGGCGCTATGCGGCGCCGATGTGCTCGCGACCGACTGGGCCGCGGATGCCGTCGCGCTCCTCAAGGCGAACGCGCGGCGGAACAGCATCCGGCTTCGGGTCAAGCGCGTGCGCTGGGACGAGCCCGACCCGCTCGTGCGAGCCGCACCCTGGGATGTCGTCCTCTGCGCTGATCTCCTCTACGAGCAGCGCAACGCCACGCAGCTGCTCGATCTCCTGCCGCAGCTCGGCGGCGACCTGATCCTCGCCGACCCGGGCCGGCCGTTTGCGAAGGGCTTCCTCTCGCACTGGGACGTCGAAACGGTCGCCGACGGCGTCTACCGGTTACGGTGACCGCGTGCTCGCGCTCGCAGTTGCGCTTGCGTTCGTCGTCCCGAAGCCGCACATCGTGTGGAAGCCGATCCCGTTCGGCGCGAAGCGGAAGGCCGAGATGGCGCAGTACGCGCAGCGGCACTACGGCATCGATTCGTACGTCCTGCACCCGAAGGTGATCGTCGAGCACTACACCGCGACGACGACGTTCTCGTCCGCGTACAACACGTTCGCCGCCGACGTGCCGGACGCCGAGCTGCACCAGCTGCCCGGCACATGCGCGCACTTCGTCATCGACCGCGACGGGACGATCTACCAGCTCGTTCCGCTCACGATCATGTGCAGGCACACGGTCGGGTTGAACGACGTCGCGATCGGGATCGAGCACGTCGGGACGTCGGACGGCGAGATCCTGAACGACGCCGCGCAGATGCGCTCGTCGCTCGAGCTGACCGCCTGGCTCGTGCAGCGCTACCACATCGCGCTGAAGAACGTCATCGGGCACAACGAGAGCCTCACGAGCCCGTACCACAAAGAGCTGTACGCGCCGTGGCGCACGCAGACGCACGGCGACTGGCGGCACGCGGACATGAACCTGTACCGGGCGCGGCTGCGCGCCGTGCTACGCGGCTGAGACCGAACGCACCGCCGCCGTCGCGACCGGAAGGTCGACGCAGAAGGTCGTGCCGACGCCCTCGGCGCTTCGCATCGAGATGCGGCCGTCGTGCGCCTCGATGATCGCCTTTGCGATCGAGAGGCCGAGACCGACGCCGGGGATCGCCTCCTCCTGCGCGCGCGCGGTGCGGAAGAAGCGC
>DATAOK010000052.1:0-26214 GCA_036265735.1 Gaiellaceae bacterium
CGATCCGTCGCCCGACGTCGGCTTCAAGGAGACGGTGCAGGTCGCCCTCGTCGTCAAGCAGGCACTCGATGCGCTCGGACTCGTGTCGTTCCCGAAGACGTCGAGCGCCGAGGGCATGCACGTGCTCGTCCCCGTCGAGCGCCGCTACACGTACGACGACACGCGCGAGTTCTCGGAGATCGTCGGCGCCGCGATCGCGCGTGTCCACCGCGGGCTTGCGACAACCGAGTGGGCGAAGAGCAAGCGGCGCGGCGTGCTCATCGACTCGAATCAGAACGGCGAGGGGAAGACGATTGCCTCGGTCTACTCGGTGCGGCCCCGTGCGGGCGCGCCCGTCTCGACGCCGCTGCGTTGGGACGAGGTGAACGAGGATCTCGACCCGGCGGCGTTCACGATGGACGTCGTGCTCGAGCGCGTCCGGAAGCACGGTGATCTGTTCGAGGGCGTCCTCAAGACACGCCAGCGCCTCGACAAGGCGCTCGCAGCGCTTCGCTAATCGAGCCGCTCCGGCTCGCGGAGGTGCCCGAGCTCGACGACGTCGCGACGGAAGAGCAGTGCGACCGTCCAGTCGGCGACGACCCGCAGCCGCCGCTGCGTGAGCGGGAGCTGGTACAGGTGGTACGACCGAGTGACGAACCAGCCGACGAAGCCGCGCAGCCGCACACCGAGCACATCCGCGATGCCCTTGTAGCGGCCGAGCGTCGCGACCTGCCCGAGCATGCGGTAGCCGTACGGCTCCGGTGTCCCAGACAGATTCTTCGCGAGTCGCCGCGCCTGTCGCAGCGCGTGCTGACAGGTCGGCGGATCCGGTTCCGACGCGCGCGTGTTCGGGACGCGCGCACAGTCACCGAGCGCCCAGACGCCGTCGTGACCGGGTACCCGCAAGAGCCCGTCGACCTCGACGCGGCCGCGCTCGTCGAGCGGCAGTCCGAGCTCCCCGAGCAACGGGTTCGGCCGGACGCCCGCGGTCCACACAAGTGTGTGCGTCGGGATGCGCGTGCCGTCGCCGAGCACCGCCTCGTCCGCCGACACCGACTCGAGCGTCGTGCCGACATGGATGTCGACCCCGCGGTCGGAGAGCTCGCGCGCCGCGTACTCCCCGAGGCGACGCGGTATCTCCGGAAGGATCTTCGGCGCCGCGTCGACGAGCACCCACCGCGTCGGCGTTCCGCGCAGCCGCGGGTAGTAGCGCAGCGCGTCGATGCAGAGGTCGGAGAGCTCCGCGAGCGCCTCGACGCCCGCGTAACCGGCGCCGACGAACACGAAGGTGAGATGCCTGCGTCGTCGCCCCTCGTCCTGCTCTGCATCGGCCGCCTCGAGCTCGCGCAGCACGTGATTCCGCAGGTTGATCGCGTCGGGCAGCGACTTGAACGAGAGCCCGTGCTCCGCGAGCCCGGGGACTGGGACTGTCCGCGGGACGGCCCCGAGCGCGAGCACGAGCTCGCGCCAGCCGAGCGTCTGCCGGCCTGCGTCCGTCTCGACTGTCGCCGTCCGCGCATCGAGATCGACGCCGACGAGCTCGCCGAGGACGAGCTCCGCGTGCGGGCACATCACCCGGAGCGGGACGACGGTGTGGCGCGGCTCGAGCGTCCCCGACGCCGCCTCCGGCAGCAGCGGCGTGTAGAGCATGAAGTTCTCCCGGCTGATGATCGTCGCGCCGCGTGTGCCGAGGAGCCGCGCGACGTACGCCCCCGCGAATCCACCGCCGAGGATCAACACGCCGCCCTGCGCCGTGCGTTCAGCCACGCCACTCTTCTAGCATCAGCGGATGCATCAGCCGCCCGGAACCGAGACGCCGCGCCGCTTCAGGCCGCGCTTTCACTGGGAGCTCCTCGTCTGCGGGACGAGCGGGCACGAGCTGGTCGGCATGGACGTCCGGACGGTCCGGCCCGAGGACGCGGTGGTCATGCGCGAGGAGAACGGGCTGCGCTGGTACCGGTGCGTGCGCTGCGACTCGTGGCTGCCGTTGGCGCCGCCCACGGCGCCGGCACGCGAGACCCTGCCTCCTCGAAGGGAGATCGAGCTGCCGCGCCGCGGCCGGGCGCTCCGCGACCGCGTCGTCCTGCGCATCATCGCCGTCGACCGCGCGATCCACTTCGTCGTCCTCGCGGTGCTCTCGGTCGTGGTGTTCCTGTTCGCCGGCCACGAGCTTCGGCTACGGCGCGCTTTCTACCGCGTCGCCGACGCCGTGCAGGGGACGAGCTCGACCGGGCCGCACCGTCAGGCGCACGGCTTCCTCGGCTCGATCCAGCACATTTTCGAGTTGCGCTCGTCGACGCTGTACGCCGTCGCCGCTGTAGCCGCTGCCTACGCCGTGCTCGAAGGCGTCGAGGCGGTCGGTCTCTGGTACCAGAAGCGCTGGGCGGAGTACCTGACGTTCGTCGCAACGATCCTCTTCATGCCGTACGAGCTCTACGAGCTTTCCCGCAGCGTGTCGCCGTTCAAGGTGCTCGCGCTCGTCATCAACATCGCGATCGCGGCGTATCTCCTCTACGCCAAGCGGCTCTTCGGCCTGCGCGGCGGCGCCGAGGCCGAGGAACACGAGCGGGCGCGCGATGTCGGATGGGAGGCGCTAGAGCGAACTGCGCCGGCCGGCTAGGAATGTGCGCTCCACCTCGCTTGGAGCAAGCTCGAGCGCGCGGTCGTAAGCCTCGGTCGCGTCGGCGATCCGGCCGAGTCGGCGCAGGAGATCGGCGCGGGTCGAGTGAAACAGGTAGTAGCCCTCGAGCCCGTCGATCGACTCGACGAGCGCGAGTCCCTCGGCGAACCCGTGCGCGAAGGCGACGGCGACCGCTCGGTTCAGCTCGACGACCGGCGACGGCGTGAAGTCGAGCAACCTGCTGTAAAGCAGTGCGATCTGCGCCCAGTCGGTCTCGGCATCGGCGTGCAGCGATGCGATCGCCGCCTGCAGCTGGTAGGGGCCGGCGAGGCGAAGCGACAACGCACGCCCGAGCGCGGCACGCCCCTGCTCGATCTCGTCCCAGTCCCAGCGCGTGCGGTCCTGGTCGTCGAGCAGGACGATCTCGCCGTCGACGAGGCGGGCATCCCGGCGCGCGTCCTGCAGGAGCAGGAGCGCATGCATGCCGTGCACCTCCGCCTCGTCCGGCATCAACGTTGCGAGCAGCAGTGCGAGCCTGACCGCCTCGGCGCACAGCTCGCCGCGAACCGGCGGCCCGTAGCCGGCGTTGAACACGAGGTAGATCGTCGCCAGCACCGTTCGCAGCCGCTCCGGCAGTAGGTGCTCCGGCGGCACCCGCAGCGGGATGTTCGTCTCGCGGATCTTTCGCTTGGCGCGGACGAGCCGCTGCGCGAGCGTCGCCTCCGGGACGAGAAACGCCCGTGCGATCTCGGGCGTCGTAAGCCCACCGACGAGGCTCAGCGTCAGCGCGATCTGCGCGTCGGGAGCGAGTGCCGGGTGGCAGCAGGCGAAAATCAGCTCGAGGCGTTCGTCGGGGATCACGGCGTTCTCGTCTGCGGGAAGCGTCTCCGCGCGCGCGAGCAGCTCCGTCTTGCGCGCAAGTGTCTGCTCGCGGCGGATGCGATCGATCGCGCGGTTGCGCGCGGTCGCCACGATCCACGCACCGGGATTGTCCGGCGTCCCGGTTCGTGGCCAGCGTTCGGCAGCGGTGACGAACGCGTCCTGCACCGCGTCCTCGGCGAGGTCGAGGTCGCCGAGGACGCGGCCGAGAATGGCGATGCAGCGCGCACGCTCGTCGCGGTAGGCGCGAGTGAGTGCGTCTACGGGGTCACCTCTACATCTCGACGACCGGGCGCACCTCGATCTTGCCGCCGAGCCGCGCCGACGGGATGCGCGCGGCGATCGCCGTCGCGTCGTCGAGCGTGTCGGCCTCGATCAGGTAGTAGCCGCCGAGCGTCTCCTTCGTCTCCGCGAACGGGCCGTCCGTGATGAGCGTGTCGCCGTTCTGCACCTGCACGGTCGTCGCGTCCTCGATGCCCTTCAGCTGCGCGCTGTGCTTCGTCGCCTTGTCGCGCGCGACGGCGCTGTACTCCTCGTAGATCTTCCCGTACTCCTCTTCGGAGAGCTCGGGCCAGGCCTTGGGGTCGTCGTACACGAGCAGCATGTATTGCATGGTTGCGTCCTCCTCTGAGGTCGGTGTCGACTCTACGACGAACGAGGCGGCCCGGAATCGACAGACATCCTGCGGAGGAGGGTGAGCGCGCCGTGCTTGTCGAGGTGCTCGTTCAGGTTCCCGCACTTCGGGCTCTGCACGCAGGACGGGCAACCGTGCTCGCACGGGCAGCCTTCGAGCAGGCGCACGGTGTCGGCGACCCAGCCCTCGAACTGCTCGAAGCCGCGCGCGGTGATGCCCACGCCGCCGGGGTGGCCGTCGTAGATGAAGATCGTCGGGAGCCCGGTGTCCTGGTGGATGTTCGTCGAGAGGCCGCCGATGTCCCAGCGGTCGCACATCGCCCAGAGCGGGAGGAGCGCGATCATCGAGTGCTCGGCGGCGTGCAGCGTCGAGATCAGCGTCGGCATCTGCTCGAGCCCGTCGAGCTGGCGCGCGGTCGGGACGTACCAGATCGCCTCCGTCTCGAACACGGTCGGCGGCAGGTCGAGCTCGATCGTCGCAATCGTCGCCTGGTCGCGAATGCCCTTGCGCTGGTAAGCGACGACATGCTCCGTGACGGAGACGAAGCCGAACGAGAGCTCGAGGCCGAGGCGGCGCTCCGTCCGCAACGCGCGCTCGATCGACGTCTCAGTGTCCTTCTTCACCTGCGTATACCAGTCGCCGGCGTGCGGCTCGACGATCGCGCGGCGCGCGGTGAGATCGAGCTCGCAGACGAGCCACTGCTCGCCGAGATGCAGATAGACAGCGCCCTCGTGGATGGTCGAGTACGCGCGTTCACGCTCGACGATCCCGAGCACCGTCCCCGTCGAGCCGTCGACGACGGTGAAGGAGTCTGCGCTCGCCGACCGCAGGGGCGTGCGTGCTGCGGGGTAGTCCTTGCCGGCCCAGACCCAGCCGTGGTTCGTGTGCTGGAGGTTGGGAACGTGCGGAGCGCGCTCGAGCGCTTCGTCGCCGAGCGTTGCGCGATCGGCATCGTCGACCGGCGCTTCGAACGCGGCCGCGGCGACGTGGTTGTCGAGCACCCGCGGGTTCGCGTGGTCGAGGATCGCCGCCTCGACGTCGCGCGTGAGCAGAGCCTCTGGCTCGCGCATGAAGTACTGGTCGAGTGCATCCTCCGACGCCACGAGCACGGCGAGCCCGTGGCCGCGCCGTCCCGCGCGTCCCCATTGCTGGCGGAGGCTCGCGACCGTTCCGGGGAAGCCGACCGAGAGGGCGCAGTCGAGCAGGCCGATGTCGATGCCGAGCTCGAGCGCGTCGGTCGCGGAGACGCCGAGCAGCTCGCCCTCCACGAGTCGGCGCTCGATGTCGCGCCGCTGCTGCGGCGTGTAGCCGGCGCGGTAGGGCGCAAGCCGCTTCGCGGTCTCCGTGTCGACGCGATCCGCCGTCATGCGGTGGATGAGCTCCGCCTGCTTGCGGCTCTTCGCGAAGCAGATCGTGCGCAGGCCGCGCTGCACGAGCTCGGACATGATCCGCGAGGCGTCGCCGAGGGCGCTTGCGCGGATGCCGAGCTCGGCGTCGATCAGCTCCGGGTTCCAGAGCGCGACCGTTCGTTCCGCGCGTGGTGCCGCATCGTCGCCGATCGAAGTCACCGGTACGCCGAGCAGCGACTCGGCGAGTTGCGGCGGGTTCGCGATCGTCGCCGATGCGAGGAGGAACTGCGGCTCCGCCCCGTAGACGCGCGCCATGCGCCGCAGCCGGCGCAAGACGTTGCCGACATGTGAGCCGAACACGCCGCGGTAGACGTGCGCCTCGTCGATCACGACATAGCGGAGGTTGTGCAGCACGTCCGCCCACAGGTCGTGCCGCGGCAGGATCCCGACGTGGAGCATGTCCGGGTTCGTGAGCACGAGGTTCGCCCACTTCCGTATCTGCCAGCGCCGCTCGGTCGGTGTGTCGCCGTCGTAGATCGCGGCGCGCACCTTCGGCACGGCGAGTGCACCGAGTGCGCGCGCCTGGTCCTGCGCAAGCGCCTTCGTCGGATAGAGGTAGAGCGCGCGGTCCTTCGGCTGCCGCGCGAGCGCGTCGAGAACGGGGAGGTTGAAGGCGAGCGTCTTTCCCGACGCGGTTCCGGTCGTGACG
Organism: Gaiellaceae bacterium; assembly: GCA_036265735.1. GTDB lineage: Bacteria > Actinomycetota > Thermoleophilia > Gaiellales > Gaiellaceae > Palsa-739. The sequence continues at coordinate 6,171 of DATAOK010000052.1, forward strand.
ATCACGTGCTCGCCGCGAGCGGCGGCCTCCCACGCCTCCGCCTGGTGCGTGTAGAGCTGGTCGATCCCGGTGCGTGCGAGTGCGTCGCGCACGGCGGGGTGCACGTCGTCGGGGAGCGGCTCGGTCCGGGCGGCCCGTGCCGGCACCGTCGCGAGGTGCGCGAGCTCGTCCCCTTGGAGGATCCCCGCCCAGGGCGGCGTCAGGTCGACGTCAAGCGCCATGTCGAGCCATCCTGCCCGACACGGATCACGACCGGAGCCTCCGGCACCGGCACGCTGTCCGGAGCGACCACGGCGTCAAACGGCCCGTCCGGGACCGCGTCCAGCACCTCGCCGGCCCGTTGCCGCGCCCGCTCCTGGAAGGCGGGATCCGGCTCGACGACCACGACGTCGAACCCGGCCAACCGCAGCGGGACCGCGTGGATCCCGGCGAAGCCGAGCTCGAGCACGCGTCCAGGTGGGTCGCCGAGGAGCTCCAGGATCCGCGGTGTCGCGCTTGCGGCGAGCGCGGGAGGAAGGCGCGTCACCCCTCGCGCAGGACGACGATCGCCCAGACGGCGAGCGCGGCGGCGCCGAGCGTCAGCAAGAGCGTCACGACGAGGGGGCCTTGGAGGGCGGACGCTGCATTCCAGAAGCCGACCAGGGCGAGCGCGCCGATGAGCCGCACGCCTGCACATGATGGGCAGGCCGCCTGACGGCATGCTCCAATACAGGGATGCCGAAGATTCTCGTGATCGAAGACGATGTCGACATCTCGCGGCTGATCGGGATGCAGCTCAAGGCGGGCGGCTACGAAGCGGCGTACGCGAGCGACGCGGTCACGGCGATGACGGTGGCCCGCAAGGAGCGTCCCGACCTGATCCTGCTCGACCTCGGGCTTCCCGGCGGCGGCGGCATTCTCGTGCTCGAGCGGCTGCGCGCGATCGCAGAGCTCGCAGCGACACCGGTGATCGTCGTCACCGCACGTACCGATGCCGCGGGTGAGCAGGCCGCGCGTGCGGCCGGTGCAGTGGACTTTTTGCGCAAGCCCGTCGAGGCCGACGATCTCGCAGCAGCGATCGAGCGCGCGCTAGGCTGACGCAACCGGGGTGCCGCGGACGCGGCTGAGATCACACCCGTTGAACCTGATCCGGTTCGTACCGGCGAAGGGAGCCGATTGCCCACACCACGCGCGCTCACGATTGCCACGTCCGACTCGGGCGGCGGCGCCGGTATCCAGGCGGATCTGAAGGCGTTCGCTGCCGCCGGCGTGTACGGCCAGTCGGTGCTCGTCGCGCTGACGGCGCAGAGCACGTCCGGCGTCGACGCCATTCACGAGCTGCCGCCGGCGTTCGTGCTTGAGCAGCTCGACTCGGCGTTCGGCGACATCGGCGTCGACGCTGCGAAGACCGGGATGCTCTTCTCGCGCGCGCTCATCGACACGGTCGCTTCCTATCTCCAGGACCATCGCATTCCCCTCGTGGTCGACCCGGTGATGGTCGCGAGCTCGGGCGCGCAGCTGCTCGAGGACGACGCCGTCGAGGCGTTGATCGGCCGGCTCTTTCCGCTCGCGACCGTCGTGACGCCGAACCTGATCGAAGCGCGCGCGCTGACGGGCTCGGACGGCACACGCCGCGAGCTCGCCGAACGGCTGCATGCGGCGGGCGCCCCGGCAGTCGTCGTGACGGGCGGGCACGGCGACACCGCCGTCGATCATCTCTTCGACGGTCGCGAGCACGTCGAGATTCCCGTCGAGCGCTACGACATCGCTGCGACGCACGGCGCCGGTTGCACGCATTCGGCGACGCTCGCGGCTCTGCTCGCGCGCGGCGAGCTGCTTGAAGCGGCAGCGCGTAGCGCAGCCGCAGCCGCTTCGCGTGCCGTCGCGCAAGGTTTGGCCGACCTTGGTGCCGGCGAAGGCCCCGTCGACGTTCTAGGAGTGCGATCACGATGACATCCGCCGCAGCGACTCTGCAGGCTCTGCGCGAGCAGAAGCCGCTCGTCCACCAGATCACGAACTACGTCGTCATGAACGAGACGGCGAACGCGACGCTTGCGATCGGTGCGCTGCCCGTGATGGCGCATGCCGGCGAGGAAGTGGAGGAGATGGCGCGTCTCGCCTCGTCGCTCGTCCTGAACATCGGCACGCTCTCGCCGCATTGGGTCGAGGCGATGATCCTCGCGGGCGGCACCGCGACGGCACGCGACATCCCGATCGTGCTCGACCCCGTCGGCGCCGGCGCGACGCAATACCGCACGGCGACCGCTCACCGACTGCTCGGCATCCTCGACGTGACGGTCCTGCGCGGTAATGCCGGCGAGATTGCGACGCTGGTCGGCGCCGAGGCGGAGGTGCGCGGCGTCGAGTCGATCGGCGCGGGCCTCGAGCCGGCGGAGCTCGCGCGCACCGCGGCCTTGCGGCTCGGTGTGATTGCCTCGGTGACAGGCCCGGTCGATCACGTGAGCGACGGCGAGCGCGTCCTGTCCGTCGCGAACGGGCACGAGTTGCTTGCGACCGTCACCGGCACCGGCTGCATGTCGAGCGCCCTCACGGGCTGCTTTCTCGCGGCGAAGCCCGACGCGCCGCTCGAGGCGGCGGCCGAGGCGCTCGCCGCGTTCGGCGTGGCGGCGGAGGACGCAGCGGACGGTGCCGCCGGGCCTGGGACGTTCCACGCGCGGCTCTACGACGCGCTGTATGCGCTGGATCCGGCGATCCTCGACGAGCGCACGCGCATCGAGGAGCTGTGAAGCTCGGCGACACCGGCGAGCTCGGCCTCCTCGCCGAGCTCGAGTCGCGCGGCCTCGTGCGCGGGATCGAGCACGATGCCGCCTCGATCGACGGGCTCGTCGTCACGCAGGATGCGCTCGTCGAAGGCGTGCACTTTCGCTTCGACCTGCTCTCCTGGCGAGAGCTCGGGTTTCGCGCCGCCGCCGCCAACATCAGCGACCTCGCAGCGTCCGGGGCCGAGCCGCTCGCGCTCTTGGTCAGCCTTGGGCTACCGGCCGAGACGGACGCGGGCGATGTCGTCGAGCTGTACGAAGGCTTGAACGAGCCCGGCGTCCCGGTGCGAGGCGGCGACACGACGCGTGCACCGGAGGTACTGCTCGCGGTGACCGCGATCGGACGTGCGGAACGTGTGCCCGGCCGGGCCGGCGCGCGCCCCGGCGACGTTCTCGTCGTCACGGGCCCGCTCGGCGCGACCGGCGCCGCTTTCCGCAACGGTCGCCTGATCCGGCCGCCGCTTCGGCTCGCCGAGGGTCGGCGTCTGTCGCAGGTGGCTCACGCGATGCTCGACATCTCCGACGGCCTTGCCGTCGACGCTGCCCACATCGCGCGCCGCTCGGGCTGCCGCGTCGTGATCGAGCTGGAGCACGTCCCGCTCGCCGACGGCGCGACGATCGAGGACGTCGGCTTCGGCGAGGATTACGAGCTGCTCGCGGCGACGCCCGACCCGCTCGGCTTCATCGTGGTCGGCCGCTGCGAGGAAGGCTCAGGCGTCGCCGTGACGCTGCACGGCGAGCCCGTCGAGCTCGCGGGCTGGGAGCACTTCCGCTAGCCACTCCTCGAAGTACCGAAGCGGCCTGAGACCCACGACCGTTCCGCGCGGCTCGCCGTCCGAGAAGAGCATCACGGTCGGGATCGAGAGGATCTCGAAGCGTCCCGCGATCTCGGGGAACTCGTCGATGTTGAGACGCACGACAGGGACGCGGTCGGTGAGCTGTTCGAGGATCGGCTCAAGTGCCTTACACGGGCGGCACCACGGCGCCCAGAAGTCGACGATCACCGGCCCGCCGCCGACGGCGCGGTCGAACGTGCCTTCGTCCAGCTCCTGCACGACAGGGATCGTAGCCCGATTTCCTAGAACCGGCCTCTGAGCGCTGCCAGGCGCAACGCGGGCACCTTCGTCACGGCTTCGAGGAAGATCGCCCGGCTCATCTTCGACGTTCCCTCCGTCCGGTCGGCGAAGCGGATCGGGACCTCGACGACGCGGAAGCCCTTTCGGAGCGTGCGGTAGGTGCCCTCGATCTGGAACGCGTAGCCCTTCGAGTGGATCCCGTCGAGATCGATCGTCTCGAGGACGCGGCGGCGGTAGCACTTGAAGCCTCCGGTCAGGTCGCGGATGCGGACGCCGAGCAGAACGCGTGCGTAGAACGACCCGCCCCACGAGACGATGCGCCGGCCGAGGCCCCAGTTCTCCGTGCCGCCGCCCGGGACGTAGCGGGAGCCGAGCGCGAGATCGGCGCCTCGCCGGGCTGCGTCGATGAGCCGCGGCACGTCCGCGGGGTTGTGCGAGAAGTCGCAGTCCATCTCGAGGATGAACTCGGCGCCGTCCGCAATCGCCCGCCGAAAGCCCGCAAGGTAGGCAGGCCCGAGCCCCTCCTTGCGTTCGCGGTGGAGAACCGAGACGAAGTCGAGCTCGGCGGCGAGCCGGTCGGCGATCTCGCCGGTGCCGTCGGGCGAGTTGTCGTCGACGACGAGCACATTCACGTCGTGCGCGGCGAGCGCGCGGAGCATCGATTCGAGGTTCTCGCGCTCGTTGTAGGTCGGTAGGCAGATGGTCGCGTCGCGCATCGGCAGCAGGCTACGGCACACATAAGATCGTCGCTGTGGCGACCCTTCCACGTAATGCGGACGTCGCGGATCAGTTCGACCTCCTCGCCGATTTGCTCGAGCTGGAGGGCGCTGAGTCGTTCCGCGTGCTCGCCTACCGGCGCGCGGCGACGCGGATGCGCGAGACCTCCGGCTCGATCGCGCAGCTCGCGCTCGACGGTCGAGCGAAGGAGCTGCAGGGGATCGGCAAGACGATCGAGGAGAAGATCGTCCAGATCGTCGAGACCGGGAAGATCGAGGCGCTCGCGAAGCGCGAGACGACGATCCCGCACGAGGTCGTGCTGTTCATGCGGTTGCCCGGCCTCGGCCCCAAGACCGCTGCGCGGATCTGGAAGGAGCTCGGCATCTCGACGCTCGACGAGCTGAAGACGGCCGCCGAGGCCGAGCGCCTGCGCACGCTTCCCGGTCTCGGCTCGAAGAGCGAGGAGAAGATCCTGAAGGCGCTCGAGTTCAAGTCCGCGAACCCGGACGAAGACCGGAGGCTGCTCGGCGAAGGGCTGCCCGCGGTGCAGGCGGTCGTCGCGGTGCTGCGCGAGCATCCGTCGGCGGTGCACGTCTCCACCGCCGGCTCGGTGCGGCGCATGAAGGAGACGTTTCGCGATCTCGACATCATCGCGACGGCTACAGATCCCGGCGAGCTGACGTCGTACTTCGCGAGCCTGCCCTGGGTCGTCGAGCGCGTTGCGCAAGGCGACACGAAGACGGCCGTGTTGTCGAACGACGGCTTTCGCTTCGACCTGCGCGTCGTGCCGCCGGAGTCGTACGGCAACTTGCTGCAGCACTTCACCGGCTCGAAGGATCACAACGTCGCGCTGCGCGAGGAGGCTGTGCGACGCGGGCTTTCGATCTCCGAGTACGGCGTGACGACGGTCGAGACCGGCGAGGTGTTCAAAACCGAGGACGAGGACGCGCTGTACGAGTTTCTCGGCTACCAGCCGATCCCGCCCGAGCTGCGCGAGTCGAGCGGCGAGCTTGCCGCGGCGCGTGCACATGAGCTGCCGGCCCTCGTCGGGCTCGGCGACCTGCGCGGCGACCTGCACACGCACTCGCACTGGTCGGCGGACGGGAAGAACACGCTCGCCGAGATGGTCGCCGCCGCAGCGGCGAGAGGATACGAGTACTACGCCGTCACCGATCACTCGCACTACTTGCGCGACGGCCGGCTCGAGGCACAGCTCGTCGAGATCGAGCAGCTGCGGGGGCAATATCCGAAGCTGCGCATCCTCGCGGGCGTCGAGGCGAACATCCGCTCGAACGGCGAGGTCGACGTGCCGGAGGACGAGCTTGCTGCGCTCGACTGGGTTGTCGCGTCGGTGCACAACGCGCCGGACAACCGGCCGACCGAGCGCGTGCTCGAGGCGATGCAGAACCCGTACGTCGACTGCATCGGGCATCTCACCGGTCGGCGCATCCGGACGCGCGGCCCGCGCGACGTCAACGTCGAGCGTGTGATCGAAGGCGCGCTCGAGACCGGCTGCTTCCTGGAGATCAACGGCCAGCCGGATCGGCTGGACCTGCGCGACGTGCACGCTCGCGCTGCGAAGGAGGCCGGGCTCAAGCTCTGCATCAACTCCGACGGCCACCAGGTTCGCGCGCAGAATTACGTCGAGTTCGGCATCGGCCAGGCGCGGCGTGGCTGGCTGACGAAGGAGGACGTGCTCAACACGCGGACGTGGAAGCAGATCGAGAAGCTGCGCAGGAAGCGTCCGTGAGCTTCCGCGAGGACGGCTACGCGGCCGTCGACTGGGCCTCGCGCTATCTCGAGCGCATCGACGAGCTGCCGGTGCTCGCGCAGGTGACGCCGGGTGAGCTGTCGGCGAAGCTCCCGCTTTCACCGCCGGAGCACGGCGAGCCGTTCGCAAAGCTCTTGGGCGATCTCGACGAGCTGATTGTCCCCGCGCTGACGAACTGGCAGCATCCGCGCTTCTTCGCGTACTTCGCGGTGACGGCTGCGGAGCCGGGGATTCTCGCGGAGCTCCTCGCGGCGACGATGAACCAGGTTGCGATTCTCTGGCGTGCATCGCCGGCGTCGACGGAGCTCGAGCTCCGCGTCGTCGACTGGGTGCGCCAGCTGCTCGGGCTGCCGGACGGCTGGCACGGCCACATCGAGGACACGGCGTCGACGTCGACGCTCGCCGCGTTGATCGCTGCGCGTCACGTCACCGGCCGCACCGTCGTCGTCTGCTCCGAGCATGCGCATTCGTCGGTCGACAAGGGGGCGCGGATGCTCGGGATGGAGCTGCGCAAGATCCCGGTCGACGACGAGCTCGGGATGCGTACCGATGTTGCGCTCGACGATGTCGCTGCGGTTGTGGCCACGGTCGGCACGACCTCGTTCGCGTCCGTCGATCCCGTGCGCGCGCTGGCGGAGCGCGCCCGCGCGGCGGGCGCGTGGCTGCACGTCGACGCCGCGTACGCGGGGTCGGCATGGATCTGCGACGAGGAGCGCTGGTCGCAGGACGGCGTCGAGCTCGCGGACTCCCTCGTCGTCAATCCGCACAAGTGGTTGATGCTGCCGATGGACTGTTCGCTCCTCTGGACGTCGCGGCCTGAGCAGTTCCGCGAGGCGTTCTCGCTCGTGCCGGAGTACCTGCGGACGCCCGAGGACGCGTTCGCGCTGTCCGAATACGGGCCGGCACTCGGCCGGCGGTTCCGCTCGCTCAAGCTCTGGGCGGTGCTGCGCTGCTTCGGCGCCGAGGGGCTCCGGGCGATCCAGCGTGAGCACATTCGGCTGGCGAAGCTCTTCGCCGGTTGGGTCGACGAGGATCCGGCGTGGGAGCTTGCCGCGCCGCAGCGGTTCTCACTCGTCGTCTTCCGGCGGAACGGCTCGGATGAGGAGAACGAGGACATCGTCGAGCGCGCGAACGCAAGTGGTGAGATCTTCCTTTCACATACGAAGCTCCACGGCCGCTACGTCCTGCGGCTCGCAATCGGCAATGCGCGCACGACCGAGGACGACGTGCGCCGGGCATGGGAGGTGCTGAACCGATGATCGTCACGACGATGAACGACCTGCCGGGCTATGAGGTCGAAGAGGTGTTCGGCGAGGTGATGGGCCTGACGGTCCGCTCGCGGAACATCGGCTCGCAGTTCGGGGCGGGGCTCAAGTCGATCTTCGGCGGCGAGCTGAAGGGGATGACGAAGGCACTCGTCGACAGCCGTCACGAGGTGATGGGCCGCATGGTCGAGGAAGCGGAGGCGAAGGGAGCGAACGCGATCATCGCGATGCGCTTCGACACGTCGGAGATGGGCCAGAACTGGACTGAGATCTGCGCGTACGGGACGGCGGTGCGCGCGAAGAAGGCGTTCGGCTAATCCGCTAAAGCGGCGAGCGCCGCGTCGTGCAGCGCGACGCGGTACCGCCAGAACGCTCTGCCGGTCTCGAGGAGGCGGTCGCGGAGCAGCCCGGCGAGCTCATCGAGCGTGCCCCAGCGTGCTGCGGCGATCTCGGCCGCGTCTGACGGCGCGAGCGTGTCGTCGCGTGTGCGCGCCGACAGCACGTGCGTCCGCCAGTGCAGCTCGCGGCCGTCATTGCGGAAGACCGCATTCGTCGCGACGAGGTAGCGATCGAGCTCGACGCGGAGCCCGGTCTCCTCGAGCGCCTCACGCACCGCTCCGGCGACGACGTCTTCGCCCGGCTTGATGCCTCCGCCGGGCGGCCGCCAGACGCCGTCGGCGAAGTGCGGCTTGCGGATCAGCGCGAGCCGCGCGTTTGCGTCGAGGATGAAGAGCGTCACGTCGTGCGTCCGCGCCGGGTTGTACGTCGCGAGCGCCCATTCGGCGTCGCTGATCTCGCCCTCCCAGTCGAGCGGCGCGGGATCGCCGAACTGCTCGCGCAGCGGCGCCAGGGCGATGTCGTCCAGATGCACTACAAGGACTTCAGCAGCTCGAGGAACTCCTCCGTCGAGCTGAGCACGATCTCCGCATGCTCGGCGAGCAACATCGGCGACTCCTCCGACTGCACGGCGACGCGCACCCTGTGCTCGAGCTCCTCGACGGCACGGAACGCATCGAGGTCGGTCGTGTCGTCGCCGGCGACGAGCGCACGCGACAGGTCGGCGCCGTCGAGCAGATGCCGGACGGCGGTGCCCTTGTTCGAGCCGACCGGCGGCAGCACCTCGAGCACCTTGCGGCCGAACCGCGCCGCGAACCCGGCCTCCCGCGCCGACTCGGCGATCGTCTCGAGCTCGACGACGGCTGCGGCTTCGTCGGCCGCATCGCGGAAGTGGAACGCGACCGACAACCCCTTCAGCTCGATCGCATGCTGCGGCCACGCCGCCGACGACGCAAAGTCGACGATCTGCTGCCTCCAGCGGTCGGCTTGGCGGTCGAGCTCGAGCCCGTGCGAGCCGACGTACACGATCCCGTCGACACCGACGCGCTCCCGAACGTCGTCTCCGGCGCGTCCGCTCACCACGGCGACGAGTGCGTAGCGCTCGCGTAGGCGGCGCAACTCGTTCCGCGTCTCCTCCGGTGGGTACGCATCCTCCGGTCGCGCGACGATCGGTGCGAGCACCCCGTCGAAGTCGAGGAAGAGCGCTCCCTCCTCCGGCGCCGCCGTCAGATGCTCGAGCAGCGCGCGCGTGACTGCCACGCTCGTAGCATAGGCCGGTGCGTCTCGTGCTGATCGGGCTGGCGGCCGGCTTCTTCAGCGCACTCTTCGGCGTCGGCGGAGGAACGGTGATCGTCCCGCTGCTCGTGCTCGTGTGCAGCTGGGAGCTGCGCTCCGCGACTGCGACGTCACTCGCCGCGATCGGGATCACGGCAACCGCGGGTGTCATCACGTATGTCGCGCACGGCGAGGTGCGACCGGTCTACGCGGTGCTGCTCGGTCTTCCCGCAGCTGTCGGCGCGGCCTTCGGCGCCGAGCTGCAACAGCGAGTGCCGGTGCGGACGCTCTCGCTCCTCTTTGCGGCGCTGCTCGTCGCGATCGCGATTCGGATGCTCGTGCAGTGACGTATGCCCTGGCGGTTCTGCTCGGGGTCCTGGCCGGCGTGCTCGCCGGCCTGTTCGGCGTCGGCGGAGGGATCCTCTTCGTCCCGACGCTGACGTGGCTCGGCCTCACGCAGCTGCACGCCGAGGCGACCTCGCTGCTCGCCATCATCCCGACCGTGCTCGTCGGGGTCTGGCGGCAGCAGCAGCACGGGAATGTCCGCTGGCGGCCGGCGCTCGTGATCGGGCTCGCCTCGGTCGGCGCGACCGTGGGCGGCGCCCAGGTTGCAGAATCGCTGCCGGAACACGTCCTGCGGAAGCTCTTTGCCGTTCTGTTGATCCTCACGGCTGCGCAGATCGCGTGGCGGGCTCGCGCGAAGTCGCAATAATCTCCGGGCGATGGCCGAAAACGAGGAGCTCTGGATCCCGCTTGTCGACGAGCCGATCGGCTCGATCGTCCAGCAGATCGTCGGCGAGAATCGCGAGATCGCGGCGCTCGTCGAGTCGCCGCACCGCATTCTCGCCTTCCGCACGTTCGCGTACATCCGCTGCGGCCTCGTGCTCGGGCAGCTCCTGTTCGACAACGACGTCCCCGCCTACGACGGCTCCGAGAGCTGGGTCGATGCCCTGCTCAAGGATCCGGCGCATCACGAGGCGCTGACGGTCGAGGTGCGAAAGGTCGCCGAGGAGATCGCTGCGGATCCGAAATACGCGGACGACGAGCCGCTAGGCCCGGACGACGCGGCCCGCGAGCGCTTCCGCGCCTTCGCGAAACAGCGGCTCGGCAGTTAGCGCCTGAGCTGTATCCGCGGCGCCCGCGGATGGTGGCTCAGACGCGGCGCAGCCATCCCCGCGAACACCGGAGGTACAGCTCAGACCTCTTGCGTCGTCATACTTTCGGGCCAGTGCGTCGCCCGGTTGTGATCACGGCTCTGGTCGTCGCGTGCGTCTGCGCGATCGGAGCTTCCGAGGGCTCCGCCGACCGCTCCGCCGGCGCCACCGCGCGCGCGTGGGCGGTCAAGGTGATCATCCCCGGCCAGCCGGCGCAGGGGACGGCCGAGCTCGACGCTCCGCCGCCCGCGACCGACTTCGGCGGTGCGTTTGCCTATCCGACCGACGGCTCGGTCGTCAGCGTCGGTTCGACGACCACGAACGTCACGGCGACGAGCGGCGCGCAGGCGGGCGCCGGTGCCACGTCGCAGCTGACGACACTGACGCTCTTCAAAGGCGAGATCACCGCCGCGTCCGTGACCGGCGAGTCGCATGCGAACGCGAGCTCGGCAAGTGCATCCGGAGACGTCGGCGTCACCGGGATCTCGCAGCTCACGATCCTCGGCCAGCCGGTCACGCCGGCCGCGAATCAGCAGATCCCGCTCGCCGACTGGGGCTACGTGATCGCGCTCGAGCAGAAAAGCCAGAGCGTCGATCAGCCCGCGCCCGGCTACCACAGCTTCGTCACCGCGCTCGACGTGTTCTTGACGGCGGATCACGACGGCCTACCCGCGCAGACGGAGATCCAGATCGGGTACGCCGAGGCGAATGCGGAGGCGAGCGAGGCCGCGCCCCTGCCGACCGCTCCGACGACGACGACGTCGCCGAAGCCGAAGGAGCCGAAGCCGAACGGGATCCCGCCGGTGCTCAGCAAGCCGCAGACGGTGACGCCGCCTCTCGATCCGAAGGGCTACGTCTTCCCCGTGTACGGCCAGTCCTCGTTTGGCGATACCTACGGCGCGGAGCGCGGCGACGTGTCAGGCGGTTGGCATCACGGTGACGACATCTTCGCGCCGCTCGGCGCGCCGCTTCTCGCCGTCGCGCACGGCACCGTGTTCTCCGTGGGCTGGAACAAGGTCGGCGGCTGGCGGCTCTGGCTTCGCGACGATCTGGGTTGGGAGTACTACTACGCGCACCTGTCCGCGTACTCGCCGCTCGCCGTCAACGGCGCGATCGTGAACGCGGGCGACGTGCTCGGGTTCGTCGGCGACACCGGCGATGCGAAGGGAACGCCGTTTCACCTGCACTTCGAGGTGCATCCGGTCGGGCTGCTCGGCCTCGGCTACGACGGTGCCGTCGATCCGACGTCGTATCTCGATGCGTGGACGCATTTGCAGAACATCCGCTTCGACGCAGCCGCGGGCTGGTCGCCGGCGACGAACGCTGCTGCGCCGAAAGCCGGCGCCGTCCTGCTCCAGAGCTCCGACATCTCGAGCGCGACCGGGCTCAACCCGGGTTCGCTGCAGCGCGTGATGGCCGCGACAGCGGAGGAAGGCATCGGCGGGCCGCTCACGCCGTCGGCGCAGCCGCCCGCCTCGAAGCCTGTGCTCGGTAGTCCCTAAGAGCTGCTCGGCGTCCCGTTCCCGCCCTGATACGTGAAGTCGTCGCCGCCGCCGAAGAGGCGGTTCGACAACCACTTGCGCGTCGCAGGCCCGGTGATCGGGTTGAAGAGAACGCCCAGTCCGATGCCGATGAAGAGCAGCGTGCTGTTGCGGCTCTTGTGCTCCTCGCGGCCCTGCACGCGATCGGCTGCGCGACGCAGGTCGGTGATCGTCGAGCGGAGCTCTTCCTGGATGTCCTTGTCGGTGGCGATGCGGGTGGCGACGCCGGTGACGCCGCGCTTCCCGATCAGCTCGTCGTAGATCGAGCGCGCCGACTCGTACGCATTCCGAACACTCTCACGCAGCTCTTCGTCGTGCAGAGCCCGGTCGATGAACGGTTTGACATTGTCGGCCGCGTCCGAAACCTTGTCTCTCGTCTTGGCCATTCTCCGCGGATCCTTTCGTTTCGTGGCAAGGGCCTTGGTACCCCTCGCCCTCGTTTCCATTCTCGCAGCCTGCGGTGGTGGAACGCAGACACAAGCGGTTTCGTCACGGGTGCTCCACGGTACCGGCTTCAGCTTTTCCATTCCGAAAGCCTGGCGAAGCACGGTTTCGGCGCGGATTGTGCGGGCGGCGAGCGGGCGCTCGGAGGTGTCCGTCCAGACGTTTCCCCTGCTCAGGCGGTACCACCCCGACCAATTCGCGGCCGTGACGAAGGAGCTCGACCGCGACGCGCAACAGCTCGCCGCTCAGGCGGGCAAGCCGCTCGTGACGCGTGAAACGACGACCGTCGACGGCATGAAGATCCGCGCCTACCGCTACGGGACGACGCGCATCGGCTTCGTGCTCGTCGACAAGCTCGAGTACCAGCTGCTCTGCCGGCTCGGCTCCGGCGGGAGCGACTCCGACGGCGCCTGCGGACTGCTCTTCTCGAGCTTCAGCCTGGGCTAGCGGCCTGCCGTTCGACGCCTGCGGCGCGTCGAGGCGCGCCCTTCGCCGAGCCTGCGAATGCGACGTCGAGCACCTGCTGGATCGAGTCGACCGGGATGAACTCGAGCTCGCGGCGCGTCTCGTCCGGCAGCTCGTCGAGGTCGACCTCGTTCTCGCTCGGCAGGATCATGCGCCGCAGGCCGGAGCGCTGTGCCGCAAGTGCCTTCTCGCGCACGCCGCCGATCGGCAGCACCTGGCCGGTCAGCGTGATCTCGCCCGTCATGCCGACGTCGTCTGCGACCGGGAGGCCGCGGATCAGCGACGCGATCGCCGTCGCCATCGTCACGCCGGCCGACGGGCCGTCCTTGGGCACCGCGCCCGCAGGCACGTGGATGTGCACGTCGTGCTCGGCGAACCAGCTCTCCGGCAGGCCGAGCTCGGCCGTGTGCGAGCGCACCCAGGACAGCGCGGCCTGGGCCGACTCCTGCATCACCTCGCCGAGCTGTCCGGTGATCGTCAGGCGGCCCTTGCCGGGATATGCCTGCGCCTCGATGAAGAGCACGTCACCGCCGGCGGCCGTGTACGCGAGGCCGGTCGCGACGCCTGGATCCGCGGTCCGCCGGCGCGCTTCCGACGAGAACCGTCGCGGGCCGAGCCACTCACGCACGAGCGCTTCGTCGACGTCGATCGCGCCGTCGAATCCCTCTGCGACCTTGAGCGCAGCCTTACGGCATAGATCCGCAACTCGGCGCTCCAGCCCGCGCACGCCGGCTTCGCGCGTGTACTCGCGGATCACGAGCCGCAGCGCATCGCCGCCGATCTGCAGCTGCTCGGCGTTGAGCCCGTGCGCGTCGATCTGCTTCGGAACGAGATAGGGCCTCGCGATCCCGAGCTTCTCCTCTTCGGTGTACCCGGAGAGCGCGATCACGTCCATGCGGTCGAGCAGCGGTCCCGGGATCGTGTCGGTCGTGTTCGCGGTGCAAATGAAGAGCACCTTCGACAGGTCGAACGGGAGATCGAGGTAGTGGTCGCGGAATGCCCGGTTCTGCTCGGGGTCGAGGACTTCGAGCATCGCCGACGCCGGATCGCCCCGGACGTCGCTGCCCATCTTGTCGATCTCGTCGACGAGCAGGACCGGGTTCATCGACTCCGCATCGCGCAGGGCGCGGATGATCGAGCCCGGCATCGCGCCGATGTAGGTGCGGCGGTGTCCGCGGACCTCCGCCTCGTCTCGCACCCCGCCGACGGAGAGCCGTGCGAACTTCCGCTCGAGCGTGCGCGCGATCGACTGGCCGAGCGACGTCTTCCCGACGCCCGGCGGCCCGACGAAGCAGAGAATCTGCCCGGAAGGATCGCGCCGCAGCTTGGACACGGCCAGGTGCTCCACGATCCGCTCCTTCACCTTCTCGAGGTCGTAGTGATCCTCGTCGAGCACGCGGCGTGCGCGATCAAGGTCGAGGTTGTCGGTCGTTGTGAGGTTCCACGGCAGCGTCACGATCCAGTCGAGATACGTGCGGATGACGCCGTACTCGGCTGCGGCCGACGGTAGGCGCTCGAGCCGGCCGAGCTCGCGGAACGCCGCCTTGCCGACCTCTTCCGGAAGGTCGAGCTCCTCGAGTCGCGTGCGCAACTCCGCCGTCTCCGCCTGCTCCGGGTCGGACTCGCCGAGCTCCTCTTGAATCGCCTTCAGCTGCTGACGCAGGAAGAATTCGCGCTGCCCCTTCTCGAGCTCGGACTGCACCTGCGACTGGATCTTCGTGCCGAGCTCGAACACCTCGAGCTCGCGGTTCAGGATCAGCGACACCTCGCGCAGCCGGTCGCCGACATCGACGAGCCCGAGCAGCTTCTGCTTCTCCTCGGTCTTCAGGCGGAGCGTCGACGCGACGAGGTGGCACAGCGCGCTCGGCTCGTCGACATTCGCGGCCGCGATCTGCAGCTCTTCGGGCAGATACGGGACGAGCCCGATTATCCGTGCGAAGAGCCCTTGCACATTGCGCGTGAGCGCCTCGGTCTCCTTCGACTCGTGCAGCACGTCCGCGAGCTCGACGAACTCGCCGACGAGATACGGGTCGTCGAGCACGCGCCGCTGGAGGCTGATGCGGCGGAGCCCTTGCACGAGCACGCGCAGCGTCCCATCGGGGACGCGGATCATCTTGTGTACGACCGCCGCGGTGCCGACGCCGTAGAGATCGTCCCAGCCAGGAGTCTCGGGCTCGCCCTCGTCGCCTACGCGCACCGTGACGAGCGCGAGCAGTCGGTCGCCGCCGATGACGTCGTCGATCAGCTTGATCGACCGCTCCTGCCCGATCGCGAGCGGCGTCATCGACTCCGGGAAGACGACGGTCTCCTTCAGCGGCAGGACCGGCAGCGCGGCAGGCAACTCTTCGCCGAGCTCCTCCGCCTGGGCCTGCTCTTCGGCAGAGACGACGACCTGGTACTCGGGCTCGGGCTCGCTCATGGCTGAATCACCGGCAGGACGAGCTTGAGCATCCCGCGCTCGTACGTCGCGGCTGCGCCGCCCGCGTCGACCTCCTCGCCGAGCTCGATGCGGCGCTGGAAGCTCCCGTACTCGATCTCCATGGACTGGTAACGCGCGCCGGGCACCTTCGGACGCTCCCGCGTTCCCGCGATCGTCAGGAGCCGGCCGGCGGCCGAGACCTCAACCGAGTCCGGATCGACGCCGGGAAGCTCGACGACGACGTGCAGCGTCGGCGGGTCGTCGGTGCGGAAGCAGTCGCACTGGGGGCGAAAGCCGCGGCGCATGCCGGCGAATCCCGGCACCTGCCAGAGGTCCGCGAAGAGCTCCTGGATCTCGCCCTGGAGATCCTCGAGATCGCGCCGTCTCCCGGTCATCGCATCTCCTCTACCCGATTCGCGCTACGGTCAAAAGCAATGGCGCGCATCCTGCGGCTTGTCGCAGCGGCAATCGGCTCGTTGCTCTACATCTGGGTTGCCGCGGTTCGGAGCCTGCCTCGCGTCAAAGCGAGGAAGCGCGCGCGAGCACGGCTTCGGCAAGACGCTTCGTCGCCGCATCCACCATCTCCCCGCTGAGCCGTGAGGCGCCGTCGGCGGCGGCGAGGATGCCGCGCGCCCGCTCGAGCTCGGCGTCGCTCGGCGTGAACACGTCGTTCACCGGCGCGATCTGCGACGGATGGACGACCCACTTGCCGTCGTAGCCGAGCGCGAGCGCAGCGCCGGCCGACCGGCGGAGCTCATCCTCGTCGTCGAGGACGGCGTACGGGCCGTCGATCAGTTGCAGGCCGTATGCGCGCGCTGCGACGGCAATCCTGGCCATCGCGTACTCGGAAGCGCCGGCCCCGATGGTCAGGACGGGCACCCCGAGCGATGCTGCGAAATCGCCCGGCCCGAAGACGAGCGCTTCGAGCGGCGGCCCGTACGCGGCGATGCGCTCGACCTCGACGAGCCCGCGTGTCGTCTCGATCTGCACCTCGAGGCCAACGCCCTCGGGCAATCGGTCTGCGATCAGGCCCACCGTGTCGGCCGACTCGACCTTCGGCACGACGATCACATCCGCATGCGCGGCCGCCGCCAGGTCGTCCTCCCACCACTCGGTCTTGACGCCGTTGATCCGAACGGCAAGCGTCCCGAGCGCCCCCGCGGCAGTGAGATTGCCGCGGGCTGCGATCTTGTCGGCCGCCGCGACCCCGTCCTCGAGGTCGACGACGACCTCGTCCGCCGGCAGGCCGGCCGCTTTTACGAGCATGCGCTCGCTCGACGCCGGGACGGCGAGACACGAACGGCGAGGCCGTGCTGGCACGGAGCAACGCTAACCGTTTCCTTGCAGCGCCGATACGGACCCTTGACGCGCAGCGCCTACAGTCGCACCCATGGACACGAGCGCACGTGGGTTGCGGCTCCTGATCGCCCTCGTTGCAGCGTTGACTGTGCTGCTGCTCGTGCTCCCGATTCATCCGTAACGACCCGTCGCGCCGACCCACCCGAGCGTTTCCTTCCTCCGCCGCTCACCGGGTCGGCGCCTCGGCGAATCGAAGTAGCATCGCGCGGATGAAAGGCGTCATCCTCGCCGGCGGCACAGGCTCGCGGCTCCATCCGCTCACGCGGATCACGAACAAGCATCTCCTGCCGCTCTACGACCGGCCGATGGTGACCTACGCGGTCGAAGCGCTCGTGCACGCCGGGATCGACGAGCTGATGCTCGTCACCGGTGGCACGCACGCCGGCGAGTTCTTCCGGCTGCTCGGCAACGGTCACGAGTACGGCATCGACCGGCTCGCGTACGGCTATCAGGAGGAGGCGGGCGGCATCGCCGAGGCGCTCGGGCTCGCCGAGCGGTTCGCCGCCCGCGATCGCGTGTGCGTGATGCTCGCGGACAATATCTTCGAGGAGTCGCTCAAGCCGATCGTCGAGAACTTCGACGCACAGACAAAAGGTGCGCGGATCGTCCTGTCGGAGGTCGCGGAGGACGAGCACCTGCGCCACCTCGGCGTTGCGCGGCTCGAGGACGAGCGCGTGATGGAGATCGTCGAGAAGCCGGTTGCGCCACCGTCGCGCTTCGCCGTCACCGGCGTCTATTTCTACGACGAGCAGGTATGGGATGTGCTGCCGACACTCGAGCCGTCCGGTCGCGGCGAGCTCGAGATCACCGACGTGAACAACTGGTACGTCGGGCGCGGCGAGATGGAGGCGGACGTCGTCGGTGGATTCTGGGGTGACGCCGGCGAGTCGATCGACGCCTACTACGAGGTGAACGACTTCGTGCGGCGCACACGCTCGTGAACATCGAGACATTTCCGCTCGACCGGCACGCCGACGAGCGGGGCTGGTTCTCGGAGTTGATCCGCGCGAGTGTGCTGCCGAAGCCGATCCGCCAGGCAAACCTGTCTCGCTCGAAGCGCGGCGTGATTCGCGGGCTGCACTACCACGAGCGCGGGCAGGACGATCTCTTCGTCTGCCTCGACGGCATGGTGCGCGTCGTCGTGCTCGACCGCGAGACGGACGACGTGTTCACGATCGACATCGGCGATGACAATCCAATGGCGGTGTATGTGCCGGGCATCCATGCGCACGGCTATGAGGCGCTCACCGACTGCCTCTTCGCATACCTCGTCACCGAGGAGTACGACCGAGACAATCCGGACGAGCACGGCGTTCCCTGGGACGACGAGCGCGTCCGCCATCTGTGGAGCACGCAATCGCCGATTCTCTCGGCACGCGACGCGTCGTCGTAACCGGGGCCGGCGGCCAGCTCGGCGCGGCGCTCTGCGAGGCATTCGCCCGCGCACGCGGCCTGACGCACGCGGACTGGGACGTCACGATGCCGCCGCCGCCGCTCGGCGAAGTCGATCTCGTCCTGCACGCCGCCGCCTGGACGGACGTCGACGGCGCCGAAGCCGATCCTCAAGGCGCCGCGGCGGTGAACGTCGGCGGGACGCAGCACGCGGCGGAGCTTGGCGCGCCGCTCGTCGCGTTCTCGACCGACTACGTCTTCGACGGCGAGAAACGCACGCCGTACGTCGAGTCGGATGCGCCGAACCCGCGGTCGGCGTACGGCCGCACGAAGCTGCACGGTGAAGCAGCAGCAGGCGACGACGCGTGGATCGTGCGCACGTCATGGCTCTTCGGCTGGACCGGGACGAACTTCGTCCGCACGATGCTGGCACTCGCACGCGAGCGCGACGAGGTCGCCGTCGTCGACGACCAGCGCGGCTCGCCGACGTACGTCGGGCACCTCGCGGACGCGGTGCACGAGCTGATCGAGCTCCCGCAGGGCATCTGGCACGTCGCCGCCGGCGGAGACTGCACGTGGGCCGACTTCGCGGAGGCGATCTTCGAGGAAGCCGGCCTTGACTGCCGCGTGCGGCGGATCACGGCTGCCGAGCTTGCGCGTCCGGCGCCGCGCCCTGCGTACTCGGTCTTGCGCAGCGAGCGCGTCGGCGCACCACGCCTGCCGCACTGGCGCGAGGGGCTACGCGCGTGCCTCGCGCGGCTCGTCTGACGCCGCGACGATCGCCTCCGCAATCTCGTTGTAGAGCCCGCCTTTGAGCAGGAAGCCGCTTGCGCCTGCGTCGAGCGCCCGCTCGGCGTCGAGCGGGCCGGAAAGGCCGCTCACCGCGACGACGCGCGTCGCCGGGACAAGCTCGCGCGTCAGCTCGAAGCCGTCGAGCCCGGGCATCGCGAGGTCGACGAGCGCGACGTCGGGCCTTCGCTCACGCGCCAGCTCAACGGCCTCTTCGCCGCTGTCGGCGGTCGCGACGACGTCGATGCGCGCGTCATGCTCGAGGAGCGCGCGCAGCGCTTCGAGGAACATCGGCTCGTCGTCGACGAGCAGCACACGGATCGGCATAGTCACAGACGTGCCCCTGCCGGAGGTATGGCCGAAGCGGCCGGGTTCTAACCCGACCGCTTCAGCTTGCCGTGCTTCTTGGCGTACCGCTCGCCCCGCTTGAAGATCACGAGCCCGAGCGGGATCGCGATCACCGCGATGATCAGGAGCGGCCAGACGTCGGCCCACGCGAGCCCGGCGCCGCTGACGATCGACGCCCGGTCGCCGCGCAGCGCGTACGTCGCCGGCGAGATCTTGGCAATCGCCTGCATCCAGCCGGGCATGACCGACACGGGGTAGTAGACGCCCGAGACCGCGAGCATCATCCCCTGCGCGACGAAGCCCAGCTGTGCGCCCTTTTCCGGCGAGACGAGCGGCAGGACCGACGTCATCATCCCGATCCCGATGAACGAGATCGACGCGATGCCGAGCAGTGCCAGCGCAGCGCCGAAGTTCGCATCGGGCAGGTGGATTCCGATGAACAACGCGACGGCGAAGAAGAGGATCGTCGCGCGGATCAGTCCGTAGAGCACCGCGTATGCGCCCATGCCGAACAGATGCATGGATCGCGACAGCGGTGCCATGAACGTGTACTCGATCGTCCCTTCCCAGCGCTCCCACGCGACCGTCTCCGTGACGAACTCGAAGATGATCCCGAGAAACGCCCAGATGACGGCCCCGACGAGCAGGCTCGTCGCCAGGGTGTTCTCCTCGGCCGCCGACACGTCGACCGCGCGTGCGATGAAGACGATCGTGAGCGTGTTCGCGATCGTCCAGACCATGAACGCGAGATCCCAGAGGAAGTAGCGCTTGGTGAGATAGATGTTGCGCTCGACGATGCCGCCGAGCCCGATGAGCTCCTGCCGCAGCGTGGCTCGAGTTCTCGCTCCGGCGCCGGCAAAGCCGGTGCCTGCGCTCCTGGCCGGCTCCGTCGAGCCTACGCCGGTCGCGGTCATCCGAACACCTCCCTGTACTC
>DATAOK010000053.1:0-2501 GCA_036265735.1 Gaiellaceae bacterium
TGGCAGTAGAAGTAGCTCGCAAAGACTCGATCGAAGGTCCTGTCTGCAAACGGGAGCGAGAGTGCGTCACCGGCGACGAATTCGGCGTCCGGGGCCTGCTCGCGCGCCAGGGTGAGCATGCGCTCGCTCGCGTCCAATCCGACGACCTCACCGCGGAGATGCCTTGTCAGGAAACCCGTGCCGCAGGCGACGTCGAGCGTACGTTTCGGCGGGAGATCTGCGATCACGCTCTCCAGCTCGCGCAGCTCCTCGTTCCAACCGGGCCGGTCCCGCTCGGCGTAGAGGCCTCGGCCGAGCCACCAGTCGTCATACTCCGGCGCCCGCTGGTCGTAGTAGACCTTCACGGGTTCCTAGAGTACGTGCGGTGGAGTCGACGCTCGAGTCGGTGCCGAACTTCTCGGAAGGGCGGGACCGCGAGACGATCGACGCGATCCATGGCGCCCTTGCACGGGAAGCAGACGTGTTGGACGTGCACTCGGATCCGGATCACAACCGCTCCGTCTTCACGCTCGTCGCCGAGGAGCGGGCGCTCGTCGAAGCGCTACTGGCAGGCATCGACTGCGCGCGCGAGCGCATCGACCTCCGGCACCACACCGGAGCGCATCCGCGTATCGGCGCGGCAGATGTCGTTCCGATCGTCGCGCTCGATCCCGAAGACCGGGAGCGCGCGGGTGACTGTGCGCTGAGGTTGGCGGACCGGATCGGCTCAGAGCTGGGGCTACCCGTGTTTCTCTACGGCGACAGCGCGCCGGGGCGCGGGCCGGCGTCCTACCGGGGAGGCGGCCCACAGGAGCTTCAGCGCCGAATCGACGCCGGCGAGCTGCAGCCGGATTTCGGCCCTGATCGTCTCGACCCGAGCGCCGGAGGTGTGATCGTCGGCGCACGACGACCGTTGATCGCCTTCAACGTGAATCTTGCGACCGCGGACGTGGGGATTGCGCGCGAGATCGCTTCCGTCGTTCGGGAGCGCGACGGGGGGTTCCCCGGTGTGCGCGCGCTCGGACTGGCGCTGCCGCGGGCCGGCTGCGCGCAGGTGAGCATGAACGTCGAGGACTACGAAGCGTCCGCCCTGCACGACGTCGTGGCGCGCGTCGAGACCGAGGCGCGCGCACGCGGCGTGGCGATCGCCGGCGCAGAGCTCGTCGGGCTCATACCCGCGGGTGCTGCGGCCGCCGCTGCCGGTGCAATGCTTCGGATCGAGGGCTTCAACGCCTCGCATGTACTGGAGCTACGGCTCCTGGAACGCGAACGGCTCCGCCGTCGAAGTCCGCGGGTCTAGACTGGCCGCGCCATGGCTCAGGCGACCGCGATCCGCCTGACCGGAGACGATCTCCGGGTCGAAGACGTGTGGGCGGTCGCGTTCGGCGACGCGAGCGCTGCCCTCTCGGAGGATGCCCGCCGAAAGATGCGCGCAGCACGCGATCTCGTCGAACGCGCCGCACACGGCAGCCGCGAGCACACCTACGGCATCAACACGGGTTTCGGTCGCTTCGTCTCGCACTCAATTCCCGACGAGCAGACGGAGGAGCTGCAACTGCGGCTGCTTCGCAGCCACGCATGCGGCGTGGGGGAGTCGTATCCACGCGAGATCGTCCGCGCGGCGATGCTGCTGCGGGCGAACGCCCTGGCCAAGGGGAACTCGGGCGCCCGCATCGACACCGTCGAGCTGCTGCTCGAGTGCCTCGCGCGGGGCGTCCTTCCTGACGTCCCGAGTCGCGGGTCAGTCGGTGCGAGCGGCGATCTGGCGCCGCTGGCACATCTCGCCTTGCCGCTCGTCGGTGAAGGCGAGGCGTGGTACGACGAGCAGCTCATGCCCGGGGCGGATGCGCTCGCGGCAGCGGGGCTCGAGCCGACGAGGCTGGCCGCGAAGGAGGGCCTGTCGCTCATCAACGGCACACAGTTCATGGCCGCGTACGGCGCCCTCGGCGTCGTCCGTGCACGGCGCCTGACGAAGGCGGCGGATCTTGCGTGCGCGCTCTCGATCGAAGCGCTGCAGGGGTCGCGGACGAGTTTCCTGCCACAGATACATCGGCTGCGACCACTACGCGGCCAATCGGACTCGGCCGCCAACATCCTCCATCTACTCGAAGACTCGGCGATCAACGAGGCGCACAAGTGGTGCGACAAGGTGCAGGACGCGTACTCACTCCGTTGCGCACCGCAAGTGCATGGAGCCGCCCGCGATCTCTTGGACTACGTCGAGGGCACGGTCGCCGTCGAGCTCAACGCTGCGACGGACAATCCACTGGTGCTCGTCGAGGACGAGCTCCTCGTCTCGAACGGCAACTTCCACGGCCAGCCGCTCGCGTTTGCCCTCGATGCGCTCGCCATGGCGAGCTCCGAGCTCGCCAACATCTCCGAGCGGAGGCTCGAGCGCCTCGTCAACCCGAACCTGTCCGACGGGCTTCCGGCGTTTCTGACCGTCGACGGCGGCTTGAATTCCGGCTTCATGATCCCGCAGTACGTCGCAGCCTCGCTCGTCAGCGAGAACAAGGTCCTTT
>DATAOK010000054.1:0-18410 GCA_036265735.1 Gaiellaceae bacterium
CAACAGGCCGACCGACCCGTCGACGACGGTGCCGTTGTAGGAGACGCTCCCGACGCTCGTTCCGTTAAGGCTCACCGTCACGGTGAGACCGCTCAGCGCGAGCGTCACCTTCTGGTCGGAACCCGTGTCGAGCGTGACCGAGAACACCTGGTCGATGACGGTCTGCTTCCTGATCCGGTGCCCGACCGTCAGCGTCTTGGCCACCGTGTCGAGCGTCACGTACTTGTAGTCGGTCGGCGAGTAGTAGTCGAAGACGACGCTGCCACCGCCGGCGCTCGGCACCAGGGTCTCCCATTCGACGTATGCCTCGGGAGTCACGACGGCCGGAGGCTTGAAGATTGACAGCGCCGGCGAGCCTGACGACGCGGTGCCGCTGTAGCGGCCGCCCGACACGGACCACGTGCCCGCCGTTGACGTGAAGAAGTCGGCGGTTCCGGTGTCATAGCTGTCGGTGCCTGCGAACGTCGACTGCGCCGGCAGCACGCTGATCGCGATGTTGTCCCATTGCCCGCGCGAGTTGTTCGAGCCGACACCGAGGAGACCGAGGTTGAACCCGTTCGCGACGCCGCTGACGATCCGCGGCGCCAACTGCTG
This sequence comes from Gaiellaceae bacterium, assembly GCA_036265735.1. GTDB lineage: Bacteria > Actinomycetota > Thermoleophilia > Gaiellales > Gaiellaceae > Palsa-739. The sequence continues at coordinate 595 of DATAOK010000054.1, forward strand.
CGTGAACAGCTGCGCGCCGTTTGCGAGCACCGAGACGCTGAGGCCACTGACGACGACCTTCAGGTCGTACCACGTGTTGGAGCTGACGCCGCCCTGAACCGAGCCCGTTGCGTCGTACACCCAGCCGCTCGCCGTCCGGTGCCCGAGCACGACCTTGTTCGTTGCGGCGTCGAGCCCCGCGAACTTGAAGTCCGTCGGCGAGAAGTAGTCGAAGATCAGGAACGCGTTCGCGCCCCAGCCCGCGGTCGGCTTGACGACCTGCACCGACGCCGAGAGCTCGAAGTACTGCGGCAGGTAGCCGTCCGTGTACACGACGGACGCGGCGTCAGCGTGCTGTGAGGTGGCGGAGACGTCGAGGACGCCGTTCGTGACCTCCCAGACGCCTGAGTCCGGCGCGAAGCCGTTCAGCGTCGCGTCGTCGAAGGTCGCCGACCGAAGCACGTCGCGGCGGCCGCCGGGGATGTTCCCCGCCTGCGGGTCGCTCGGGCTGCCGGTCTGCTGCTGCCAGATCCCCTTGTCCTCCTGCCGGACGAAGCCCATACGGGTTGGCTGCAGCTACATGGGCGTAGCCGTCCGTTCTCCCCACTCCCCTCGTCCCGGTTGCCTGCTGGAGACCAGCGTGACCCAATCACGATTGCAACAGAAATGTCAAGAGTTGGGCTCGGAAATTTGTCGTTACGTTCTGGTCACGGCAGCTCGCGCTGCAGACGCGCAAGTTCGGCCTGCACAGCCGCCGCGGCCGCACCGACCTGACGCACTCTTTTGTCGTACGCACGAATCGCGGCGATCTGCGCGCGCTGTACGGCGAGCGTCCCGGCAGCACGCGAGGCGAGCGCAAAACGGCGGCTGAGGGTCGCGACATCGGTGCGATCGGTCGCGCGAAGACGACGCGCCAACGCCGCGCCGGCCTCAGTCGTATTGCGGAGCGCTGCGAGTTGCGCGCGATATTCGGGCGCGAGTGCCGGAGGCGGCCGCAGATGGATGAGACGCGTCAGAACGTGGGCGACAGCGCGGTCATACGCCTCTATCGCCATGGCCTGTGCGACGGCAGCGTGCTGGGCTTTCGCCTGAAACACGCGCTGTTCACGCGTGACCTCTTGCTTCGTCCCGCGCAACGTGCGCGGCACCGGAACCTCGATCGTCTTCAGGCTCGAGTCGAGCTTGAGGCTTGCTCTGCGCACCCCGCCGAGCGTGGACGCATATCGCGGCGCAAAGTCGGCGAGAAGCTGCACTTCTCCGGTGATCCCGACTTCGCGATGGATGAGCGCCAAGAGCCTGACGCGGAGCCTCGTCGCCTCCGTCGGGAACGGGAGCGCCTCGAGCCGCCGGTCGAGGCGGCGCAGGGTGGCCGCGGCAGCGGCTAGCTGGGTCGGCGATGGCCGCTTGGATTTCTTTCGAGTAAAGCTCGCGTAGGCAAGCATGACGCGGGTGAGAGGTGCCTGCATCCGGGCCTGCAACGAATTCACCTGCTCGATGTACGCGGAAACGTGATGACGCTGCCGGCTGCCGGTCGAGTGGTGACTGGTCGTCACGATCACGGCGGCTGCGACCGCGCCGGCCGCGGCGATACCGAGGACGACGGTGCGCCTGTCCATCTTCGTTTTCGCGAAGCGTCTTCGACTCGTCCCGCGACCGCGACTCAGGCTTCCCCTCACGCGTTCAGCGTAGAAGGCTTACCGCGGTTCCTCAACCGAGCGTGTCGAGCAACTTCAGCGTGTGCGATGCGTCCGACGCGACCGCGACATGAATTGCGGAGGCCTCCCGGATGTACGCGATGGCGTTCGCCGCGCTCAGGCGGTCGAGCACGAACTGGAAAGCCTTAGCCTGCCGCTCGCTCGCGTAACTGCGGGCGATGTCGAACGCATAACCGGTCGTGTGCAACGAGTACGTCCGCGCAGCGTTCGCGTTCATGCGCATCAGCACGCGTTGATAACGGTTGTCGCGGACAGCGCTCGTCACGAGCAGGCGGCGCGCGCCGGAGAGCTCGTGCACGTGACGCCCGATGTAAAGGAGAACGTTGAGGGCAGCAGGCCGCAGCCCGCGATACAGCCGCCGCGAGCGACCGAGCTTGCGCGCTTCCTCTCCGAGCGACCTGCTGACCGCGACATGCGTGCCCGCGACGTCGCGAGAGATCGCACGCAGAACACGATGTCTCCACGCTCGCGCGATCGCCGTCGGGGTCTTGAAGCGCGGCGTCGCGCGTCGCGGGTGCATGACCTCCTCCGCGGAGTTCTTTTTCGCCTGAAGCCGCGCCGTATATGAGAGCGCTCCGTGGCGATAGAGCCGCATGACGTGCTCAGCGGCGACGACCTTCCAGTAGTAGTCGCGCGCCGTTCCACCACCGGCTCCGAGGCGGTGCCAGGTCGCAGCGTGCGCGTCCGGTGACGAGCCGAAGTAGAGCTGTGCATATGAGGGCGCCGATTCGGTTGCGCCGTACATCGCAGCCGCGCGACGGACGGCGCCAACGCCGAGGTGATACGCCGCCACGGCGAGATCGACGCGCCCGAGTGCGCGGCGGGCGCGCACGAGGAAGCGAACGGTCGCCCGCAGCTCGCGTGCGGGCGCGAACCGCTGGTCGTAGCGGCTCCGCCAGCGGCGCAGCTGGCGCGCGTGCACGGCGCGGAACGTGTGCGCAATCTGTCGCGTCAGACGCGCGCTCTTACGCCGGTTGACGCGCAGCCCGAAATGTCTCGCCGCCGCAGGCGAGAGCTGCGTCAGTCCCGCATGCGACCCGTTCGTCGCTGCTGCTAGCCCCGAGCTCTCGACGAGCACGAGCCCCTCGAGCAGCGCCGGGCTGACGCTGCTCCCGCGCAGGGCGCGCGCGATCAGCGGGCGCCATTGCGCGACTCGTGCGGCCGTCTCCACCACGCCCACCGGGCTCGCGGTGAAGAAGCTGCGGTCGAACCCGACCGACGCATCGCGGGCAAGCGCCTGCGCCGCGCGCTGCCGGCGCGACTGTGCAGCTTCGGCGCGGATGACGTAAAGCCGAGCACCCGAGCCGCGCTTCTCGCCCGGCGTCCAGATCGCCGGCTCGGCCGGGTGCGCGCGCGGATGCAGCCGCAGCGCGAGCGCGCCAAACGCCACGAGACCGATCCCCGCCAGGAGGACGGCGACTTGCAGCAGGCGAAAGACGCCGCGCGAACGCGGCAGGCGGGCAACGATCTCGGTCATGTGAGCCTCTCCCTCGGAGACGCGCCAAGGTAGAGCCTCTACGACCTCGCAGTCGTAAAGTTTTCGTCAGGTTGCGTTATCGATTTGCGCGCGCTGCAGGCGGCCCGAGTAATCGACGTAAATCGACTTCCACTCCGTGAAGACGTCGAGCGCAGCCTGTCCCGCCTCGCGGTGGCCGTTTCCCGTGTCCTTCGTCCCGCCGAACGGGAGATGGACTTCCGCGCCGGTCGTGCCGGCGTTGATGTACGTGATCCCCGCCTGCAGATCGCGCATGGCGCGGAACGCCTTGTTCACATCCCGCGTGAAGATCGACGACGACAGGCCGTAGCGGATTCCGTTCGCGACGCGAATCGCCTCGTCGAAGTCGGCGACCTTGATCAGCGCCGTCGTCGGTCCGAAGATTTCCTCCTGCGCGATGCGCATGCCGGCGTCGACGCCGCCGAACACGGTCGGCCTGTAGAAGAACCCTTTCGCAAGGTCGCCGTCGGTTGCGATCTCTCCGCCGGTGAGAAGCTTCGCGCCTTCGTCCTCACCGATCTTCGTGTACGAGTGGATCTTCTCGATCGCCGCCTTGTTGATCACCGGGCCGATGTCGGTCGCGTCGTCCCAGCCGGGACCGAGGCGCATGCTCTCGGCACGCGCGACGAGACGCTTCTGCAGCTCCTCGTAGATGCCCTCGTGCGCGATCACGCGCGACGCGGCGGTGCAGCGCTGGCCCGACGTGCCGAATGCCGACCAGACGATGCCTTCGACTGCGAGGTTCAGGTCGGCGTCGTCGAGGACGATGATCGCGTTCTTGCCGCCGAGCTCGAGGTGGACGTGCTTCAGGTTGTCGGCCGCCGTCTTCGTCACGAGCACGCCGGTCTCGCGCGAGCCGGTGAAGGTGATCACGGGAACATCGGGATGCCTGACGAGCGCATCGCCCGCCGTCTCGCCGTAACCGTGGACGATGTTGACGACGCCGTCGGGGAGCCCGGCCTTCGCGAACAGGTCGACGAAGCGCTGCGCAAGCTCAGGCGTGTCCTCCGCCGGCTTCAGCACAACGGTGTTGCCGCACACGAGCGCGGGCGCGAGCTTCCACGACGGGATCGCGATCGGGAAGTTCCACGGCGTGATCGCGCCGACGACGCCGACCGGCACGCGCACCGACATGTTGAACTTGTTCTGCAGCTCCGACGGTGTCGTCTGACCCCACAGCCGGCGTCCTTCGCCGGCCATGTAGTAGGTCATGTCGATGGCCTCTTGGACGTCGCCGCCCGCCTCCGCCTTGACCTTCCCCATCTCGTGCGTCATCACGTCGGTGAGGGAGTCCTTCTCGTGCTCGAGGATCTGCGCGAAGCGGAAGAGGATCTCGCCGCGCCGCGGCGCAGGCACGAGCCGCCACTCCTCGTAGGCCGCCTTCGCGGTCGCGACGGCGCGGTCGACGTCCTCCGCGCCGGACGACGGGAACGTGCCGATGACCTCGCCGGTCGCCGGGCTCGTGCTCTCGAAGGTCTCTGTCGCCACGAGGGCGAACGCTAGCTAGTCGGCCGGGGCGTCCGTGTCGGGGAACGTGCCCGGGATCCGCGGGCGGCGGCGGTCGCGAGTCTCGCGCTTCTCGATGAACTCCGGCTCTGGCTTGCCACTGCGCCGGTCGGGACCCTCGCGGCGGTCGATGATCACCGTCACGTTCGGGTTGTCCTTGTAGTAGTCGACCATCTTGTCGTAGAGCTCGTCGGCGAGCTCCCGCGGGATCACGCAGTAGATCATCCTGCCTCGGATTGTAAGGAGGCCGGCGGTTGGCGCTAGATGCGCGCTATTTCGGGGACGAGTCGTCCCTCGTCCTCGACGTGCGCGTTCCAGCCCTTGAACGAGTCCTCGAGCTCATCGAGCTCGTGGCCGCGGCGTTCGAGCCGGACCGGTTGCGCCGACTCGGGGCTGACGCGGTACTGGTACCACGACAGATCCCACGCGACCGTCACTGCCATCTCGCCGGCGTCGCCGGTGAGCGGAACGATGCTCGCCTTCGCGTCGCCGAGGCTCTTCGCGATGCCGCCGACGGTTCGCCGGTACGTCGAGCCGTTGAAGAGGTCGGCTGCCTCGACCAGGGCGAGCTCCTCGGTCGACAGGCGACGGAGAATCGGCTCGGGCGTCGTGACGGTCTCCCCGTTGTCGCGACGGAGACCGAGCAGGTCGCCGAGCCCGCGGCGACGCCGGCGGCGGTCACCGCCGACGACCGGCGTCGTCGGTGCGCCTTCCTTCAGCCAGCCGTGCTCGGTGGCGATGTCCTGGCAGAGCGGGCAGACGTCGACGAGGTCCGCTCCCTCCTCCGGCGCGAACCGGATCGCCCGCTCGCCCATGAGCAGGGTCCGCTCGCAAATTGCGCAGATGCGCATCGCCGCCACCTTCGTCACACGCACCGCCGGATAGTACCCCCGGCCTTGCGCAGCCCTGCCTGTGGCCGCTAGTGTCGAGTTACATGTGTGTTTTACATGTAGCCCGATGAGACACGGCCCCCGCTCTCGCCGCCACCACGGTGGACGCTGGCGCGTCTTTGCCCGCGTCGAGCGCTTCACGGAGCCGGCTCTCCTTCTTCTCTTGCGCGAGCGTCCCGCACACGGCTACGACCTGCTGGAGCGGCTGCCGGAGCTGACGGGCGAGCAGCGCGTCGAGATGGGAAACCTCTATCGCCTCCTGCGGGCGCTCGAGGACGAGGGCCTCGTCACCTCGGAATGGGCGGAGGGCAAGCGCACGTACTCGTTGTCGGAACACGGCAGCGCGCTCCTCGACCAATGGGTCGAGGCGCTGCGCCGCTCGCAGGAACGCACCGAACGTTTTCTCAACCGGTATTCGCAAGGGAGGTGAACATGCACCACCACGAACATCACCATCGTCATTGGCGTGGCGGCCGCGCGCGGCTCTTCTTCCGCGGCCCGTTCCCGAACCGCCAGGACCTGCTCGAGCGCCTCGAGGGCTATCAGCGCGATCTCGAGCAGGAGCTCGCCGACGTCGCCGACGTGATCGCCCATCTGCGCGACCGGCCGGGCGACGCTGCACCGGCTGAAGGACAAGCGTGACGACAACCGGGGCCAGGCCCCACCTCGGGGCCCGGCCCCTAGGCCTTGGCTTCTTCGCGCTCTCGCTTGGTCTGCTCGATGATCTTTTGCGCGACGTGCACCGGCACTTCCTCGTAGCGGAGGAAGTGCATGTTGTAGTCGCCGCGGCCGCCCGTCATCGAGGTGAGCGCCTGCGAGTACGTGAGGATCTCGGCCATCGGGACCTCGGCCTTGATCGTCGTCATGCCGCCCGCCGGCTCCATGCCTTGCAGCCGGCCGCGTCGTGAGTTGAGATCGCCGTTGACCGCGCCCACCGACTCGTCGGGCACCGTCACCTCGAGCTCCATGATCGGCTCGAGCAGGACCGGGTCCGCCTTCTGGTAGGCCTCCTTGAACGCCATCGACCCGGCGATCTTGAACGCCATCTCCGACGAGTCGACGGAGTGCTCCATCCCGTCGACGAGCAGGACGCGGATGCCGTAGACCGGCGCACCCGCGAGCTCACCGTGCTCCATGGCCTCGCGCACGCCCTTGTCGACCGCGGGCCGGTAGCCCTGTGAGATGACGCCGCCGACGATCTTGTCGACGAACTCGTACGTCTGCCCTTCGTCGCCGTTCTGGATCGGCTCGATGATGATCTCGCAGTCGCCGAACTGGCCGCGACCGCCGGTCTGCTTCTTGTAGCGGTGGCGCGCCCGCGCCTCCTTGCGAATCGTCTCCTTGTAGGGGACGCGCGGCGGGTGCAGCTCGACGTCGACATGGAAGCGGGACTTCAAGCGGTCGACCGCAACCTCGACCTGCATCTGGGTCAGCCCCGAGAGGAGCTGTTCGCCCGTCTGCGGATCGCGGCGGAGGAGCAACGTCGGATCCTCCTCCGAGAGACGCCGCAGGCCGGTCGCCATCTTCTCCTCGTCGCCCTTCGCCTTCGGCGTGATTGCGAAGCTCATCACGGGCTCGGGGAAGTCGATGTGCGGCGGCTCGACCGGCACCTCATGGTCGACGAGCACGTCGCCGGTTACGACGTCCTTCAACTTCGCGACCGCGCCGAGGTCGCCGACGTTCAGCGCCTCGACCGGCGCGTTCTCCTTCCCATTCAGGACGAGGATCTGGCCGAGGCGCTCCTTGGCATGCGTGCGCGGGTCGACGAGCGTCGTGTCACCCGTGATCGGCCCGGCGAGGACGCGGAAGCAGCTGATGCGCCCGGCGAACGGGTCGGCGATCGTCTTGAAGACGAACACCGCCTGCTTCGCGTCGCCGAACTCGATCGTCGTTCCCTTCTTCGTCGGCGACGGCACGCCCTCGACGAGCAGGTCGAGCAGCGCGGTCGAGCCAAGGTTCTTCGTCGCGACGCCGCAGCCGACCGGATAGAGCTCGTCGCGCGTCACCGCGTCCTTGAGCGCGTGCGCGACATCCTCCGCCGGCAGCTCTTCGCCTTCGAGATAGCGCGCCATCAAGTCCTCGTTCGTCTCGACGACGGCGTCGAGCAGCTTCTCCCGGTACTCCTGCACCTGGTCTGTCATGTCGTCCGGGATCGGCTGCGGTCCCCCCTCCTTGCCGCCCGACGGATCCATGAACGCGCACATGTGCAGTAGGTCGACGATGCCGCTCACTTCGTGCTCCGAGCCGATCGGCAGGTGAATCGCGACGCAGCGATCGGACAACTGGGTGCGCACGGCCTCGAGCACACGGAAGAAGTCGGCGCGCTCGCGATCGAGCATGTTCACGAAGACGACCCGTGACAGCTCGTACTCGTCGGCGCGCTTCCAGACGCGCGACGTGTTCACCTCGACCCCCATCACGGCACTGACGACGACGAGGGCGCCCTCGACGACTCTCAGCGCCGCGTACGTGTCGGCCTGGAAACCGGCGTCGCCCGGGCAGTCGACGAGGTTGATCTTGCGGTCCTGCCAGTCGACGTGGAGCAGCGTCCCCGAGAGGGACATCTGGCGGCGGTGCTCGTCGTCATCCCAGTCCGCCGTCGTCGTGCCGGCCTCGATCGTTCCGAGCCTGTTCGTCTTCCCGGCCTGGAAGAGCAATGCCTCTACGAGCGAGGTCTTGCCGACCCCGCGGTGGCCGGCGACGGCGATGTTGCGGATCCTCCCAGGCTCGCTGACTGCCACGACGGTTCGTCCTCCTCAGATATCGGTCTCGGAGCGACCGATTCTATTTCAGGACGATTCGAGCCCGGCGCGTGCCGGTGACCCCGCGAGGCGGGCCTTGAGGCGGAGGATCGCCTTCGTGTGGAGCTGAGAGACCCGGGATTCCGTCACGCTCAGCACCTCACCGATCTCGCGGAGCGTCAGCTCCTCGTAGTAATAGAGCGTCACGACGAGCTTCTCGCGCTCGGGCAGGCGGGCGATCGCGTCGGCGATCGCTTCCTTCATCTCCGTCTGCGAGAGCGAGCTCTGCGGGTCGGGAGCGTCGGTGTCCTCGATCGTGTCGATCAGCGCGATCTGGTCGCCCTGGCCGGACACGGTCCAGAGCTCGTCGAGGGCCGCGATCGACGAGCGGGCGATGTCGGTCAGACTCTCCTCGAGCTCCTCGACGGTGATCCCGACCTTCTTCGCGATCTCCTCGTCGGTCGGCGCGCGGCCGGACTTCGCCTCGAGGGCCGCGATCGCACGCTCGATCTCGCGCGCCCGCGAGCGGACGGACCGCGGCACCCAGTCCATCGCTCGGAGCTCGTCGATGATCGCGCCCTTGATCCGCGCGATCGCGTAGGTCTCGAACTTCACGTCCCGGTCGGGCTCGTAGCGCTCGATCGCGCCGATCAGGCCGAGCAGCCCGTACGAGACGAGGTCGCCCTCGTCGACGTGGGCCGGCAGCCCGCTGCCGAGGCGCCCGGCGACGTACTTCACGAGCGGTGCGTAGGTCAGGATCAGCCGGTCGCGGATCCCGGCGTCGCCCGTCTTGCGGTACTGCAGCCAGAGGGTCTGGGTCTCGTCGGCCCGGCTCATGCGGAGAGAATACGAGCTAGCCCGGTCTTCTCCTCAGGTCGTCAGCGACGAAGCGCCGAGATGCCGACCGAGCCGAGCCAGGCAGCGAGCGCGACAGCGGCGACGGCGACGATCCAGCCGCGGGGCTCGTTGCCTGCGCCGATCAGCGCTGCCACGGCGGTGGCGACGAGGGCGGCGGCGAGCCCGCAGAAGAGAACGCCGAGCGCACGCCGTTGCACCGTCGCAGAGTATTCCGCGCCCGGGAAGGGGCCGGAATGCGAGGGCTACAATCTCCCGATTGCACAGGGGCGTAGCTCAGTTGGTAGAGCGGCGGTCTCCAAAACCGTAGGCCGGGGGTTCGAGTCCCTCCGCCCCTGCTGGCGCGGTCGCGGCGCCGACGAACAGCCGAAGGTCTAGGGAATCCTCCCCCACGTGCGGGCGGCCAGCGCCTACGATCTGTGCAATGCCGCCCAGGGTGTGGGGACGAAGGTCGTCTGCGCACGAGCCCGTGCGCCTGACGGGCGCGCGCAAAAACTTGATCGAGCGCTACATGATCGACGCCGAGGAGGCGGAGGCGCGCGAGCGGGCGGCCGCTGAGAAGGCCGAGCGGGCGGCCGCCGAGGCCGAAGCACGCCGGGCGGCCGAGACTGCGCGGCGTCAGGTCGAGCAGCAAGCTCGCGCCGAGGCGGACGAGCGCGCGCGGATAGAGGCCGAGGCAGCGGCGAAGCGCGATGCGGAGCAGCGCGCCCGCCTCGAAGCCGAGGCAGCGGCGAAGCGCGAGGCCGAGGCACTCGCGCGCGCGGACGCCGAAGCGGCGGCGAAGCGCGATGCTGAGAGGCGCGAGCGAAGCGAAGCGAGGGCGGCCGCCAAGCGCGAAGCCGAGGAACGCGCACGCGCCGAGGCCGAAGCTGCGCAACGGGAAGCCGAAGAGCGCGCACGTGCCGAGGCCGAGGAACGCGCACGCGCCGAAGCCGAGGAGGCCGCCAAGCGTGAAGCGGAGGAGCGCGCCCGTGCTGAAGCCGAAGAGCGCGCCCGTGCTGAAGCGGAAGAAGCCGCGCGACGCGAGGCCGAGGAGCGCGCACACGCAGAGGCCGAGGCTGCCGCGCAACGGGAGGCCGTAGAGCGCGCACGCGCCGAAGCCCAGGAAGCCGCGCGACGCGAAGCCGAGGCGCGCGCCCGCGCAGAGGCTGAGGAGCGCGCCCGCATCGAAGCCGCAGAGACGGCGCGACGCGAAGCCGAGGAGCAGGCGCGCAAGGACGCCGAGGCCGCGGCGCAACGCGAAGCCGAGGAGCAGGAGCGGATCGCCGCCGAGGCGGCCGAACGCGAGAGAGTCGCAGCCGCCGCCTCAGCCGAGCCGGCGCACAACGGAAAAAACGGCGATGCGCCGGCAGGGACGTCGCCTGCGGGCCTTCCGATCTACGCCTGGGTTAACGCCGCGACGACGAGCAACGGCACGGATCGCGACGCCGAATGGCCGCGTGCGCTCGTCGAGGCAAAGCGCGCGCAGCTCGCTCCCGACCGCGACTGAGTCCGTGTCGGAGCACCTCGACGAGGAGAAGCTTCAGGCGCTGAGCCGGTGGTCATCGAGCCTCCAGGGCGACGCGAGAGCGGAGGTCGCCGCGGCCGGACGCGCGATCGCGATGCTCGTCGAAGAGGTCGATCGGCTGCAGCGGCTCGTCCGGCTGACGCGCGCCGTCGATGCACTGAGCCCGCCCGACCCCGAGCCGGAGCCGGAGCTCACCGCCGAGCACGAACCGGAGCCGGAGCCCGAGCGAACATTGACGCCCGAACAGCGCTCGTTCCGGGAGCGTCTCGCATCGCGGAGTGTCTTCCCGATGCGCTCGAAGTCGTCGAGCGACGCGGTCGAGCGAAGCTAAGCGCCGTAACGCTCGCGCGCCGCGGCGAGAATTCGCTCCGCGTGCGCGGGCATGTGCTCGCTGACCCACATCAGCAGAAGCTGCGGCGACGGGACGCGCTCCTCGCGCAGCTCGTTGGATACGAGCACGTAGAGCTGTCCCACCTCCGACGCGCCGAGTACGTCCATCAGCGCGTCGTCGACGGCGCGGGCAAGCTTGCGTGCGTCGTCGGCCGGCTTCACGTGTGAGTGCGTGCGACAGATCTCCGGCAAGCGCGTCGCCTGCGTCTCGCGATCGAAGACGTCGAGCTCGTACCCGCACAGAAGCGAGAAGGTCCGGCTCCAGGCGAGACTGTTCCAGAGCTCCTCGAGCGAGACGGCCGCATCGTCTTCACCACGACGGCAGAGCACGTCGACCATCTCGCCGAACACGCGCGGGCGAGCGCCGGGGAACTCATCGGCAAGCCCGTCGATGAGGCCGCCCACGACCTCGTCGAACGCGGCGGACGACGGATACCCGCCGCGCATGATCGCGTCGAGCACCGTTGCTGCATCGCGGCAGACAAGCATCCCGTCGAGCTCGAGCTGGTCGACATCCCAGCCGCGCGACTCGAGCGCCGAGAGCAACTGTCCGCGGTGCTCGCCCGTCGCGACGAGCAGCGCCGGCGCGCCGCTGTCGAAGCCGACGGCAAAGAAGTCCGCGACGGACTGCGCGAGCTCCCGAAGCTCGCGATAGATCTGCACGGCGTGACCGTGATCGGCCCCGCCCGAGACGAAGTCGTCCCAGCCGTTCACAGCGTCACAGGGTAGCGGCGTCGAGAGACGTTCGGCTGGTTCGGCTAAACGGCGTCGAGCGCCAGCTGTCGATAGGCGGCGAGCCCCGACACGCCGACGCCGACGAGCCGCAGCGCTCCAGGTCGATCCCGGAGGCCACGGTCGAGCAGCCGGCAGGCAAGCTCGGCGATCTGCTCGGCGTCGTCGATCCCGACGTCGAGTGATGTCGATCTGCTGCGAATCGAGAAGTCGGCGTACCGCAGCTTCGTCGTCACGGTCCGCGCGACCTGGCCGTTCCGCTCCAGGTACTCGGCTACCTGGCGCGCCATGCCGCGCAGCTCTTCATGCAAGAGCTCGCGCTCGACGAGGTCGCGCTCGAAGGTGTTCTCGACGCTGATCGAGATCCGCTCGGTGTCGAGCTCGAGCCCGCGCGGGTCGACGCCGCGTGCGCGGTCGCGGAGCATCGCTCCGACCGTGCCGGGCAACAACCGGCGCAGCTCTGGATCGGAAAGCGCGGCAAGCGCTCCGACCGTGTCGACGCCGGCCGCACGCAACCGCTCCTCCGCCTTCGGCCCCACGCCCGGGAGCTTGCGGACGTCGAGCGGCGCGAGGAACGCGGCTTCCTGCCCGGGCACGACGACGACGAGGCCGCCCGGCTTGCGCGCATCGCTGCCGACTTTCGCAACGACCTTGCACGGCGCGACACCGAGTGAGCACGTGAGGCTCGTCGCACCGCGAACGGCTGTCTGCACCGCTTCGGCGACAACGCGGGCCTCGAGAAAATCGCGAGCGACTTCACCGACGTCGAGATACCCCTCGTCGAGCCCGGTCTGCTCGACGGTCGGTACGACTCCTTTGACCGTCGACCACACGTGCCGCGAGTACTCGCGGTAGAGCGAATGCCGCGGGCGGACGAACACTGCGTGCGGGCAGCGGCGCAGCGCCTCAGCGGCGCTCATCGCCGAATGGATGCCGAAGCGTCGCGCGGCGTAATTGGCAGTCGCGACGACGCCGCGTCCACGCGGGTCACCGCCGACGACGAGCGGTTGCGCGCGGAGCTCGGGGTTCTCGAGCTCCTCGACTGCTGCATAGAAGGCGTCGAGGTCGAGGTGCGCGACGATCACAGACCCAGGCTAGTCCGCGTGCCGGGCGGCCAAGTCCAGGCGGTCGCGTACCAGTAGCGAGCACGCGGCGTCGGTGTGGAACAGATCGGGGAACGCGGACGCCGGGCAGCGCACCGCCGGCCCGATCCACCGATCGTGATAGCGGCCGAAGACCTGCGGCATCAAGCGGAGGAAGGCGCGCCAGCGCGGTGCGATACGCGGATCGGCCTCGAGGATGCGAACGATCGATGCCGGCTCCGGCGGAGCAAAGCCGACGACGCGCCACCCGCGCGAACGTGCGAGGGCGAGCGCACGCTCGAGCTGCGCGACGCGCGCCTGGTCGATCGTCTCCCAGTCGGCGTAGTAGCCGTTCCGCCAGGCGTTCAGGTTCCCGCGGTAGGGCGTCGCGTGGAAGCGCTGGTAATGCTTCGGGTCGAGCTCCCAGCTCCACACGCGCGAGCCGTCGAGTGCCCAGTTGATGCTCGGATACGTGCGACCGATCGTGCAGCGGCGTCCGACCGTCGTCCGTCGCCAGCGGTCCGGATAGCGGACGTACGACACGTCGCGCGCGAACGTGAACGCGTTCCAGAACGCGCTCCGGCTGACGAGGTATTCGGCGAGGTGGTAGTCGCTCGGATTCGTGTCGGGGACGCGGTAGTGCCGGTTGAACCAGAACGACTCGACGCCGACGTACATCGTCTGGCGCGGCGACGCGGGCAGTGTATGAACCAGCTTCAGGATCGTCGACGGCGCGGTGCCGGGATAGCCGAGGTTCGCGAACGAGCGCTCGTGCGGGTGCGACGCGATCTTCAGCACGCGGCTCGAGCCGACGACGAACGTGCGGGTCGGCCGGTCGTGGAACACTGCGAGCTTGAACGAGAGGTAGCGCGTGCCGATCAGCTCCTGCGAGATCAGGCAGTCATCGCGCTCGGCGGTGACGAGCGCACCCGGCTTCCAGATCTCCCCGAGCGGATCGACCCACCACGTCACTGCCGCGAAGCAGCCGAGGACTACTGCGGTGACGACGATGAACAGGACGAGTCGTCTCATCAGAACCGGAAGTAGAGGAACGGATGGCTCGTGTAGACGGATGAGACTGCGACGGCGAAGAGGACCGCGGTGGCGGCGACGTACGCGACGTTCCAGCGGCCGACCGGCCAGCGCCATTCCTCCGGCAGCCCGAAGACGATGGCCGCGGCGATCGCGATGTAGAGCGCGAGATGGCCGGGCAAGCCGCCGATGCCGTGCAACCCGAACATTCCCGCGTAGAGCGCGCCGATCCCGTGCGCGGAGTGCATCCGGAAGAGAACCCACCCGAGCACGACGAGGATGAATGTGACGGCGACACCGAGCGGCCGCGGGAGCGAGAGCCCGCGGCGGCGCCCGCGGTGCGTGCCCGCGAGCAACAGGCCGTGGTACAGGCCCCACGCGACGAAGTTGAGCGACGCGCCGTGCCACAGGCCGCCGAGCCCCATCGTCGCGAGCAGGTTGAGATCCTGTCGCCGCTGTCCTTTCCGATTGCCGCCGAGCGGGATGTAGAGGTAGTCGCGCAACCAGGTGGAGAGCGTGACGTGCCAGCGCCGCCAGAACTCTGTCGGGCTCGCGGAGCGGTACGGTCGGTCGAAGTTCCACGGCAACTCGATCCCGAAGATGCGGGCGAGGCCGAGCGCCATGTCCGAGTATGCGCTGAAGTCGAAGTAGATCTGGAAGCCGAAGCCGACGGCGCACGACCACGCGTTGACGAGGCCGAGCTGTCCCGGCGTCGCAAGGTAGTGGTCGACCCAGTGCGCGATCCCATCCGCGAGCAGCACCTTCTTCGCGAGCCCGAGCGCGAACAGCATCAGTCCGGAGCGGACGCGGTCGGCGTCGAACCGGTGCTTCTGCGTCAACTGCGGCTGCAGGATCCCGTAACGGACGATCGGGCCTGCAATGAGGTGCGGGAAGAACGAGATGAAGAACGCGTAACGCAGCACGTCGCGCTCGGCTCGCAGCGTGCGCCGGTACACGTCGACCATGTACGAGATTCCCTCGAACGTGTAGAAGCTGATCCCGATCGGCAGCACGATCCCGTGGAAGAAGCTGCGCGCGTCCGGGAATGACTGCCGCGTGAGCACGTGGACGAAGTCGAGCGCGTAGCCGCCGACGAACGCCGTGTACTTGAAGTACGCAAGGAGCGCGAGCACGCCGACGATCCCGGTGGCGAGACCGAGCTTGCGCCGCCGCTCGTCCGTCTCGGTGTCGAGCAGGCGCCCGGTCGTGTACGAGATCGCGGTCGAGCCGGCCATGAGCGCCGGGAACCACCAGTCTGCGTACGCATAGAAGTAATAGGAGGCCCCGATGACGAGGAGCAGCCGGAGGCGGTGCCACGGAACGGCGAAGTAGGCGGCGGCGACAGCCGGCAGGAAGACGAAGAGGAACGGAAAGCTGTTGAAGAGCACGGGGGAGCCGAACAACTGTAGGCCTGTGGGCCGGATAGGCTCCACCCCGTGGCCGTCCTGTCCTCGCACGTCGAGCGCGGTTCGGACGAGTTCGCCCGCCGGCGCGAGCGGATGGCCGGCCTCGTGGCGGAGGTCCGCGAGCGGACCGAGCAGGTCGCCCGCGGGGGCGGCGAAAAGGCGGTCGAACGTCACCGCTCGCGCGGGAAGCTGACTGCCCGCGAGCGCATCGACCGGCTCGTCGATCCCGACACCGCCTTCCTGGAGCTGAACGCGCTCGCCGCCTGGGGCCTCTACGACGGCGACGCGCCGAGCGCCGGGATCGTCACCGGCATCGGCGTCGTCTCCGGCCGGCAGTGCGTGATCGTCGCGAACGACGCGACGGTGAAGGGCGGCTCGTACTTCCCGCTCACCGTCAAGAAGCACCTACGGGCACAGGAAGTCGCGGCGCAGAACCGGCTGCCGTGCATCTACCTCGTCGATTCGGGCGGCGCCTACCTCCCGCTCCAGGACGAGGTCTTCCCCGACCGCGACCACTTCGGGCGGATCTTCTTCAACCAGGCGCAGATGTCGGCGCGCGGCATCCCGCAGATCGCCGTTGTCATGGGCTCATGCACTGCCGGCGGCGCCTATGTCCCGGCGATGAGCGACGAGACGATCATCGTCCGCGGCACCGGGACGATCTTCATCGGCGGGCCACCGCTCGTGAAGGCGGCAACCGGACAGGACGTGACCGCGGAGGAGCTCGGCGGCGCCGATGTGCACGCACGCAGGTCCGGTGTCGCCGATCACTACGCGACTTCGGACGAGCATGCGCTTGCGATTGCGCGTGGGATCACACGCACATTGCACATGGGATCACATGTGCCGCCGTGGGAGATCGCGGCGTCCGAGCCGCCCGCACTCGACCCTTCGGACCTGTACGGCCTCATTCCGGAGGACTTCCGGCAGCAGACGGACGCGCGGGAGCTGATCGCGCGCATCGTCGACGGCTCGCGCTTCCAGGAGTTCAAGGCGCTCTACGGCGAGACGCTCGTCACCGGCTTCGCGCGTATCGAAGGCATCCCGATCGGTGTGCTCGCGAACAACGGTGTCCTCTTTGCCGAGTCGGCGCAGAAGGGCGCACACTTCATCGAGCTGTGCTGCAAGCGCCGGATCCCGCTCGTGTTCCTCCAGAACATCACCGGCTTCATGGTCGGGACGGAGTATGAGGCGGGCGGCATCGCGCGGGACGGCGCCAAGCTCGTCATGGCCGTCGCGAACGCCCAGGTGCCGAAGTTCACGGTCGTCACCGGCGGCTCGTTCGGCGCCGGCAACTACGCGATGTGCGGCCGCGCGTACGAGCCGCGGCAGCTCTGGATGTGGCCCAATGCGCGCATCTCTGTCATGGGCGGCGAGCAGGCCGCGACCGTCCTGTCGATCGTCGGCGAGGTCGACGAGAACGAGATCCGCGCGAAGTACGACCGCGAGGGCAACCCGTACTACTCGACCTCCCGTCTGTGGGACGACGGGATCATCGATCCACTCGACACGCGGCGTGTGCTGGCGCTCGGCCTCGGCGCGGCGTTGAACGCACCGATCCCGGAGACGGTCTTCGGCGTCTTCCGCATGTGAGAGGAGACACCATGGGGTACAGCGTCGTGAAGATCGCCGACATCGAGCCGGCGGGACCGGGCAATGCCGTCCGCTTCGTGCGGCGCGAGCTCGGCGTCGAAGCGTTCGGAGTCAACTGGTTCGAGATCCCCGCGAACACGGAGGGCCTCGAGCACAACGAGGAAGGATCCGGCCAGGAGGAAGTGAACGTGATCATCCGCGGCTCGGGCGTGTACCGCGTCGAGGGTCAGGAGGTCCCGTGCGAGACGGGGACAGTGTTCCGCTTCGACCCTGAGACGACACGACAAGTCGTCGCCGGGGCGGACGGACTGACGATGGTCGCGATCGGGGCACGCCGCGGCGCCTACGAAGCGCGAGGGCCGTTCTGATCGCACGCATCCTCATCTGGAACCTCTACGACTCGAAGGCGTCGATCGAGGAGCTGCGCCCGCAGCTGCCGCAGCTGCCCGAGGGGGATCGCTGGATCTCGAACGACTCGCACGAGCGGCTCGGTCTGATCGCGTTCGGCGACGAGCTCCCCGACCTTGGCGAGATTCCGCGACTGATCGGCAAGGAACCCGAGGTCGCCGAGGAGTTCGACGTCGAGTGAGCCGCGGCTTCGCGACGGGCATCGTGCTGTGCGCCCTCGTCGCAGGAGTCTGGGGCCTTCTGCACGTCGGGTGGTACCCGCATCGCCAGATCGTCGACTACGGCGTCTACCAGACATACGGCGACGACATCGTGCACGGGCATCACGTTCCGTATCGCGACTTCACGCTCGAGTACCCGCCGGCAGCACTACCCGTCTTCGCAGCACCGTCGGTGTTCGAGGGCTACGACTACCGCTCGGTCTTCCAGTACCTGATGCTCCTCTGCGACATGGGGCTCGTGGTCGGCGTCGCAGCCGTCGCCGG
>DATAOK010000055.1:0-55233 GCA_036265735.1 Gaiellaceae bacterium
TCGGGCACGGTCGAGACGGTCATGCACGACTGGATCGGCGTCACGGGCGCCGACGGCCGTTCATTCCGCTACTGGCACGTCGCCGCGGTCGTCCACATCGGCGAGCAGGTCGAGGCCGACGCGACGGTGCTCGGCCGGATCATCAAGGGCTGCGGACACGTGCACCTCTCGGAGTTCGACGGCGGGTTCCCGGTCAACCCGCTCGCACCCGGTCACCTGTCGCCTTACAGCGACAAGACGAAGCCCGTCGTCGACTCGATCTCGTTGCGGAACGCCGCGACGGGCGACGCGCTCATGCCGGAGCTCGTCCAGGGCCGCGCCGAGCTGATTGCCGGCGCGCACGACATGCCGAACCTGCCGGTCCCGGGCGTCTGGCACGGGCTTCCGATCGCGCCCGCGCTCGTGACATGGCGGATCCAGAGGGCTGACACGGGCAAGGTCGTCGCCCCGCAGCAGGTCGCGGTCGACTTCCGGCGCCAACTGCCGGCGGATCCCGACATGTGGCGCGTCTACGCCCGCGGCTCGCACCAGAACATGTCGGTCTTCGGCAAGCACTACTCGTTCATGCAGCCGGGCGTGTACCTGTTCCGGCTGACGCCGAACGGCTTCGACACGCGCACGCTGCGCAACGGCGTCTACGACCTGATCGTCACGGTCGCCGACATCCGCGGCAACCAGACGTCCTCGGCCCTCCGCTTCACCGTCGCGAATGCGCTGTAGGCGCGGGTCATCGAGGCAACGGTCGTGCTTGCGAACGACAAGCCGCGCGCGCTGCTCGCAGCAAGCGCCGGGAGCGTCGCACTCGTCGCGGGACTGGCGCGGATTCCCGGCGCGCTGCACAGCGCGATGTGGCAGGACGAAGTGGCGTCGGCTCGCGTGATCTCCGAAGCGGGACCACTGGATGTGATCCGGCAGATCGCGCGCACGGAGTCGACGCCTCCTTTCTGGTACGCGCTCGGCTGGATCGCACACCGCACGGGGGTCGGAGTGCAGGACGTGCGGTTCCTCTCGGTCGCCGCGGGTATGGCGCTCGCCGCCGCGATCGTGGTCTGTGCGCGACGGCTGGTGCCGCTGCCGGCGGCGACGGCCGCCGGCCTCGCAGTCGCACTCGGATATCAGTTCGTCTTCCACGGGCGCGAGCTGCGTGCGTACGAGCTAGCAGCGCTCCTGACGGTCGTGCTCGCCGTCGCTGCCGAGCGCCTTGCGTGGGACCCGACGCGCGGGCGGGCGGCGCAGCTCGCCGCCGCCGTCGCGTTCGGGACGCTGACGCACTACTTCGTCGTTCTCTCCGTCGTCGCCGTCGCGGTCTGGCTCGTGACGATGCCGCCGCTCGTCCGGCGGCGCGGCGCGGCGGCGCTCGCGGCCGGCCTCGTCCCGCTCGCGGTCTGGGCGCCGATCGCGCTGCGCCAGTTCGCGCACCACCGCTTTTCATTCATCGGCCCCTTCTCGGTCCGGGGCGCGGTGACGACGTACTGGCTGCTCTTCGTGCGCGCGCAGCCGCACACCCGGGCACTGCACGTCGCTGCGCCGGTCGCGCTGCTCCTCGCGGTGCTCGCGGGAGCAGTGCTGCTCGCGCGCGCGTCGTCGCGCGGCCGCCTATGGGCGCTACTCACGCTTACGCCCGTGGCGCTCGGAATCGCGGTCTGGCTCGCCGGCCTGCGGATCTACGACATCCGCAACCTGATCTGCGCCGGCCCGTTCGCCGCCATCGCCGTCGCCGCGCTCCTAGCACGGCTGCCGCGCGGAACCGTGACGGTCGCGAGCGCGGGGCTGTGCTTCCTGCTCGTCCTCGGCTACTTGCGCTCGAACCGGGTGCAGCCGGTCGCGTACGACCGGATCGCGGCGGCGCTCGTGGCGGAGGGCTGGCATGCGGGCGACCCGATCGTCGTGTACGGCGATCCGAACGCGCTGTGGGGACCGCTCGAGTGGTATCTGCCGGGCCGGCCGCGGTTCGTCGTGCGGAGACCCGCGCCGACGTCGTCTGCGCCCTCATTCGTCATCGGCGCACACGGGACGCGCGTCACCCGCGTGGCGATCGCGACACGGACCGTCCGATCGCTCCTAGTCGCACGCGTCCGCCCCGGTCTGCGCTGGCCCGGGGCAGCGGTCTTCGCCGTTAGCCGGCCGTGAATCCGCCGTGAGGAGCGCATTTGGGCCCTCTCGGACGGTGGCCGCATGGCTACCAACTCCCGCATCCGCTACGGCGTTGCGCTCGCCGCAACCGTCGTCGCCGCCTTCAGCGCGGCCTCCTCACACCACAGCAGCAAGCCCGCCTTCGGCATGGAGCTCGACTCGGACGAGATCGGGCTGATGGGCAACGCCGGCCGCGTGCCGGATTCCAAGAAGCCGAAGCTCACGGCGTTCTTCGACCACGAGAGCTACAAGCCCGGCGACCGGGCGCACCTCACGATCACCGACACCGCGGCGAACGTCTCCGTGCGGTTCTACCGCGCCGGCACCGAGTCCGAGGCGACGCTTCCGAGCGACGTCATGCTCGGCTCGCCCGTCTCCCAACGCGAGCGGCTCGGCGACGTGCGCGGACGCTATGCGACCGACCTACGCATCGGCGATTGGCCGAGCGGCGTCTACTTCGCGCGGCTCACGTCGGGGCGCCGCGTCGGGTACGCGCCGTTCGTGCTCGGGCCGCACCATTACGGCGACCACCGGATCGCCGTCGTCATGCCGACGGAGACGTGGCAGGCGTACAACTTCCGCGACGACGACGGCGACGGCACAGCCGACACGTGGTACGCCGATTGGCACACGAATCACGCGCGCCTCGTCCGCCCGTTCCTCGACCGCGGCGTTCCACCGCATTGGAAGCAGTACGACGCACCGTTCGTCCGCTGGCTCGTGCGGACACACCGCGATGTGGATTACCTGTCGGATCAGGATCTCCGCACGCTTCGCAGCGGCAAGCAGCTCGCCGTGTACACCGCGATCATCTTCTCGGGACACCATGAGTACGTCACGTCACACGAGTACGACGTCGTCACCCAGTACCGCAACCTCGGCGGCAACCTCGCGTTCCTCGCGGCGAACAATTTCTTCTGGAAGATCACGATCCGCGATCACGTGATGACGCGTGTCGCGCAGTGGCGCGACCTCGGTCGTCCGGAAGCGGCGTTGATCGGCGTGCAGTACCGCGCGAACGACCGCGGCGGTCATCGCGGCGCCTGGATCATCCAGAAGGGCGCGTCGTCGACCCCGTGGCTGTTCAACGGGATGAACGTCGAGACAGGCGTCGGGATCTCGAGCGGGGGCATCGAGATCGACGCGACCGCGGCTGCCTCACCGAGGAACGTGTGCATCGTCGCGCAGATCCCGGATCTCTACGGCCCGGGCTTCATGGCACAGATGACGTACTACGAGACGCCGGCAGGCGCCAAGGTCTTCGCGGCCGGCGCCTTCTCCCTCGCCGGGAGCGTCTGGACTCCCGACGTGAGCGTGCTGATGACGAACCTGTGGGAGCGCCTCGGTCGACCGTAGTGATGCGTACGATTGGCGCCGGTCGGATGCGAGGGATCGGAGTCGTGACAGTTCTTGCGGCGCTCGCGCTCGCCTGCGCGAGCGCCGCTTCCGCGTACACCTGGCCGTTCAAGCCGTTCAACAAGCAGCACCCGATTCGCGGCTTCTTCGGCGACCCGCGCACGGTCTTCGAGAACGGCGTGCTCGCCGGCGGGTTCGACGGCCCCGGTGTCTTCTCGTTCCACCAGGGGATCGACATCGCGGCCCCGAACGGCACGCCGGTCTACCCGGTGATGAGCGGCACCGCGCACTACCTCGGCGCGTCCGTGCTGAACGTCGCGGTCGGCCAGGTCAACGGCGTGGACGTGACGTTCCAGTACTTCCACCTCACGCCGGTCGTCGGCGAAGGCCAGCACGTGATCGCGAAGGAGACCGTCCTCGGCTACGTCGAGCCCCCGTACGGCCACGTGCATCTGACGGAGATCGACGGCTCCAACGCGGTCAACCCCCTGCTGAAGGGCCACCTTGCCCCGTACGTGGACCGCACCCGTCCGGTGATCCGCATGACGACGTTCAGCAACTCCGCGGGCGCGATCGAGACGCCGCTCGGCCTGTGCGGCCGCGTGCAGATCGCCGTCGACGCGTATGACCGCCCGCCGATGGCGGTGCCGGGCGCGTTCAACGGGCTCCCGGTGACGCCGACGCTCGTCGAGTGGACTGTGCACCGCCTGAACGGGAAGGTCGCCATCCCGCTTCGCGTCGCCGCCGACTTCCGCACGGCGTTGCCGCCGAACGCAAAGTTCTCCGACACGTACGCGAAGGGAACATACGAGAACTCGCCGCGCTTCGGCCCGCAGCAGTACACGTCGATGCCCGGCCGTTACCTGTTCCAGCTCGCGCCGAACTTCGACACGACGACGCTGCCGAACGGCGTCTACTCGCTGACCGTTCGCGTCGCCGACATCCGCAACAACGCGGCCACACAGACGCAACGCTTCTCCGTGCTCAACGCGAAGGGGAACGTCTGCCCGGGCTCGCTGTCCGAGCCGCCGGGCACGCCACCGCCGCCCACGGAGCCGCCGGCGGGCAGCGGCGGAGCTTAATCGCCGATTCAACGTGGCGCCGCTGCGGCCGCGCACGCGGCCGCACTTTAGGGATCTTCGCGCGTGTCGGAATCCGCGCGAGCGGATTTCGGCACTTGCGCAAAACTCAGCTCAGCCCGAGCTCGCTTTTGTACGCGCGCCGGTAGATCCCCTTCAGGCGCTCGACCTTGTCGATGTACGCGCGTGTCTCGGGGAACTGCACGCCCTCACCTTGCGCGCGCCAGCGGTCGACGTTCTCCTGGCCCGCGTTGTACGCGGCGAGCGCGAGCCGCTCGTCGCCGTACTTCAGCAGCAGATGGTGGAGGTACCACGCGCCGTACCGAACGTTGAGCTCGGGGTCGTAGAGATCGCTCAGCACGAACTTCGTCCCGCCGGTGCGGATCGCGATGCCCTTCGCCGTCGCGGGCTGCAGCTGCATGAGGCCGATCGCGCCTGCGCTCGACTTCGCGTCGGCTCGAAACTTCGATTCCTGTTCGATCACCGCGGCGAGCAGCGCCGGGTTCAGGTCGTAGTTCTGCGCGTGGCCGCGCACGATGCTCGCGTACCGGAGCGGGTACCAGAGCCGTGCGTACCACGGCGGCTCCGTGTGCTGCAGATAGACGAACGCGCCGGCCGCGGCGACGACGAGCAGCACGATCGGGAGAGTGAGACGCCTCAGGACGATAGGAGGCTCTCTACCACGCCCGCGACGAACGCGTCGAGCTCTCCGAGCGTGCCGTCGTTGACATAGGCGAAATCCGCGCGCGCAACCTTTTCCTCGTCGGGAATGAGCCGCGCCTCGCGGTCGGCGAAGCCGGCACGCCGGCTCTCGCGGACGTCGTGCGGGGCGGTGACGACGACGACCTTGTCGAACCGCGCCTCGCCCCCGGTCTCGAAGAGCAGCGGGATCTCGACGACCTCGATCGACGCACCGGTGGAGCCGAGCCACCGCTGCGCGAGCTCGCGCGTCTTCGGGTGCAGCAGCTGCTCCAGCCAGTCGAGCTCGCTGCGGTCCTCGAAGACGATCTTTGCGATGCGCGCGCGGTCGCCGACGGCGGCCTCGCCCCAGCGCTCGCGGATCGCCTTGCGTACGTCCTCGTCCTCCGCGAGCAACCGGTGCACGAACTCGTCGCTCGAGGCAGTCGCCGCGCCGTGCCGCGCGAACGCGGCGAGCGCCTCGCTCTTTCCTGCTGCGATGCCCCCCGTCAGCGCGACCGTGACCGGCCGCGGCACGCTATTCGGCTTCGGCTTCGGGTTCGGCTTCGGCCGGAGCGGCATCGTCCGGCTCGTCCGCTGCCGGCGTCTCGTCGGCGGCGGCCGCCTCCGGCTCGCTCGGCGCTGCCTCGTCGGAGAAGACGTCCTCGGAGAGATCGATCGTCGGCGGCGCTGCCTCCTCGCCCGGCTTCGGCGAGACCGGCATGCCGTCGTCGACGCGCTTGAGCGAGAGCGAGAGGCGGCGGCGCTCGGCGTCCACCTCGAGGATGCGCACGTTCACCGTGTCGCCCTGCGACACGACCTCGCGCGGGTTCTCGACGTGGTGCTGCGCGAGCTCCGAAATGTGCACCAGCCCTTCGACGCCAGGCAGGATCTCGACGAACGCGCCGAACGTGACGACCTTCGTCACCTTGCCGGCGACGACGTCGCCTTCGTTGTAGCTCTCGAGCACCTGCTGCCAGGGATCGGTCTGCGTCTGCTTCAGGCCGAGCGAGATTCGCTGCCGTTCGCGGTCGATGTCGAGCACCTTGACGTCGACCTCCTGGCCGATCTCCAGCACCTCGGACGGATGGTTGACGTGGCTCCACGAGAGCTCGCTGATGTGGATGAGGCCGTCCATCCCGTCGAGATCGACGAAAGCACCGAAGTCGACGATGTTCGAGATCGTCCCCTTGACGACGTCGCCCGGGTTGAGCCGGTCGAGGATCGCCTGGCGCATCTCCTTGCGCTCGTCCTCGAGGACTGCGCGGCGCGAGAGCACCACGTTGTTGCGCGAGCGGTTGAGCTCGATCACCTTGCAGCGGAGCTCCTGCCCGAGATACTCGTCGAGGTCCTGCACACGGCGGATGTCGACGAGCGACGCCGGCAGGAACCCGCGCACACCGAGGTCGAGGATCAGGCCGCCCTTGACGACCTCGATCACGCGACCGTTGACGGGATCGCTCTGCTCGTACGCGGTCTCGATCGCCTTCCAGGCGATCTCGAAGCGCGCGCGCTTCTTCGAGAGGATCAGCCGGCCCTCGGCGTCTTCCTTCGTCATCACGAGGGCGGCGATCTCGTCGCCGACAGTGACCTCGTCCGCGGGGTTCACCGACCGGCGGATCGACAGCTCGCTGACCGGGATGACGCCTTCCGACTTGTAACCGATGTCCACGAGGACCTCGTCCTTGTCCACGCGGACGACCGTCCCGTTGACGACCTCGCCCTCGTTGATCGTCGGGAAGGTCGACTCGTAGTCGGGGATCAGCTCACCGGTCTCGGGGTCTGTAGTCCAGACGCCCTCTTCAAGTCTCGGATCGTTCAAGGTTTCGTTAGCCATATATCGAAGCGCGGAGTATAGCCCCGGGTGTTCAGACGCCCGTTGCGCGCTGGGGTTAGGTGCCTCTCGGCGGCCATTTGTCGATTTTGCATAGCTTCCGTGGCCGTGATCGGATTGCGCGCATACGCGGCGGGCTCGGCAAGAGTCGCGCGCCGGGCAGGCCTGCGAGGCGTCCTCGGCCGCGAGGAGCGGCTCGTCTTCGTCGTCGGATGCCCGCGCTCGGGGACGACGTTCACGGGGGCGGCGATCGGCTCCGTGCCCGGATTCGTCGATCTCGACGAGGTCACGCCGTTGAAGGCGGCGCTGCCGCGACTGGCGGGTTTGCCGGTTGATCAGGCCGCGACGGAGCTGCACGCGATCATCGAGCGCGTCCGGCTGCTCGGCCTGGCACGCGGGTTGCGCGGCGTCGAGCAGACGCCGGAGACGTCGTTCGTGCTGGCCGCCGCCCTGCAGGCATATCCCCGGGCGACGGCCGTACACGTGCTGCGCGACGGCCGCGACGTCGTCTGCTCGCTGCTCGAGCGGGGCTGGTTCCGCGCGGATCGCGGCGGCGCCGACGACGCCGGGCTGGCCTACGGCGCGCATGCGCGCTTCTGGGTCGAGGCGGAGCGTCGCGACGAGTTCTCGCGGGTCTCGGAAGCGCGCCGCGCCGCGTGGGCCTGGCGTCGCTACGTCGCCGCGGCGCGCGCGGTGCCAGAGCGGACGGTGACCGTGCGCTACGAGACGATCCAGGAGCAGGGGGCGCGGGTCGCGCAGGCGCTCGGTTGTGACGAGGGCGCACTTGCGGCCGCGTTCGCGCGCGCGCATACCGAGTCGATCGGGCGCTGGCGGACCGACTTGACAGCGGAGCAGGTTGCGGACGTCGAGGCCGAGGCAGGTGGTGACCTCAGGGACCTCGGGTACGTTTGACCGGTGGACGAGCGGTACCCGATCGGCGAGACGGATTCGGTCGCAGTCGTCGTGATCCGCCACGAGCGGCGCGAGGCCGGCTACCCGATGTGGTCGGCAGCGATCGCGACGCGCGGCGGCGAGGCGACGGTGCACGTGCCGGGGCATTACCCGGGAGTCTTGGCCGGGCGGCTGCGGCAAGCGGAGGCGCGGTGGACGCCCGGCGCGAAGCTGCCTGCGGGGCGGGACGAGTACTTGGAGCTAACTGCGCTCGTGCGCGCCTACGACGAGGAGACGCTGGCGCTGTCGTCCAGCGCGCGCTCGCCGGTGCGGGTGACGGTCGAGGTTCCGCGCGCGGAGCTGTTGGAGCTTGCGGCGGTGCTCGATCACGCGCAGGAGCTGATCGAGGAGCTTCGGCAGGGGTTGGGGCTCGTGCCGGATTCCTTGCCTGACGGCGTCTAGCGCTACTTCGCCTCATTCCAATCGTCGCCGGCGCCAACGTCAACCGCGAGCGCCGGATCCAGCGGATACGCATTGCACATCTCTGCGCGCACGAGCTCTTTGATGGTTGACACCTCGGCGTCCGGCGCCTCGACAAGCAGCTCGTCGTGCACCTGCAGCACGAGACGCGAGCCCCGGCCCTCGTCGACGAGGCGGCGATGGATGTTCACCATCGCGACCTTGATGATGTCGGCCGCCGTCCCCTGCATCACCGAGTTCACCGCGAGCCGCTCGCCGAGTGACCGCGTCTGTCGGTTCGACGCGCGAATCTCCGGCACCGGCCGCCGCCGCCCGAAGAGCGTCGTCACGTAGCCGTCCTGCTTCGCCTGCTCAATGGTGCGCTGGATGAAGTCCTGCACCATCGGGAAGCGCGCGAGATACGCGTCGATGTACTCCTGCGCCTCCTCGCGCGGGATCTCGAGGTTCTCCGAGAGCCCGAACGCGGAGATGCCGTAGATGATCCCGAAGTTGACCATCTTCGCGACGTTGCGCTCGTCCTTCGTCAGCGTTGCCTGATCCTTGCCGAGCACCTCCGCAGCCGTTGCAGCGTGGATGTCCTCGCCGCGCGCGAACGCCTCGCGCAGCTTCGGCTCGCCCGAGACATGCGCCAGGATGCGCAGCTCGACCTGCGAGTAGTCCGCAGAGACGAGCCGGTGGCCGGACTCCGCGACGAACGCGCTGCGAATCTCGCGACCGAGCTCCGTGCGGATCGGGATCGCCTGCAGGTTCGGGTTCGACGTCGACAGGCGCCCGGTTGCGGCGACAGCCTGATTGAAGTGCGTGTGCAGCCGGCCGTCGTCGCCGATCAGCGTCGGCAGCGGCCCGAGGTACGTGTTGATGAGCTTCGTGAGCTCGCGCCACTCCTCGATCACCTCGACGATCTCGTGCTCGTGCCGGATCGCGCGCAGGACGCGCGAGTCGGTCGAATAGCCAGTCTTCCCCTTGCGGCCCGGCGTCAGCTCGAGCTTCTCGAAGAGGATGCGCGCGAGCTGCTGCGTCGAGCCGAGCATGAACTCCTCGCCCGCGAGTGAGAACGCCTGCGACTCGAGCTCCTCGACGCGGTCCGCGAGCCGCGCGGTGATCTCCCCCATGCGGTACGTGTCGATCTTGATGCCGTCGTCCTCCATCGAGGCGAGGACGGCGGTCAGCGGCAGCTCGATGCGGTCGTAGAGATCCTCGCTGCCGCGATCGCGCAGGCGTGCGCGCAACGGAGCCGCGAGGCGGCGCGGCACCTCCGCCGCGCGGATGAGCGCCGCCGTCTCTTCTTCGACCTCCGGCTCGGGCAATGCCTCGACGCCGTACTCGGCCGCGAGGTCGTCGAGCTCGTACGCCGGCCGACCGGGCTCGATCAGGTACGCGGCGATCATCGTGTCCTCCGCCGGGAGCTGCGTGAGCCGCGGCAGCGACTTGTAGTCGTGCGCGACGATCTCGGCGTCGCGCAGGCGCGGGACGAACTCGTCGCTCCACGCGCCGACGGTGACGCCGCCGTCCTGTGCCAGGGCAAATCGGCCGGCACTGATTGCGAGACCGACGCGGCCGACAACCTGCGCGGGCAACTCGCCTTCGCGCCACGCGACGGCCGTGCCGGCCACGATGCGCTCGAGCGCGGGCACGGCCTCGTCGAGCTCGTCGATGCGGTTCAGCAGATTGCGGAACTCGAAGCGGCGGAACATCTCGCGCAGCTGCGAGCGGTCCGGCGGGGCGAGCACGAGGTCCGCGGGATCGCAGTCGATGTCGAGGTCGCGGCGCATCGTCGCGAGGTCCTTCGCGAGCCGCGCCTGCTCGGCGAACTCGATCACGTTCTTCTTCCGTGCAGGCGAAAGGTCGTCGGCATGCGCGATCACCTCGTCGACGGAGCCGTACTGCGCGATCAGCTGCCCGGCGGTCTTGTCGCCGATGCCCGGAATGCCCGGGATGTTGTCCGAGGTGTCGCCCTTCAGCCCGATGAAGTCTGGAATCTGGTCCGGCTTGATGCCGTACCGCGCCTCGACGCGGTCGGGCGTGTAGACCTGCACGTCGCTGACGCCGCGTGGCGTCATCATCAGCGCGATGTTCTCCGTCACGAGCTGGAATGCGTCGCGGTCGGTTGAGACGACGGTCGTCTTGATCCCCGACTCGTCCGCGCGCGTGGCGAGGGTCGCGATCACGTCGTCGGCCTCCCAGCCCTCGAACTCGAGGTTGCGGTAGCCGAACGCCTCAACGATCGGGCGGAAGTACGGGAACTGCTCGGCGAGCAGGTCGGCCATCGGCCGCCGGCCTTCCTTGTAGACGACGTCCGCCTCCTCGGCGATCGCGTGGCGGTGCACCGGCCGCGTGTCCCAAGCGACCGCAACGCCCTTCGGCTTGTAGTCGGAGAGGAGCTTGAACAGCATGTTCGTGAAGCCGAGGAGCGCGTTCGTCGGGAACCCCTCGGTCGTCGCCAGCTCCTCCGGAAGCGCAAAGTACGCGCGGTAGGCGAGGTTGTTGCCGTCGACGAGGAAGAGCTCGGAGTCGCGCGCAGGCGCGTCGTCCAGGTTCAGCTCGACGCCGGTGAGCGTCTTCGGGGACATCGTTTCGAGTCTACGGCGTCAGGCCACCCGCCCTTGGCCTATCGTCGGGCGCCGATGGTCAGGCGTCCTCCCGAGCTCTAGTGCGCGTCCCGCTCCTCTCCGGAACGCGGCTCGTCGTGGCATCCGCGCCCGACGACACGGTGGTGCTCCGCCCGCCGCGGCCGGGACAAGGCGCTGCGGACGTCGCGGCCGCTGTGCGCGACGCCTTGCGCTTCCCGTTGCAAGGGGACGGGATCGACGCGCTCGCGCGCCGCTCGCAGCGGGCGACGATCGTCGTCGAGCCCCCGGCGCTGCCGATTCCGGCGTCGCCGAACGATCCGCGCCGGATCGCGATCGCGGCCGTCGTCGACGAGCTCGAGCAGTACGGGATCTCGAGCGGGTTCCAGACGTTCCTCGTTGCCGGCGGCCTCGCACGCCGCACGCCGCAGCGCGAGCTCGAGTCGCTCGTCACACGTGACCTTGCGCGACGCTTTCACGGGACGGTCGTCGTGCACGACGTCGAGGATCCCGACCTCGTGACGCTCGACGACTCGTCGCGCCCGGCGCTCCGCGTCAACCGGGCGCTGGTCGAGACGGATCTCGTCGTCGTCGTCACCGCCGCAGAGTCGGTGCTGCACGGCGGGCCCGCGGCGCTGCTCGGTGCGGCCGATGCCGACGCACTTCGCGCGGCAGGGGCGTACTCGCTTCTCGAGACGACCGCGTCACAGGGCTGGCAGCTCGCAGTCGCCGTCGAGCGCGCGTTGCTCCGGCGTGTCCCGGTGCTCGGCGTCTCGCTCGTGCTCAACCACCCGGAGATGTCCGGCGCGATTCGCGGCTATCCGTATGACCCTGCCGCCGGCGAGCGAATTGCGTCGTCGCCGCTGCGCCATGTCTACCGCGCGCTTCCGGAAGTCCTGCGAACCGACTTTCTGCACTCGTTGCGGACGGAGATCACCGTGGCGGCCGCGTTCAGCGGTCCGCCGTCCGTCGCGCACGCGGAGGCACTGCTGCGCGCGGTGCAGCTGCGCAGCGCGCACCTTGACGAGCCGCTCGACGCGCTCGTGCTCGGCGTGCCCAGTGTGACGCCGTATCTCCCGCGGCAACGGCCGAACCCGTTGCTCGCCGCGTTCCTCGCGTTCGGTCTCGCGCTCCGCATGTGGCGCGACGCGTTCCCGGTCGTCGAGGGCGGCAGCGTCATCCTCGCGTCGAGCTTCCGGCGCCACTTCGCACATCCGACACAGCAGCCGTATCGCGCGTTCTTTCACGCGACGCGCGTCGGCCGCGACCCGCACCTGCTCGCGGAGGCCGAGCGTGCCGCGGCGGCCGATCGGCGCGCAATCGATGCGTACCGCGGGGGACACAGCGTGCATCCGATCCTGCCGTTCCGCGACTGGAACGCGTGCCAGCCGGCGCTCGGACGGCTCGGCGCCGTGCTCGTCGCCGGCGCAGGTGACGGGACGGCGGTGCGGCAGCTCGGCTTCGTGCCGGTGCACGGCATCAACGCGGCACTGGAGATGGCGCGCGGGCAGGGGCACGAGCGGCTGGGCTTCCTGCTCAGCCCGCCGTATTTCCCCTTGCGGGTCGGAGGAGGGTGAGCATGATCGAGCTCGGGTATGAGACGCACTCGCTGACGACCGACAACGAACACGACATCGCGACCGGTTGGCTCCCCGGTGAACTGTCAGCCGACGGAAGGCGGCAGGCGATCAGCCTCGGACAGCGGCGTGCCGACGTGAGCGCGGTGTTCGCGTCCGACTTGAGGCGCGCGGTGGAGACGGTGGAGATCGCGTTCGCCGGGTCTTCCGTTCCGGTTCTCCTCGATTGGCGGCTGCGGGAATGCGATTACGGACGCTTGAACGGTGCTCCCGCGGCGACACTCGACCGAGCCGCACACGTCGAGGACCCGTTCCCGGAGGGTGAGAGCTATCGCGACGTTGTTGCTCGCACAGCGGCGTTCATCGCCGACGTGCGCGGGCGGTGGAGCGGTCGCCGCATCTGCGTGGTCTCCCATTCAGCCAATCTCTGGGCGCTCCAGCACCTCGTGCACGGAGCGCGCCTCGAGGAGGTCGTGGCGGCGCCGTTCGAGTGGCGCGAGGGCTGGGAGTTCCGCCTTTAGTCCGACGACCCCGCCGGCCACGTCTGGCGCCGGGCGCTGTTACGGCTTCGTCACGGCTCTAGCACCTCGTCACGGAGGCTGGCACCCGGCCGTGGCTCAAAAAGCCGGGCACCGGGCCGTTACAGCTTCGTCACGGCTCTAGCACCTCGTCACGGAGGCTGGCACCGGGCCGTGGCTCGAAAGGCCGGCTCAGCTCTCGCCGAGATACGTCTTTCGGACTTCCGGGTTCTGCGCGAGTGCCTTCGCCTCGTCGGCGAGCGCGACGTGGCCGGTCTCGAGCACGTAGCCGCGCTTCGCGACGTCCAACGCCATCAGTGCGTTCTGCTCGACGAGCAGGATCGAGGTGCCCTGCTTGTTCACCTCGACGATCGTCTCGAAGATGCGCTCGACGAAGATCGGCGCGAGGCCCATCGACGGCTCGTCGAGCATCAGCAGCTTCGGCCGCGCCATCAGCGCGCGCCCGATCGCGCACATCTGCTGCTCGCCGCCGGACATCGTCCCCGCCTTCTGGTGCCGCCGCTCGGCCAGACGCGGGAACAGCTCGAACACGCGGTCCATGTCCTCCTTGAACGCCGACTTGTCCGTCCGCTGGAACGCGCCCATCTCGAGGTTCTCCGTCACCGACATCCGCGGGAAGAGCTTGCGCCCTTCCGGCGACTGCGCGATCCCGCGCCTCACAATGTCGTGCGGGGCCTCGTGCGTGATGTCGTCCCCGCCGAAGCGGATCGAGCCGCGGCGCGGATGGTTGAGCCCGTTGATCGA
The DNA here is from genome assembly GCA_036265735.1 of Gaiellaceae bacterium. Lineage (GTDB taxonomy): Bacteria > Actinomycetota > Thermoleophilia > Gaiellales > Gaiellaceae > Palsa-739. Next base: position 13,879 of record DATAOK010000055.1, read on the forward strand.
CCGCAGCGTTGTCGACTTGCCCGCACCGTTCGCGCCGATCAGCGTCACGATCTCGCCGTCGTGCACCTCGAGCGAGATGCCCTTCAGCGCCTGGATCGAGCCGTAGAACGTCTCGACGTTCTCGACCTCGAGCAGCGGAACTGTCGCGTTCGCGCTCACGCGCCCACCGCCGCCGACCCGAGGTACGCCTCGATCACGCGCTCGTTCTTCTGAATCTCGAGCGGCGTGCCCTCGGCGATCTTCTCGCCGTAGTCGAGCACCGTGACGCGGTCGGAGACGCCCATGACGACACGCATGTCGTGCTCGATCAGCAGCACGGTCAGCTTGCGCTCCTCGCGCAGCCGCGCGACGAACGCGGTGAAGTCCGCTGTCTCCTGCGGGTTCATGCCGGCGGTCGGCTCGTCGAGCAGCAGGAGCTTGGGCTCGGTCGCCAGCGCACGCGCGACCTCGAGCCTGCGCTGGTCGCCGTAGGAGAGGTTGCGCCCGATCTCCTGATCCTTGCGCCGCAGCCCCGAGAACTCGAGAAGCGCGCGCGCGCGCTCCCGCGCCTCCTTTTCCTCCCGCTTCACGCGCGGCGTCCGCACGACCGCCTCGAACAGGTTGCCCTTGAGCCGAACGTGCATGCCGACGAGCACGTTCTCGAGTGCAGTCATGTTCTGGAAGAGCCGGATGTTCTGAAACGTCCGGCCGATGCCGCGCTGCGTGAACGCGTGCGGCGGACGGTTCGTCATGTCCTCGCCTGCGAACTGCACGCGCCCTGCCGTCGGCTTGTACACGCCGGTGAGCATGTTGAAGAACGTCGTCTTGCCGGCGCCGTTCGGCCCGATCAGGCTCACGATCGCGCCCTGCGGCACGGTGAAGTCGACGTCGCTGACCGCGACGAGCCCGCCGAACTCCTTGCGCAGCTGCTCGGTGACGAGCAGGTTCTCAGGCACCGGCGACCTCCGCGTCGTACAGCGGCTCGTCGTGCACGCCCTCGTGGAGCTCAGCCGCCCGTCGAGAGCTCGGGATCAGCCCCTCGGGACGGAAGAGCATGACGATGACGATGATCGCGCCGAAGATGCCGAACTCGTAGAGCGGCACGTCGAGGTGCGTGTTGAAATGCCCGTTGATCCACGTGCCGACGTTCGACAATCCTTCGCGGTCGAGATACGAGAGGAAGCACGCGCCGAAGATGACGCCCCAGATGTTCCCCATGCCGCCGAGGATGACCATGCAGAGGATGAAGACGGAGATCTGGAAGAAGAAGTCGTCCGGGAATGCGCCGCTCTTGTACGACGCGTAGTACGCACCCGCGACGCCGCCGAAGAACGCACCGGTGGCATACGACCACGTCTTGACGCGCATCAGCGGAACGCCCATGGCGGCAGCTGCAGTCTCGTCCTCGCGGATCGCGATCCACGCGCGGCCGAGCCGCGAGTCGCGCAAGCGCGCACTGACGACGATCGTGATGATCACGAGCACGAGCGCGGTCCAGAAGAAGACGGCGTCCAAGGGGTCCGACGTGCCGAGCCCGTGCACTGTGAGGAAGTTCCCCGGTAAGTGCAGGTGGGTCTGGATCCAGTTGCCGAACCCCGGGCCGTCGATCGGCGTGATGCCGCCCGTGCCGTTCGTCAGGTTGAACCCCGTGCCGAACAGGTTGTCGCCGTTGCGGGCGATCTGCGGAAGGATCTCGCCGAAGCCGAGCGTGACAATCGCGAGATAGTCGCCGCGCAGACGAAGCGTCGGCAGGCCGATGATCACGCCGACGACCGCCGTGGCGATCCCGGCCATGATCAGCACGAGAAAGATCGAGAAGTGGAAGCCGGTGTCGCCCTTGTAGAGACCGACGGCGCCGAACTTCACGTCCTGCTTCGCGAACTGGTTCGACGCGAACCAGCCCGCCATGTACGCGCCCATCGCGTAGAACGCGACGTACCCGAGGTCGAGCAGCCCGGCGTAGCCGACGACGAAGTTCAGGCCGAGCGCCATCATCGTGAAGATGCACATGACGACCATCGTCGACATCTGCGGGAACGGCCCGAAGATCGGCACCTGCGGCATGTGCGTGCCGTAGTACGGGTAGAGAACGGCGATCACGAGCACGGCGCCCGGGAGCACGTACTTGCCGATCGGACGCCCCGCAATGCTCAGGCGCCGGTACCACGGTACGACCAGCACGAGCACCACCAGCGCAGCAGCGAGCGCGGACGTCTTCCAGACGCCGAAGAGCCACACGAGGATCAGGCCGACCCCGATCCAGATGACCGCCGTGATCGTGCGGCGCAAAAGCGCAGGCAGCGCATTCCACCGCTCGGGCGGCAGGCCGGCGGCGGTGAGCACCTGCCACCACACCTGAGCGACCTGCTGACGGATGAGCCTGCGCATCGTCAGGCGCCTTCCGGTGTTCGCTCGCCCAACAATCCCTCGGGCCGGAAGACGAGGATGAGAATGAGGATCGAGAAGACGATCGACTGCGTCCAGTCGCTGCCCGGTGCGTGCCACGAGAGGCCTTCGTTGTCGGCCTGGATGAAGCCGATGCAGAGCGCCCCGAGGACGGCACCCGGCAGGTTGCCGATGCCGCCGAGCACGGCTGCGGTGAACGCGATCAGGCCGAGCTGGAAGCCGGTGTCGTAGCGCACCTGCCCGAAGTAGAGGGCGTACAGCAGACCGCCTGCGCCGGCGAGGCCGCCCGCAATGAGGAATGTGAACGAGATCGTGCGGTTGACGTTGATGCCCATCATCGCGGCGGCATCCCGGTCCTGCGCCGTCGCTCGCATCGCCTTCCCCTGCTTCGTCCGTTGCACGAGGTAAATGAGCCCGAGCAGCACAGGGACGGTGACGATCACGACGACGAACTTCTCCCACGTGTACGAGACGCCGCTGATCGAAAACACGTCACTCGTCGGCAGCACCTGCGGGACGGCGATGTAGCTCGGGCCCTTCCAGCCAATCGCGATGTCCTGCAGGATGAACGACATCCCGATCGCGGTGATGAGCGGCGCCAGTCGAGGCGCCCCGCGTAACGGTCGGTACGCGACGCGCTCGATCGTCGCGTTGATCAACCCACAGGCAACCATTGCGACGGCAAGCGACGCGACGATCGCGGCGGCGAGCGATCCGGCCGACTCTCCTTTGTGCAGGTTGAAGACGGAGAGGATCATCGTCGCGGAGAACATCCCGCCGAGCATGAAGACGTCGCCGTGCGCGAAGTTGATCAACTCGAGGATGCCGTAAACGAGCGTGTAACCGAGCGCGACGAGCGCATAGACGGCGCCGTTCGTGATCCCGATGAACTGGATCCGCATGAAGTACGCGAACCCGTCGACCTGGATGTTCTTGATCAGCCAGAGGACGAGCGCAACGAGCAGCAGCGTCGCCGCGGCGGGCATGGCGTACGACCCGAGCGACCGTCTGGCTCGAATCGGGGCCTGTGCGCTGACGTCAGTCGCCACGGAATTAAGGGGAGAGACGCGCCGGGGGAGGTGACCCTCCCCCGGCGTACGTTGCGTTTGAGCTCTCTACTACCCGCCGATGAGGTTCGCGGCGGGAACCAGCGTCTTCACCGGAATGAGGTTCTTCCCGGCCTGCTTGTAGATCGTGATCGGCGTCAGGTTCGTGTCGCCGGTCGCGTTGATCGTGAAGGTGCCGAGGATGCCGTTCGTGACGGTCTGGCCGAAGACGGCCTTATTCGTCTTCGCCCGGTCGCCGCCGCCCGCTGCGACAGCATTCAGCATGACGTCCATGGCCTGTGCGCCGTAGGCGGCGTACGGGTTGGGCGTCGCGCCGATCTGCTTGCCGAAGCTCTTCACGAACACTGCACCCTGACCCGTCAAGCCCTTCGGGGGCTGGCCGGCGACGCTGATGTACGCGCCGTTGGCGACCGCACCATTCGCGTTCGGGTCGCTGAAGCCGTCCGGCATCTGCAGCTTGAGGCCCGGATCCGTGGCCTTCAGGTCCTGCATCAGCTTCGCGCCGTTGTTGCACGCGATGCCGCCCAGGAACACGGCCTGTGCACCGGACTTCTTGATCAGGTTGCCGAGTGCTTCATAGCTCGACTGCTTGGCGTCCCAGCCCTTGAAGCCGACGACCTGGATGCCGAGCTTCTTTGCCGCGTTCTTGTACGTCGACGCGACGCCGAAACCGTAGGTCTGCTTGTCGTTCAGGACGTAGACCTTCTTGTAGCCGAGTGACTTCGACCACATCGCGTCCGCCGGGCCCTGGAAGTCGTCGGTTGCGACGACGCGGGCGTAGTTGCGGACGCCGGTCGGGTAGTACTTCTGCGGCTCGCCCGGGTCCCAGTGCTTCGTCAGGCCCGGGTTCGTGTTGGCCGGGCTGACCATCGTGAGGGGACCGGGGTTCGCCCGGTTGAGGATCGGGACGATGATCTTCGCGCAGCCGGAGTTGAAGGTCCCGACGACGCCGATCACCGACCTGTTGCTCGCGTACAGCCGTGCGTTTGTCGCGCACTTGGCCGAGTCCCAACCGCCGGTCTGCGCGGTCGAGTCGTCGCACGACTGGTACCCGATCTTCAGGCTGCCGGCCTTCCAGCCCCGATTCGCGAGATCCCACAGGATCGCGCGCGAGATCTGGACGGTCTGGTGCCGGATCGCGCCCTGCAGCGGAAGATCCGACGCAACGATGTAGTCGGGCGCGCCCGACCCCTTGTAGACCACGGGACCGCACGACGACGACGGCAGCGGGGTGACGCCGCTCGTCGCGCTACGCGCGGTTCCCGAATAGCCGGCGGCTAGCGCCGCAGCCACACCGGCCACGACGACGAGCGCCAACAGCGAAACCTTCTTGCTCACACTCCCTCCTCCAACCCGATTCCAATTCCGCGGATAGGACAGGTGGTACGCGGGCGAGTATTTCGCGCTCCAGCCCTCTTTTCAATAGGGAAGCCCTCAATGAGCACTACGATGCGTCCGCGCCGAAGTGGCGGAACTGGTAGACGCGCCGGACTCAAAATCCGGTTCCCGCAAGGGAGTGAGGGTTCGATTCCCTCCTTCGGCACCTAGTGCGCTTTGTCGCGGCCCGCGAGCCGAGACTCGAACGCCTGCCGCAGCGACTCCCCGGAAACCGGCAGCTCGTACCGTGGCCGCCTCGGCTCGAGCTTCGTCACGCGCACGATGTCGTTGCTGCGCTCGCCGTGGCAGCGCGCGTACGCGACTGCCTCCGGGATCGGCCTCAGCTTCGGGCGGCGCAGCAAGCCCACGGGTCTTCTCCTACCACCCGGGGGGCGCGAGGACAACTTACTTCGTCGTCGTCCCGGGCTGGGTCACGGTCACGGTCGTCGTGCGCGTCACCGTCTTGGCCGGAAGCGTGACGGTGACGATTGCTCCCGTCACCGTGACAGTCTCCGCGGGCGCGGTCGTCGTCACGCGGCGCGTCACGGTCTTCGACTGGTCGATCGTCACCGGCTGCGTGACCGTCTGGAAGTTCGTCTCGGTGGCGACCTGCGTTTGCGTTCGTACCTGCGTCTGGATCCGCTGACGCGTCACCGTCTGCCCCTTGCTCGTCACATAGACGAGCCGCCGCCGAACGACCGGTGCCGCGCGCACGGTCCGGACGACCGGCCGCGTCACGACACGGGTCTGAACGACCGTGGACGCCTTTGGCCTGACGATGTTCGTCGTCGAGAGGGTGATGTAATGCGTGACCACCCGCTCCTGGCCGTGGACACGAACCGTCCGCTTGATCGCCTGGAGCTTCACGACGCCGACGGCGGTGTCACCGCTCTTCATCGAGCTTGCCGCCGCATACCCGCCCGCGCCGAGCGCGAGCAGCAGCACCGCGACGACGACCACGAGACCGCGACGCTCTCGCCGCTGCCACAAGAAGCCGTACCAACTGGGATCGAGCCAGCGTCTCATCGTGTTTACCGAGGAACACGAGGACCCTATCCCCGGTCGCCCGAACCGAATCCTCGTTTTGCCGACGCCTTACAAAGCGCGCGGGCGCCCGGCTGTCAGTTGAGAACGAGGTACGCGCAGGGCAGGTCGCTGCCGGGCATGGGCGAGCGGCTGATCCGCGTCACGACGTGCCCTTCGACCGATGCGCCTTCTGCCGGCGGCGGCCCGTCACGCTCGACGAGCTCGTAACCGTCCGGCCCCTGGAAGAAGAGGAGATGCTTCTGTGCGTCGGCCCAAGGGCCGACCGGGATCGACGGTGCATTGCGCAGCTCCTCGAGCTCCGCATTCACCTGGTCGAGCTGCGCGTTGCGCTCGGCGAGCTCCTGCGCCGCATCCGCAACCTTCCGCTCGAGCTCGCCGATCGCCTGCTCGGACGCGAGCGCAGAACGACGAAGCGCCTCCGCCTCTTCCGCCTGCTTCCCGAGATCGCCGGCACGCTCAGTTGCCTCCGCCACACGCTGCTCGAGCTCGGCCCGAACCGCCTCGGCCGCCTGCAGCTGATCGGCCGCCTGCGCAAGCTTCGACTCGAGCTCCGCCCGGACGCCGTCCGACGCCGACTCGCCGAGCTCCCGCGCCGCGGACGCCTCCGCCTCGAGCGCCTCGGCGCGAGCGGTGACCTCTGCAAGCTTCTCCTCGAGGGCGACGCGCTCAGAGTCGGCCGACTCGGAATCCGCGCGGCGGCTCTCGACGAGCGCGAGCTCCTGCTTCAGCGACTCGCTCCGCTCGACCTCGGCCGCGAGCCCCGCCTCGAGCTCGGTGCGCGTGGTGTCGCACGCCTCGATCGAGGAGCGGAGGTCTGCAAGCTCGGTGTCGCGGTCGGTCAAGCGCTGCTCCAGTTCGCCGTACGCGGCCTGCCACTGCGCGACCGCGTCCTGCCATTTCGTCAAATCTTCGTTGCCGGCGCGGAGAGTCTCCAGCTCCTTCTCGAGCGATGCGGCGCGCTGCGACTCCTGCGCCAGCCGCTGCTCGAGCTCGGCGCGCGCCGCGACGAGCCGGTCGTTCGCCTCGGTCAGCTTCTCCGACTCGGCGGAAGCCATCGACAGTTCCTCGCGCACCGCCTCGCGGTCGGCCACGACGGGGTCGGCCTTCGGCTTCACCTCGGCGATCGCCACGACCGCGCCCGCGCGCCCGAGCCGCGGGCTCGAGACGGGCGGCTCACCAAGCGCGCCGGCCGCCTGAGGGGCGCCGCCCGCGTTGAAGCCGGTCGCAAATCCGTATTCGGTCTTCAGGAGACCGCCGTGCTGCGTCGCGAGCGCCTGGGCAACCGTCGCCGGCGCCGCGAAGCCGCGCGCCACCACGATCGCGCCCAGCGGCTCGCCGGACGTCTTCTGCTCTTGCAGGGCGAGCTCGAGCTGCTCCGGCGTGATCAGACCACGCTTGACGAGGAGGCTGCCGAGAGGCTCCTGAGCCTGTCCGTTGTCCGCAAGTGCTGCCACAGTCGTGCTCCGTTCGATTCAGAGATCCGCAGTACTCCCTCAGCATCGGAGAGAACCGGAGAAGACGTGTCCCTAGAAGGGGGCATGCTGCGTATGGAGCCGGTATGACTTAGCGCCGTGGCGAGCTCGGTCGGGATCCTCACTGGCGGCGGCGACTGCCCCGGCCTGAATGCCGTGATCCGCGCGGTTGTGCGCTCCTCGGACGCGGCCGGGTGGGACACGGTGGCCGTCTTGGAGGGCTGGCGGGGCCTCGTGGACGGCAATTTCCGCGACCTCGGGCCGCCCCAGGTCTCCGGGATCCTCCCGCGCGGCGGCACGATCATCGGCACGACGCGGACAAACCCGTTCAAGCTCGAGGGCGGCGTCGAGAAGGTGCTCCAGAACTTCGCGGACCGCGGGCTCGACGCGCTCGTCGCGATCGGCGGCGAGGACACGCTCGGCGTCGCGGCACGGCTCTACCGGGAGCACCGCTTGCCGGTCGTCGGCGTCCCGAAGACGATCGACAACGACCTCTCCGGAACCGACTACACCTTCGGGTTCGACACCGCGGTGACGGTCGCGACCGAGGCGATCGACCGCCTGCACACGACGGCCGAGTCGCACAACCGGGTGATGGTCGTCGAGGTGATGGGACGGCACGCAGGCTGGATCGCGGTGATGAGCGGCATCGCCGGCGGCGCCGACGTGATCCTCATCCCGGAGCAGCCCGTCGATTTCGAGGAGGTCGCGCACGGAATCCGCAGCCGTCACGCGCGCGGCAAGAACTTCTCGATCGTCGTCGTGAGCGAAGGCTGCGAGCTGCCGGGCCTCGAGGACACGGGCGAGCTTGACCAGTTCGGTCACGTGACGTTGTCGCAGCGCGGCGTCGGCGAGCTCCTCGGCCGCGAGATCGAGCAGCGCACCGGCTTCGAGACGCGCGTCACGGTGCTCGGGCATGTGCAGCGCGGCGGCACCCCCACGCCCCGCGACCGCGTGCTCGCAACGCGTTACGGGCTGAAAGCCGCGGAGCTCGCCCACACCGGGCAGTTCGGGCAGATGGCAGCGCTGCGTGGCGACGACGTCGTCGCCGTGTCGCTCGAGGAGGCGACCGCGGAATTGAAGACGGTGCCGCCCGAGTGGTACGCCGTCGCGCAAGCGTTCTTTGGCTAGCGCGTTCTCGCAGGCATGGCCTGCATTCGCACTCGTCGCGGGATTGCTGCTGATCGGCGCAGTCGCCGCGCGCGAAGGCGTCTTCGCGGAGGCGGGCGCCATCGTCGCGCGCGCGCCGGGTGGACACTTCACGTTGCTAGCGGGACTGCTACTCGTCGAGGCGCTCGTCACGGTGGTGTTGAACCTCGACACCGCAGTCGTCTTTTTCACTCCTGTTCTGTTGCACGCGGCGCGCGCACGCGGGCTAGCCGACGGGCCGTTCCTCTACGGGGCAGTGTTCATGGCGAATTCGGCGTCGCTCTTGTTGCCTGGTGCGAATCTCACGAATCTGATCGTCCTCGCGCACGAGCACGCGTCAGGGACGACGTTCGCCGCCCGGCTCGCACCCGCCTGGGGCGTCTCCATTGCGATCACCATCGTCTTCGTTGCGCTCGTCTTCCGCCACGATCTCGCGCGGCCTGCGGCGCGGGTGCCGGAGCGCGTGCCATTCCGGCCGCGTGTGGGCGCACTCGCGATCGCGGTGGCGGCGGTGCTCGTGCTTGTGCTCGCACGGCCCGCGCTGCCGGTGCTCGGGCTTGGGCTCGTGACCGCGCTCGTCGGGCGGCTCGGCGTGCGCCCCGCAGTCGAGGCGGCCAACCCGCTGCTGCTCGCCGCGCTGCTCGCGGTCGCGGTCGGGCTCGGCGCATTGGCGCGCGCGACGTCCATCGGCCACGCCCTCGCGCACACGAGCCGCTGGGCGACGGCGTGGATCGCGGCCGGGACGGCCGTTGCGATCAACAACCTCCCGGCGGCAGTGTTGTTGTCGGCCCGGCTGCCCGCCCATCCCCGTGCGCTCCTGCTTGGCCTCGATCTCGGGCCGAACCTCGCGGTCACGGGCTCGCTGTCGGCGATCCTGTGGCTCCAGGTCGCGCGCCGGAACGGCGCGCGGCCGAGCATCGTGCGCTACTCGCTCTGTGGGCTCGTGCTCGCGCCGTGCACGATCGTCGCGTCGCTCTTGGTCAACGCAGCCTGACGGCGACGATCGCCGCGGCGTCCGGCGTCGTCAAGATCTCCACCGCGGCGAGGCGCCGATCCATGAGCAAGAACTCGCGCACGGGATCGCCGTCGATCGCGCGTCCCGGCGTGAGGTCGTCCTTGACGATGACGCCGCCGATCTCGGTGAGAGCGACGATCCGCTCCCAGTTGTAGAGGCCTCCGTCGGCGAAGACGAGGCCGAACGTCCCGTCGAGGAGCTCATACGCGTCGCCCTCGAGCGCTTCGACATTCGCGAACGGCGCGAGCCGCTCGCGGGCGATCGCCGCGCGCTCCGAGTCGACCTCGACCGTGACGACCGAGCGCGCAGTCTCCGCCATCGCCGCAGCGCCCTCGCCGAACGCTGTCCCGAGCTCGGCGACGTCGCGTCCGGCTGCGAGCACACGCAGAAGGGCGTGCACCGCGGGAATGGACGATCCGCCGCCGGTCAAAGCTCCGCGAGCGGGAACGAGCGGTGCTTCCGCGGCGGCACAAGGAAGTTCTGCCGGTGCGTCGTCGTCAGCACCGAGTTGAAGCCCTGTGCGCGCGAGCGCTGCGCGACGTCGAGCTTCTTGCCGTCCGGCATGACGCCGTCCATCGCGAGGCGGTTCCGCTCGAAGTCGTCACCCGACGGGTTGAAGACGACGAAGTGCACGCCGGCCGCCGGCGTGTCGTTGAAGCGGTCCTTCCCGTGATCGGACGAGAACGCGAACGGGTTGTCGAGCGTGTTGAAGTCCGCCCGCTGTGGAATCGCAGTTCCCTTCGGGTACACGGTCCCGTCCGGCCCGACCATCTGCCGCTGCAGGCGCGAGGTGAACTGGATCGACGCGCTGTGCCCGAAACGGCCTGTGCGCTTGAACTTCTGCTCGGTCTCCGCGACCGTCGCGATCTGGTGCGGGCCTTGCGGCACGGTCTGCGCACCCTGCTTCACGCTCGTCATCCCGGGCTGGAACGCGGTCAGCACGCGCTCGTCGAAGTCGAAGTTCAGGTACCACGCCTCGAGGTCCTCGGTGATGTGCGAGAGGTGCATGTGCGTCCCGCCATGGAAGTAGCCCGTGCGGAGATCGACGAAGCCGAGCGTCTCGTGGTTCGCAATCAGGCGCGGCCCGAGCCCCGCCTTCTGCGTCGACGTGAAACCGAGGAAGAGCTCGGCGCCGTCCGGGATCAGATCCGCGCCGGGCACGCCGGCCGCGACCGCGAGCTGCTGCGGCAGGCTCTTCCCGCCGTCGAAGGCACCGCCTGCGAACCCGCGGCGGATGCTCGTAACGTCGAAGATGCCGAGGTCGTCGAAGAGCGCCGTGCGCGCTGCGTCGATGTGCTCTCGGCGGTCGCTCCGCAGGAGCACCGCGACGTCGTTCGACTCGAGCAGCGTGCCGTCAGGATCGCTCGGGAACCGGCGCGAGGGCAGCAGCACGGACTTCCCTGCCCGGTGGTCGAACGGCAGATGCGTGCGCGCGGCGGCAGCGACGTGCCGGTCGAAGTACGGGAGCCCCCAGGCGACGGTGACGCCGAGCCCGGCGGGGCTCAACGGGTACTGCGTGTCGAGCCGCAGCAGTGCGGTCTCGAAATCGTTTTGCGCCGACGCGAGATCCGTCGTCTTGATCGTCCCCGTGATCACCTCGCTGTGCAGCGGCGGCACGATCACGTCGACGCCGTCGGAGGTGACCGTGCGCAGGTCGATGACGTGCTGCTCGCGCGGCAGGCCGGTCGGCTCGACGGCCGGACGCGAGGGCGACTTCGTCAGCTCGTCGACGAGCTCGTAGATGCCGGCACCGCCGATCGCGGCGGCCGCCGCGCCGCCAAGAAACCGTCGACGAGTGAAACGCATCAGCCTTGCGGGCGGACGAGCACGAGGCCCGCGAGCAGACGATCGAGGTTCTTCATGACAAGTGAAGCCGACAGATACGGCTTGATCACGTGCTCACTCACCGTGTACAGCGAGCCGTGGTGGCGCCACGCGAGCAGGATGTGCCATTGGTCGGCGTCCTGGTTGACCGTGTAGATCGTCGCTGTGATCCCGTTCGCGCGCATCGACCCGTTCGCGCCTGAGAAGCACGCAGCCTTGCCGCGGATCGTCTTCTTCCCGTTCGGGATCACCGTCGTGCACGTCGGGATGCTCGAACGGCCGGGATAACCGCGGAAGTTCACGTGCACGTCGCCGCTCCCGACGTCGCCGTGCTCGAGGAAACTGATGAGGTAGCTGCGGTCCTTGCCGATCGAGTTGATGTCGATGTACTGGCCGCCGATCTTCGCGTCGAGCGGGTTCGGCATCCAGGTCGGGCAGTAGACCGGCGCCTGGATCTTGTTCGCGAGCTTCTGCCAGCCGGTCGCCCAGGCGGCGGGGCACGTCTTCGGCGCGGCCGCGGAGCCGGCCGGGACCGCGGCCACGAGCGCCACAGCGGCCACGACCCCCACCAGAGTCGCCCTCATGCCGAACAGGGTAGCCCCTTAAACTTCTGGGGGCGAATCGCCGACAAGCGGCGCGAGGTCGCGCGTTCGCACGATCACGGCGTCGCAACCGGCGCGCTCGAGCTCCTGCACCTCGTGCCGTGTCGTCACGGGAAGGTCGGCAATCGCGAGCTTGCCCGCGGGCACGGCGGCGAGCAGGTCGAGCACGGTGTCGAGCGGCGTGTCGTCGCCGTCGCTCTCCGAGGGCGCAAGCAGGAAGATCTCCGGGTCGATGCGGTCGAGCACGGCTTCGAGCGCGTCTTCGTCGCGCACCTCGACGGCGTAGTCGACGCCCAGCTCGACCGCGCGTTGGTGCCGGCCGTCGAAGCCGTCGTCGTCCTCGTCGAACGCAATCGTCACCGCGTCGGCACCGGCTGCGTCGGCGAAGACGCCCTCGGTGCGCCAGAGGATCGGCAGCGACGTCGCCTCGCGCACGGCGGTCGGGTCGCCGCGCACGATCAGCGCCTCGGCACGCTGCGACTCGGCCTCTCGCGCGGCGTCGGCGTCCTCGACGGCTGCGATCACGGAGATGCCGTCGCCCTCTGCGATCGCGTGGCTGAAACGTCGGTCCGCCATGCCCTGGCCGCGAAGAGTAGCCAAGGAGCTCGGGATGAGATGCACGGTCTCCTCAGAGCTGTCGCGCGCTACTGGCCAATCGGGTGCCAGACGGTCTTCAGCTCGAGGTAGTTCGCGATCTCCCACGGGCTTTGCGTGTCGGCGCGGCCACGGATGACGCGCTTCACGTTCTCGGCAGCTGCTTCTTCGAGCTCGGTCGAGTGGCCGTCGGCGCCGCAGAGATCGATCGCGTTGACGTCCATGTGCGCGGCGAGATGCGGTGCGACCTCGGCGCGGTTGCCCGTGATGATGTTGATGACGCCGCCGGGCAGGTCGCTCGTCGCGAGCGCCTCGCCGAGCTCGACCGCCGCGAGCGGCTGCGACTCCGACGCGAGAACGACGACCGCGTTGCCGCCGACGACCGGCGGCAGGACGCGCGTGACGAGGCCGAGCAGCGCGGGCTCGTCGGGTGCGAGGATCGCCACGACGCCGGTCGGCTCGGGCACCGTGAAGTTGAAGTACGGCCCGGCAACGGGGTTCGACCCGCCGAGCACCTGCGGCAGCTTGTCGGCCCAGCCGGCGTACCAGACGATGCGATCGATCGTGCGCTCGACCTCGTCCCGGCCGCTGCAGAGCTCGGCGAATTCGGCTGCGCGCGCCTCAATCATTTCCGCGAGTCGGTAGGTGACCTGGCCGCGGTTGTACGCGGTCGCGTTCGCCCAACCCGGTTGCGCCTTGCGCGCCGCCTGCACCGCGTCACGCGCGTCCTTGCGCGAGCCGCGGGCGACGTTCTGTCCCTGCGCCTCGTATGTGCGGCCCGATTCGCTGCGCGGGAACGCGCCGCCGATGTAGAGCTTGTACGTCTTCTTGACGGGCAGGCGGCTCATTCGTCGAACGTGAGGTAGGGCTCGAGGCCGTGGCGTCCGCCCTCGCGGCCGAAGCCGGACTCCTTGTAGCCGCCGAACGGCGACGTCGGGTCGAAGCGGTTGAACGTGTTCGCCCAGACGACGCCGGCGCGCATGCGCTGCGCCATCCAGAGGATGCGCGAGCCCTTCTCCGTCCAGACGCCGGCGCTGAGACCGTACGGCGTGTTGTTCGCCTTTTCGACGGCTTCTTCCGGCGTGCGGAAGGTAAGCACTGACAGAACCGGCCCGAAGATCTCCTCCTGCGCGATCCGGTAGCTCTGCGCGACGTTCGTGAAGACGGTGGGCACGAACCAGTAGCCCTTCTCAGGAAGGACGCACGGCGGCTGGTAGATCTCCGCGCCCTCGTCTTTGCCGGCCTGCACGAGCTCCTCGATCTTGTCGAGCTGCATCCGCGAGTTGATCGCGCCGACGTCGGTGTTCTTATCGAGCGGGTCGCCGACTCGGAGCGTCTCGAGGCGGCGCTTGAGCTTCTCGATCAGCGGCTCCGCGATCGACTCCTGCGCGAAGAGGCGCGAGCCGGCGCAGCACACGTGACCCTGGTTGAAGTAGATGCCGTTGACGATGCCCTCGACCGCCTGGTCGAGCGCGGAGTCGTCGAAGACGATGTTTGCCGCCTTGCCTCCGAGCTCGAGCGTGAGCTTCTTGCCGGTCCCGGCGAGGCGACGCTGGATTGCCTTGCCGACCTCGGTCGAGCCGGTGAACGCGATCTTGTCCACGCCGGGGTTGTCGACGAGCGCTGCGCCGGTGCGGCCGTCGCCGGTGACGATGTTGACGACGCCCGGCGGGAGCTCCGCTTGTCGCAGCACGTCGCAGAAGAGCAACGCGGTGAGCGGCGTGGTCTCTGCCGGTTTCAACACGACCGTGTTGCCGCATGCGAGCGCCGGCGCGATCTTCCACGCGAGCATCAGGAGCGGGAAGTTCCAGGGGATGATCTGGCCGGCGACGCCAACGGGCTTCGGCGTGCGATTCGGGAACGCGTACTCGAGCTTGTCCGCCCAGCCGGCGTAATAGAAGAAATGCGCGGCGGCGAGCGGAAGGTCGACGTCGCGCGACTCCTTGATCGGCTTGCCGCCGTTCAGCGACTCGAGCACGGCGAACTCGCGCGCACGCTCCTGCAGGATGCGGGCGATCCGGAAGAGGTACTTCGCGCGCTCGGAGCCGGGGAGCGCCGACCAGCCGTTCTCGAACGCGCCGCGCGCCGCGATGACCGCGTTGTCGACGTCTTGCTCAGTTGCCTGGCCGATCTGCGCGAGCGGCTCCTCGTCTCGCGGCGCAAGCGTCGTGTAGCTCTCGCTCGGCGCGATCCATTCGTTGTTGATGAAGAGGCCGTAGCGCTCGCGGATCGAGACGATGTCGGTCGACTCGGGCGCCGGGGCGTATGTCCAGTCCTTCGGGACCGGTGCGCGATCCTGTTTGTGCTCGAGCTCAGTCAACGGTGAAGTAGTCGGGGCTCTGGTACGCGCCTGTCTTCTCCTTGCGGAGCTGCATGAGCACGTCGTTCAGGAGCGACGAGGCGCCGATGCGGTAGCGGTCGGGTGTGAGCCAGTCGATGCCGACGGTCTCGTGGACGAGGACGAGGTGCTGGATCGCCTGCTTCGCGGCTCGCACGCCGCCGGCAGGCTTGAAGCCGACGATGCGTCCCGTCTCGTGGTGCACGTCGCGGATCGCCTCGAGCATGCAGAGCGCGACCGGGAGCGTCGCGGCGGACGGGATCTTGCCGGTCGATGTCTTGATGAAGTCGGCGCCGGCGGCCATCGCGAGGAGCGACGCGCGCCTGACGTTGTCGTACGTGCCGAGCTCGCCGGTCTCGAGGATCACCTTGAGATGCGCGCGGCCGACGGCTTCCTTCACTTGCACGATCTCGTCGTAGACCTTTGCGTAGCGGCCGCTGAGGAAGGCGCCGCGGTCGATCACCATGTCGACCTCGTCGGCGCCGAGCTCGACCGCGCGTCGCGCGTCGGCGACCTTGAGGTCGGTCGGGTACTGGCCCGACGGGAAGCCGGTCGCGACGGCGGCGATGTGCACGCTGGTTCCCTTGAGGCGCTCGACGCAGATCGGCACGAGGTTCTCGTAGACGCAGATCGCCGCGACGGAGGGGATGTTCGGGTCGGACGGATCCGGTCGCACCGCCTTGCTGCAAAGCGCGGCGACCTTGCCGGGCGTGTCTGCGCCTTCGAGCGTCGTCAGGTCCATGCAGCGGATCGCGAGCTCGAGCGCGAACACCTTGGCCTGCTTCTTGATGCTCCGCTTCGCGAGCGAGGCTGCGCGCTCTTCGAGCGCCACCGCGTCGACCGAGCCGATCCGCGGCAAGCGCGGCTCGAGCGGAAGCTCGAACCCAGTCGGCAAGGCGGGTGCCTGCGCCATGCGGTCAGTGTAGAGCCGGGGAGTCTCCCCGAAACGGCTTCGTCAAGGCTCTCGCGCAGCTTCGTCACGGAACCGAAAACGGGGGTTACCCCCCGACGGCGATGTCAGGGCTTCCGCGCAGCTGCGTCACGGGCCTCCCGCTCGTACGGGTTGTCCGCATAGCCGCGGTACAGATAGGACAGCGGCATCGCGAGCGGGCGGTGCTGCATCTGCCAGACATGGCACAGCTCGTGGGCGACGAGCTCCTCGTCCTCGAGGAACGACTGCGAGCGGAGCAGGATCGTCCACCACCCCGAGTAGCCGTCGAAGCGGCGGAACCACGGCAGGCGGAAGAGCCACGGCACGACCCAGATCCGCACGCCGCGGAGCGAGACCGGTCGCGGGTAAAGCGTCGACCGATCGAGGCGCGTCTTCGCGCGCGCCAGCGCGTCTCGCCTCACCTGATCCACACGACGACGCTAGCGTCCCGCCGGTGAAACGGCGACTGCTCCGCCTGCTCGCGCGCGCCGGGCTCCTCGGCCCGGCGTTCCGCACGTACGAGCGCGTCGTCTCGCTCCGCCCCGGCAAGACCGCGCCGGCCGACGGCGGCCCGCCCCTTCCCCCACGCCGCCTCATGGTTCGCGTCGCCGGCACCGCCGACGCGGAATGGTTCCTCCGCAGCGGGCGCGCCGCCTACGACGCGATCGTCGCGCACGTGCCTCTCCAAGGGAACGAGTCGATCCTCGACTTCGGCTGCGGCTGCGGGCGCGTCACCCGCTACTGGGCCGACTTCAACGGCTCCGTCGCCGGCAGTGACGTCAGCCTGAAGGCGGTCGACTGGTGCCGAGAGAATCTCGGCTTCGCGTCGTTCCTGCACAACGGACTCGCGCCCGGGCTCGACACCGGCGACAACGAGTTCGACCTCGTCTACGCGCTCTCCGTCTTCACGCACCTGACGGACGAGCTCCAGCTGGCCTGGCGCGACGAGCTGCACCGCGTGCTCCGGCCCGGCGGACATCTGCTGATCACGACGCACGGCCGCTCGTATGAAGCACGGCTCGACGCGGACGAGCGCGAACGGTTCGAGCGCGGCGAGCTCGTCGTCCGCTGGGCGGACATCCCCGGCACGAACCTTTGCAGCGCGTACCACCCCGAGCGCTACCTCCGCGAGAGACTCGCGCAGGGCTTCACGTTCGTCGAGCTCGACCCCGAGGGCGCGCACGGCAATCCGACACAAGACGTCGTCCTGCTGCAGAAGAACTAGCGCGTCAGCGTGACCTTCTGCAGCCCGGCCGGCTGATCGACGTCGAGGCCGCGCAGCCGCGCGAGCCGCAGCGCCGTCAGCTGCCCGGGTACGGCAGCGGTGAGCGGACTCAGCCACTCCGGCACGCGCGGGACGAGCGGCAGCCTCGTCTGCGCGCGCCGCAGCACGGCATCGACATCGGAGACGGCGATGATGCGCGCGCCGCGTTCGCACAGCGGCAGCACGAGCCCTTCGACGCTCGGCCGCGCCGGGCCGGTCGGCGCGACGACGATCACCGGCCACCCTGGGCGGATCGCCGCGATCGGGCCGTGCATGAGGTCGGCCGGCGAGTATGCCTCGACCAGGAGACCGGAGAGCTCGCGGATCTTCAGCGCGATCTCGAACGCCGTCCCGTAGTTGACCCCGCGGGCCACGACGGTCGCGCCGACGATGTCCGCGTACTCGTGCAGCGGCGGCGCCGTCTCGAGCGACAACGAGATCTGTTCACGCACGAGCTCCGGCATGCGCACGAGCTCGCCTTCCGCAACCGGCCCGTCCGACGCGGCGAACAGCAGCGCGATCGCGCCGAGTGAGTTGAGATACGTCTTCGTCGCGGCAACCGCGTGCTCCTCGCCGGCCTCGAGCGGTAGCACCGCGTCCGCGACACGCGCCAAAGGAGAATCGGCGACGTTCGTCAGCGCGATCGTCGGCCGCCCCTGACGCCGTGCCTCCGCGAGCACCGACGAGACGTCCGGCGACGCCCCCGACTGCGAGATCCCGACAACGACCGCGCCGTCGAGCCGCGGCGGCTGCTCGTAGATCGTGTAGAGCGACGGCGTCGCAAACATCACCGGCACGCGGTGCGCGCGGCCAAGGAGGTACTGCGCGTACCGCGCCGCGTTCGACGAGCTGCCGCGCGACGCGATCAACACGTACAGCACGTCCTCGCGCGCAAAGATCTTTGCGATCTCACGCGCCGTGTCGAACTGGCGGTCGATCAGCCGCTCGAGCGCGTCCGGCTGTTCCTCCAGCTCGGACTCAAGCCACGACACGAGCCTCGCCCCCGCAGACTACGCGCAAGATGTCGAGCCGGTCGTCGAGCACGACGACATCCGCAGCTCCGCCCGGCTCGAGCACGCCGAGATCCGGCCTGCCGAGGATCCGCGCCGGCACCGCAGTTGCGGCACCGACCGCGTCCTCGAACGGAATGCCCAGCGCATGCAGATTGCGAACCGCGTCGATCATCCTCAGCACGGTCCCTGCAAAGACGCCGTCCTCGCGCACCGGCACGCCGCCGGAGATCTCGATCGCGACGTCGCCGAGCTGATACGACGCGCCGTTGCCCGCCGCGCCGGCCGTCGCGTCGCTGACGAGCGCAACGCGGCCGCCGGCCGACGCCCAAATCAGCCGCACGGTCTCGTCGGCGAGGTGATGGCCGTCGACGATCATCTGCACGTAGACGTCCGGACGCGTGAGCGCGACGCCGACGATGCCCGGGTCGCGCGAGCGGAACGGCCGCATCGCGTTGAACAGATGCGACACCGTCGAGACGCCGAGGTCGAACCCGGCATGCGCCTGCGCAGCCGTCGCGTTCGTGTGCCCCGCGGAAACGACGATCTCGCGCTCGAGCAACCGCGCGATCAACGCCTCGGCGCCCGGCAGCTCGGGCGCGAGCGTGAACTCCGTCACGCGGCCTGCGTCGAGCAGCCGCTCGAGGAGCGCGAGGTCGGGGTCGCGCCGATGCTCGCGCGGATGCGTCCCCATCCTGTCCGGCGAGAGGAACGGCCCCTCGATGTGCGCGCCGATCACGCGCGGGAACGAGCCGTTCGACGGCATCGCGCGCACCGACTCGACGATTGCGCTCTCGGGAGCGGTGATGAACGTCGGCTGGTATGCCGTGACGCCTCCCTCGAGCAGCGCGGCGCCTGCAGTGTCGTAGTCGCCGGTCGACGCCGCGAGGAAGTCGACGCCGCCGTACCCGTTCACCTGCAGGTCGACGAAGCCCGGCACGGCAATCCGGCCGCGCGTGCCGCCGGCGAGCCCGACCTCGACGATCGTCCCGTCGACGACCTCGACGTCGCCCTGAACGAGCTCGCCACGAACCAGCGCCGCCTGGACGTCGAGCCTCATGCCAGCGCTCCGGTCACGGAACCGCCTGCGACCTCGAGCCGCTCCTTCGCGGTCGCTGCATCGACGCCGGCGAGCAGCGCGACGAGTGCGATCCGCGCATCTCCGCCGGCCGCTGCGAGTGCGGCGTCGACATCCTCTTCGGCCGCGCCACTCGCGAGCACGACGTTCCGGCGCGCGCGCTCCCGGAGTTTCGCGTTCTCCGGGACGACACCGACCATCAGCCCCGCGTACGTGCGGCCGAGCCGGATCATCGTCGCGGTCGAGATCGCGTTCAGGACGAGCTTCTGCGCTGTCCCGGCCTTCAAGCGCGTCGAGCCCGAGACGATCTCGGGGCCGACCACGACCGCGAGCTCGTGCGCGGCGGCGGCCGCGAGCGGCGTCCCGCGCGCACCCGCCAGCGAAATCGTCAACGCACCGGCCGCGCGAGCCGCTTCGAGTGCCGCAACGGTGTACGGCGTCGTGCCGCTCGCACTCAAGCCGACGACCGCATCGGGCGGCCCGACACCGAGGTCGCGTACGTCGGCGCTGCCGCGCACTGCGTTGTCCTCGATCTCCTCGTGGTCGACCGCGAGCGCGACGACCTGCCCGGGCGGCGTGCCGAATGTGGGCGCAACCTCGAGCGCATCCATCGCCGCGATCCGACCGGACGTCCCAGCGCCGACGTAGATGAGCCTCCCGCCGTCCACGAGCCGCTCGGCGATCGCCTCGATCGCCGCGGCGAGCTCGTCGCCGATCGCCGCAACCGCAGCGGCAACGCCGTCGTCGTGCGCGTTCAACACCGTCACCAACTCGCGCGTGCTTCGCGCCTCGAGTGTCGGACGGCCGGTGAGCGCGGCGCTGATCGCCTCCCAGACGAGCGGTGCATCCGGCGTCGCGAGCTGCGTCATGTGCCCGCACGCCTCGTAGCCCCACGTCCAGAGATCGTCGACGCCCTCTTCCCGGGCGGCCGCGACTGCCGCTTCGAGCTCAGGAATCTCCTCGGCCGTCAGTCCGAAGCTGGGCAGCCAGAGTTGCGCAGCGACGCCGTGCCGCTCGCACGTCTCGCGCAGCAGCCGCGCGAACCGGCGCACGAATGGGCCGGCCGGCTCGTTCCAGTGCTTCCAGTACGGATCGGTCGCGAAGGTCGTCAAGCCCGGCAAGCCGGCGACGCTGTTCCAGTCCGAGATCCCGTGGTTGCCCGCCGTGGCCGGCAGCAGGCAGATCGTGTTCGCACCGCCGCGTTCGGCGACATGCGCGACGACCTCGCGCAGGAAGTCGGCGACCGACGCCTCGCGGAACGCCCGCACCTCGTCGGTGAGCTCGCCCGGAATCTCCGCCCCGAACCGCTCGGCGCAGTGCGAGCAGCGGCAGGTCCACCGAGAGGGATCGTCGATGCCGACATGCGCGGGCACCATCCACGCCGGCTCGTCCCAGAAGACGGAGTCGACGCCGCACTCCAGCACCCAGTCGGCCCACTCCTTGCAAAACGCGCGGTAGGCGGGGCTGTTCAGGCACGCGCCCGCGACGCGGCGCCCGTCGTCCAGCACCTGGCACTCCTCCGGGTGGAACGTGACCCACCTGCTCTCGGCCTCGCCGCCGAACGTGCGGCCGAGGCCCCACGGCGATGCCTGCACGGTGAGACCGACGTCGTGCGACGCGTCGACGATCTCGCGCATCGTCCCGCGGTAGTACGCGAAGTCGTTCTCGGAGAACGTGTGCAGGACTCCGGTGAACCCGCGCGCGGCGAGGTCGGTCATATCGCGCCGCACATGTCGGCTGATGCGGACACCGAAGTACGAGCTTCCGGCGCTCGCCGCGCGCGTTTGGAGGGTCACTTCGGGATCCTCCACCATTTCAGGTCACTGGTCAATACCAGTCATCCCTTTACCGCTCCGGCGGTCAGCCCGAACATGATCCGACGCTGCACCAGAAGGAAGAAGATGATCACGGGGATCGCCGTCAGCGTCGAGCCGGCCATGAGCGCACCCCAGTCCTGATTGCGGCTCGTCCCGAGGAAATACGAGAGCCAGACGGTGACGGTCTGCGTGTTCTGGTCGTTCAGCAGGATGCGGGCGAAGATGTACTCGTTCCAGCTCGTGATGAACGCGAAGACCGAGGTCGCGACGAGCCCCGGCGCCACGAGCGGCAAGAGGATGCGGACGAACGCACCGAGCCGGGTGGATCCGTCGACCATCGCCGCCTCCTCGAGGTCGGACGGGATGCCGACGATGAAGCCGCGCAGCGTCCAGACGCAGAACGGAAGCGCGAACGTGAGATACGTGATGATCACGCCGCTGAGCTTCCCGACCTCGTGGTAGCGGGCCAGCACGACGTAGAGCGGGATGATCAGCCCGGCGCCGGGCAGCATCTGGATCCCGATGATCAGGAAGATGAAGAGCTTCCGGCCCGTGAACCGGTACTTCGCAAGCGCAACGGCTGCGAGGAACGACAGCACAATCGCGACGGCGACCGTGACCAGCACGACAATGATGCTGTTCTTCACGTCGGTCCAGAAGAACGGCGTGTGGATCGCGTCCGAGAAGTGCTTGAGCGTCGGATGGAACGGGAACCAGGTCGGCGTGAGCCCGTTGATCTGGTCGTCCGTCTTGAACGCGGTCGACACCATCCAGTAGACGGGGAAGACCATCACCACGAAGAGCGCGATCCCGACGGTGTTCCAGCCGAGCTGACGAACGGCCTTCGTTCTCATTCGGCCTCACCGATCCGCACCATGCGGCGGACGTAGACGAACGCCAACGCGGCGACGATGAAGAGCATGAGAATCGAGATCGCCGCGCCGCGGCCGTAGTCCGACTTGAGGTAGCCCTCCTCGAAGAGATAGATGCCCATCAGGTAGTTCGATGGATGAATGTGCACCTGGCGGATCAGCAGGTACGGCTGCGTGAACACGCCGAAGTCCCAGAGGATCGACAGGCTCGTGAGGATCAGCAGGACGGGCCGCAGGATCGGGAGCGTCACATCGAGGAAGACGCGCCACGGCCGCGCGCCGTCGATCTCAGCCGCTTCGACGAGCTCCGCCGGCACCTGCGAGAGCGCCGCGTAGAGCGTGATCGCGATGAACGGCAGCGCGCCCCACACGATCAGCGTCGTCACGAGCCCGAGCGCCGACGTCGTCGACTGCGTGAAGTCGTGCCCGTAGTAGTTGCCGAGATGCAGCTCGGTGAGCACGTAGTTGACCACGCCGTTCTGGAAGTTCGTCATCCAGTTCCAGACCTGCACGGCCACGACCTGCGGCATCGACCAGACGAGCACGAGCCCTGACGTGAGCAGGATCCGCACCCAGCCGCTGACCCGGACGAGCAGCAGCGCGATGAGCGTCCCGCCGACCACCGAGAGGCCGACGTTCACGATCGTGAAGACGATCGTCCGCACGAGCGTGTGCCAGAAGATCTGGTCGTGCAGGACCGAGCCGAAATTCTTGAGACCGATGTACTGGCCCTTGTGCGCGATCAGCTCGAACAGCGTGTAGTGCTGGAGCGACAGCCGCACGAGGCTGTAGATCGGATAGCCGAGGATCGCGGCGAGCACCGCCGCAACCGGCGCGAGCAGGACATATGGCACCGACCGACGCCGGACGCTCGCCCAGCTGAGGCGGCGCCGCCGAGACCACCTGGGCGTGGTCTCGGCGGCAACTGCCATTTCGGAGCTCCCCCTGCCCAGCGCGCTAGGCGCCGTTCAGGACCGACGTGATGTTGTCGCTCGCGGACGCAGCTGCCTGCGCCACGGAGAGCTTGCCGATGAGGATCTGCGCCAGCATGTTGCGCAGGATATTGCCGTTCTCGACGTCCACCCAGTGCTTCGCTGCGGGGACGAACCAGCTGCGCGCGGCAGCCCGCTCGTTCACGCTCGTGCCGAGGAGGCTCGTCGCGTTCGGGATGTTGCCCTTCGCCTGCAGTGCCTTCTCGGCACTCGTGCTCGTGAAGTCCTTGATCCAGTCAGCGGCGAGCGCCTTGTTGCCGCTCGGCGCCGGCACTGCGAGATCGGATCCGCCGAGGAAGCCCGGCATCGCCTTGCCCGCAACGTGACTCGGCATGACGAACTGCGCGGTCACGGCCTTGTACTTCGCACCCGTGCAGCAGCTGAACCAGCCCGGGCCGACGATCGAGCCGGCCTGCCCCTGCGAGAAGACGTTGTACGGGGGAGGGTTGTTCTCGTCAGAGGTCGACGGGGCCTTCGACGCTGCCTTGTAGAAGTTCTTCCACGCGGTGAGACCGGCGATGGAAGCCTTCGAGTCGAGGTTGCCGATCCACTTGCCTGCGTGCGTGCGCGCGATCGATCCGCCGTAGTCATAGACGAAGCTCATCGCGAAGTACCAATCGGTGCCCGCCGTGTAGACCGGCGAGAAGCTCTTCACCTTGGAGTTCTTCACCGCGAGCTTGTGAATGTCCGCGGTGAACTGCGCGAGGCTGCTGGGCGCCGACTTGATGCCTGCCTTGTTCCAGAGGTCGGTCCGGTACGTGACGACGCGCGACCCGGCGTAATAGGGGACGCCGTAGAGCTTGCCGCCAAACAGGCCCGACTTCGCGAGACCCGCCAGCCAGTTCGACGAGTTCGCAAACGAGCCCTTGAACGAGGTGATGTCGGCGAACGCACCCGCCGCCATGTACTTCGTCATCTCCGTGTTGCCCATCTCGATCACGTCGGGCGTGTTGCCGCCGGCGAGGGTGGCATCGAACTTCTGGAGATGGTCGCCCCAGTTCTGGTACTGGACGTCAATCGTCCAGCCGGGGTGATCCTGCTGGAACTGCTGATTCGCAGCCGCGACGACATCCGGCCAGCCGGACTGCGCATCGACTTGGAGCCACACGGTCAGCTTGTTCGCCTGAGCCCGGTGCACTCCCGCGCTCGCAGTCGCCGCCACGACCCCGAGCGCTACGGCCGTGATGGCCGCTAGCAAGATTCGCGTCTTCATCCACGTTCTCCCTGAGCCGTCGACGCGTGGCCGAGCGCCGATTGGTCTGTACCAGTTGGCCACGGCGCGTTTATCGCACACCGGACCGCTTCTGTCAAGTGGAGATCAGCCCGCGGGACGGGTGAGCTCGGTCACGATCCGGTACCGGTCGCCCCGGTAGACCGACTGGACGAACTCGACCGTCCGGTCGGCCGCGTCGCGGCTCGTGCGCTCGAAGAGGAAGGCCGGCGAGTGGAGCGGGACGCCGAGCGCGTTCGACTCCTCCTGGCCGGTGACGGTCGGCTCGATTGCCTGGGTGCCGCTGACGATCACGATCCCGTACCGCTCGCGGTAGAGGTCGTAGAACGAGCCCTCCAGATCCTCCTTGCGGAGACCGGGAACGAGGAACTTCGGCAGGTGGAGCGTCTCGATCGCCATCGACTCGCCGTCGGCGAGGCGCAGGCGCTTGATCACGAGGATTTCCTCGCCCGGCGAGACGTGGAGCAGCCGCCCGAGCCGCGCCCCGGCGAGCTCCGTCTCCATCGAAAGGGTGCGGCTCCCGGGCACCATCCCCCGGCGGCGCATGTCCTCGCTGAACGAGGTCATGGTCAGCTCCTGCGAGATCTTCGGCTGCTGGATATAGGTGCCGCTGCCGCGCCGGCGGACGAGGTAACCCTCGCGGGCGAGGTCGTCGAGGGCCGCGCGAACGGTCAAGCGTGAGACGCCGAGATCGGCGGAAAGCTGGCGTTCAGACGGGATCGCCGTGCCGACGCCGAGCCGCTCGATCAGGTCCATCACCTGGGCGCGCGTCGCGCTCTGCTTCGTCACCCGCTGCTGCCCGGCCGCCGTCATGGACGCCGATGATATCCGAGTTGCACGAAATTGGTCAATGCCATTGCGCCAGGTGGTTCGGTCCGGTATAGATCCACCGCAGTGGCCGAGATCAGGCTCGAGGACGTCACGAAGCGTTTCAGCGAGAAGGTGACCGCGGTGGACGCAGTCTCGCTCGACATCGAGAGCGGCGAGTTTCTCGTCCTCGTCGGCCCGTCCGGCTGCGGGAAGTCCACGCTCCTGCGGATGATCGCAGGGCTCGAGGATGTCACCGAGGGCTCGATCTCGATCGGCGGAAACGACGTGACTGAGCTGCCGCCGCGCTCCCGCGATATCGCGATGGTCTTCCAGACGTACGCGCTGTACCCCCACATGAGCGTGCGGGACAACCTCGGCTACGGCCTCAAGGTGCGCCGCACGCCGAAGGCGGAGGCGAAGGAGCGCGTCGAGGAGGTTGCAAAGCTGCTCGGTCTCGACGAGATGCTCGAGCGCCGGCCGGCCGCGCTGTCGGGCGGCCAGCGCCAGCGGGTCGCGATGGGCAGAGCGATCGTCCGCGAGCCGAAGGCCTTTCTCATGGACGAGCCGCTCTCGAACCTCGACGCGAAGCTGCGGGTGAGCATGCGCGGCCAGCTCGCGGCACTCCACGCGCGGCTCGCGACGACGACGATCTACGTGACGCACGACCAGGTCGAGGCGATGACGCTCGGGCACCGCGTCGCCGTCATGCGCGACGGACGGATCCTGCAGGTGGATACGCCGCAGGTGCTCTATGCACGGCCCGTCAATCTCTTCGTCGCGGCGTTCATCGGCTCGCCGGCGATGAACCTCGTCGAGGCAGACGTGACCGAAGACTCGGTCTCGTTCGGCGGCTTCCGGATCCCGGCGCACACGCCCGCGATTGCCGGTGGCAAGGCGATCGTCGGCATCCGGCCGGAGGCGTTCGAGGATGCGGCGCTCGCAGACCCCACGCTGCCGGCCATCGACGTCGCCGTGCAAGTCGTCGAGGATCTCGGGCCTGACGCTCACGTGATCTTCGAAGTCGATGCGCCGCCGGTCGACGTCAGCGAGGTGCGCGAGGCCGCCGGCGACGAGGAGACTCTGATCGCGTCGAGCAACGCGCTCTTCACCGCTCGCGTGTCGCCGCAGACATCGGCGCGCGTCGGCGGGCCGCTGCGTCTCGCGGTCGACCCGCGTGCGTTCCACTACTTCGACCCGGTGACGGGGCTGCGTCTCGAGCGTGCGGCGGCTCCCGCACTGGCTCGCGCCTAGCTGCGCGGCGCTCATCGCCGCCGCCCCCGCGGCCGCCGCGTCGCCGGGCGCGACGATCGTGAGTGCGTTGGCGGGACCGCCGAAGGCGTCGTTTCTCGCGCGCGTGCAGGCGGGCGAGATCGGCGGCGTGATTCTCGTCGGCCGCTGGGCTCCCGCAGAGCTGTCGGCGACCACCACGCAGTTGCATGCGGCAGGCTGCGCGATCGGGCGGCCGCTGCTCATCCTCGTCGACCAGGAGGGCGGCTTTGCCCGGCGGCTCACCTGGGCGCAGCCGGACCACTCGGCGGCCGAACTCGGCCATCTCGGGATCGGCGAGACCGACCTCGAAGCCCGCCGGGCGGCGACGCAGCTCCGAAACGCGGGCATCGACGTCGATCTCGCGCCGGTCACCGACACGCTCGGGCCGGGCGGATTCCTGCGCGGCCGGTCGTTCGGGACCGACCCGGCGCTCGTCGGTGCGCTCGCTGTCACGTACGTGCGTGCGCTGCAGGCGGGCCGCGTCGCCGCGACCGCAAAGCATTTTCCCGGCCTCGGCGCGGCGAGGGAGAACACGGACGACAGCGTCGTCACCGTGTGGAAGACGGCGTTGGAGCCGTTCATTCAGGCGGTGAGAGCAGGCGTGAAGCTCGTGATGGTCTCCAGCGCCTCGTATCCGCGGCTCGACACGACGGGAACGCCGGCGATGTTCTCGAAGCCGATCGTCACGACGCTGCTCCGGCAGCGGATCGGGTTCAAGGGCGTCGTCGTCACCGACGCACTCGACGCGCCCGCGGCCGCGCGGACGGCGCACGCGACGGCGCGAGCGCTTGCGGCCGGCGTCGACCTGCTGCTCTACACCGGCTCCGGCGCCGCGCATTCGGCGTATGTGGAGCTCGCGCGCGACGCGCAGGAGAGCCCGGCTGTGCGGGCCGATATCGCGCGAGCGGTGACCCGCATTCGCGCGCTCGAGCGCTGGCTCGGGCGCACCTGCTGAGGCAGACTCACCCCGTGGAGCCTGCGGATGTCTTCTACGCCCGCAGCGGCGACGTCGCGATCGCCTACCAGGTTGTGGGGGGAGGCCCCGTGGACATCGTGTTCGTCCGCGGCTTCGCGGGTGACATCCTCTCGATCTGGGAACAGCCGCTGCTCGTCCGGTTTCTCGCGGGGCTTGCGTCGTTCTCCCGCGTCATCCTGATCGACAAGCGCGGGACCGGCCTCTCGGATCATGTGGAAGGAGTGCCGACGCTCGAGATGCGCATGGACGACCTGCGCGCGGTCATGGACGACGTCGGCTCCGAGCGCGCGATCCTCTGGACCGCGCAGGAGGGCGCGCGGCTCGCAACGCTCTTCGCAGCGACACACCCGGAGCGCGTCTCCGGGCTCGTGCTCTTCGACCCGACGGCGAAGGGCCGCCGCAGCGCCGACTATCCGTGGGCCTGGAGCGACGACGAGTGGCGCCGGCGGCTCGAGGAGATCCGTGACGGCTGGGGCCTGACCGAGTTCCTGGATGCCCGCCTCGCAGAATGGTCGCCGGCGCAGGTCGACGATCCACGCTTTCGTGCGTGGTTCCGCTCGCACATGCGGCGCAGCCTGAGCCCCGGCTCGGCCTTGGCGTTCTTCAGGATGATGATGGACTCCGACGTGTCGGACGTCCTGCCCACGGTGCGCGTGCCGACGGTCATCCTCGCGAGCCCGTCGCAGCGCGGTCCGGCCGAGTACTTCGCGCAGAGGATTGCAGGCGCGAGCATCGTCGAGCTGCCGCAGATGGAGAGCATCTACCACTGGGTCGACGACGAGGCTGACCGCGTCGCGCAAGCCGAGACGCGGCGACTTGCAGGCCAGGCAGCGCACGAGCCGGCGACCGAGCGCGTGCTCTCGACGGTGCTCTTCACCGACCTCGTCGGCTCGACGGAGCAGGCGCACCGTCGAGGCGACCGCGCGTGGGCCGTGCTGCTCGAGAGCCACCACGCGCGGATCCGTCGCCAGCTCGATCTCTTCCGCGGGCGCGAGCTCGACAACGCCGGCGACGGCTTCCTCGCGTCGTTCGACGGGCCTGCCCGCGCGATCATGTGCGCCCGCGCGATCTCGGAGAGCATCCGCGAGCTCGGCCTCGAGGTGCGAAGCGGCGTGCACACCGGTGAGTGCGAGAAGGTCGGCGACAAGCTCGCCGGAATCGCGTTGCACATCGGCGCACGCGTCGCGGCGAGTGCGGACGCGGGTGAGGTGCTCGTGTCCTCGACCGTCAAGGATCTTGTCGCGGGCTCGGGCCTCGAGTTCGACGATCGCGGCGAGCACGCGCTGAAGGGGATCCCCGGCGAGTGGCGGCTGTACGCGTTGCGCTAGAGCCCGAGCCGCTCGAGCGTCGCCTCGTCGCGCCGCCAGCGCGGCCGAACCTTCACGACCAGCTCGAGGAAGATCGAGTGCCCGAGCAGGTGCTCGATCTCGGGGCGCGCACGTGTGCCGATCTCCTTGATCACCGAGCCGCCCTTGCCGACCACGATCTGCTTCTGCGAGTCCGTCTCGACGAGGACGTTCGCCCGCAAGACCTTCTCATCGAGCTCGTCGACCTCGACTGAGATCGCATGCGGCACCTCGTCGCGCGTCAGCCAGAGCGCCTTCTCACGGATCAGCTCGGCGATCTGCGTCTCGACGCTCAGATCCGTTCGCTGCTCCTGCGGAAAGTAGAGCGGCCCCTCGGGCAGCAGCGCAACGAGCTCGCCGCGCAGCTCGCCGATCCCGTCGCCTGTCTTCGCGCTCACAGGATGCAACGCATGAAAGTCGCCGAGCTGGGCGGCCGCGTTCATCTGCTGCGCGATGTGACCCGGCTTCAAGCGGTCGACCTTGTTGAGCGCGATCACGACCGGTACTCCGAGCGCGAACACGCGCTGCGCGATGAACCGGTCGCCGGCACCGATCCGCTCGCGCGCGGACAAGACAAACAGCACGCCCTCGACGTCTTCGAACGCGGTGTCGACGGTGCGCTGCATCCGCTCGGTCAGCGCATCCCGCGGGCGCTGAAAACCCGGCAGGTCGGCGAGCACGAGCTGGTAGTCCTCTGCGTTCGCAATCCCGAAGATGCGCCGACGCGTCGTCTGCGGCTTGTCGGAGACGATTGCGACCTTGCCGCCGCAGAGGGCGTTCACGAGCGTCGACTTGCCGACGTTCGGCCGGCCGGCGACCGAGACGAAGCCTGAACGCATCAACCCGGAAGATTCCAGGTGTCCGGCAGGAGGTCAGCGGCAGCGTACTCCGCGATCGATCCGTCCTCGCGCCGGAAATAGACGCGCTCGATCCGCCACTCGTGCAGCCACTGCCGGCAGCCGCCGCACGGAGACGCGTTGATGCCGATCGCGGCGATGTCGCCGGGACGAACGCCGTCACTCGCGGCCTTGCCGATCACCGTGCGCTCCGCGCAGATCCCGAGTGGGTACGCGGCGTTCTCGACGTTCACGCCGTCGTAGACGCGACCGTCGTTCAGCTCGATCGTCGCGCCGACGAGATAGTTCGAGTACGGCGCATACGCATGCGCCGCGGCGGCTTCCGCACGCACGACGAGCTCCTCGCCCGTCACGCGAGCACCTGAAAGAGCACGAGCGTGACGAGCGCGCCGAGCGCGCCGCCGTACAGCACCTCGAGCGCTGAGTGCACGCCTGACTCGACGCGCGTCTGCGCAACGAGGAGCGCCATGATGAACGTGAGCGACGAGATGAGGAAGCGGTGGTCCACGCCGACCACGAGCGTCGCCGCCATCCAGCCGGCGAATGCGAGCGCCGCGTGCCCGGACGGCAGCCCGCCGCGCAACGGCGTCCCTCGCCCGGTCCAGGCCTTCGTCCCGATCACGATCAGGATCGTGAGCACGAGGGCGAGCAGCGTGATCTCCGCAGGCGCGTCCTTGACCCGGCCCAGAAAGTTCGACGTCCGGTGCGCCGCTGCATGCGCGAAGACGAGATAGCCCACGGCGATGGCGGTGACCGTCGAGATCAGCACCGCGCCGGCGGCGATGTCCTTCGCAAGCTTCGCGTTCGGGTCGAACGAGGTCGTCGAGATGTCGATCGCGCCCTCGATCGCCGAATTCACCATCTCGCAGACGAGCACGAAGGCAATCGCGAGCAGCAGCGCGATCAGCTCGAGGCGTCCGACGTTGAACGCCGCGGCCGCGACGATGACGCCTACGGCAATTGCGAAATGGATGCGCAAATTCCGCTGCGTTCGCAGGACGTGGATGATCCCTTCGAACGCGTAGTTGAAGCTGTCGAGCACCGTCGGTGCGCGGCCGGGCGCCGGCGGCCGGCGTCGAATGCGCGGGCGCTCGGGCGGCGACGAGATGCTCATGCGTACAGCGCTTCCCGAGCTTCCATCGCCTCGCCGTGGTCGTAGCCGACCAGGTGCAGCACGGCGTGCACGAGCGGCGCGCGCCACGCGCCGCCGACGACCTGCGGGCAGACAACGACGTCGCCGAGCTGCCGCGGCAACCCGGCAGGCAGGTCGTCGAGCTCGTCGATCGGGAACGCCAATGCGTCCGTTGCCTCGTCGATACCAAGATGCTTCTGCTTCAAGGCCCTGCTCTCCTCCGGCTGGACGAACGCGAGCCCCAGCTCACCGGCGTCGATCCCCTCCGCGGCGAGGACGCGTCGTACGAGCTCGCACGCGCCCGTCTCGTCGACCGCGACTCCGGAGCGGTTGTCGACCTCGATGTCGATCACCGGCGTCGAGCCGTCCCGGTCTCCTCGGAGTGGAGCTTGTACGCCTCGACGATGCGCTGCACGAGCTTGTGCCGGACGACGTCCTGGTTGCTGAAACGCACGAACTGGATCCCGTCGACGGAACCGAGGATGTCCTGCACCTGGATGAGACCGGACGCCTGCTCACGCGGCAGGTCGATCTGCGTGATGTCGCCGGTGACGACCATCTTCGAGCCGAAGCCGAGCCGCGTCAGGAACATCTGCATCTGCTCCGGTGACGTGTTCTGCGCCTCGTCGAGGATCACAAAACTGTCATTCAGGGTTCGACCACGCATGAACGCGAGAGGCGCAACTTCGATCGTGCCGCGCTCGATGTACGTGTTGAGCTTCTCCGGGTCCATCGTGTCGTAGAGCGCGTCGAAGAGCGGCCGCATGTACGGATCGACCTTCGCGAGCACGTCGCCCGGCAGGAAGCCGAGCCGCTCGCCCGCCTCGACCGCAGGTCGCGTCAGGATGATGCGCCCGACCTGGCGCTCCGACAACGCCGACACGGCGAGCGCGATCGCGAGGTAGGTCTTACCCGTGCCGGCAGGACCGATGCCGAACGTCACCGTGCACTTGCGGATCGCGTCGACGTAGCGCTTCTGCGTCACCGTCTTCGGCGTGATCCGCTTGCCGCGGTGCGACCAGACGACGTCGTCGAAGATCTTGTGGACATCCTCAGCCTCGTCAATCGCACTCAGGATCGTGTCGACCGTGCCGGCTCCGATTTCCTGGCCTCCTTCGACAAGCTCGACGAGCTCCTCGAGCACCGCCTTCGCCTCCACGACCTTGGGCTCGTCGCCCTCGAGGGTGAGCCGGTTGCCGCGGAGATTGATCGCGCAGCCCAGCCGGTCGCGCAGCGCCCCGAGCACGCCGTCGCCGATCCCGGCTAGCTCGACCGCCACCTCGTTTGGAACATCCAGAACCTCTTGCACGCGCTCAGTGTAGGAGCACCGCCGCCCGGAGCGGATTGATCAGGACAGGATCGCCGCGCGCTCGAGCCGGCCCCGCACGAGCTCGCGGGCCGCGTGCGCACTCGGGTCGTGTCCCGTGACCGAAGCAATGAACGAGACGCCGTCGAGGGCGTCGAGCAACACGTCGGTTCGCGCAGTCACCGATGCTGTTCGCGGCACGTCGCGCAAGAGCGCGATCTCTCCGAAG
Source organism: Gaiellaceae bacterium (assembly GCA_036265735.1). GTDB lineage: Bacteria > Actinomycetota > Thermoleophilia > Gaiellales > Gaiellaceae > Palsa-739. Next base: position 45,869 of record DATAOK010000055.1, read on the forward strand.
CAGTCGCCGCGGCCGAGAAAGCGCACGTGCTCGCCCGCGACCGTGACCTCAAGCTCGCCGTCCGCGACAACGTAGAAGAGGTCACCTCGCTCGCCTTCGCGAATCACGCGCGTGCCCGCCGCGACCTCGCGGGGCTCGAGGCACCGGGCGAGCCCTTCGAGCACGGCCGCGTCGAGCGGCGCGAAGATTGGCAACGCACGCAGTCGCGCGAGCTCGACGATCGGCAACGTGAGGGCATCGGCGCCGAGGAGACCGCGGAGCACGACGACGGAACTGATCGGGAGCAGAACCGCGAAGCAGAGGAAGGCGCCGCGATTCCCCGTGAGGCCGACGAAGAGCGACGCAGCGATCGAGCCGAGCGCGAGCCCGGCCATCATCGCGCTCTCGAGGAGACCGAAGACACGTGCGAGGACCTCCGGACGCGCAACGCGCTGCAGCAGTGTTCGGCCTGCAACATCGAGCAGCGTCCGCCCGACACCGGCAACGGCAAGCAGCAGGAACGCCGTCGCGAGTGACGGCACGGCCGCGATCAGCGCGAGTGCCACCGTCCATAACGCGAGACCGGTGAGCAGCGCCGGAGCCAGCCGCCGCCGGCCGACGAGGCCCGCCGTCGCGGCCACGCCGGCGACACCGCCCGCGCCGAAGGCGGCGTTGAGGTAGCCGGCCGTTGCGCCGCCGTGGTGCAGCACGCCGACCGCGAGCACGACATACAGGATGTCGAGCGCGGCGATCGCGAGCGCTTCGACGGTGAGGAGCCAGACGAGTGCTCGCGGCCCGGGCTCGTGCGCGACCACGCGCAGGCCGTCGAACGCACCCGTGATCGACCCGCCCGCGTTTGTCGCCGGGGAATTCACCGGTGCAACAAGCACGGCCGCGACGAGCAGTGCCCCTGCCATCACCGCGAAGACCGCCCCCGCGCCGCCTACCCCGAGCAGGATGCCGGCAGCCGCCGGCGCACCGAGGACGCTGACGCTTTCGATCCAGCCTGAGACGACGTTCGCCGCGGTCAACTCCTCGGGCGTTCGAGCAAGCGACGGTAACAGGACGGCCTGCGAGGGACGCGACACCGTTACCGCGCTCGTCCAAACCGCCGCCAGCGCGTAGGCGACAACCGGCGGGCCGTCCGCAAGCAGCACAGACGCCGTCGCTGCCATCGCAACCGACTGCGCGAGATAGCCCGCGGTGAGCACGCGTGTCGGTGAGTGCCGGTCGACGAACGACGCGGCAACCGGCGCGAAGATCGCGGCTGGGACCAACTGAACGACTGCGACGACACCTGCCGTCGTTGCGCCGCCGCGCTCGTACGCGTACACGAGCAGCGCGATCCATGCACCCCACTCGGCACCGCTGAAGCCGACGAATGCCAGCTCGACGCGCCGAAGATCCGGATTGCGAAAGACGCCCGTCAGCAGGCGAACGGAACGCACGATGATGCTGTCAACGACGCAGCCGCGAAATCCTTCCGGCTGTCAGCGGACGCCGAGACCGAGCAGCGTGCCGAAGAGTGCGTGGCCGGCGGCCGCCGAGCCGAACGCACGTGGATTTGTGGCGAGGGGCGGCCAGGTGCCGTCTCGTCGCTTCGGGTGGATGCGGTCGAACACCGCAATCCCCGGCCAGAGCAGCGTGTTTTCGGCGAGCGCTGCGGCAACGCCTGCCTTCACGCCTCTCCCGCCGAGCCGTTCGAAGACGTAGCCGAACGTTGCGCCGCTGCCGGCATGGGTGGCGAGGTTCGCGAGCCACTCGTACCGCCCGCGCGTGATGAAGGGGCCGAGCAGCTCCGCGTCCGAGTACGGGGTGCCGAACGTGCGCTTGAGCAGCGGATCGCAGGCCTGCCAGGCGGCTGCCGCGAGCGCTCCGACAACCGGCCCTCGTCTCAGGCGAGCTTCTCGCGGACGATCTGGCTGACGACGGAGCCGTCGGCGCGGCCGGCGATCTGCGGCATCACGTCGGCCATTACGCGCCCGAGGTCGGCCATGCTCGTTGCGCCGACCTCCGCAATCGCGTCGTCGACGATCTCCTCGATCTCGTCCTCGGACAGCGGCTCGGGCATGAACTCCTCGAGGATCGCGAGCTCGCGCTCCTCTGCGAGCGCACGGTCCTCTGCGCCGCCCGTGCGGAACGCCTCAGCCGCTTCGACGCGGCGCTTGCGCTCGCGTTGGAGCACCTGCAGCTCCTCGTCGTTGGAGAGCGGCCGCTGCAGCTCCTTTTCGGAGTTCTTGAGCGCGTTGACGATCAGACGGAGCGCGTCGCGACGTTCGGCGTCGCGGGCCTTCATGGCCTCCCGGACTTCTGCCTCGATCTCCTCGATCCGCGTCACGTCATTCTCCCGGTCAGGCCGCCGCCGAGGATGTGCCAGTGCAGATGAAAGATCGTCTGCCCTGCCCCTGCGCCCGCGTTGACAACGACACGGTAATCGGTCAGGCCTTCGCGCGCTGCCACTTCGGCGATGAAGTCGAGCATCCGCTTGTCCTCGTCCGCGTCGAATTGGGCGATTTCGTGGAAGCTCGCGATGTGGCGTTCCGGGATGACGAGGAGATGCGTCTGTGCCTGTGGGTTGATGTCGCGGATCGCGACGACGCCGTCGGCCGACGCGACGTGCTCTCCCTCACGGAAGAGCGTGCAGAAGAGGCAGTCGGGCTCAGGCTGCACGCACGCCCTCCTCGGTGACCTCGGCGCCGCGGACTCGGACGAAGGTGCCGACCGGCCCCTCGACGAGCCAGGGCGAGTAGTCGTCGCCGTACCCACGACCGGGGCGGTCGACGAGCACGACGTCGTCGCGGCCGAGCTTCGTGCGCCAGCGTGCGAGGCACGCGTCGTGAGAGGCGGCGCGCAGACGTGCGCTGCGCTCCTTCTTCTCCGCAGGCGAGACGGGGTCGCGCGTTTCGGTCTTCGTGCCGGGCCGCGGTGAATACGGGAACACGTGGATCTTCGTGAGGCCGGCGAGGCGCGCGGTGCGGAGCGTGTTGCCGAACGCGCGCTCGTCCTCGTCGGGGAAGCCGACGATGACATCGCTTGTCAGGTTGAACTCGTCCGCAAGCGGCGCGAGGCGGCGAAGGTACGTGGTGGTCGTGTAGCGGCGGCCCATCGCGCGCAGCACGCCGTCATCGCCCGACTGCAGCGGGACGTGCAGGTGCCTCGCGACGGTGGGCGTCTCGCGCAGTGCTGCGATCAGCTCGTCGCTCACGTGGTTGATCTCGATCGACGAGAGCCGGAGGCGCTCCAGTCCCGGTGTCGCGCCGACGGCGCGGACGAGTCGCGGGAGGTCGAAGCGCTGCTCGCGGTCGCGGTAGCAGCCGAGGTTGATGCCTGTGAGGACGACTTCACGGTGGCCTTGTTGGACGCGCCGTTCGACCTCGTTGAGGACGTCGACCGCGCGGCGGCTGCGCGAGTGCCCGCGTACAAGCGGGATCACGCAGAAGTTGCACGAGAACGAGCACCCGTCCTGCACCTTCACGAACGCGCGGATGCGATCGAGGCGCGCGTCGGCCTGGACACACCCGATGGCACCGACGTCGCCGGCGACGAAGCGCGGCGTCTCCTCGCTCCGCTTCGCAACGACGACGACGTTCTCCGGTAGGCCCGCGAACGCGGCGGACGCGAGGTTCGCGCCGCAGCCGGTGACGTAGACGCGCTTGTGCGTGCGCGCCGCGCGTGCTGCCTCCTTGCGCGACTTCGCGACCGCTTCGTTCGTCACGCAGCACGTGTTAACGACCGCGACGTCGGCGTCGTTCTCGCACTCGTCGTGGCCGTCCGCGAGGAGGTGCTCGCGAATCTCGTGCGCGTCGACGTGCGAGACCTTGCAGCCGAGGAAGCGGACGCTGAACGTCGCCATGCCGGAATGCTACGAGAGTTCGCGCACGAACACGTCGGCGGCCCAACCGTCTGCAGTTGCGCGGTCGACGTGCGTCCAGCCGCTCACGTCGGGGCGGTCGCGCTCCAGGTAGCCGGAGGTGACGGCGCGCTCCGCGGGAAGGCGCATGAGGAGCCGCTCGACGACGTCGAGCGCGACATTCGCGAGCGCGACGTCGACGTCCGGGAGCTCGTCGGTCAATGCGTCGGCGAGTCGTGCTTCGATCGTGACGCCGTTGGCGTGCGCGTTCGCGATCGTCGCCTCCACCGCAGCCTCGTCGAGGTCGACGCCTATGACCGGAGCAAAGCCGAGCTTCGCGGCGGCGATCGAGAGGACCCCGGAGCCGCAGCCGACGTCGAGCAGGGAGCCCGGCTCGAGCGTCTGGAGGAGCTCGAGCGTCAGTCTGGTCGTCGGGTGCGCACCCGTGCCGAACGCTTGGCCGGGATCGATCGTGATCGTTTCCCACGGTGGGCCGACCCAGAACCGCCCGACCTTCGCCCCGTGGTGGAACTCGCGCCAGCGATCCTCCCAGCCCTCGGGGACGTCGGTCGTGTCGACGACGTCGAAGCCGAGCGGCGGCTCGTCGGCGTAGACCGCGAACGCGCCGTGGAGCTCCTCGACGCCCTCCGGGAAGATGTGCAGCAGGAGCGCCAGCTCGGCCTCGCCCCCGACGACAACGAAGCGCTTCAGCGTCTACTGCCTCCGGCGGCGGCCGAGCCGCACCTCGGCTTCGTGAGCTCCGTCGAGCCTACGCTCACCGGAACGCGCTCTTCAGCTTCTCGAAGAAGCCTTCGTCGGCCTTGTACGTCTTGTCGTCGGCGCGCGCGTCGAAGTCCTCGAGCAGCCGGCGCTGCTCGTCGTCGAGGTGGCGCGGGACGAGCACGTTGACGAGCACCCGGTGGTCGCCGCAGCCGAAGCCCTGCAGCACCGGCATCCCTTGGCCGCGCAGCACGCGGATCTCGCCGGGCTGGGTTCCCGGATCGAATGTGAGCTCTTCGTCGCCCGCGAGCGTAGGCACGTTCACCGTTGCGCCGAGCGCCGCCTGGGTGATCGTGAGATCGACCGTCGAGAAGATGTCGTTCCCCTCGCGGACGAAGCGCTTGTCCCGGCGCACGTGCACCTGGACGTAGACGTCGCCGGCCCGCGCGCCGAGCTCGCCGGCGTGGCCTTCGCCGCTGATGCGGATCCGCTGCCCGTCGTGAATGCCGGCGGGGATCTCGACCTCGATCGTTCGCCGCTCGAGCACGCGGCCTGCTCCGCGGCACTCGGTGCACGGCGACTCGATGACACGGCCGCTGCCGCTGCAGGTCGGACAGGCCTGCGTTCGCACGAACTCGCCGAAGACGCTGCGCGTGACGTGCTGGATGCGGCCGACTCCGGCGCACGTCGGGCAGGTGGAGATCGGCGTGTTCGGCTCGGCGCCCTCGCCGGCACAGCGGGTGCACGTGACGGCGACCTCGAACGGGACGTTCCGCGTCGTGCCGTTGGCCGCCTCGAGGAGCTCGATCTCGACGGTGGCGGCGAGGTCGCCGCCACGCGACGACCGGCCGAGCAGGTCGTCGCCGAAAAATGCCGAGAACAGATCGGAGAGGCTGCCGAAGTCGAAATGGCCGGGCTGAAAGCCGCCGCTACGAAGGCCGGCATGCCCATAGCGGTCGTACAGGTTGCGCGTCTCGGACTTCGACAGCACCTCGTACGCCTCGACGACCTCGCGGAAGCGTTCCTGCGCGTCGGGAGCGTCGGAGACGTCGGGATGGAGCTCGCGCGCGAGTGCGCGGAAGGCCTTCTTGATCTCCGGCTCGCTCGCGTCGCGGGGGACGCCGAGGAGCTCGTAATAGTCGTGCTCGGTCGTGGCCATCGCTTCAGTGAGGCTAGCGGTCGCCGTAGACCGACTCGGCGAAACGCGAGAGCTCGGTGGCGGCTGAGCGGACGGCTCCGAGCGCCTTCTCGTAGTCCATCCGAACCGGGCCGATGAGGCTCACCGCGCCAAGCGCGCGATGCACCAGCCCGTAGCAGGCACCGACGAGCGCGATCTCGCGCAGCGCAGGATGCTCGAGGTCGTGCCCGACGCGGACGAACGACTGTCGCGGCTCGAGCGCCGACTCGCCGAGAACGTCGAGCAGCGCCGCCCGCTTCTCGACGAGCTCGAAGAGGTTCCGATAGGCCTCGAGCTCCTCGGCCCGGACATCGCCGAGCAGGTCGGCGGCGCCGCCGACGTACAGCCGCTGCTCGGCCGAGACGAGCTCCGTGAATGCCGGGCGCAGCGCGGCGAGGAACGCGCGCTCGCGCGCCGAGAGGCCCGGCTCGTCGAAGCGGCGGCGCAGAAGCGTCGTACCGAGCTGAAGGCCGGAGACGGTCTCGTTCAGGTACTCGTTCGCCCACTCGGCAAGCCCGGGGTCGACCGGCGCTTCGAAATGGAAGTTCCGCTTCGTGACGCCGCCCGCCGACGTGATCACGACGACCATCACGAGCTCGGGTTGCAGCAGGAGCACCTCGACGCGCACGACGGTCGTCGCTTCGAGGGGCGGAGCCGACACGAGGGCGAGCAGTCGCGTGACCTGCGACAGCATCTCCGTCGTTGCCTGCAGCGCCGACTCGACCTCGGTTCGCCGCGTGTGCAGGTCGAGCGGGAACACGTCCGGCCGCGGGGCAGGACGATGCAGGAGCTCGTCCGCGTAGTAGCGGTACCCGTTCTCCGTCGGCACGCGGCCGGCTGAGGTGTGCGGGTGCGTGAGCAGGCCGAGGTTCTCGAGCTCGGCAAGCTCGACGCGCACCGTCGATGGCGACGCAGTCAGGCCGGCACGCTCGACGAGCGTCTTCGAGCCCACCGGCTGCCCGGTGGCGACGAACTCTTCGACGACGCGTCGCAGGATCTCCTGCTGCCGCTGGGTGAGCTGCAATTTCACGCTCATTTCCAGCGAATTTTACGCCAGGAGCTCAGCCGTCACGGCACCGCCGAGAAAGCGGCCGCGCTCGGTGAGCGTGAGCGAGTCGTCCGCGGCACGCTCGGCCAGCCCGAGACTCTCGATCCGGGCGAGGCCGATCGGGTCGAGCGCGTGCTGCAAGCCCGCGAGCAGCAGCGGCTCGTCGAGGCGCAGCCCGAGCATCACGCGCTCCCGCGCCCGGACGTCGCCGCCGACGTCCTCGAGCTCGCGTTCGGGCCGCATCCCGGCGCCGAGCGCCTCCAGGTAGCGCCCGAGCCGCGGCGTGTTCCGCCAGCGCCTCTTCTCGATTGTCGAAACCGCGCCGATCCCGATGCCCAGGTAGTCCCGGCCGAGCCAGTACGCGAGGTTGTGCCGCGAGCGCAGATCCCGCGCAGCGTCGGCGCGGCAGAAGTTCGCCGTCTCGTACCAGCGGAAACCGGCACCCGTCAGCGTCGCGACGACGCGCTCGAAGTAGTCCTCCATCGCGTCCGCCTGCAGGCGCAGCTCCTCTCCCCAGGCATGGGTGAAGCGCGTCCCCGGCTTCGCCTCGAGCTCGTAGCAGGACAGGTGCTCCGGCTCGAGCGCGAGGGCATCGCCGAGGTCGGCGTCGAGATCGGAGGGCCTCTGGCCGGGGATCCCGTAGATGAGATCGAGCGAGATGTTGTCCAAACTGGCATCACGAAGATGATGCACGGCGCGTCGGACGTCGTCAGGCCCGGCAACGCGCTCGAGCACCCGGAGGAGCTCCGGCTGGAACGTCTGGGCGCCGAGCGAGACCCGCGTGACGCCCGCGGCGCGCAATGCCCGCGCGAGCTCCGGCGTGACGGTCTCGGGATTCGCCTCGACCGTCACTTCCGCCGCTGCCGGAAGCGCTTCGAGCAGCCGCACGAGCTCGCCGAGCTCCGTGAACGTCGGCGTCCCGCCTCCGAGGAAGATCGTCTCGAGCTCCGGCGCGAGCAGCCCGCGCTCCAGCTCGAGCTCGCGCACGAGCGCGTCGACGTAGACCCGATGCTGCTCGCCCCGGCCGACCACCGTGACGAAGTCGCAGTAGCCGCAACGGTGCGCGCAGAACGGCAGATGAACGTACAGGTGCCGCGCGACGCTCATGCGCTCAGCCTCTTCGGCCGCGAGACGAGCTCGCCGCCGCAGTTCGGGCAGGCGTGATCCATCTGCTCGGCGCACGGCTTGCAGAACGTGCACTCGTACGAGCAGATAAGCGCGTCGCCGTCCGGCGCAAGCCCGGCGCCGCAGCGTTCGCACTCGGTGCGCATCTCGAGCGCCATCAGCCCTTCTGCCCCTGCCCGATGTTCAGCACAGCGAGGAACGCCTCCTGCGGCACCTCGACCGCGCCGACCTGCTTCATGCGCTTCTTGCCTTTCTTCTGGTTCTCGAGCAGCTTGCGCTTGCGCGAGATGTCGCCGCCGTAGCACTTTGCGAGCACGTCCTTCCGCCGCGCCTTCACGGTCTCGCGCGCGATCACGCGCGCGCCGATCGCAGCCTGAATCGGCACGTCGAACATCTGGCGCGGAATCTCCTCGCGCAACTTCTCGACGAGTAGCCTGCCGCGGTCGTACGCGAAGTCGCGATGGATGATCAGCGACAGCGCATCGACGGTCTCGCTCGCGACGAGCACATCGACGCGAACGAGATTGCCGGCCTTGAAGCCCGCGAGGTCGTAATCGAACGACGCATAGCCGCGGGTTCGCGACTTCAGCTGGTCGTAGAAGTCGAGCACGATCTCACCGAGCGGCAGCTCGTACGTGAGATGCACACGCTCAGGCGACAGGTACTCCATGTGATCGAACGTCCCGCGCCGCTCGTTACAGAGCTCCATCACGGCGCCGACGAACTCCTTCGGGACGATGATCGACGCCTTGACGTACGGCTCCTCGACCTCTTCGACCTCGCGCGGGAACTCGGCCGGGTTGTGCACCTCGACCCACTCGCCGTTCTTCTCCTTCACGCGATACGCGACGTTCGGCGCCGTGACGAGCAGGTCGAGATCGAACTCGCGCTCGAGTCGCTCGCGCACGATCTCCATGTGCAGCAGGCCGAGGAAGCCGCAGCGGAAACCGAAGCCGAGCGCCTGCGACGTCTCGGGCTCATAGAAGAGCGCCGCGTCGTTCAGCTTGAGCTTCTCGAGCGCGTCACGGAGCTCCGGGTAGTCGTCGGAGTCCGTCGGAAAGAGCCCGGCGAACACCATCGGCTTGACGTCCTTGTACCCCGGGAGCGCAGCCGACGCGCGGTTCGCGACCGTGGTGAGCGTGTCGCCGACTCGTAGACTCGACAGCTCCTTCAGCCCGGTGATCACGTAGCCGACCTCGCCGGCGGTCAGCGTCTCGACCGGTGTCATCGTCGGCGAGAAGAAGCCGAGCTCCTCGGCATCGAAGCGTGTGGAGGTCGCCATCGTCTGAAGCGCGTCGCGCCTCGTGAATGTCCCGTCGACGACGCGGACGAATGCGACCACACCGCGGTACTGGTCGTAGGACGAGTCGAAGATGAGTGCGCGTGGCGGCGCGTCCGGCTCCCCCGCCGGGGCCGGGATCCGCGCGATGAGCGCGTCGAGCACTGCGTCGACGCCCTGGCCGGTC